>JAZDDA010000136.1:0-30241 GCA_036679625.1 Gemmatimonadota bacterium | reverse complement strand
CAAGAAGGGTGACCTTCAGGAGCACCTCACGCGGCTCGAAGAGGCCAAGAAGCGCGATCACCGTGTTCTGGGGAAGCAGCTCGACCTGTATTCGACGGATCCGCGCGTGGGAAGCGGCCTCATCCTGTGGCATCCCAACGGTGCAATCATCCGGATGGAGATCGAGAATTTTGAACGAGAGCTGATTCTGAAGCACGGATATCAGCTCGTCTTTACTCCACACATCATGAGCGAGCACATCATGAGCGAGCGTCTCTTCGAGATCTCCGGACACCTGGAGAACTTCAAGGAGAGCATGTTCGGGTCGATCGAGGTGGAGGGGAGCATGTACAGGCCCAAGCCCATGAACTGCCCCGGCCACATCGCGATCTATCAGTCACAACAGCGCTCCTACCGGGACCTCCCAATCCGCATGGCCGAGTTCGGAACGGTGTACCGCTACGAGCGCAGCGGCGTGTTGCACGGGATGCTCCGCGTGCGTGGGTTCACTCAGGACGACGCCCATGTGTTCTGTACCTGGGAGCAGGTTGGGGATGAGATCGGGCGCCTTCTGGATCTGGTAGATGAGATGCTGGCCGCCTTCGGGTATCCGTACTCGATTGAACTCGCCACCAAACCCGCAGAGAAGGCCCTGGGGACCGACTCGGAGTGGAGAGAGGCCGAAAAACTACTCGCGGACACGCTTTCGGCTCGTGGTGTGGACTTCAAGATCGACGAGGGCGGGGGCGCATTCTACGGTCCGAAGCTGGACTTCAAGCTGATCGACGCCATTGGTCGCGAGTGGCAGGGACCTACCGTCCAACTGGATTTCAACCTTCCCGAGCGCTTCGAGATGGTGTATGTGGGCGAAGACAACGACCGACATCGCCCTGTGATGCTTCACAGAGTCCTCGTCGGCTCCATGGAGCGGTTCGTCGGTGGCCTCATTGAGCATTACGCCGGCGCCTTTCCGGTGTGGCTCGCACCCGAGCAGGTTCGGATTCTGCCGATCTCCGAGCAATGGACCGAAAGCGCTCAGGAGCTCGTGGACGATTTGTCGGCGGCTGGGGTGCGTGCGTCACTCGTTCATCGTGACACGCTCAACTCCCGCATCCGTGACGCGGAGCTGCACAAGGTGCCCTACATGGGGGTCGTGGGGGAGCGAGAGGCCGAGGCCGGAACCGTCGCGATCCGGCGCCGGGGGGCGGGAAAGAAGCAGGAAATCATCGAGCGGGAAGCGTTCATTGCGGCGATCACGAGGGAGGTCCAGGATCGATCGCTTGGCGACACCGAGCTCGAGAGCTGAGGTGGACCAAACGTTGCCCTGGTGTGCGGGTTGACGCAGATGGCTCCCATGGCCACATTTCTGCGTCTTGAAGGCTGAGGCGAAAATTTGAAAAGTGGGTTGCGAGACCGTCAGCCCCACCCTTTTGGCCCCGTGTCTTTGGCATGGACGTGCCTACGGGTCATGAGAAACGGATACCGGCGGGGTTCGCCCTAACGCGTAGTTTCTTTTGTGACCCGGATTAGTCCGGGTTTTTTTGTATGTTTGCGTCGGGGTTTCCCGACATTGCGTGTGGATAGCGGAGGAAATAGGGACCATTAAAGATCAGCGGACCCGAATCAACGAGCAGATCCGTATCAGTCCTATTCGACTGATCGGCGACGATGGGGAACAGATCGGCATCATCTCTCTTGATGAGGCCCGTGAGCGAGCGGCAGAAAAGGGACTGGACCTCGTTGAGGTCGCCCCCGAAGCCCGTCCTCCTGTCGTCAAGATCATGGATTTCGGGAAGTTCAGGTACGAACAGCAGCGTGCGGCACGTGACGCAAAGAAGAAACAGCACCACGTGCAGATGAAGGAGGTCAAGTTCCGGCCGGGGATTGAGGATCACGACTACGAGTTCAAGACGCGCCATGCTCGGCGTTTTCTGGAGGAGGGGAACAAGGTCAAGCTGACCATGATGTTCCGAGGTCGTCAGGTCACGCATCCTGAGCTTGGCCGCGAGGTTCTCCAGAGAGTTACGAGTGACCTGGCCGAGGTGGGAAAAATCGAATCACATCCGAGCTTCGAGGGGCGCATCATGTCGATGGTTCTCGCCCCGTTGAAGACGATAGTCTAGTTGCTCCGATAAGGAGCTGATGGAAGAGGAAGTTCGATGCCAAAAATGAAGACCAACCGAGGTGCGGCGAAGCGCATGCGGCGAACCGGGACAGGTAAGATCCGGCGCTTGCGTGCGAACAAGAGCCACATCCTGACGAAGAAGAGCACCAAGAGGAAGCGCCGTCTCCGGAAGGCGACTCTGGTGTCGAAGGCAGACGAGAAGAGGGCCCGGCGGCTCCTTCCGGGATCGTAAGGGAATAGGAGCGGAATTATGCCGCGAGTAACAAGTGCAGTAGCTAGGAATAAGAGAAAAAAGAAAATCCTCAAGGTTGCACGGGGATATTTTGGGGGCCGTAAGAACCTGTTTCGTACGGCCAAGGACGCAGTTGAGAAGGGGTGGGAGCACGCCTACCGCGATCGGAAGAACAAGAAACGCACCTTCCGGCGGCTATGGATTACCCGTATCAACGCGGCCGCACGCCAGAACGATTTGACCTATTCGAGGTTCATGAATGGACTCAAGTGTGCGGGCATCGAGGTGGACCGCAAGTCGCTCGCCGACTTGGCAGTTCGCAGCCCAGAGGCGTTTGCCGCGCTCGCTGATCGCTCGAAGGCCGGACTCAATCAGAGCACGTAGCCCTGCGGAGCGCGTCTGAGAAAAACGAGGGGCTTCGTGGCGTGACGTCACGGGGCCCTTCGACGCATTTACGACGGTTGGCATGACAGATTAGAGGCTAATGACCGATACGACTTCCCTGATCGAGACCCTGAAGGCGTTGGAGACCGAGGCGCTCGAGGCCATTTCAGGTGCGAGCGACACCGAGGCGCTCGAGAGCGTGAGGGTCGCCTACCTTGGACGGAAGGAGGGGCGCATTTCCCTCATCCTCCGAGGGTTGGGAGCGCTTTCTTCCGAAGACCGTCCGGCGGTGGGTCAGGAGGCCAACCGTGTGCGGGATGCACTCCAGAGTGCGCTACTTCTCCGTCAGGAGAGTGCCGCCAGCAATCCGGCGGCGGAGGTGGCAGACGACCTTACGCTCGCGGCACGGGCCACCTGGCAAGGCGCCATTCACCCTGTAAACACCGTAATCGAGGAGATCTGGGAGATCTTCAAGGGAATGGGGTTTGCGCGAGCCCGCGGGCCTGAGGCTGAAACGGAGTGGTACAACTTCGTGGCGCTGAACACCCCGCTCGACCATCCGGCCGCTGACGAGCAGGACACGCTCTATCTCAAGGACTTCGGGCTTCTTCGAAGTCACACGTCTCCGGTGCAGGTGCGGACGATGGAGCAGCATGAGCCACCGATCCGGATTCTCGCACCTGGAATGGTATACCGCCGCGACACCCACGATGCCTCCCACACTCCCGCATTCCTCCAGATCGAGGGGTTGGTAGTAGACGAGGGCATCACCTTCGTGGATTTCAAGGCCACGCTCGCTGAATTCGCGCGCAGGTTCTGGGGACCAGGCACAAAGGTTCGGTTTCGCCCTTCATTCTTTCCCTTCACGGAACCGTCAGCAGAGGTGGATGTGAAGCGCATGATCACCCACCGGGATGGTACGCGGGCCGAGTCGGATTGGCTCGAGATCATGGGGGCAGGCATGGTGGATCCGAATGTTCTCGAAAACGTCGGATACGATTCCGAGCGGTACACCGGTTTTGCCTTTGGGATGGGACCTGCGCGGATCGCGTCGCTGAAGTACGGGATTCCAGACATCCGCCTCTTCTTCGAGAATGACATTCGGTTTCTCTCCCAATTCGCCGGGGAGGGGGCACGATGAACGTTTCGTTCTCCTGGCTGAAGTCGGTGGCGCCGACGATTCGCTGCACGCCTGATGAAGCGGCCGAGCATCTTGCACTTCGCGGAGCACCTGTCGAGGGGATGGAGTCCCTGGGCGCGGGTCTCGAGGAGATCGTGGTCGGACGGGTAGAGTCCGTGCGGCCTCACCCCAACGCCGACCGGCTCTCGGTGTGCGAGGTGGACGGTGGCGACGGAGTCGTGCAGGTGGTGTGTGGGGCGCCGGTGATCCACGAAGGTGCCTGCTACCCCTTCGCTCGGCCCGGGAACACCCTCCCCGGAGGATTGAAGCTGAAGAAGGCTAAGATTCGAGGTGAGGTATCGAATGGTATGTTATGCTCCGAGAAGGAGTTGGCGTTAGGCCGGGATCAGTCTGGGATCATGCAATTGGAGGGAAACTTCACTCCCGGGACCACGCTTATCGAGGCGCTGGGGCTGGACGATGTGCGCATGGATGTGGAGGTGACCGCGAACCGTGGTGATCTCCTGTCCCACATCGGGGTTGCACGCGAGCTCGCACCGGGCGGTGCTGCCGACCTTGCCGTTCCTGCGATCCCTGGTGCACCCGATCTGACGCTGAGCTTCGAGAGAGGCGAGGGTGGCGTGCAGATTGGTCCGGTGTCGATTGAGGTTGTGGATGCGGAGCTCTGCCCACGGTATCTCGGCACGGTAATCCGCGGGGTAAAGATCGGCCCGTCCCCAGAGTGGTTGGCCTCACGCCTGCGGGCGGCCGGATCCCAGCCCATCAACAATGTTGTGGACGCCACCAACTACGTGCTTCTCGAGCTGGGGCACCCGATGCACGCCTTTGACCTCGCGTTGCTAGCCAACAGCTCGATCGTGGTGCGCCGAGCCGGGGCAGGCGAGACGTTCGAGACGCTCGATGGCGTCAAACGTACACTTACCGCTGACATGTTGATGATCTGCGATGGAGAGCGGTCGGTCGCGATTGCCGGTGTGATGGGCGGCGCGAACTCCGAGGTTGGCGCAGACACGACCGACATTCTGCTCGAGTGTGCCCTCTTCGAGCCCAAGTCGATTCGTGCCACACGTCGGGCGTTGGGTATGTCGACCGACGCCTCGTATCGGTTCGAGCGCGGAGTTGATCCTGACGGACGCGAGGCTGTGGTCCAGCGCTGCGTAGAGGTTATCCTCGCGACGGCGGGAGGGGCCGTAGACGGCTCGGTGCTCGATGTCTGCCCTGGGTCGTGGGAGACCCCGGTCATCACTCTACGCTGCGCGAGGATCGAGCGTGTTCTGGGCGTTGGGTTCACCGTTGCGGAGGTCGTTGGACTCCTGGAGCCACTTGGATTCCGGTGTGCGCCTCAGGGCGAAGACAGCCTCACCGTTGAGGTTCCCGGGTATCGACGCTACGACGTCACCCGCGAGATCGACCTGATCGAGGAGCTCGCCCGGACCCACGGGTACGATGAATTCCCCGAGACATTGGGCCCCCAACGCCCGTCAACGGTGGCCGATGACCCACTCTTCGGATTGGAGCGAAGACTCCGCGAGTTAATGGTCGCCCGGGGTTTCCTGGAGGCGCAGAATCCGTCATTCGCTCCCGAGACCGAGGGCAGCGTCGAGGTGCTCAACCCCGTTTCAGTGGTCGAGAGCCGCCTGAGGGAGGCGCTGGGCCATGGCTTGACCCGCAACGTCGAGCACAACTTCGCACGGGGTGCGAGGGACATTCGGTTGTTCGAGGTGGGGACCGTGTTCGCGAGTGCCGGTTCGGGAGAGGCTCCCCATGAATCTCTCCACATCAGCGCCGTCCTTACGGGCCGGAGCCGACCGCCCCACTGGAGCCAGGAGGATTCCCACTGGGATGAGTGGGATGTAAAGGACCTCATGGGATCTGTACTGGAGGTGGCCTACCCGGGAGCGACGCTTATTGGCTCCGATGAGGGTGAGCGAGAGGCTGGGACGCTCCTTGTCGCGCGGGCTGCGTCAGGTGAGGTGGTCGGAACGGGGGGAGTGCTCCCTTCGTCTCGTATCGATGCTCCGGCCTGGGCTGGCCCGGTGTGGGTCTTCGAGATTCAGCTCCCTGCGACGGCCCCGGAGCTGGCCGATGTGGCGTATCGCCCTCTTCCGAATTTTCCCGCCGTAGAGCGCGATCTTGCGCTTCTGGTACCTTCAGGAGTGGCCGCGGCCGAGGTGCACAGCGAGATCCTGGACGCTGCGGGAAGTCTCCTCGAGTCCGCAACGATGTTCGATCTCTACGAGGGTGACGGCGTCCCAGAAGGATGCCGCTCGCTCGCGTACCGCTTGCGCCTTCAAGCCCAGGACCGAACCCTTACGGACAAGGTGGCTGACAAAGCGGTCAGCCGGGTGGTCAAACGCCTTCAGGAGCGCCTCAGTGTCGAACAGCGAATCTAATCCCTCCAAGGAGGACCTTCAGGTCGCGCTCGAGGCCCTCACGGCCGCTGCGAAGGGGGCCGAGAAGGAGATCAAGCGATTGCGCGCGGTCGTGGAAAAGGCAGATGCGAAACTCCTGGACCAGGGCCGCCTCCTGAGCAGCATCGCCACCGGTAAGGATTCACCATCCGAAATGCGGGAGCGCCTGACCGCGTCCGAAACGCAGAACGAAGATCTGCTCGGTAGGCTGGAGCAGGGTCGGGAGGCTGTCGACCGCATGCTCGCAAAGCTTCGGTTCCTGGAGGAGAAGAAATGAGCGAAAAGCAATCGGTCACCGTCAGAATCGCGGGCGAAGAACATACGATCCGGTCGAATGCGGCGCCCGAATACACGAAGCAATGTGCCGAATACGTCGACGAGCGGGTCGGCGAGATCAAGCGACAACTGGGCATGATCGAGGGGCATAAGGCCGCCATCCTCGCGGCTCTCTCGATCACGGATGAACTCCTCCAGGCCCGACAAGGGCTTCAGCAGACCCACACCGATGTCATCGCAAGAGCCGAGGCGGTTATCGGACGCCTCACCATCGCCGTCGGGAAGCAGTAAGCCCGCCCGCAAGCCTGGACGCCTCGGTTGGCGCCGACACCCCTCGAGGCTACGTCTTGTTCTGGGTGGGGTCCTCGACCCTCTGCAGTAGGACGAGGCCGATTGCGAAGAACCCGATCAGCGAGAGAATCGCGAGCCGCTGGTTCCCCCCGGTATTCACGGAAATCATTCCGAAGATGAAGGGGCCCAGGATGGAAGAGGACTTCCCGCAGAAGGCGTAGAATCCGAACATCTCGGCCTCCTTCCCCTCGGGGATCAGGTTCGACATGAGGCTCCTGCTCGCCGCCTGAATCGCGCCCAGCCCCACCCCGGCGATCACTCCCACCACAAAGAACGCCGTCTTCGTGGTGACGAAGAACGCCGTGATCGACACGATGGTCCACAGCAAGAGCGTCAGCGAGATCACGCGCTTTGGACCCAGTACGTCGGTGGGCTTTGCCAACCCGAGGGCTCCGATCAGCGCAGATATCTGAACTACGCCGAAGAGGATGATCAGGTCCTGGGCGCCGAACCCGAGCGTTGTCTGGGCGAATGGACCGGAGAACAGGATCACGGTCATGACGCCATCGATATAGAAGAAGAATGCCAGCAGGAACCGGCTGAGCTGCTTGTCGGCGAGGACCTCGCCCAGGATGCGTCGGAGCCCGGTGATTCCGGCGATCGTCGCCTCGCGGACCGAGGCCTTCGCTTCTCCCTCTGGAAGCGTGAGAAAGCTGGGGAGTGCGAAGAGGGCGATGAATGCCGCTACGGAGAGCCAGATCAGATCGAAGTTGCCGTTGACGGCGAGCGGAAAGGCGATGACGAGCCCAACGAGAGAGCCGAGGTAGCCAACCGCGAATCCGAGCCCTGAGACCCAACCCCGACGCTCTCGGGGAGCGATCTCTGGCAGATAGGCGTTATAGAAGACCAGTGCACCCTCGAAGCCGATGTTTGCCACCACCGCGAAGATAAAACCGAGGAGCACGTCTCCTGGTTCGAGAAGCGTGAACATCGAGACTCCGAGGATACAGAGGCCGGTGTAGGCGATCATCATCCTCTTGCGAATCCCGGCCATGTCGGCGATCGACCCCAGCAACGGAGCGGTGAGCGCAACGAACAACACCGACACCGAGCCGACCCGGCCCCACCAGAGATCGCCAAGGCCGGTATCGTTCCCGACGATTACCGAGGTGTAGAACGCAGAGAACACGGCCGTCTGAATAACCGCTGGGTACACCGAATTTGCGAAGTCGTAGAGGGCCCAGGCACCGACAAGTTTCCTGTTCAACCGGGCATCACGCATTCATGCACATCCATTCGGTGGATGAGGAAAGAAGCCAAGATGGTAGGGAGGGTAGGGGGTCAACCTAAGAAGATCCAGCTTTTGGTGCGCCTAATCCTCTGCCTTGCGCGTGCCGGAACGGCTCCTCTATTCTCTCAGGTCAGGAATGCAAGCTCACCCCACGGACGGTCGATGGGCCGTTCGGTTTGGAGCAAATAAATGGAATCCCCGCTAGTCTGGGTACTGGCGGCGGCTGCGGTATTCATTGGGAGTGTCGGGGGTTTCGTTGCCCGAGGCCTGATGGAGGATTCCCGTAGGAAGCGGGACGAGGCCGTTGCTCAGGACGAAGCATCAAAAATTCTGGGACGGGCTACTGAAGAGGCTGAAACCCTCCGCAAGGCCCAAGTTATCGAGGGTAGGGAAGAAGGTTCCAAGCTCAAGGAGGCGTGGGAAAAAGAAGAGACGCGCCGTCGGGAAGAGACCGAGCGCGGAGAACGCCGGGTCCAGGAGCGCGGCGATTCCCTCGATCGGAGGTCCGACCAACTCACCGAGCGCGAGTTGGCGCTGGAGGCCCGTGCCGAGGAGGTCTCCGGCCGCGAAGAACAGGCGAAGCAGAAGGATACTCAACTTGCCTCGCTCATCGCTGAGGTTCAGGAGAAGTTGCAGTCGGTAGCCGGGCTATCGGCGGATGAAGCCAAGAAGCAGCTGGTAGAGAGCCTCACGGACGAGGCCAGGGCCGACGCTGCGAACTCGCTTCGGCAGATCAAGGAAGAGGCCCAGCGAACCGGGGACCGTGAGGCCAAGAAGATCATCGGCCTCGCGATCCAGCGAATGGCTGCCGAACACACCGCCGAGCTCACCGTCTCGGTTGTCCAACTCCCCTCCGATGAGATGAAGGGCCGCATAATTGGCCGGGAAGGCCGAAACATCCGGTCGTTCGAACAGACCACCGGCATCGACGTCATCATCGACGACACGCCTGAAGCCGTCGTGCTCTCTGGGTTCGACCCGGTACGCCGGGAGGTGGCGCGGATTGCGCTCGAACGCCTCGTCGAGGACGGCCGTATCCACCCCGCTCGGATCGAGGAAACGGTCGAGAAGGCCCGGGGCGAGGTTGAAGAGTCCATGGTCGTGGCGGCGGAGGAGGTCCTCTACGAACTGGGCATCCACAACGTTCATCCCGAGATCGTGCGGGTCCTTGGGCGTCTGAAGTTCCGCACCTCGTATGGGCAGAACCAGCTCGCTCACTCCAAGGAGGTCGCGATCCTCGCCGGGAGTATGGCGGGGGAGATGGGGCTCGACGTCCAGGTCACAAAACGGGCTGGGATTCTGCATGACGTGGGGAAGGGCCTCACGCACGAGCAGGAGGGGACCCATGTGGAGTTGGGGTACCGGCTCTGCAAGAAGCACGGCGAACACGAGATCGTGTTGAATGCAATTAAAGCGCACCACGACGAGGAGCCCCATTTTTTTGCTGAAACGTTCATGGTCTCGGCGGGTGATGCCATTTCGGGGTCACGTCCTGGAGCACGTCGGGAGATGTTCGACGGGTACGTGAAGCGTCTGGAACGGCTCGAGGAGATTGCCAAGGAGCATCCTGGCGTCGAGCGCTGCTTTGCCATTCAGGCTGGCCGGGAGTTACGGGTCATGGTGCAGCCCGACAAGGTAACCGATAGCGATATTGCCCAGATCTCAGAGGCTGTGGCTCGCCGTATTGAGGGAGAGCTCCAATATCCAGGCCAGATCAAGGTGGTGGTCATCAGGGAGACCCGAGCCGTGGATTTCGCCCGCTGATCTGCGGGGGCGCGGTGCCCCCGTTGCCGTGTTATTTTCTGGCCGACCACCTGAATGAAGTACGACCATCCTGCAACCATCAGAGGGAAACCCTTGTCAGCGAAGATTATCTCCGGGAAGGACCTTTCTACCGAGATCCGTGAAGAGATCCGGCAACGCGTCGCAGAGCTGAAGGCCACACGGGGGATCGTCCCAGGGCTGGCCACGGTCCTCGTTGGCGATGACCCTGCGAGCCAGATGTACGTGGGCATGAAGACCAAAGCCGCCTTGGCGTGTGGGCTGGAGTCCAAGCAGTTCACGCTGTCCGGATCGACGACCCAGGATGAGCTTCTTGGCATCATCGCGGGTTTGAACGCCGACCCGGTGATCCACGGCATTCTCGTTCAGCTGCCGGTCCCGGACCACATCGAGGAGCAGGCGGTATTGCTTGCGGTGGATCCCGCAAAGGATGTAGACGGTTTTCATCCCGTGAACGTCGGTCGGCTCTCGACCGGAGATCCCAACGTGCTGGCCCCGTGCACACCCCGCGGCGTCATCGAGATGCTCGTCCGCTCCGGGTACGATCCTTCGGGCAGGCACGCGGTTGTGGTGGGGCGATCCAACATCGTGGGGCGGCCGATGGCGTCTCTGCTACTGCGTAAGGCTCCGGGAGGAAACGCCACGGTCACCGTCGCGCACAGTCGAACCGCAGATCTCGGCGAAGTCACCCGCACAGCAGACATCCTCATCGCTGCGATCGGGCGTCCCGGGACGATCACCGCAGACATGGTGAAGCCGGGCGCCGCGGTGATCGACGTGGGGACCAACCGGGTAGAGGACTCCACCCGTGAACGTGGGTACCGCATCGTGGGAGACGTCGACTTCGAGGCGGTCAAGGAGGTAGCCGGGGCTATCTCGCCGGTTCCTGGAGGCGTGGGGCCGATGACCATTACCATGCTTCTCTCGAACACGGTGGACGCCGCCGTGAACATCGCCGACGGCGCGTGACCGACGCTGAGGGCCCCCTCGATCTCTTTGCAGACGCTGAGCCGGAGGTAGAACCGCCTCCGGCTGAGGAGGTCGCTGCCGCTCCAGAGCCGAGAATCTGGACGGTCAGTCAGGTCAACGGGGTGGTGAAGAGCGTGGTCGAGGAGGCGCTCGGCCAACTCTGGGTGACCGGAGAGATCGCCAACTGGACGCGGGCTCGGTCGGGTCACTGCTACTTCACCCTCAAGGATGAAGGCACTCAGCTGCGCGCCGTGATGTTTCGGCCCGATGCGGCTCGCCTCCCCGCCGATCCCGAAGAGGGGATGAGCGTGAGGGCGTTTGGGGCGCTCACCGTCTATGAGGCCCGTGGAGAGTACCAGCTCGTGGTCCGAGCGCTTCATGACGAGGGCGGCGAGGGCGTGTGGCGCCTCGCGTTTGAGCGGCTCCGCAAGAAGCTCGATTCCGAAGGGCTGTTTGCCCCCGAGCGAAAACGCCCGATCCCGGCGATGCCGGGGTGCGTAGGGGTCGTCACGTCACCTACAGGGGCGGCGTTCCGCGATATCCTGCATGTAATCCAGCGGCGAGCCCCCTGGACGAGGGTGCTGTTGCGCGGAGCGGCTGTGCAGGGCAAGGGCGCTGCGGAGGGGATCGCTCGGGCCATCGCCGCGCTTGCGGCCACGGGGCTGCCGGACGTCATCATCGTGGGGCGCGGTGGCGGCTCCATCGAAGACCTCTGGGCCTTCAACGAGGAGCCTGTGGCCCGCGCGATCGCGGCGTGTCCGGTGCCCGTGATTTCGGCCGTCGGACACGAAGTCGACGTCACGATCTCCGATCTGGTGGCTGACCTCAGGGCTCCCACGCCCTCGGCTGCGGGCGAGGCGGCGGTACCCGACCGCGAGACGCTCGAAGGCGCGCTCCTGGGTCTTCCGGCCCGGCTTGCGCGAGCGCTTCGGGGATCTGTCGTACGCCAGCAGGGGCGTGCTCACGAGGGCCGTGAGCGCCTTACTGCCGCGATGCAAAGGAGCGTCGCGCAGGCCCGTCAACGCGTGGGGGCGTCGGGGGAGACCCTCGAGCGCCACATCGGCACCGTGATTCACCGAAGGAGGCAGGCCCTCGCGGTGAGAGCGGGCCGCATGGAGGCGCTTTCGCCGTTGGGCACCCTTCAACGGGGCTTCGCCGTTCCCGTGAACGCAAGCGGCCACGTCCTGCGGACCATTCAGGAATTTGCGGAGGGTGACGAGTTCAACCTTAGAGTGGTGGACGGACGTGTCCCCTGTAAGGTCACATCCGAGTCTGTCGAGATAGAGGAGTCCCGGTGATGGAAGACAACCCTCAACAGGATCACGAGCGTGAGGAGTTGGGCCTCGAGGCACGACTCAAACGCCTGGACGAGATCATTCGCTCCCTCGAGCAGGAGGAGCTTGAGCTCGAGTCCGCGCTCGCCCTCTTCGAGGAGGGGGTGGGACATGTGCGAAGAGCCGAGGAGGTCCTCGGGCAAGCTGAGTTGAAGGTGGAGGAGCTGGTGGGCGAATCGGATGTTCAGCCCTTTCAGGACGAGGAGTGACCCTCATTCAGTCTCCACTGGATCTGAACGCATACCTGGGTGCAGAGGCAGAGAAGGTCGACACAGCACTCCGTCGGGCCCTCGCCCTGGTCTCACCGGATCTTCCCGGGGCGTTGCGGGGGTCGGTAGCGCATGGCGTGCTCACCGGCGGAAAACGGCTGAGACCCGTGCTCTGTGTGGCGGCATACGAAGCTCTGGGGTCGGTTGCGAACGACGCGGTCTATGACCTCGCGGCCTCGCTGGAGCTCATCCATGCCTACTCGCTGATGCACGACGATCTGCCCTGTATGGACGACGCGGAGCTGCGACGTGGAGACCCCACCACGCACCGAGTGCACGGCGAAGCCAACACGATCCTGGGGGGGCTCGCACTGATTCCGGCGGCTGGACTGCGGGCGTGGAGTGCGGCGCAGGCGCTTGGCCTGCCCGACGAGGCGGCTCGTGAGATCGTGAGGGTGTTGATGCAGGCGGCGGGGGCGTCTGGGATGGTCGGGGGCCAGGTCCTCGATCTGGAGGGTGAGGAATCGGTGCTCGACGAAGCGGCGCTCACCGACCTTCACCGCCGAAAGACGGGGGCACTCCTCACCGCCTCACTCGAGCTTGGCGCGATTGCTGCAGAAGCAGATAGCGTGCGGCGCGGCGCGTTGCGGGAATACGGGCACGCAATTGGGTTGGCATTTCAGGTTGCGGATGACATCCTGGATGCCACGGCCACCGCGGGCGAGCTGGGGAAGAACCCGAGCGATGCCGAGCTGGGGAAGAGTACCTACGTGGCCATACACGGGCTCCCGGAAGCCGAACGGCGGGCCCACGCGCTCGTCGCGGAGGCACTGGATGCACTCGCCTCTGCACAGATCGAGTCGGAGGTGCTCCGAGGGCTCGCCGCCTATGTGGTCGAGCGAAAAAAGTGAACCCTGCGGCGGTTGGTGGGTCGTAGGGCTACACGAAGACGAACACGTGGCCGTAGGTGGGTCGACGGTTCGTGTTTATCTTCACTTGCATAGATGAACAGCGTTTAGTCAGGGGAGTTTTTGACGTGTCGGTTCTTGAGCGGATCCATAATCCCGCAAATCTCAGAGATCTTTCGCGGGAAGACCTGCGCATCGTCACCGGTGAGGTGCGTGATCGCCACATCGATGTCGTTTCCAAGATCGGCGGTCACTTTGGCGCGAGCCTGGGTGTGGTCGAGCTTACGGTGGGCATCCACTACGTTTTCGACACGCCCCGCGACAAGGTTGTCTGGGACACCGGCCACCAGGCGTACATCCACAAGATCCTTACCGGCCGCAACGAGCGGCTCCCGACGATCCGTCAGAAGGACGGCCTGGCGCCCTTCCTGGCACGGTGGGAGTCGGAGTACGATCACTTCGGCGCCGGACACGCTGCTACCTCCATCTCCGCCGCTCTTGGTACGGCCATCGGGCGGGATCACGTGGGCGACGACTTCAAGGTGGTCGCGGTTATCGGTGACGGTGCGATGGGCTGCGGGCTCGCCTACGAGGCGTTGAACAACGCGGGCCATACGGACCGCGACCTCATCGTGATCCTCAACGACAACGACATGTCGATCGCACCGAATGTGGGTGCGATGAACAAGTACCTGACCGGAATGATGACCAATCCGGTGTACAACCGGGTGCGGGACGAGGTGAAGGAGCTCCTGGCCAGGGCACCGACCAGCATTCGCGCAACCATGCAGAAGATCGCGGGTCGCGCTGAGGAGAGCGTAAAGAACCTCTTCGTGCCCGGGATGATCTTCGAGGAGTTGGGTTTCCGCTATATCGGTCCGGTGGACGGACACGACATCGACGCGGTGGTCGACACCCTGGCCAACGTCAAGAAGCTCGGTGGGCCCATCCTGGTCCACATGATTACGCAGAAGGGAAAGGGATTTCACCTGGCCGAGGAGGACGCCTACAAGTGGCATGCGGCATCCCCCTTCGACAAAATCACGGGGGCCGCCAAGAAGGGGAGCTCGGGGCTTCCGCGCTACCAGAAGGTGTTCGGGCGGGGACTCTGTGAGTTGGGGAAGCAGGACCCGCGGGTGTTCGTGATCACCGCCGGGATGCCCGATGGCACATCGACGGACATGTTCGACGAGGCCTTCCCTGATCGCTTTATCGATGTTGGGATTGCCGAGGGCCACGCAGTGACGTCGGCCGCTGGGATGGCGACGGTAGAGGGTGTGCGACCCATCGTCTGCATCTACTCCACCTTCCTGCAGCGTGGCTTCGACAACATCGTGCACGACGTTGCGCTCCAGAATCTGCCGGTCGTGTTCTGCATGGATCGCGCAGGAATCGCGGGCCCCGACGGCCCTACGCACCACGGCATCCTGGACATCAGCTACATGTTGATGACCCCCCGCATGACGGTGACTGCCCCCAAGGATGGGGTGGAGATGCTCGCGCTCCTCAAGAACAGCGTTGAGCACGACGGGCCGTACTCGATCCGCTGGCCGCGTGACGCTGTACCTGCCGAGGTTCCGCCGTTGGCTGATGTGCCCGATGTGGAATACGGCACATGGGAGGTACTGCGCCGCGGTACCGATCTCGCGATCCTCGCGGTGGGCACGATGGTGGGTGAGGCCCTTGCGGCCGCTCAGCGCCTGGCCGCGGAGGGAATCGATGCCAGCGTCGTGAACTGCCGGTTCCTCAAGCCCTACGACAGGGAGACCCTCGCCAGGGTGCTTACAGAGACCTCTACAGTTCTCACCGTCGAAGAGGGTGCCGTACTGAACGGGTTCGGTGCGTTCATGGCGCGGGAGATCGCCGAGATGGAGACCGCGAGTCCCATTCACGTTGAGACGCTGGGCATTCCGGATCGATTCCTGGAGCACGGCGGCAGGGAGGCGCTCCTGCGGGAGATCGACCTCGACGCTCAGGGGATCGCGGAGCACGCGCGGCGTCTCGTTGGCGGGCGCGTGTCGGGCACCTCGGCTCTGGAGACTGCGTGACCCAGCGGCCCGAGGCCTCACCCGGAGCGTCCTCACCCGGGGCGGCCCCTGAAGTGCGACGCATCGGGGTGACGGGATCGGACACGAGTGTACGCCTTCACGATGCGCTCAAGCGCCTCCAGGGCTTTGCCAGCTCCAGGGGGATCGCGCTTCTGCCCGAGGAAGGGCTCGCCGAAACTGTCGAGTCGGAGCTGGGCTCGGAGACGCTGTCCTGGGAGGAGGGCGCCGTCGACTTCATCGTTGCGCTGGGCGGGGATGGCACCCTGCTGCGTACCGGTCGGCTCGCTGCGGGTCTCGGGATTCCCGTGCTCGGCATCAACCTCGGGCATCTGGGTTTTCTTACCGCCTCTCCTGCGGAAGAGATGGAGGCCCGCCTCGAGCAGGTCCTGGCCGGCGACTACCATCTGGATTGGCGCTCGGCGCTCGAGGCGACCGTCACCGGTCCCGAGGGGGATGAGGAGCCCTCTTTGGCGTGGAACGACGTCGTTGTGCACAAGAGGGGAGAGGCCCGGGTTACCCGGCTCTCGCTGAGCGTTGAGGTCCGGGGAGAATGGCAGGAGGTGGGCAGCTTCTCGGCGGATGGGGTTATCGTGGCAACCCCTACCGGGTCGACCGCGTACTCCCTTTCGGCGGGCGGCCCGATCGTCGACCCCTCGGTCGAATGCATGATCGTGACGCCGATCTGCCCACACACGATCGCCGTACGGCCTCTGGTCGTCCCCGCTACCCAACGTGTGCGCCTTCAACCCATCGAGGCGAGCGAGGAGCTGGTACTCTCGGTCGATGGCCAGGTCGTGGGGCGCATAGGCGGTAGTGGTTCAGTACAGATCGCGCAGGCCGGGCTTCGCGTACCGTTGATTCGCTTCCCGGGTCAGAACTTCTACGAGACGATCTCCCGCAAGCTGGATTGGGCAGCGCGCCCCAGAGGCGGTGCTTAGGCCCGGTGTACCATTGAGCTGGCTCGTGTCGTCTCCCTACATTGCCCCATGCTCGTAGAACTTCGTATCCGCAATCTCGCGGTCATCGACGATCTTTCCCTCACCCTCGGCTCGGGGCTGAACGTGCTCTCGGGCGAGACGGGCGCGGGCAAGTCGATCATCGTGGGGGCGCTCTCTCTGCTTCTGGGCGAGCGGGCCTCCGCAGATGTCGTGCGCGTTGGAGCTGCACGTGCCGTGGTCGAGGGTGTCTTCGACATCCAGGCCCGTGACGACGTGGCTGCAATCCTCGATGAGCTTGGCCTCGATGCCGAGGAGGGCCTGCTCATCTTGCGCAGGGAGGTGGCAGCAGAAGGCCGCAACCGCGCCTGGGTGAATGGCTCCGCAGCGACCGCAGGCATGGTCGGGCGCCTGGGCGCCCTGCTTGTGGATCTGCACGGACAGCATCAGCACCAGGCGCTGCTTCACCGAGAGGCCCAGCGTGACATCCTCGATGCGTTCTGCGGCGCTCGCCCGCTGGCCATGGAGGTCGCACGGATCCACGGTTCGCTTACCGAGCTGGAGAGCAGGGTAGAGGCCCTGATGGCTCGGCACCGTGAACTCGAGAGTCGGGCCGACTTCCTCCGCTTTCAGACTGAGGAAATCAGCGCGGCAGAGTTGATGCCGGAAGAAGACGGGGCGCTGGGTGCAGAGGTCAGGCGCCTCGAGAACGCCGGGGATCTCATACGTGACGCCGGAGAGGTCCACCGTCTGCTCGGCGGAGAGGACCGGGGCGTCGTAGATCAGATTGCGAATGTCAGGGGAATGCTCCGCCGCCTGGCCGATATCGATCCCTCGCTCTCCGATTCGATGTCCGCGCTGGATGAGGCCTACCACGCCATGGGCGAGACCGCCAATCGGATGTCGAGTTACGCCGAGTCCGTAGAGCACGATCCGGCCCGGCTGGAGATCGCTCGTGAGCGTCTCGACCTCATCTTCAGGCTCAAGCAAAAGTACGGACCTGAGCTCGAGGATGTGATCGCGACCGACGAGCGGCTCACGGCGGAACTCGCAGAGTTTGAGGGAGGTGACCTCGATCTCGCGAACTACCGTGAGGAGATTGAACGCCTCCAGGCCGAACTCACGGAGCGTGCTGCCGAGCTCACCGACCTCCGCAGAGCAGGGGCAGAACGGCTTCAGGACCAGGTGCAGGAGATCCTCCCAGCGCTCGGCCTCGAGGGCGGGGTGTTCGAGGTTGCCTTCGATGCACAGCGAGCCGTGCAGTCCTTTGGGGCCGAGGCCCCCGAGTTCCTCGTCTCGCTGAATCAGGGCTTTGCGGTCAAGCCGCTCTCGAAGGTGGCGTCGGGCGGGGAGCTCTCTCGCGTGATGTTGGCGCTCAAGACGGTGCTGGCCGCACTCGACCGGGTCCCGACGCTCGTCTTCGACGAGATCGATGCTGGCATCGGGGGAGTCGTCGCAGCTCAGGTTGCGAGCAACCTCAAAAGCGTGTCCGAACACCATCAGGTCTTCGTGATCACCCACCTTCCTCATCTTGCCTCGAAGGCGGATCACCACCTTCTCGTTCAGAAGGCCGAAGAAGAGGGCCTCGCGGCTACCTCGGTGGGCGCGCTCGAAGGCGAGGCTCGAGTCCGCGAGATCGCCCGCATGCTGGGGGGAGACCCCGACTCGTCGGCCTCAAGGGAGCATGCTCGGGAGATGCTGAAGGCGGGCTGACGGCCCTTAGAAGAGCTCCCGGAACCACCGCGCCCCAAACTGAATGCGGGATCCCTTGAGGGTTCTGCCTCCGCTCCCTGAGATCGCGGTTCGGAAGAGGAACCGGAATTCGGTGGGGTGCTCTACGACGCCAAGCTTCCAGAGTTCGATCGTCGAGAACACAACGCCGATCCCAAAGTCCTGCCGTGACTCCTCGGTCTCGAGCTCGAGCAGGCTTGCGTCCGACCCGGTGGCACCGAGGATGGCAAACTCATCGGAGCCCTTCGACCAATGGCTCAGCTCAAAGGCGAGCGCTACCTCTCGCGTCATCTGAATGCGCGGCGTCACCCTCACACTGAGGTAGTTGCCCGGCTGCCACGAGAGCGCCTCCCTCGGCACGGCAGGCAGGAGCTCGTTCTCGGGTGCAGTCACACGGGCGGTAACGTCTGTGCTCCCCTGAAGCCCGTAGCGGAGGTCGGCAAAGACCCCGAGGCGTCCAGAGGTCTGAAGGTTCCCAAAGAAGCGGAGCTCAATGTCGGTATGGCCGCCCCCTGAGGTGACCACGAAGGGGCTTCCCGTCGCGTTCGTGGTGCCGGTGGGGAGGCGGGCGAGGATGCCCGCCCCGAGCATCAGGTCCCGACCGAGCCGGGCTCCCGTGCGGGGGTCCCGCGGTGCGAGCCATTCGCCGAGGCGAACGTTGGCAAAGATCTCTGCATCACCCATCTCCCACGGCCCGGTAAAACCGTCGATGGACACCCCGGCCGGACCGCCCGCTGGATTCCTCGCCAGGTCTTCGAAGAAGCGTTGGTCTACGGGAGCCAATGGGAGTGGAACACCGACGGGAAGCGATGCCACGCCGAGGGCGGTGAAGGAGGTAACGAAGCCGTCGAGACGGCTCTGGAGCGCTGTGCCCGTCGTCGAGGATGCCAGGGGAAAGACGGACGAGGTCAGGAAGGCGGCTCCCAGTCCGCCCGAAAACGCAGTCGCATCGTTAAAGAGCGTAGCCGCGTCGAGGCAGGGTTGAGTGCCAGCGCCCGCTCCGGCACAGAGGGTGGTCACCACCCCCTGGAGCTGGACCAACGACGTGGCAAAGCCGCTGAGAAACGCCGTGACGAGTGCAGGGTCGGTGGATTGGAGGCTCACTCCTACATTCGCGGCGTCGGAGCGAAAGCTCGCGCTGATCTCTGTGCGTTGTTTGCTGAAGGGGATCATTCCGCCGACGGTGAGCCAGGGAAGGACCCCCATGTCGAGCCGGATAGGCACCCGAACCGCCGTCTTCGTTACGATCACACCCGACGACCCCAGCACGACGCTTGGGATCATCGAGCTGGGCAGCGCCTGCCCGAGTGCCAATTCGAGGTCGGCAAACTCGGGGAACTGCGCTGATCCGATTTGGGGGAAGGTGAAGTCAAAGCCAAGGGGCTCGGTTCGCTTCACCAGACTTCCACCTTCCGTCCGCTCGCCAAAGCGCTCGTTGGCGCTGAAGAAGCTCGGGAGCATCTCCAGGCGAAGCTGCCCCTTTCGCAGCAAAGGACCCGACGTTTCCTGAGCCCCGCCTTGGTAGGGAATCGCAAGGGCGAGGATGGGGAACGCGAACGCGACGAGAACCCGGGGGAGACTCCGAACGAGCTTTCGCGTCATAGGCCACGTCTGTATCGAGTGGAACGGTGTGCAGGACGAATTTCGCCCCGAACATAACGCGTGAACAGGAGGCTTGGGAACTTGAAACGCTGCGGGCCATGTCCAGCGCTGGTGCCGATGGACGCCATGGTTTGGCGGGTGAAGGGTAGAGTGATGGAGAGTCGCGGGTCCCTCTGGAAAGGTAGGAGAAGCCCTTTCGTCACGATTACTTCTCCACAAGGGGTTTATGCATGTAGTGAAGGCGTTACTTTTCACGCTGCCCGAAGCACTCGGGCATGTGGGTGTTGCACCTCAGTAGATTGCGGGAATAGCTCAGTTGGTAGAGCACCACCTTGCCAAGGTGGGGGTCGCCGGTTCGAGTCCGGTTTCCCGCTCTGACAGGGGACGGGCTCGGTGGAGCTCGTCCCCGCTTTTCCTTAGGTTTGTACAGCCGTGCTGTTGCGCGGTTACTGGCGCCGTGGCCAAGTGGTAAGGCAGAGGCCTGCAAAGCCTTTATCCCCAGTTCGAATCTGGGCGGCGCCTCTCAGGTTTGTGTGACTTAGCTTTCTCCGACGCCCGGAGTCGAACTGGAGTTCGAGCCGAGCGGCCCACCTGGTTTCGAAGACCCCGATGGACTCCCGCGAGACGAGCGAGAATCGCGATAGCGATTCGCAGCTCCATCTGGGCGGCGCCTCTTAGGTTGCACTTCAAAGTTGATCCGAAGTGGAATCAGTTACGGAGGTGCCAGCACATCGCGTCCAAGTCCCCCTCGGGAGGTGTGACCTGTCCGGTGTCTTCTAGCTGAAATAGTGCGCGATGGGCCCAAGCCGCGACGAACGCCCAGGGAGGCCCCTCCAGATTCGCGATTGAGCCAAGGATGGCACTACTGGTCAGGGTCGTCGGATTCCGGATGAGCACCTGGACCAGAAACGGCGATCCGAACTCAAGAAGATCATCGGCGATACGGGCCAACACGGCTTCGGGGGCTGTATCTTGGCATGCTACAAAGCCGCTCAGAGCTGACCGGACCCGCTGATTGTCTGGCGGCAGGAGATCGAAGATGTTCGGGTCGGACATGCGGCTGGATGGTAAAGCTTCACTTGGGAAGAACCCCGACGAATGGCGGTTCACCCCGTCCGAGATCCAACCGACTAGACCGCGCTCAGATACTGCGAAGGTGCTAGCGAAGAAGCAGCCCGATGGGCAGTCCAACGGCTCGCCCCACGATAACCAAAAGAGTTCGAAGTCTGATGCTGGGAGGCTAAGGACGACGGAATACCCACGGATGGGGTTCAGACCCTGATCCAGTGCGAACGATTGGATCGGATCCGGAAGCTCATCCAGATCGAAGGGGCCTGGGCCTGCCTCGCACGCGACAACCGCGAGGAGCCCTGCGACGACCGTCACAGTCAGCTGGCGGCGCTTCTGCAAGTGAACCATTTGAGGCTCCTAGGGTGGATGATTCCCTCTAACTCGTTTTATTCGACACCTTCGGCAGGGTTGGCGCCTAAAGTTTCGAACGCTTCCAAGCGTAGAATAACCACATCGATCGAGTCCTCGCCAGGGTGTTGGGACGCTCTGGCCGGCGCACAGCCTCTTGACCCAGTCCTTCTCAATGGTGGTAGGTAGACTTCAATACTCAATTCGCACCACGTACTGCACACCGAGAGAATCGGTCCGAAGTCCTAGAGCCGAACTAGAGCCGACCCAACCAGGGAGAGTTAGAGAGATATCGCTGGGCCACTCTATTTCTTTCTTGAGTTGGCCGGTTGTCGACCAAACGTCCGCAACTCGGGGTTGCCCGTCGGGCACGTTGCGTTCGACCCACAACATACCTTCGGTATCGTAGAAAATCTCCCTAATCGGGGTCTTTCGGACCGGGATACCGAAGGGAAGGTCGTTCCTACGGACACCGGTTACTTGCAGTTGCGCTTCCAGCCGCTCTGTGGCCAGAGTCTCTTCGCGCGCCGAAAGCTGTGGACCGACGAGGTCCCGCACGATTTCGATGGTTGCTGCCGGCGTGATAAGCGTCAGGGCATAGTCGGAACTCACCCCGTGCGACCAAGATCCCTCGGGTCCGTGTGCGACGACCTGCCGAGGTCCAAAGGGTTGGTTCATAAACCATCGGTCCTGCCCGCGCTCGGTATTTCGCATCACGGAATACTGTCCGATTTCGCTCGGGTCAAGGGTGGGTACCAACTCCGGCTGGACCTTACGTCCGTCCGGAGCAAGGAAGAAGCGCACGAGCTCGAGGTTGCCGGTCTCGCTAACCCGGTGACCCACGTCGACCAGGGTTCCATCCTTCATGAAGGAGAGTGGTGCCCAAAAGTTGACGTCAGAATGTGCCATCTTTCGCTGTTCGACAAACTCCGCCGCGCGTTCATCGATGCGGTAGGCGCTGTAACGGTGGTTGCTACCATCGCGAACCCAAAGACGTCCATCCGGTCCCCACGCTAAGCAGCAGGGTTCGCGTATCTCACCTGGTCCCGAGCCGTCTCCACCGAACGAGAAACTATGGTCGCCGTTCACCGAGAAGACGCGAATTTCGCTCGCCTGATAATCTGCGATAAAGATCCGCTTACCCGGATCAGCGAGGAGGCCGCCGATTCTCCCAAATAGGGTAGGACCTGCTTCTTCGATGCTACCGAGCTGAAGTGTCACTCGTGCGACCGTCCGGGGGACAGCGACAACCGGGTCAGCGGATTCGGATTGGCAGCCTAGCACGAGGGTGCATGCGAGCAGCACCAGTTTCCTATCGATCATGGGCGGGTCCGTCTCTGGTCAGAGAAGCCTGTCCAACTCCCTTTATTCGATACCTTTTGAGGATTGCGCGGAAGGTGCCCAACGCTTCCAAGAGCACAGAATACCCACGCGGGTCGACTCCTCGCCAGACTGTTGCGCCGGAGGAGGTCGAATGGACTCGGCCCCTACCCGGGCACCAGGTACTTCGTCGTGAGGGATTCTGGCTGCGACGGCCGGCTCGAGGCGGATCTTGAACTCACCGAGTGCATCGACATCATTGTGGACCTCATGGGAGGTCAGGGGCCGCAGACAGCGGCGTAGAAGCGGGTGGGAAACACTCGCGGTAGCCAAGCCAAAACCGTGCTGCGTTCTCTGGAAACTGATCGAGCATCAGGAACGGCACGCGGTGGTATTCGAACCAGAATTCGTCGTCGTTCAGACGTTCATTGAACCACAGGCGCTTCTCCATTGAGTCCTTAACGTCCACGGGATACGTGAGCGCCTTGTCGAGGAGGTCCGCGACGTGTGCCTCGCGGTAATCCTGGTCATCAAGGGTTCCAACGTATGCGCGAAAAACGTGACAGAACCACTTTTGGGCCGATGTCAACTCGAAGCTCGGGCCACCGGCGGGGCCGAGAGCGTTGAGTGCATCGATCGCGGTTCCAAGATCATACGGTGGCTGAAGCAGTTTCGAGTAAAAGACTCGCATCCCATCAAGAAGCTCTTCGGGTGAAATCACCTCATCTCGCCCTAGGAAGCCTAATGCTGGTGCGCGGTCCATTGGCTTGAGGACGTTGGTGATTCGGGTGCCATAGCACATCCCGGCCACGACTAGAAAATTCATCTTGGAGGCGATGTTTATCCTTGTGAGGACCGGTATGAGGTCCGCCCAGGGGATAACTACCTTTGGCGGACCTGTGAGTTCAACTCCGTCTGGCCCGCCGTGGGTCTCGAGTTGAAGGATAGGGGCCAAACCATACTTCTCGGTGAGATCGGCAAGGTGACTCAATGCGCCGAAGAACTGGTTCCGGGTTCGCACCTGATGAAGTTCTCCGACGAACCCCTCTCTTTCGCAGGCAGCGTGTAAGGTTCCTTCGAACAGTTTTCTACCGGTAGGGTCCTCGGCCTCAGGAAGTGACTCGACGACGAATACAGAAGTGATGTCCATGAACGGGTGGTGCATTGCCCCTCCGGGGTTCGTCTGTGTTTGCGTTCGCAGTCTACAGCGCATCGTCAATCACTTCCAATCCCGACTGCTGGCACTGATCGGCGGGATCCCAAACCCAGAAAATACACGCCGGGTCACGGGACGGGTAACAAACCCCACGGCGCCGAGTGGGGAAAAGGTTTCTGGGAAGGTTTTGCTGCGAAGGAATGCAAAGTTATGTAGAACTTGCCAGTCAGATTTATGCCCGACTCGGGAAAAAGGTTAAGGTTCGCAGAGATTTGCAGTCATTTAGAGAATTGCTCTGATAACTGCAAAGCCTTTATCCCCAGTTCGAGCCGAGCGGCCCTCCCGCATTCGAAGATCCCTATGGTCTCCCGCGAGACGAGCGAGAATCGCCTCAGCGATTCGCAGCTCCATCTGGGGGGCGCCTCTCAGGATCGTAGTTCCGCACCTTCTCCGACGCCCGGAGTCGAACTGGGGTTCGAGCCGAGCGGCCGTTCCTCCACCGGGATAAGTGGCGCTGCGGTGCTCCGGTGGGGTAGCACTCTATGCCTCACCGGCTCCTTGGCAGGGGCAACCGGGACCCCACCACGGACTGCACATCAAACGAGTCCGTCTGCACGGTAAGGAGCCAGCCGTGGCGCACCACCGGTGGGAAATACGGAAAGACCGGGTAGGTCAGGCTAACCCGACCCAGAAACTCACCCTGCGGCGAGAATCCCTCCAAAACAGGCCACTCGGGTCCCTCCCTCTGAACCCAGACGTTCCCCGCCGCATCGCTCACCAGATGCTGGAGCACAGGCTTGTACTCCGGAATCACATCGTCCCAATCCACGTCGATTCGGCCAGCTGTTTCCATGAACTTCTCTAAGCGGGCGATCTCTTTCCTTCGCTCCTCGGTTGACACCGGTGGCCGTTCGGCCTCGACATCGATCACGAGCGTTGTGTCGCCGGCCAGCGTCAGGCGGGTGATGCGGTAGTCGTCGGACACCGCCGTCCAGATCGCATCGGTTCGATCGATGGCCTGGAGTCTTTGTGGGATGAATGGGACCTGTGCGCCACCCATCGGCAGAACCAGGGAACGGAAGGGTCCGTCTCCAACGAAGACCGAGTCGACCTCTCCTGTGGTCGGATCCACGCTCTTGTAGTAGGAGCGTAGCGTTCCCGACACCACACCCGGCTCTCTTGGACCGGACGGCTGGTCGCTGTGACTCCATTGCGACCAGACCCGCCCGTCGATGGTGACTCCACCATCCCATAGATAGCTGAAGCCCCGCACGAAGAATGGGACGGTTGTTACCTCGCCGTCTGGGTGAATGCGGGTCAGGCGCGAGTTGCCGTGGTCGTTGATCCACAAGGCACCTTGGGTATCAAGCCACAATCCGTTGGCGCTGGTGATTTCGGTGGGCCCTTGTCCCTCCTTCGCGAGTAGGCCGAGCTCGTTCCCGAGCAGGTCGAAGCTGCGGACTTCGGACGCTTGGTGGTCGAGCACGATCACCAAGCTGTCTGAGGTGAACTCGAGACCGCGGATGTCTCCGAACGCGATACCCGGCTCCGAGCCGAGCCGAAGATCGACATCGGCGGAGAAAGACGGGGCGACCGGAACCGACGGATACGAAGCCACCAAGACACCACTCGAGGTTGTGTCGAAGGACACGGCGGTCGAAGGCGGCACCGGCTCGCCAACCTCGGTACACCCCACAGCGAGGATCAAGGTGCAGGCAACTAGGCATCGACGCTGCACCCTCTCCATCCGAGCCGCGCCCACTTGCCTAACGCTAGATGACATCTCGTTCCGATCATGGAGGAATGCGCTTCAACTAATCTTATTCGACACCTTCGGCAGGGTTCGCGCGTAAAGTTTCGAACGCTTCCACGCACAGAATACCCACACGGGTCGAGTCTTCGCCAGACTGTTGGGCCGGCGGCGAGCTGGATTGGCTGGACATTGAGGGCATGCTCTCCACCGGGATGAGTGGTGGTCAGGGGTTCCCGATGAGGTCCAAGCGCCTCTTGCGGTAGCTCCCAGGAGGCCCCCCCATATGGCTATTAGCTACCGCAGGCTACCGACACCGCCGTCCTTACCGTGCTAGATTCGTCGCGGCAACGAGATTCCGCGGCAAGGAGAAACTATCGATGGCGACTGAAACGCGAGTAGGGCCATTGTCCGACGCCGTGATCACGGCAATGGCTCGCCTAGTTGATGATTCCCAGGAGGAAGCGTTTCGTCAGCCGACGCACTCGGAATTAACGCATGAGTTTGGTCGCGCTGGGGCACTTGAAGGCGATCCCAACCGAGACGGAAATCCGGTCGGGAAGGCGAAGCGGGTGCGCGGCGTCCTTAGCTGGACGATTGAGAATAAGCCGGAGGCGGGGGAGCGCCTTGTACACTTACTTGTATCAATGATCCGGGCGGTGGGGGGCTTTCGCGCGGACTCGGCAAATTATGTGGGTGATGAAGCGGTCAAGGATGCACGGGCGGTCTTCCGAGAGGAGAGCTTTGATCTCGCAAACGATGGCACCCTGGCGAAGCTCGTACTGGACGAGCTCTCCGGCCGGGAGTTGACCCGGGCGCTCAGGAACTACGTGAAGCGGGCGAAGCGGGGAGCAGACGATGCCGCTCTTGTTACTGGGACTGGTAAAGACCTAGTCGAAGCCACTGCAAAGCATGTCTTGGTTGAGCGTTTCGGACAGGCGGCGGCAACAACGAATTTTCCTAGCTTGCTCGGGCAGGCGTTTGTAGCGGTAGGGCTGTCGCACGAGTGGACTCCGGGAGAGAAGGCGCACAAGAGAGTGGAGGCAGCGCTCTACGAACTCGCCTGTGGGGTTAACATGTTGCGAAACAAGGAGGGGACGGGACACGGGAGACCATTCCTACCCGAAATCACCGAGGCCCAGGCGCGGGTCGCCATCGAGAGCATGGGTGTAGTCGCCGAAACGCTTTTGAACGCCTTGGAAACCTGAGAAAGCGGCCATCGCGCGATGCCTGACTTCGGCGACTAGGCGAGAAGGCCGCGAGCGAAACGCACGACGCTGCACGGTTCGAGTGAGGCAATTAGACCCAATGAGAGGACAGGATGGAATTGTTGAAAAGCGCGGCCTCGGTAGCTTTGGAGGCTGTCCCCGCGGTGCTCGCGGCGATCGGACTCTTGATCGCATGGCTCGGCCTCAGGACATGGAGACGCCAGCTAGAGGGGCATGCCGAGTACGATCTGGCTCGCCGGGTCTTACGGACAACTTTCCACATTCGCGACGAAGTGGCCGCCGTTAGAGCTGCGCACATGACGGGGCAAGAGAAATTTATCGCGGTGATGGAGACGGGGGAAGGCGACGTGAAGATGGTTCAAACGCCGTTAGGATATGGCGTAGCAATGTATGCACGTATTCGGCGCCTCCAGGACCACTACAACGATCTCGCTGTAGTGGGGATAGAAGCCGAGGTGCTATGGAACGAAGAGATCCGAGACTCAATCGCCAACTTGCGCAGCCTCTGCAGTGAACTCGCAAAGGCTTCGCAGCAGCACGTAGAAGACTACCGGATCGAGGCCAAGGCCGAGGAAGATAAGAAGGATCGTGCTACCCGGCGTGCCTTAGTGAAAGAGCACGCATTGAACCGAAGAATCGCCATCTCCACGACTCCTCAGACCGGGGAGGATGAATTCGGGATGAAGGTGCAGGCAGCGGTTACTGACATCCAGGAATCGATGAAACGGTATCTCGGAAAGCCCAGTTAAGTCTCGAGATTTCTCGGCCGCATCCTACCGCCATGGAAGGTGACGGCGCGGCCTCAAAAGACCTGAGCGCTCTTGATGCGCGCGTTCGGCCCGTGCGGGGCGGGGGATATACTGCTCGCGAGTTCCTTGCGGTGTCCCTCCCGAACACGGTCTGCCTTTAGTAGGGAGTTGTAGTAAACTAGGGGCAGAAAGTATCCCCCGTAGAGGAGAGCAGATATAGTGAAACTGACCTTCATTGCCCTTGCCGATTTCGTGAACGAGGTCCAGGGCGGCAAACTCAATGTGCTCGGGATTTTTGATACGATAGGAGCAAAGGACTTCCCCACCACACACGTGCAGATGTCTCTGGTTCTCAGGTTCTCGTGTGATTTCGCCGACTCTGAAAAAGAGCGTGCGATCCGGGTTCAATTCGAGGCACCAAACGGTGCCACGTTCCTTGACTTTGCCGCCAAGATCCCGATCCCGACGATGCAGCCCGGTCAATCGGGGATGACAAACCAAACGCTGAACCTTGTGGGGGTGGAGTTCAAAGACCCAGGCACATATATCGTGCGGGTCTATGTCGAGGATGAGATCGCAGGGGAAATTCCACTCCAGCTGATCAAGACTTGAGTGTGATTGAGTCGATGGCGGAGAGGGTCCTCGCTGGCATGAGGGCTGACCCTGAGAGCCGGGACGGGGTGGACGTAAAGGACTTTTTGGAGATGTGGGGGTTCGTTTCAACACTTTACGATTGGGGGTGGAACCTTGTATACATGGAGGAAGAGAGTTGGGACCTCTACATGACTGTCCCCTTCGCAAAGCCAGTCGATGTTCTCATTGTGACAACTGCGGTGGAACTTGTTGACGAACTCAGACGTAGGATCGAAGTACATGAAAGAGGTGGAAACCATGACTAGGCCGCTTCAGGAGTATCTAGACGGCTACTACGAGACGAAGCTCGAGCGTAAGGAGCTTCCCACCGGCGAAACCGCTTTTGTGGCTTGGTTGGTTCAGCTTCCCCGATGCCTTGCCCAAGCTTCTTCCCCGACTGGGGCACTGACCCGGCTGGATCAGGTCCGTCGCCATTTATTCGAGGACCGGGCAAAGCGTGGAATGCCGATTCCCGAACCTGATGTCTTGATCAACCCTGTAATCAATACCTTCGCCGTGTCTCCGCTAAATATTCTCAATGAGACATCGGCCGACGAAAGAGACTGCGCCTTCGTCTAGCTGTCCCGTCTAGCTATGTAGAAGCCCGAACGGCCTCCCTACCTCGGGAGGCCGTTTTCTATTCTCGGGAGGTTCCGATGGGCTACTACGCGTTGCCAGAAGATTTCGAACTCACCCGTCGCGAGCTCGAGGAGCCCCTACTTCGGCTTCCAGAGCACCGGGACGTTGATGACGCCGAGCGTTTGGTGCCGGGTCACGGAAGGTTTCTGGGAAGGTTTTGCTGCGAAGGAATGCAAAGTTATGTAGAACTTGCCAGTCAGATTTATGCCCGACTCGGGAAAAAGGTTAAGGTTCGCAGAGATTTGCAGTCATTCTAGAGAATTGCGCCGATAACTGCAAAGCCTTTATCCCCGGTTCGAGCCGAGCGGCCCACCTGGTTTCGAAGACCCCGCTGTTATCCCGCGAGACGAGCGAGAATCGCGTCAGCGATTCGCAGCTCAATCTGGGCGGCGCCTCTCGGGTTGGCACCTCGAAGCAATGCTTGCTATCCCGAACCGAAGTGGCATCTTAGTTCAGGTTACGTGATAAACCGAACCAAGATGAAACGGTCGTTCAGGATGCGCGGAACATTCGTCGAGAAGGTCTGGAAGTCAGATCCAACCCTCTACGCTCCGCCGAGGTACAGGAAAGTCTGCAAATACAGGGCGTTTGTCCCAGATACGTTGACTGGGTTCGAGTTCGCATTGCCTTCGCGAATCGCGGGTATCGTCTCCGATGCCGAGAAGGCAATCATGGAGCTCAACACGGGTGCTCGCCCCGCCCTGGCTCCCCTGGCCCGGTTGCTCCTTCGCACCGAGTCCATCGCGTCATCCAAGATCGAGGGGTTGCAGGTAGGAATACGCCAGCTCGCCCGGGCCGAATCGAGACTTGAGACCGGAGGAAGGGCTTCGCCGACGGTTCTCGAGGTCCTCGGGAACATCGATGCGATGCAGGTCGCGGTAGACGACGCAGCGACCACTGAGCGGCTCGAAATCAAGCACCTCGTCTCGATTCACCGAACGTTGATGAGGAACACCCCGTACTCCCAGACCGGTGGCCTCGTGCGCACCGGTCAGAACTGGATCGGAGGGAACGACTACAACCCGTGCGGCGCCGATTTCGTCCCACCTCCACCCAAGCAGGTGGATGTCCTGCTCGGTGATCTATGTGCAGCTACTGCGGACGACTCCCTCCCTCCGCTCGTTCAGGCCGCCTTGGTTCACGCGCAGTTTGAGACGATCCATCCGTTTGACGATGGGAATGGACGAACTGGACGAGCACTCATTCATGTGGTGCTCCGTCGGCGCGGCATCGCGACCCAGTACGTTCCGCCTATCAGTGTGGTCCTGGCCGCCAATCGAAAGCTATATATCCAAGGCCTCACCAAATTCCGGGCTGGTGAGGTTGCGGAATGGATCGAGCAGTTCGCGGTCGCCGCCGCGCGGGCGGCTGGACTCGCCACCGGGTACCTCGACGCGGTGACCCTTCAGATGGAGGAGTGGCGCCGCTACCTGGCGGAGGCCGCCGCGCCGAGGGCCGACGCTGCGGCCTGGGCAGTGATCGACATTCTTCCCGCGCACCCTGTTCTTACGGCGCCGGTTGCGGCGGCCGCGACGGGTCGCGCCAAAGCGGCGATCCATCAGGCCGTAAAGCAGCTCTCGGAGTGTGGGGTGCTCATCCCACTTTCCGACTCCAAGCGAAACCGATCGTGGGAGGCAAGTGGGCTTCTGGATCTACTTGAAGGCCTGGAGGCCGATAGGCAGCCAGGGAATCGCTAGT
>JAZDDA010000135.1:0-24919 GCA_036679625.1 Gemmatimonadota bacterium | reverse complement strand
CAGAGTGTGGAGTTGAACTTCGATTCGAAGGCGCTGACCGAGATCGGGTTTCGTCGGGACCAGGCGTATTCGATTCCATTCGAGGAGTTCGAGGCTGGGGCCGAACGCATTGCCGAGTTCGCGCTCGAGGCCGAGGCCGAGGGGTATGTGCAGGACGAGGTGGAGGCCATTGCGCTTGCCGACCTCGAAGAGCAGCTCAGAACCATCGAGGGAGGTCTCCAGGAGGCCCAGGTAGTCTTCATCGAGAGTACGCAGGGTGTGGATTACCCAAAGACCCGCGGCAAGCAGACGAATGTGGTGATCGAGGGTGAGAATAAGCTGCACTTCGTGACCACCGTCGCCCCGCCCCTTCGAGTCGCCGTCTACCGCCTTCCGTGACCCAATGAACCCCACAGCCGTAACGCTCGCCGACATCGAGGCCGCCCGTGAGCGGATTGCCTCCGGGATCGTCGAAACGCCCTGCGACCGTTCCTTCGCCTTCGAGGATCTCGTGTCCGCCGAGCTTTGGATGAAGTTCGAGAACCGGCAGCGAACGGGGTCCTTCAAGGATCGCGGCGCGCTGAACAAAATCCTCGGACTCTCCGAAGCCGAGCGCGAGCGCGGCATTGTAACCGCCTCCGCTGGAAATCACGCGCAGGCGGTCGCCTTCCACGCGAACCGACTCGGTGTGCCCGCCGTCGTTGTCATGCCCGAGAGCACGCCCCTCATCAAGGTCGCCCGCACGCGTGCTCACGGGGCCGAAGTGATCCAGAAGGGCGTTACCCTCACCGAGTCGCTCGAAGAAGCACAGCGGCTCGAGGCGGAGGGCCGCGTGATGGTCCATCCGTACAACGACACGGCCATCATCGCGGGGCAGGGGAGCGTGGCGCTGGAGATTCTCGAGCAGGTTCCCAACGTCACGCATGTGGTCGTGCCGATCGGGGGAGGCGGCCTGATCTCGGGGATCGGCGTGGTCCTCAAGGCGCTGCGTCCGGAGGTCCGTCTGATCGGCGTGGAGGCTGCTCGGGCGGCTTCGGCCAAGGTGTCGATCGATGCCGGACGTGTCGTGAGCATCGAGAGTGCCGAGACCATCGCCGACGGCATTGCGGTGAAGCGCATCGGCGACCTGACCTTTCCCTACGTGCGCGACCTCGTGGACGACATCGTCCTGGTGGAGGAGTCAGAGATCGCGAGCGCAATCCTCCTCTTGCTCGAGCGCGAAAGAACCGTGGTCGAGGGTGCGGGCGCGACGCCGCTTGCCGCGCTCGTCAGTGGGCGGGTTGAGGTCTGTGAAGACGATGTCGTGGTGCCGATACTCTGCGGTGGAAACATCGACGTCAGCCGAATCTCGCGCGTTATCGATCGCGGACTCGTCGTGGATGGCCGCATCGCGCGGCTCAAGGTGACGGTGAGGGACCGACCCCGGACGCTGGCCGGCCTGACCCGCATCGTGGGCGCCGCAGGGGGAAACGTCATCGAGATCGCCCACCTGAGGGCTTTTGCGGACATCACGGTGGGCGACGTCGCCATCGTGATGAACGTCGAGACACGAGGCCGAGCGCATGTGGCCGAGATCATCCGCGAGCTCGAAGACGCGGGGCACACCGTGGTCGAGATGGTATGAACAGCCCCTCCCGCGAATCCCCCAATGCAACCTTCTGAAACCTCCGCCTGTCAAACTCGTAGGTAAGAGGGAAAGTCGGGGCCTTTGTGTGGGTTGGATGTGCGTGGTGGGGCGCGTGAGGGGTCAAAGGGCGATTCCGGCTTCGAGGTCCGGTAGGGTGAGACACCTGCCGGACCTCTTTTTTTGCCTATGCGTCAGGGCTGACGCGTCAAACCCAGCACCTGCACGTGCTCGACTCCCAGTGTGTCTGCTGCGACTCCCAGGATGTAGTCGGCCCCGACCTGTCGAAGATCTCCCAGCTGCGCGGCTGTTGGCCACGCGCGGCGAATCCGTGAAACGCCCCTGCCCAGAAATACCCCTCGGCGTCGACGACGAGAGCTGTGTAGGCGGGCTTGGTGTCTGGAATCGGCATCTTTCTCACCCCATCCAGCCTTTGTACGCTGGGATTCGGCCCCAGGAGACCGGCCTTCTCGGCCTCGACCTCGTCGCTGGAAAGCGAGAGGGGGTACTCGGGCACCCTCACGATCAGAGTTGGGACTCCGTCGGGCGAGAGCACCGCAAACTCCATTCGCTCCGCGTCTCCCGTGACGATTGAGCCTGCGCCGACTGCAACCGAGATCTCCTTGCCGAAGAGGACCCGTGCGCTACTGTGCTCCGTCATCAACTCCTCGCCACCCGAAGCGGTCGCAACGGTGTCGACGACCTGGCCTGCCATCGTCATGCGAACCAACGGCGCAGGCGCGCGGATCACGCGCTCGACGCCTTCGTACTCGAGTAACGAGGGGAATATGAGCGTGGCGAGGAGGAAGCCTTGTTCCAGAGGATGGACACCAAGCGCATAGCTCCGGAGCGCAAAGGAGCGAACGAACCCGAGGTCGGGGTCCAGTACGCTCACCCGCGTCGGCCATGAGTGGACGATGAGCGAGTCGTCGCCAATCCGGTCGACGCTCATGATCTGTTTGTACTCTCCCGGACCGTCACCCTCTCGCCCGACGGTGGCTACCGGAAGCCCCTCGGCCGAGAACATCCGCAGCTCGCTAGTGCCGCTGTTTGCGACGACGATCCGTCCGTCATCCAAGCGGGTCGCGTCGGTGACTCGGAAGAACTCGTGCTCTGGCCCCGTGCCCGAGGTTGTGAGGTCCAAGACGGGAGCAGGAGCGATGCGCCAGGCCTTGGCGGGATCGATGCTCCAGGCCGGCCTCGCTGACACCGCGATTGTCACGCCGGCGCTGTCCACCGCAGTGAAATCGGCCGGCATGCCTTCCCCACCGCAGGCTACGGCCAACGCCATGGGCAGCAAAAGTCCGAGTCGGGCTACTCTGGGCATGTGCACTCTCCCTGGCTGGATAAGGACGGTGTGGCGGCTACGCCGTTCCCTGTCCTGTTTATTGCAAAAGCCGCTGGGTACCCCCCGGTGTGCCAGAACACCGTGCGCACCTCCGATGGAATGAGGCCGTGTTCGGCCCAGTCGAGCATCCCGTGCGCGGCCTTCGCCGTGTACGTTGGGCCGAGCAGGATGCCGGCGCGTTCGGCGAAGAGGGCGGTGGCCGCGCGTGAACCTGGGGTCGGAATCCCGTATCCTGCGCCGATGTAGTCCGCAGTCGCGGTGAACGGATCAATCGGCTGCGAAGAGGGCCGGAGCAGAAGTTCGTTCGCGGCGCAGGCCAGGCTCTCGGTCCTTGCCTCGATCTCGGCCACGGTAGCGTCGGCGCTCACCGCGACCACACGCACATCGCTGCGCCCAAGCGCGCTCAGCCCAAGCACGAGCCCGGCGAGGGTCCCGCACGACGAGGTGGCAATGAAGACCCAGGTCTCCTGCGCGCCGTCGTCGAGGGTGTCCAACTGCTTGAGGACCTCGACCGCAGCGTCCACGTATCCCAGCGCACCGAGCGGGGTTGAAGCCCCGAGCGGGATCACGAGGGCACGACCACCCGCGGCGCGCACCTCCTCGGCGATATGCGCCATAGCGTCGTCACGCTCGCTACGGTCCGAGACATTGTGGATGGTCGCGCCGAAGAGGCGGTGCAGCCATGCGTTCCCCGACGGCGGTTCCGGCTCGGCTCCGTTGATCACGAGGGTGCAGTCGAGCCCCAGGTGGGCCGCGGCGGCGGCGGTGACGCGGGCATGATTCGACTGCGGGCCGCCCGTGGTGATCAGGTGCGTGACGCCCTTGAGCCGAGGCGGGCCGAGCTCGTACTCCAGCTTGCGGACCTTGTTGCCACCCAGCCCGAATCCGGTCTCGCCGTCCATCTTCACGTACAAGCCGCTGATACCCGCAGCCGCAGCCAGGTGAGGTACGTGCACGAGCGGAGTGGGTAGCCTCGCGAGGCGGAGTGCCTCGACGTGGTGTAGAGCGTCTGACATCTCGTCTTCCCGCGAAGGGTGAGTTATTCCTTCTCTCCCACGCCGTACGTAGGATGTCGGGCAGGGCCGGGAGGGTAACCTGGCCTGCTTGCCGAGTCGAGACCAACGAACATCCCGAACGAGGGTGAGTATGCCAATTCGTGCCGCAGTCATGACGGCCCCCGAGGCTCCGATCGAAATCTGGGAGATCGCCGACCCCACTGTGGAACGGGGCGGCGTCCTCCTCGAGACTATCGCCAGCGAGGTGTGCGGTACCGACGTCCACCTTCATCACGGACGGCTAGCAGGGGTCCCGTACCCCATCATCCCTGGGCACGTGAGCGTGGGGCGCATCCTCGAGGCTTCGGGTGTGTCGGTGGATGCGGTCGGGGTGCCACTCGCTCCCGGCGACGTCGTCACCTTCCTCGACGTCCACGAGATCTGCAACGCCTGCTACCACTGCCTTGTCGCACGGCAGCCCAATCGGTGCCCCGAGCGGAAGGTCTTCGGCATTACGTATTCCGCGCACGACGGGCCGATGGGTGGATGGGCCGAGCGCATCTACCTTCCCCCCGGCGTACGAATCCTCAAGCTCCCCGAGGGGCTGAATGCGGATGACGTCATAGGCGGGGGATGTGGGCTCTTCACCGGATTCGGCGCGGTGGAGCGCTCGGGGCTCGCGATGGGGGATGCGGTGCTGGTCCAGGGTGCGGGCCCGGTGGGGCTGGCTGCAGCCGCCTTCGCGCACCTGCGGGGGGCAGGACAGATCTTCATGATTGGTGCCCCACCGGCTCGACTGGCGCTCGGAAAGGCGATGGGCGTGGACACCGCTCTCGATCTGACCCAGATGGACGAGGGCGCTCGCGCCTCCGCGATCATGGAGGCTACCCAGGGTCGGGGCGTGGATGTGGTGCTCGAGGCCTCGGGGAACCCAGCCGCCCTACCCGAGGGCCTCGCGCTCCTCCGCGATGGGGGGACGTACGTCGTGGCGGGCCACTACACCGACGCAGGGAGCGTCGAGCTGAACCCGCACCTCGACTTCAACCGCAAGCATGTGAATCTGATGGGGCAGTGGGGAACCGAGTTCCACCATCTCGTGCGGGCGCTGCGCACGCTGGCGCGTCATCGCGAGGCGCTGCCGTTCGCGGAGGTGATCGGGGGGCGCTATACCCTCGAGCAGGCGGATCAGGCGTTGGCGGATGTCGCTGCGCTGCGTGTGACCAAGGCGATCATCACGCCTTAGGCGACCTCAGTCCTGAGCGAGTATCTGGCGCAGCTTGGTGACGAGCATGTCTACACCCACCCGATTGTGGCCACCCTTCGGAATGATGATGTCGGCGTAACGCTTGGCCGGCTCCACGAACTCAAGGTGCATCGGCCGTACCGTGGTCGTGTACTGCTCGATCACCGACTCCATCGTACGCTCCCGTTCAAGGAGGTCCCGCTCCAGACGGCGGATGAAACGGATGTCGGCGTCGGTGTCGACATACACCTTGATGTCGAGACGCTCGCGAAGCGCCTGGTCGGCGAGTACGAGAATGCCGTCGACGATAATCACCTTGCTGGGGGTCACCGAACGCGTCGCCTCGGCCCTCGTGTGGGTCGTGAAGTCGTAGGTGGGTACCTCGACGGTTTCCCCTGCTGCGAGCTCTCTGAGATGCTGCACGAGGAGCTCGGTTTCGAGGGAGTCCGGGTGGTCGAAGTTGATCTTCTCCCGGTCCCTGAGCGGGAGGTTGGAGAATTCCCGATAGTACGCGTCGTGGTGGACAACGCTCACTGAATCCGAGGAAACCTCCTGGACGAGGGCACGCACGACGGTGGTCTTGCCGCTTCCGCTTCCGCCGGCGACGCCCACGAAGATCGGTCGTTTCATTTTCTGACCGCGGCTACGAAGATGCGGCGGGCGAGATTTTCGGCGACCACTTCGTCTCTCCCGTCGGGGGTGTCACGGCTGAGGGTGAGCCCCTCTGTTGTGGTCCGCCGAAGTACGGTCACCCGGGTTCCTGGTATGAGACCGAGCATCTCCATCTGTCGAAGCTCCTCAGGGTCTTCGTCACGAACCGAGCGGATCTCCACCTCGAGGCCTGTATCGACCTCTGCGAGTGTCTTGAATGCGACCTCTGCGATCTCTCCCGAGCTGCTCGGGATGGGTGCGCCGTGTGGGTCGTGGGTGGGGTGATCCAGAGCGCGAGCCATCTGGTTGATGAGGTCGTCGGAGGCAGCGTGCTCGAGCCGCTCCGCCTCTTCGTGCACGTCATCCCAGGAATAGTCGAGGCGTTTGACGAGATACGTCTCGAGAACCCGATGCCGGCGGATGATGCGGAGGGCCTGGCGACCTCCCTCGGGGGTCAGGCGGACGCCGCGGTACGGCGCGTGCTCGAGCAGACCGGATTCGGCCAGCTTCTTCACCATCCCGGTAACCGATGCCGGTTGGATCCCAAGTGCCTCCGCCAGCGCGCTCGTCGAGGCAGCCGCGGTGCGCTCAGTAAGCGAGTAGATCGCCTTGAGGTAGTCCTCGGTGGACCGGGATAAACTGTGGTGAGGTGTGTCTGCCATCACAGAAAGATGCAAATTCTCGCGAGCAGGGGAAAGGGAACGCCCGCCTGGACTGAGCTTGCCCCCGGCCGAGCAGGCCAGACGCAGGGAGGATCCACCAGGGAGGTAAATGAATTGCTTAAGTTTCGAGCAGATAATACATTTAGCCGCTTTTCCACACTCGAAATTACCAGCCTATCGGGAGGCTTTGTGTCAGAATCAGTTTCCGTGGATGCCAGGCGCATCCTCTTACGATACGGAGCGCCGATCATCATTCTCGACAACGTCTCCGAGAAAGATCAGGTCAAGTTCGCTCGGCTCATCGCCAAGACAAATCTTCCGGAACGGGAGAAGCGGCTGAAGGCGCTCCTCGAGGAGGGCGGCTACTCCGAACCCCCGGAGTAGCCACGCGCCACGCGCCTTCGAGATCCTTGAAGGCCTCGTTCCCTCAGACGTCGTTGTTTCGCGGAAAACCTTCCGGTCGACGTTGAGGTGTGACGCCAGATCCCCATCGGCGCCTGCGATCGGGGGCTTCCGGGCCCTCCTGAGATTGGTGTGTGTCAGCACTTTCCTCGGGTTTCCAGTAGAACACGGGCGTCTCCCCGCCGTCATGCTGGGACCAGCGAAACCCACCCATCTCCTCAGCGTACTCGCTGCTCAGGTTGCGGGTGCCCATGCGCCGCCCGAGGCCTTCCCAACCGCACCGGGCGCACCACCTCCAGTGGAACCACCGTTCGGCCCATGAGAAACCCCTGCGCAGGTGGACCGCCGTGGTTGGAACTCCACATTGGGCGCAAATACGGCCGGTGGGGAGCACATGAAACGCGGTGAGCGCGGCTATGAGACCAACACCGGCCAATATCCCGAGAATGATGGTGAAGACGAGCAAGAGACCCCGATGTCAACGCTGAAGAGGAAGGTTTCCCACGTCCTCTACGATAATCCGCGTCGGCGAGGCACGTCCAGAGAAATATTCCCAAAGGATTGACATGGCTTCTGCCACCTCGGTCCTCACGAGCGGCGACGGGTCGTCCAGGAGGGCCGCGAAATCTGACTCCAGCGCCGGAGGGGAGGCCTCCATCCGAGCCAGGGCGTGAACGGCGCCGGAGCGGACTGCCGCTGACGGGTCGTTCAGAGCCGAGCGGAGGAGGGCGATGCCGGGAGCTCCGATGTGCGCCAGCGCTGCGAGAACCCTCGCCCGTTCTCTGCGTTCGGGGCGTTGCTCAGGATTCGGCCCGAGGCGTCGAAGACTTCTCAGCAGTGCCGGTACGGCATCTCCGGCGAGCGGGCCGATACGACCCAGCGCTTCAGCCGCTTCTGGCGCGAGTGCTCGATCACCTTCCAGGATGCGGGCCAGATGGGGGACGGCCCGCCTGCTCCCCTGGCCTGCGCTGCCGAGGGCGAGGACGGCACCGCGCGTGGGTCGGGGGTAGTGGTCGAGGGTTCGAAGGAGGTCGCCGAGTGCCGGGGCCGCACGAGCGCCCATCCCTGCGAGAGCCTGAACGGCTGCGTCGTACACCAGGTCACTTTGGTCGTATAGCCGCGCCGCGATGGCCTCGACGATCACGGGGCGCATCGGCCAGATCTGTCCGAGGAGCCGAATCGCGTCTTCCCTCGTCTGCTCATTCCCATCCTCTATCGCCACCAGGAGCCCGGTGACGTCGGTGGATGGGTCCTGGCCGTCGGCGGCGACTGAGCCTGGGAGCAGGACCATGAAAACGAGAAGCAGCAGTGTCAGGCGTGTCATGCCTCACTAGATTGCAAACGCTGTGCCAACGCACACTCAAGCGCCCTTTTGCGTTAGCTTTTCCGCCATGAAGATTCGGAATATCGCGATTATCGCACATGTAGATCACGGCAAGACCACACTCGTAGATCAGATGCTTCGCCAGGCGGGCGTATTCAGCGATCACGAGACGGTTCAGGAGCGCGTGATGGACTCGAACCCTCTCGAACGAGAGCGGGGGATCACGATCCTGGCGAAGAATACCGCCGTCACCTGGGGCGATGTGAAGATCAACATCGTAGACACCCCTGGGCACGCTGACTTTGGCGGAGAGGTTGAGCGGGTCCTTCGAATGGTCGACGGTGTCCTTTTGCTGGTGGATGCGGCAGAGGGGCCGATGCCCCAGACCCGCTTTGTCACCCGTAAGGCGATCGATCTGGGGCTACAGCCCATTGTGGTCGTCAACAAGGTCGACCGTCCCGATTCCCGCGCCGAGGAGGTTCACGACGAGGTGCTCGAGCTCTTCATGGACCTCCATGCCTCAGACCAGCAACTCGACGCTCCCTTCCTCTACGCCTCGGGCCGGGATGGCTGGAGCTCCTCCTCGGCCGACGAGAAGGGCGAGAACCTTGACGGCCTTTTTGAGACGATCGTGAGCGACATCCCCGCTCCAAACGTGGACCCGGACGGACCCTTCCAGATGCTGATTTCCACGCTCGACCATTCGAGTTACGTGGGGCGAATCGCGATTGGCCGCATCGAGAGAGGATCCGTTCGCACAGGGGACACCGTCGCGCTCCTGGAGCTCGGTGATCCCGGCATGGTCTCGGCCGACGAGGCTGAGCAGGCGAGGGTGGTGAGCCTGTATACCTTTGAGGGCCTCAAACGGGTGGAGGTGAAGGAGGCGAGTGCTGGGGACATCGTCGCCCTCGCCGGACTCACCGGCACTGAAATCGGCAAGACCATCACCGATCCCGGCCACCTCGACCGGCTCATGGGCATCGCGGTGGAGGAGCCGACGCTCTCCGTCGACTTTACCGTCAACGATTCCCCCTTTGCGGGCCAGGTCGGCAAGTATGTGACCACCCGACAGTTGCGTGACCGCCTCTACAAGGAACTGGAGCGCAATGTCGCGCTTCGGGTGGAGGACACGCCCTCCCCCGACACCTTCTCCGTCTCGGGCCGGGGTGAGCTCCACCTGTCCATCCTGATGGAGACCATGCGACGGGAGGGATTCGAATTTCAGGTCTCGCGTCCGCGGGTGATCATGAGGGAAGACGAAGACGGCTCACGGCTCGAGCCATACGAGGAAGCAGTTATCGAGGTTCCCGATACCTACCTGGGCCCCGTCATGGACAAGATGGGGCGCCGGCGGGGGGAGCTGCTCGAGATGACTCCGACCGACCGTGGCCCTGTTCGCGTCCGGTTCAAAGTTCCCGCGCGGGGGCTGTTTGGATACAGGTCCGAATTCATGACCGATACCCGCGGAGAGGGAACGCTTCACCACAGATTCCTGGAGTACGGACCGGTCGCGGGTGGCCTGGTTGGTCGCAAGAAGGGGGTCATGGTTGCCGACCGAGAGGGCGTCGTTGTCGGGTTCGCGCTCTTCAACCTGCAGGAGCGAGGTACCATGATGGTGCGGCCGACCGTTCGAGTTTACGGCGGCATGATCGTGGGGGAGAACGCCCGCCCTGGTGACATGGACGTGAATGTCTGCAAGGGCAAGAAGCTCACCAACATTCGTGCGGCGTCCTCGGATGAGAACATCAAGCTGGAGCCTCCGAGGGAGCTCACCCTCGAGTTGGCGCTCGAGTTCATCGAGGACGATGAGTTGATCGAGATCACGCCGGATGCGCTCCGTCTCAGAAAACGGGAATTGGACCCGAACGAGCGCAAGAAGGCCGCTCGCAGGAAGGCCCGCGCCTCCGACTGACCTTCTACGAGAGGGATTTGCGTTCTGTGCATCCGGTGGGAACCCCCACGCGTCGCCAGGCGTTATATCTGTGGACTAGGACTACACAGTCCTAATTCGAGGATTGTACGCACATGGCATGCGAAGGGAATCGACCCATGAGAGATAGATTTGAGAACGCCGAGACCTTCCCCCAGTATCTCGAGCGCGTCGAGAAGAACAGGGATCTGTGGTTGGGGGTCTATAAGCGAGCGAGGGTACCCGAAGAGCTCCTCGAGGCTGCGCGGGCAACGGGGGATCAATGGAACCTGGTTGCACTCACCGAGGACTGGTGTGGGGACGCAGTAAATACGCTGCCGGTCGTGGCCCGACTCGCTGAAGAGGCTGGGTGGTCGCTCCGGGTCTTGTCGAGAGACGAGAATCCGGACCTCATGGATGCCCATCTCACTGATGGGCGCTCGCGCTCGATCCCGATCGTCATCGTGTACGATGAGGACTTCAACGAAGTCGGATGGTGGGGTCCGCGCCCCGACACCATCCAGCGGTGGGTGCTCGACAATCTGGAGATGGAGTCCGAGGACCGATACAAGGAAGTGCGGCGATTCTACGCGAGGGACAAGGGTGCGAGCACCCTCCAGGAAATCCTCGATCTGATGGGGACGCCCGTTCTCGGGTGACGTCGGCGTGGGAATCCTTCGGAGCCGGTTGCCGATGTGAGTAGCAGGGGCCCACCTTCCCGGCCATGCCGATTTTTGCGAAGGATCAGGTCGAGGATAACTCGCACCCGCTGAACTGCGTGGAGGCCGCCGAGCCCCCTGAGGTGACGCGGCCTTCGTTATTTGAGGTCTACATGCGCATGGCCGAGGAGCTGGCTCAACGGAGCACCTGCGCTCGGCTCCAGGTCGGCACCGTGATCACCGGCCCCAGTCTTGAGAACGTTCTCGCGATCGGGTACAACGGAAACGCCCGGGGCTTTCCCAATCGGTGCGATTCCGACATCCCGGGGGCGTGCGGGTGCATCCACTCAGAGCAGAACGCCCTCGTCAAGGCACCCGGAGACGTGAGAGAGAAGGTGGTCTTCGTCACTGCCAGCCCCTGCGTCATGTGTGCGAAGTTGATGATCCAGGCCAACGTCGCCTACGTATTCTACCGGGTCGCGTACCGGGATCCGGCAGGGCTCGACGTCCTGAGACGTGGAGGTCTCATCGCGGTCCTCTACGATCGTTGGGCCCGCGATTGGCGCTAGCTGAGACGAGGTCACCTCACGCATCGGGGTGCCCCCTATCCCTGCGTCTGGTTCCGTTTACCTTTGGCTGCGGCACGTGGGTCCGCTTCGGGTCTGCTGCTCCCGAATGTCGGCGGACTTCTGACTCAGGACACTAGGGAGATGGCATATCGTGGAGTGCAGAAGCCGGGAGGGTGGTGCGTGACTTCTCAGCCTGAAGGTGTTGCCCGGGGGCGGTTCTTCCTTCCTGGGCCCACGGAGGTCCATCCGGATGTTCTCAGCGCCCAGGCAGCGCCCGTTATCTCCCACCGTGGTCCTGAAATCCGGACGCTCGTCGGTGAGTTGCAATCGGGTTTGCAAACGGTGTTCCGCACATCTCGACCCGTACTGATCTCCACATCCTCTGCGACTGGACTCATGGAGGCCGCGATCCGGAACTCCGGCGCCGGGCGGCTGTTGTGCCTTGTGTGTGGGGCGTTCTCAGAACGCTTCGCGATCATCGGTCGAGCGTGTGGTCGCGAGGTAGAGGTACTGGAGGTCCCGTGGGGCGAGGGGCTCGATCCCGACACGGTCGCGGCTCGGCTCGATGGTGGCTCATTCGACGCCGTAACGATGGTGCACTCCGAGACATCGACGGGGGTCATCAACCCCATTCGGGAGTTGGCTGAGGTGGTGCGTGAGCGCGGTGGAGGGGCATTGACCGTTGTGGACTCGGTATCTGGGATTGCCGGGGCCGAGCTCCAAACCGATTCGTGGGGACTCGACTTCGTGCTCACTGGAGCCCAGAAGGCACTCGCCCTTCCGCCTGGACTTTCCTTTGCGGCCTGGTCTGACCGCATGCTTGAACGGGCCCGCACGGTTGCGGGTCGGGGGATGTACTTCGATCTCGTAGGGTTCGCCGAACAGCTCGAGCGCCTACAGACCCCATCCACGCCGGCGGTCACGCTCATGTACGCCCTCCGTACCCAACTGTCTCGCATCTCCGCAGAGGGGATGGAGGAGCGCTGGGATCGACACTCTGCGATGGCGACGCGCTGCCACAGCTGGGTGAATGAGATGGCCGAGCGGGGCGTTGCGCTTGGGGTGCTCGCTCCGCCCGCACGACGTTGTCCAACCGTCACCTGCCTCACGCTTCCGCCAGAGCTCAGGGGTCCCGCCGTAGTGAGTGAGATGCGAGCCCGAGGCTGGGTCATTGGGGGTGGGTACGGCAAGCTCAAGGACTCCACGATTCGGATCGGTCATATGGGTGATCACACGCTGGAGGGTCTCGAGGCGCTCCTCGACGTCCTGGGAGATGTTATCGATGCCTGACAAGCAAGCGCGGAATGACGCGGAGGCCCGCTCTGAGAACGTGATGGGTGGGCGTTACAAGATCATTGCTGCCGACAAAATATCGCCCTCGGGGCTAGCTGCACTCACCTCGGACGACCGATTCGAGGTGGTGTTCGCCAACGGATGGGACGATGTGACTCTTGCCCGGGAGCTAGCAAACGCTCACGGTCTGATTGTCCGTAGTGCGACCGAGGTCACACGGGAGTTACTCGACAAGGGTCCGAGCCTCAGAGTGGTCGGTCGCGCGGGCGTCGGCGTCGACAACATCGACCTCGAGGCGGCGACCGAGCGTGGAATACCGGTCATGAACGCACCGGCGGGAAACACGGTATCAGCGGCGGAGTTGACGCTCGCCCTGATCCTGAATGTGGCCCGGCGTGTGGCGGCGGCGGATCGTTCGGTGCGGTCCGGAGAGTGGACCCGATCCCGATTCGCGGGGCGGGAGCTGCGAGGTAAGACTCTCGCCCTCATCGGAGCTGGGCGGATCGGGGGAGAGGTGGCTCGCCGCGCTCAGGGGTTTGGGATGAGGACCGTGGCATACGACCCCTACCTGACCGAGGAACGCGCACATACGCTCGGGCTCGCCCGCCTCACGCTCGACGCTGCGATCGAAACCGCTGACGTCATCTCGCTTCACGTTCCGCTCACGCCTCAGACAAAGGGAATGTTCGGTACCGCTGAGTTCGCGCGGATGAAGCCCAGTGCGGTGGTGGTGAACGTTTCGCGCGGTGGGGTGATCAACGAAGGGGAGCTGGTGGAGGCGCTTGAGGAGGGGATGATCGCGGGCGCAGCCCTCGATGTGTTCGAGCACGAACCCCTACCTGAAGACAGCCCGCTCCGGAGCGCGCCCAACCTTGTGTTGACGCCCCACCTCGGGGCCTCCACAGCAGAGGCGCAGGAGCTGGTCGCCGAGGAAATCGCCGAGGCAGTGCGGGACGCGATACTCCACGGGGACCTTTCGAGCGCGCTCAATGCGCCGGCGATTGGAGCAGAGGAGCTCAGGCGATTGAGGCCGTTACTCGAGTTGTCCGAAGCCGTAGGGTGCGTCAGCGGGGCGCTACTGGATGGAGGGATGCGTACCGTAAGCGTTCGTCTGGGTGGGGTCCCGGAGGAGGGGATCAAGCCAGTGAGCGCCAAGGTGATGGAGGGACTCCTGGGGAGCGTGGTCGGCAAGGACCGGGTCAACTACGTCAACGCCCTCCATATCGCGAAGGGTAGAAACATCGCCGTCACGACGGGGGTGGGACGTGAACGGCAGGGGTACGGCGCCTTCCTCGACGTCGTGGTGGGTTTTGAGGGTGGTTCGATACGCGTCGCTGGGGCGCTCCTGGGGGAGAAGGAGCACCCGCGCCTGGTTCGGATCGACGACTATTCGCTCAGTATCTGGCCGGGTGGTTGCATGGTTGTACTCCGAAACCGTGATGTACCTGGCGTGATCGGCAAGGTCGGAACCCTCCTCGCCGAACATGGGATCAACATCGCTGCCTACCACCAGGCCAGGCTCACCGAGGGAGAGGGTGCCCTCGCGATACTTCGCGTGGACGGGGAGGTGGGGACAGGGATTATTGCAGAGTTGCGCGCCCTCGATGAGGTCTCTGACGCTCGCGTGGTGGTTCTCGGTGGGTCACCCCCCTGAGATCACGTTGTACCTGCGGAGCACTCTGGTGAGATCGGCGATGTCGATGGCATCTGCGGTCCGCCCCATTCCCGACACCGTAGTCGCCCTTAGGATCGAGTTGTAGATCGCCTCCTCCGTCGCCTCGACGACCGCCTCGAAGAGTGCAGACATGCGGTTGTTGGCGACTTCGATGCTTGCATGCTCCGAATCCTCGGCGGAGCGGCGAACCTCGGTGGAGGTCGAAAAGGCGATCACGTAGTCTCCAGAACCGTTTCCTGCGAACGATCCGGTTCGGGCCAGCCCCATGATCGCTCTCCGAGCGAGGCGTTGGAGGTTTCGGGGAGAGAGAGGTGCGTCCGTCGCCACGACGATCATGATCGAGCCCTGGCCCTCGTCCTCGTCTGCCTCACCACCCTCCACGGAGCCCCTGAAGGAATAGCGGCCCAACTCCCGCCCCACCGGTGCGCCCGCGACAGAGAGAATGCCTCCGAAATTCGACTGGACGAGGACGCCGACGGTGTGCCCTCCGAGACTCGCGGGCGTGACACGACTGCTTGTGCCGATCCCCCCCTTCCAACCGAAGGCCCGTGTGCCGCGACCGGCACCCACCGAGCCCTCGGCGACGGGTCCTGCTTTGGCACCCTCGATCGCTGAACGCACATGCTCTGGAGTGATGGGGCGTGACCGAATGTCGTTCAGTCCCCCGTCGTTTGTCTCTCCGACGACCGCATTGAGCGAGCCGACACCCTCCATACCCGGCTGATCGAGTGCCCACGCCACCATCGCGTCCGCCGCTCGCCAGACACAGAGTGTGCATGTGAGCAGGATCGGAGTCTCGAGCTCGCCGAGCTCCTGTACCTGTGTGACGCCCAGGAGTTTGCCGAAGCCGTTGCCCACATGAATTGCCGCAGGGACGCGATCGTGGTAGAGGCTCCCCCCGTGCGGGAGAATCGCTGTTACCCCGGTATTGACCCGGTCGCCCTCTGTGATGGTCGCGTGCCCTACCAGAACTCCAGCCACGTCGGTGATGGCGTTCAGTGGGCCGGTCCTGAAGATCCCGACCTCGATCCCGATATCACGGGCCCTAGGTCGGGAGATGTCTTGTGTGGTCGCGGAGCCGGGAAGAGCCAAGACGAAGAGGAGCGTCACTCCGAAGCTCGTGAGTGGCCTCATGGGGATCCGGTTGAGTCGAGTAGGAGGAGTGCGAGGAGCAGCGGTTGGTAGAGAAGCGACGACAGGAACACCCGGCGCGCGCGCGATCGTCCCATCTCCATGGCTGCGGCCACCGATACCAGAAGCATTCCGACGCCGAGGATTATGGCGCCCACCAGGTAGATCGCCCCCGTCATGCCAACGATGGTGGGGAGGGTGCTGACGACGAGGAGCGAGATGCTGTGGTAGACCATGTGCCGGCCGATCCTCTTACCCTCGGGGTCGGTCGGCGGGGCCATGAAGAAGCCCGCTCGGGCGTAGTCTTCACGTAGGAGCCAGGCGAGCGCGAGCACATGTGGAAGCTGCCACAGGAAGTAGATTACGAAGAGAATCAGAGCCCGCGCGTCGACTGCTCCGGTGGCGGAGGCCCAGCCGATGAGCGCCGGAAAGGCTCCCGGTACGGCTCCCACGAGGGTGGCGTGGTACGTGCGGGTTTTGAGCGGCGTATAGGCAAGAATGTAGGCGGCCGCGGAGGCACCGGTGAGCGCAGCCGGGAGCCACCCCCGCGTGAGCGCGAGGTACGCGACCCCGACCACCAGGAGTAGCAGCCCGAACCACAACGCCTCTGCAGCCCCGATGCGACCCGACGGGATGGGGCGCGACCGGGTTCGTTTCATCTGGGCGTCTTTGTCGCGCTCCACATACTGGTTGAGCGCGAGCGCTCCCCCGGTCGCGATGCCGGTTCCGAGCACCGTGTGCGTCAGGGGAATCCATGCGGAGGCCCCCCCCGCACCGAGGTGGTAGGTCACGCCCGCCGTGAGCATGACGTAGGCGGCGATGCCCGGTTTCGTCAGCTCGTAGTAGCAACGAAGGCGTCCGCCGCTCGGTGTGGGTCCCGGCGTCTGAGATGCGTCGTCGAGCGCAGGGGTCTCCGTCATAGAAGCCCCTTCACGAATCCCCCGTCCACCTGAAGCAGGTGTCCGGTGATGTAGCTCGCTCGCTCGCTCGCAAGAAACGCGACCACGTCGCCGAGCTCCTCGGGACGGGCGATTCTTCCGATCGGGATCTCCCGCATGAGTTCCGCCTGCACCTCTGGACCGGTCTTGCCGGCGACACCGTTCTCCAACCACTCACTCACGCGCGGCGTGGCCGTGTAACCCGGCGCGACTGCGTTGCAGAGGATGCCCTCGGCCGCCACCTCCCGGGAAAGCGACTTGAGGTATCCGACGACGGCCGGACGGGTCACATTCGAAAGTGTGAGACCCTGAATCGGCTGCTTCGCGGACACGGAGGTGATCGCAACGATTCTTCCCCACCCTCGCTTTCGCATGGCAGGGAGAGCCGCCTGCACGAGGCGAACCACCGGGGTGACCGTGAGCTCCATCGCCTCGGTGTAGTCATCCGGGTTGAGTGCGTCGGGGAGCCCGCCCTGCGGTCCCCCCGCATTCGTGACGAGCACGTCGACTCGACCGAAGTGCTTCTCGGCCAGGTTGACCAGTGATGTGCCAAGATCTGGATCCCGTACATCACCGGGAAGGCAGAGGACAGTGCTCCCGCTTTCGGCTGCGATCTCGGTCGCCGCTCGCTCGAGCTGCTCAGCATTTCTGGCGTTGAGGACGACATGTGACCCCTCGTTGGCGAGCGCGCGAGCGCACGCCAATCCGAGCCCCTGAGACCCTCCTGTGACGATGCTGACCCGACCCTTGAGCCCTAGGTCCATTGGCTGTTCTCTTCAAGTTCAAAACCGTAGGCGCCGTTCCAGCGCCTGTAGGACTGGCCTGAATGTGGACGAGGCAGGGGGGGGGATGCAACCGGGTGAGAACCCCGGGTCGTGGCGTCACAGCGGCGATTAGCGCATTCATCCGTGTGCCCGTTTCTGGAAACCGAGCCGGATTCTCCGTATTGGAGTTGTAGTGCGTGCCTCGCTAATGGAAACCTCGCGGGGGCATTGGAAGTACATAGAGGAGCCCATAGCGAGTCACAATCGCCCGGACAGGTGAATGAAGGATCAGCCCAATCCCACCAACGACGAAAGGCGAGTTGCCGAACGCAGGGTATTGCAGCGCGGCATCATCGCCTCGCTCATCCTCCACGTGGGACTCTTCGGGTTCTTCGGGCGGGGAACCCCTGAGTCGCCATTCGCTGCGGCAGGTCCCCGCGCGGGCGACACGCGGGCGGCTGCGGGGGGAATGCAGACCCTCAACCTTCGGCTGCCCCCGCCGCGTCCGATCATCCCCCCCAGGATTCCCCTCCCCACGATTGCGGAGGTCGAACCGATCGAGTTCGAGCAGGAGGTCGCCATCGAAACGAGCTCAATTCTCGGTGAGCGACCCGGCGACGAGGGACCGGGTCTGGAGACGGGCGATGGCCAGGGGGATGGCGGCACCGCAGCCGAGGGGGGCTTCCGTATGGTTCCGCCCTCTCCACGGGGAATGATCATTCCCCCCCCGAACAAGAATGTGAAGGGACAGGAGGTTGAGATCTGGGTCTTTGTGAACGAGGCGGGCAGGGTCGTGGGCGACTCGACCCGCCTGCGTCCTCCCACCTCCGACCAGGATTTCAATCGGCGACTTCTTCGTGAGGCCTCGGAGTGGATATTCGAGCCGGCGAAGAAGGGGGGACGCCCGATCGCGGCCTGGTTCCCATACACGCTTTCGATGGAATAGCCGAAGTACCCACTTTGTCCGCGCTCGGCGGGCGGTCTCCTGTATCCGTTACCCAAGCGGGGTTAGCTTTTCTCGATGGACGCCACCGAAAAACGTATCCTCTGGGTCGATGACGAGATTGACCTTCTTAAGCCCCACCTGCTCTTTCTTCAGGCCCGGGGCTATTTCGTCGATGCCGTCACGAACGGAGACGACGCGCTCGCCCTGCTGCGCGGGAACCCATACGACCTGGTTCTACTCGACGAGCAGATGCCGGGTCGGAGGGGGCTCGAGGTGCTCGAGGTGATTCGGCGCGAGCTGCCGCATATGCGGGTGGTGATGGTGTCGAAGTCGGAAGAGGACCGCACGATGACGGAGGCGATCGGGCGGCGCGTGGACGAGTACCTGGTCAAGCCGACGAGCCCGAGGCAGGTACTCTCCGTCGTCACCCGTATTCTCAAGGGGTCCTCAATCCGCCAGCAGCAGATCGCGCAGGACTTTGCTGCTCGTTTCGGGCGGTTGTCCATGAAGCGACAAGCCGCGACCACTGCCGAAGACTTCGCCCAACTCCACATTGAGCTCACCGACTGGCACATCCGGCTCGAGCACGTGGGTGAGAGAGGGCTGCTGGAGACGGTCGAGGCGGTGATGGTGGACCTGCGCCACGACTTTGGAGAGTTCGTCGTGCGGGAGTACGGGGATTGGGTGCGTGGAGGCGAGGGCCGCCCCCCTCTCTCGGTAGATGTTGTGAAGGACCACGTCATCCCCCTTCTCGGGGAAGACCCCGTGATGTTCGTGGTGCTGGATTGTATGCGCCTCGACCAGTGGCGAGCGATGGCTCCGCTCCTCGCCGAGTACTTCGAGATCGAGGAGTCCTGGCACTACTCCATCCTACCGACCGCTACGCCGTATGCGCGCAATGCGATTTTCAGCGGTCAGTTTCCAGATCAGATCGCGAGGGACCGCCCGTCCTGGTGGAATCAATCGGACGACGAGGGTAGCCTCAACGCATTCGAAGACGAGCTCCTCAGGGAGCAGTTGAAGCGGGTGACCGGTCGAGACGTTCCGGTCCACTATGAGAAGATCTTCACGGATCGGGATGGCGAGCACGTCAGAGCTCGCGTGAAGTCGGCGCTCAAGACCCCAGGGTCCGTCGTCGCGCTGGTGTTCAACTTCGTGGACCTGATGACCCACGGTCGCAGTGAGTCGCCGATCCTCATGGAGGTGGCGAAGGACGAGGCCGCCCTGAGGGATATCACACGGGGCTGGTTTGAGCGGTCTACCCTGTTTTCGGTGTTGAGAGAGGCTGCGGCCTCCGGACACCGCGTGGTCCTCACCACGGACCACGGGTCGATTCTCTGTCAGCGCCCGACTACGGTCTTTGCGCGCAAAGATGCGACAAGCAATCTGCGATACAAGTTCGGCGGGGACCTGAAGGCAGAGCATCCGGAGCACACCTTCACGACGCGCGACGAGGGCGACCTCAGCTTTCCGAAGGGTCGCCTGGGGATGACGTACCTCGTCGCTCGGGACGACTACTTCTTCGTCTACCCGACCAAGCTGCGGGAATACCAGCGCCGATACCGCAACTCCTTCCTCCACGGGGGAATCTCACCCGAGGAGATGATTGTGCCGGTCGTGAATCTCACGCCCCGTTCAAGGGGTCGGTCGGTCATCGGGGAGTGAGCGTGTACCCGCGTATCTTCGCGTACCTGAGGCCGCACTTCTGGGTCTTCTTCGCGGCGGTTGTCGCGACGCTTCTGTTCGCGGCGTTGGATGCCTTCTCGCTCGTACTCCTGATTCCCTTCGTGGGAACGTTGTTTGGGCAGGGAGGGGTGGAGGGGGGACGCGTGGCCCGCCTGATGGATGGCACGGTGGGCCGTGTTGTGGACCTTCAGGGCGATCCGCTCGTGGCCGTTCAGGGGATCATCGTTGTGATCCTCGTCGTCTTCGGGCTGAAGAACGTATTCGACTTCGTTCGTGCCTACCTGATGGCGAGGGTTGATCAGGGCGTGACGAGGGATCTGCGCGACCACGTCTACGATCACCTCCTGGCGCTGGACCTCGCCTTCTTCGGTCGTACGCGGGTCGGCCAGATCATCTCCAGGCTCACTCACGATGTGGAACGTCTCCGGTCGCTCATCACACGAGAGGGCGCAAAGTTCGTGAAGTCGAGCTTCGAGCTCGTCGCCGCAGTCTACTTCATGCTGTTCATCTCCTGGCAACTCACCATCGCCGCGTTCGTGGTGGTTCCCGGCACCATGATTATCTGGGGACCCCTGGTGAAGCGGCTGCGGAGGGGAGACCGGCGCGTGATGAACCTGGCTGGCGAGGTGAACGCCCATATTCAGGAAACTCTGAGTGGGATTCGGCTGGTAAAGTCGACCGCGTCGGAAGATCACGAGCGCAAGCGATTTCACGCACTCACACAGGCCTACTTCGCCACCTCGGTCCGTACCGAACGGCTCCGGGCCCTCGCGGCGCCGCTAACCGAGATGTTGGCGGCGGTCGGTACCGTCGTGCTGCTCTGGTTCGGTGCCCGCCTCGTGCTCCTGGACGGCTCCATGACCGGTGCGCTCTTCATCGGGTTTCTTGCCTTGTCGATGAAGCTCTACGCGCCGGTGAAGTACATGTCGAAGTTCCCGGCCCTCGTGCAACCGGGCCTTGTGGGGGCCGAGCGGGTGTTCGAATTTCTCGATTCCCCTGTAGAGATCCAGGACAGGATTGGGGCAGGGAGCATCGGTGCGGTTGAGAGGGAAATTCGGTATGAAGACGTCTCCTTTGCCTACCGAGACGGGGAAGACGTTCTGCGGGGCATCGACCTCACGGTGCCTGCGGGGAGCGTGATCGCCCTGGTCGGACCGAGCGGTGCCGGAAAGACGACGCTCGTAGACCTCCTCGGCCGGTTCTTCGAGGTGAGCTCGGGTCGGATCACCATCGACGGTGTCGATATTCGCGACGTCACGATCCGCTCCCTGCGGGGGATGCTGGGCATCGTCTCGCAGGAGACCATTTTGTTTCACGATACCATCCGCGCGAACATCGCATACGGCTGCGAGAACGTGTCTGAGGAGGAGCTCGTCACGGCAGCCAGGGCGGCCAACGCACACGCCTTCATCGAGCGCATGCCCCATGCGTATGACACGCTGGTGGGTGAGCGGGGAACGGCGCTCTCGGGTGGTCAGAGGCAGCGCATCGCGATCGCGCGCGCGCTACTCCGAGACGCGCCGATCCTCATCCTCGATGAGGCCACTAGCGCTCTGGACACCGAGGCGGAGCGGCTGGTGCAGTCGGCGATCGAGCAGCTGTTGTCTGGACGCACTGTGTTCGTCATTGCCCACCGCCTGTCGACGGTCCAGCGAGCCGACCGGATTGTGGTCGTCGACGACGGCCGGATCGTGGAGCAGGGAAGCCACGAAGATCTGCTTTCCGGCGGCGGCCTCTACCGGAAGCTTTACGAAATGCAGTTCGCACCCACCGCCGGTCGTCCCACTCCTCCAACCGCCGTCTAGGGGAGAAGGTTGGCCGGGTGAAGCAGCCATCTCTCTCTCACCGACTCGAATATGGAGCGTATCGCTCTGCGAGGGCCGTCGTCCGCGTCCTCCCGGAGGTGGCTTCGTCGTGGGCCGTGGGATTCCTCGGCTGGCTGGCCGGTTCCGTAGTACGAATCCGTAGGCGGGACGCAGACGCCAACATCGCTCGCGCCTTTCCGGACGAGTCCCCGCAGTGGCGCCGGCGGGTTGCTCGGGCCAGCTACCGGCACATCGTGCGCGAGGGATTGATGACGTTTCGCCTCTCGAGGATGCCGAGGGAGGAGGTTGTGTCGAGGACTTCGGTCGAAGGACTCGACGATCTCCGGCGGGCGCTCGCAGAGGGGAATGGCGTGGTGATCGTATCGGGCCACCTGGGGAACTGGGAGATCGGAGCGGCAGCGCTCGCAGTCCGCTCGATTCCTATCGACGTGATCGCGGTCCGCCAGAAGAACCCGCTGTTTGACCGTGACCTGGTGACCTCCCGCCAGGCCCTCGGCGTTGGCGTGATCGTGAGGGGCGACGCGGCTCAGGCGGCGTTTGAGAGCCTCCGGTCTGGACGGGTGGTTGCGACCGCTGCAGACCAGAATATCCGCCGCCGAGGGGTGTTCGTGGATTTCTTTGGAACGCTCGCTGCGACGCCGAAAGGGCCCGCCCTCTTCGCCTTGCGCACCGGAGCACCGATATTCCTCGGGATTGCGTTGCGACATCCCGGCAGGCGCGGGTCGTATCAAGCTGTATTCACCCGCGTGCCCACGGTGGGTGACCACGGTGGCAAGCAGGGTGTCCAGAGCCTGACGGAACGGTACACCGCTCTCATCGAGAGCCATGTCCGCAAGGCACCCGAGCAGTACCTATGGCAGCATCGGCGTTGGAAGACCCGGCCTCCGAAAACGGAAGCCGCTGAATCTGGAGAGATTGCTTGATCTACATATGTATTCCCGCCCACAACGAGGAACGCACGATTGGCGTCCTCCTCTGGAAGGTGCGGAACCTGATGGGGGAATTCGGTCGCGACTACGAGCTTCTCGTACTCGACGATGCGTCGACGGATGACACACCCGGTACGCTCGACCGATATCGCAAGGTGCTTCCTTTGCGGATCTTCAATAGCAAGGAGCGCCTGGGGTACGCCCGCTCTGTGGAACGCCTCATTCACGAAGCGTTGCACCGGACCTCATACCCGAAGCGTGACATCATCATCATTCTTCAGGGGGACTTCACCGAGCATCCCGAGCACGTCATCACCCTTGCAAAAACGATGGAGGGCGGGGCGGACATCGTCGCAGGGTGTGTTGAGGATGATCGCAGTGGGTATCCGAAGCGCTTTCGTCTCGCTCGGTGGATTGCCCCGTGGGTGTTGGGACGGGCGTTTTCCGACGCTCCTGTCTCGGATCCGCTGTGCGGATTTCGCGCATTTCGGATCATCGTGTTCAAGAAGGCCATGAGAGGCCAGGGCAACGCACCCCTGATGCACGAAGACGGTTGGGCTGCCGATCTTACGCTCCTCAGATCGCTCGCTCCCTACGCGCGGCGGCTGGAGGAGGTGCCGATCAAGCTGCGTTTCGACATCCGGAGTCGCCCCTCGCGCCTAAGGGTCGTGCGAACCCTTCGCGGTCTGCTCCGTGTACGAGGTGAACGATGGCGTTCACCTGAGCAGGAAGACGTGGCTTGAAGAAACTCACACTCATCGCTGGGATCGCGGCGTTTGTCCCCTGGGTGGTGGGGGCTCAGACTGGCCGAGCGTCGAGCGAGGATTCTGTGATGCAGCTTGTCTCAGATACGCTCGCAGCCCCTGTATGGGAGCTCGATTCCCTCGCGGCACCGGTGCCGTTTGGCCCAGGTGAGCAATTTCTCTACAAGGTGAAGCTAGGTCCCATCGACGCTGGGGAGGCGCACCTCTCGGTGCTGGGCGTCGACACGGTTCGGGGTTTTCCGACGTATCACCTCCAGATGGGGATGAAGGGCTCCGTCTTGTTCGGGGCTCTTTCGATCGACGACGACTATCAGTCATGGCTCGACACGCGGAGCCTGATGAGCCGGCGGTACGTGCGGGACATCCACGAGGTGACCCACAAGGACTTCCGCCAATACGAGTTCTTTCCTGAGGAGCTCTACTGGGAGAGGGCCGACAAAGAAGAGTGGGGCGACCTCCCCACATCTCTGCCGCTCGATGACATCGCCTTCGTCTACTTCGTCCGCACCTTGCCGCTGGTGGTTGGTGAGACGTACACGCTCACGCGGTACTTCAAAGAGAGCGGGAACCCCGTGATCATCAAGGTGCTCCGCAAAGAGGTGTTCACGGTACCCGCAGGGACCTTCAACACCATTGTGGTGCAGCCCATCATTCGGACGAGCGGGCTCTTCAGTGAGGGTGGCGAGGCGGAGATGTACTTCACAGACGACGACGAACGGCAGCTGGTGTACATGTACGCGAAGATGCCCGTCGTCGGATCGCTCACGCTGCACCTCAAAGAGGCGACGCCCGGGACGCTGATCCACACCCACGGCCCCGAGGCTCAACGCTAGTGCACCGTTGCCGAGAGACTTCGGCAACGGTACACCAGTCCGCATGATCCCCTCGCTCCGTAGACTTCGACTTCGGGGGGCGTGGCTGCTCATCCTCCCCTTTTTCTACCTTGCCCGACCGACCCCGGCGCTGCTTGCGCTGGGAGGTGGAGTGGCCGTTCTGGGACTCCTGCTCCGGGCGTGGGCCGCGGGCGTGATCCACAAAGAGCAGTCCCTATCCACGAGCGGGCCGTACGCGTTCACGCGGAATCCGCTCTATCTGGGGAGCCTGTTACTTGCGCTTGGGGTCGTGATCGCAGGCGGACAGTGGGTGTTCGGTCCCCTGGTCGCGGTGTTCTTCGTGGCCGTGTACGGTGCCACCGCCCGCAAGGAGACGCGGATCCTCGGGGAGCGCTTCGGCGAAGCCTACGCAGAGTATGCTCGGTCCGTTCCTGCGTTCCTTCCCCGGATGACCCCCTACCGCCCCACATTCGATGAAATGTCGGAGGGCGGGGATCCAGGCGGGACGCACTTCACCTTCGAGCGGTACCGAAGTAACCGGGAGTTCGAGGCGCTCCTCGGTGCCGCGGGAGGGTTCCTGTTGTTGGGTCTAAGGTGGTTCTTCGGGACGTAGGCTGTTGGATTTCTGACGAAGAACGCTAGAAGGCTGTTGAGGAAGTGGGGCGAGCCGCGTTACGGGCACCGCAGGGCGAGATCCCAGGCGGGCCGCCGAAGAGATAGCCGTAGCTACCTCGAGGTGGTCCAACGACGGAGATCGTGCTGTGCTGCC
>JAZDDA010000134.1:0-62848 GCA_036679625.1 Gemmatimonadota bacterium | reverse complement strand
CCGTCGAAGAGCTGCGCGCCGAGGCGATCGCGGCGGGAATCCATCAGCCCGGAACGCTCTCTATTGCAGGCGAAAACCTTGAAGGACCGCTCCAGATACGCGACCTTCGATCCCGCACTTGCGGGAGTCAAAATCAGGAACCATCCAACACCGCGGAACAGAGAGCGGACTAGAGACATGGCCGGTTACCAGCGAAAGACAGCTCTCGCGCCGACGGATATCTTCGACCGGGCGGACGAGGTGCTTCCAGAGATGATCGGGCTCAGCAAGAATAAGAGCTCGGCGCACGGGGCGACCTTCAGTGGGGCCGAGGGCACGCTCACCCTCACGGCCCACCGGCACGGACCGTATACAGAGGTCATCGCCTCCACAGACCGGCTCCGCACATCCCGCATCGACTACGAGATTCAAAGATTCCTGAGCCTTCTTCCCTATGAGCCCGGTGACACGGGGGGTCGCGGATCAGGTGATCCAAGCTGATGGAATCTTTTGAAGAACTTGGGCTGAGCCCCGACGTTGCCGCGGCGCTTGCAGCCGAGGGCATTGAAACCCCGACCAGCCTCCAGAGCGCGGTCCTCCCCGTTGTCCTTCGCGGCAACAACGTTGTGGCGCTGGGGGGGCCCGGTTCGGGTACGATGGTCAGCTGGGCCGCGCCGCTCCTGCACCGGATTGAGCCGGGTAGTGGACAACCCCGGTGTGTGGTGGCCGTACCCACTGGCGAGATCGCCGAGGCGCTGGCGGAATCCCTTGGCAGGTTGGCCCAACACACCGGACACACGGTGAGCGTGCTCGTGGGTCCCTGGGCGCTCCCCGAGCGATGCGACGTCCTCTTTGGAACGACCGGCCAGCTCCGCACCGCCTCACACGATGGCCGACTCGACCTCGCATCCATCGAGATCTTTATCGTCGAGCGTGCGCAGGACATGGATTCCCTCGGCCAGCTCGCCAAACTCGACGGCATCATGGAGCAGTTGGGCGCCGAGACCCAGCGGGTCCTGGTCACCCTGCCCCAGCCGGATGGGGTAAAGGACCTCGTTCGCGCCCGGATGGCCCGCGCAGTCCACGCACCGGCTCCCGCGTCCTCGGCACAAAACGCCGCTGGCGAACCAGTGAGGCGCGGGGATATCCGCTTCTTCACCGTGCCGAGCTCGCGTGAGCGTTGGACGCTGGAAACCGTCGCGCGCCTCCTTCAGGAAGAGGACGCCTCACACGTCGTCGTCTATTGCCGCTCCGAAGACCGGATCGCGGATGTCGGAGACTTTCTGACCCTTCACGGCTTCGTCGCGGGCGCCCCCGGGGACGAGACGGTCCCAGTATGGCTCTCGGCCGACGGTCTGGAGGCTCGCGCGGCTGGTGAGAGCCTCCCAGATCAGAGCGTGATCGCCACGGTGAGTTGTGACGCGCCGATGGACGTCGACGCGCTCGACCGACGCCACGGGTGGGCGGGACTCGCCACGGTCGTGGTGCTCCCACGCGAGATGGCCCACCTCAGGGCGATGGCAAAAGAGGCCGGGTACAAGCTCGCTCCGATGTCGCTCTCGGTGGTCGCGGTTCCAAAAGACGTCGCGGCGTTGCGGGAGGAGCTGACGACCTCGGCCGAAGAGGGAAGCCTCGGGGCTGAGATGCTCGTTCTCGAACCTCTGCTGGAAGAATTTTCAGCCATCGAGCTGGCGGCCGCGGCGCTGCGGATGGTTCGGGAGCGTGCAAAAGCGGGCGCAGTCGGGGAAGCCCGGACCGCACAGACCACCGACGCCTCCGGGGCACGACCCTTCGTTCGCCTCTTCGTCAGCGTCGGGCAGAAGGACGATCTGTCCCCCAGGGAATTGCTCGGGGCCCTCGCGGGCGAAAGCGGAGTAAAGGGAGACTACTTCGGGCGACTGGACATCCGCGACACATTCTCACTCGTGGAAGTGCACCCCGACGTCGCCGACCAGGTCATCAGGGGAGCGAACGGGCTCACCATCAAGGGGCGCGCCACACGAGTCGATTACGATCGGGGTGCCCGGAAGCCGGCGGGAGGAGCCGGTGACGGCGCTCGCACTGGCGGCGCTCGCACTGGCGGGGGCAGACCTGGTTCAGATCGCGGTCAACCCACGACGAGGCGTCCGCGCACCGACTGACCTGCGAAGGGTTAGCTGCCGCTGAATCAATGAGGCACGAACGAAAGAACGGCCGCGCTCCCGGTGGGAGCGCGGCCGTTCTTCCTTCTCAGACCCTCCACTTAACAGGAGTGGCGGTCGCGGTCCCTACTGGATCGCGTCTTTGAGGCCCTTGCCACCCCTGAATCCCGGCGTCTTGGAAGCCGGAATATGGATGGTCGCGCCTGTGCGGGGGTTTCTGCCCATCCGCGCCTTGCGCTGCTTGGACTCGAACGTTCCAAAGCCCGTGATCTGAACGCGTTTCCCTGCGCCCAACGCGCGAGAAATGATGCCGTCACTCGGGCTGAACATCGCGTCCACGGCCCGTGCAGCGTCGGCCTTCGTCATTCCGGTGGCCTCAGCGAGGGCCTCGACCAGATCCGACTTGTTCATTTGGTTTCTCCTGAAGAGAGAGGGTCCGGTAAGAAAGTGGTAACGGCTGGAGCCATCCTCAATAAAGCCGCGAGAAAAGGGCCTTTCACCGTGTCGAGTACACGGTACTGCCCCCCATCCCCATCGTCAAGGGAGGATATGGCCGAAAACCCGCATAGGATCTAGCTTCCAATGGGATTGAGAGTTCTTGGGAGATTCCTGGGGCTGCGGCGGGTTGAAATTCCATCGCCTCGATCAGTTCTTATCTTCTTTCGAGCGACGATCATGCGGGTTTTCGTTCCGAGATTCCTTCTGATGTTCGCATACGTCGGCGTGCTTACCGTCGTGGGCGTAATCGGGTACCACCTCATCGAGGGCTGGCCGGTTGATGACGCCCTCTATATGACGGTCATCACCCTGACCGCAGTGGGTTACCAGGAGGTAGCGCCGCTCACGCCGGCCGGCCGGAACTTTACCATGCTCCTCCTCGCGGGAGGGATTACAGGCATGGGGCTCTGGTTTGCCCTCATCACTTCGTTCATCGTCGAATTCGACCTCAAGGATGTCTTCAGAAGACGTAAGATTATGAGTGAGATTCAAAACTTGACGGACCACATTATCGTGTGTGGAGGCGGAAGAACGGGGCGTCAGGTCATGGAGGAGCTCGTCTCTCTGGCTCAGCCCTTCGTCCTGATCGAGCGTGACCCCGAACGCATCCTCGAGTTGGAGGGATCGTTCCCCGACCTCCTTGTCGTACGCGGGGACGCGACCCTCGACATGCATCTCGAGGCCGCAGGAGTAGGAAGAGCGAAGGGGCTCCTCACCTGCCTCAGTGCAGAGCCGGACAATGTGTTTGTCTGTCTCTCAGCTCGTGATCTCAACGATGCGCTCACGATCGTGGCACGGGCGTTCGAAGAGGACACGATGGACAAGCTTTACAGGGCAGGAGCGAACCACGTCGTGAGCCCCAACGTGAGCGGGGCGTTACGGATGGCGTCGATGCTGCTCCGACCTGGCGTCGTCGACTTCCTCGACATCGCATCCAGATCCCATGGAATGGCACTTCGGCTGGAGCAGGCGGAAATCGTCCCGGATTCGTCGCTAGCTGGTAAATCGCTCGCGGCGGCGGGGATTCCTCAGGCAACCGGCCTGATCGTGATTGCCATTCAAAAGAAGAGTACCGGGTCGGAAAGCTTCGAATTCAACCCGAGCGCGAACACCGTGCTCGAGCCCGGCGACGAAATCATCGTGCTGGGACAATCGAACCAGATCGCAAAGCTGAAAGCCTACGTCAGCCGCTAGAAGTTTGTTGAGGTAGCGGAGCGAACCTCAGGCTTCAGCATCCGCCTCGGCAGCACGGGAGCGCCTGACCCGCTTGATCCCGTAGAGCGCCAACGCGCCTACGATAAGGACCAGAACCACCTTCAGGACAATGGCGAGGATGCCAATCATCCAGGCAGCCACAGGGGCCATCAGGATAGCAAGGATCTTCCACAGGATGACGCTGGCCACCCCAGTGAGTGCAAGCGGAGCAAGAGCTCTCATCCTATTTCACCTCCAATAGAGACTGACGGGTCGCCCTCCACGGAATGTCCGATATCCGCCCGGGGGCAACGACTCCGTCCCCTACGGTGAGCACCGAGCCGAAGTTTCACCTTCAGTCGGCTATTTGTACCGGTAGGTCACGCGGCCCTTACTGAGATCATAGGGAGACATTTCCACCTTCACCCGGTCGCCCTCCAGGACCCGGATGTAGTGTTGCCTCATCTTGCCAGAGAGGTACGCGTGCACTTCATGGCCATTTTCCAACTCTACCCGAAACCGGGCGTTTGGGAGCACCTCGCTTACCGTGCCCTCAATTTCAATTGCGTCCTTTGCCACACAGCCCTTCACATTTGAATGAAACAGATTGTCTGGATGAACCAGATTGCTTAATGAGAGGATAGCACAAGCGGAGACGGCAGGGCAACGACAACGATTCGGGGCCATAATCGCACAGCAGGACGCCGTGGACTCGGCAGTGCTCTGAGTGGGTGGCGATGCTGAGACCGAACGGGCTCGGGGACGCATCACCAGCGCCCCATACACTGCGCTTGTGTGGTCACCCTACCTATAGAAGCTTGGCAGTATGGCCAACGATTACACAGCCGCCGAACGAGCGGACCTCGCTTTGCAGTTGAAACAGGCGCAGGAGCTTCGGTGCCCTCGGTGCGAATGCGCGGTCGAACGGACCGATGTTCCTCCCCGAAGCGACGTGAGTTACGTGCGCCGGCGTGTATGGATCCTCTGCTCTCAATGTGACCGCACGGTGATCCTGGACCAGCGGTAGGATCGAGTCCCTCATGGCCGTTGGGTTACGGCATCACCATATTGCCGCCGCTCCCCTTCTCGCTGCGGTAGCGTCTTTCATTCTCCAACCTCAAGCTCGATGCGAAAACTCGTTCTGATCCCGGCACTCCTGATCGCGACTCAGCTCTCTGGGCAGGTGCGCGACTTCGGCCCGCTTATACTGCAGCTCCCGGCAAATACGGCGGCGGCGGCCATGGGCGGAGCCTTTCAGGTCGCCGGCTCGAGCAGCGACGCGGTGTTCTTCAACCCGGCTCTTCTTGGGCGTGCCCAGGGAGTGAGCATCGCCGCCCAGAGGTTCGACTCACGCAGCAGCTACCTGACCATCTCCGGCACGACGGAACTCTTCGGGGGCGTAATCGCGATGGGACTGCAGACGCTCTCGTACTCCACCGACGCGTCCCTCGTGGGCATGATCGCTCCAGCGGAGAGCGACCTGCTGACGGGCGGGGCAAACGCCGCCTCGGAGTTGGTGGCGACGCTCGGCTATGGCACGGAAGTGTTCGGCCTCAACGTCGGAGTCGCTGCAAAGGCCATCGAGATGCGATTGCGCGGTGCCGAGGACGTCGCGCTCGCCATCGACATCGGGATCGCCAGGAGCCTCGGTCCGGTTTGGCTCAGCCTCGCTGGCCAGAACCTCGGGCAGGAGCTCGACCTCTCCGGAGACCTGACTGTGGAGGGCGGCGACTTCGACCTGAACAACCGGGTCACCCTGAGTGCTGGTGTAGACCGCATCCTCGCAGGTCCCCTGGATCTGGGTTTCACCGGTGGTGTAACGCGCGAGGCCGGCGGCACTGTCATCCCTTCGGCGGGAGCGCAGGTCGCATGGTGGCCCGTGATCGGACGCACTTTCATCGGCCGGGTAGGAGTCCGGCGAGTGGAGGACGGATCGGCTCACGAGGTGAGCTTCGGAGGGGGTGTAGTTCTCGATCGTTTCTCGATCGACTATGCCTTCCAGGGATTCGGCGACGGGCTCGGAACAGCCCATCGGGTAGGGTTTTCGTGGCGGTAGGCTAACCCGTTGAGGCCACCGCCATCACCACCGTCACCGCTCACCGCTCACCGGCTCGGAATGCGAACCCGCATGTAGGCCTCGTCGAGGAACGAAAACCCAATCTGATCGACCACCACCGTTCCGGCCTCGAGGCGGTCGAAGACCAACCGAATTTCTGTCAGGGTGCTGAGGTCGAGCCCCGGCGTCTGTGCCCGAAAGTCAGAAAGCGGGATGTCGTAGGACTGCAGGAGCAGCTCGAAGAGCTGCGGAAAGCGGTCATCCTCCAAGTCGCCACGGCGCAGTACGTGGGTCTCGAGCGGTCGGCGTACCGGCCCATAGGCCGAGAGGGCGACGGAGGCCGTGCGGCCCTCGCCGTCGACCACCTGAACGGTCAGATCGACGGGATCTTCCTCGGCACCTTCTTCGGCACCCGGTTCGGTCGCATCAGACCTCTCCGGCCCCTCGACCTCGGCTGAGTCGGGCGCCGCCCGCGGACCGGGTGTGTCGTGTGTGGCGGTGAGGTCGATTTTGAGCGAGGCCCCGTCTGACAGCCCCCATGCGTCTCCCAGAGTATCCGGCAGCGAGATGACGAAGGCACCCGGCGGGCCGGACTCGTCAGACCCGCGGACATGGTTGTTCCATCCCAGCCAAACGGCCTGATTCATCTGGCTGGACGAAGTTGCCGTCCGGTTCCGGGACCGGAGTAGCATTACGCCCTCCTTCCACTGCGACAGGCTGTCGCCACGTAGCGTAACGCCCGCCGCGGTGCCGGTAGTCACGTCGATGTCCTCTTCGAAGGTGGCGAGCGGCCGAAACGTCGCGTCCTCGAACCGGGTGATGTACATGGTCTTCGGCAGCCAACCACCGATGACGCGGTGATCTCGGAAGATCGGGCGCCACCGCTCGTCACCCTTCAGCGTCGCATCCAGGAAGGCCGAGACGTAGATCTCGGCGAACCTCCGTTGTTCCTCAGGCTCGAGCAGGCCGCGCAGGTCGAGGATACGCTGAGAGCGCGGGCCGTTGTCCTTGTTGTTCCACACGGTGTTCCATTGCCCGTGATTGGCGCGGTATACATAGATCGCCGTCTTCATCCATGGGGCGCCATCGGTAAATCGAAGCCGATTGTACATCCGTATCCCATGAAAGCTCGTCACATCTCCATCGTGCGAACCGTGGAACACCATGTAGTTGACGTTCTCGACCGGGCCGTACCGATCCGTCGGCAGGTACTGCCCGTCGACGGGTGCAATCGCGATCACGGTCTTTAGATCGAAGTTGAAGTCGAAGGTGAGACTCGCGTCGTCCGGATAGCGGCTCAGTCGGTTGAAGGCGGCGGCGTGCGCGACGGCCTCCCCACCCCGTGAATGGCCCATGACGGCGAGATTGCTCATATCCACGCGCTGGTAGAACGGGTTCGCGGGATCCTCGTTGAAGCCCTTCCATACCTCGAGGTGCTTGAGGAGCAGCCAGCCACGAGCGTCGTTCTCGCCGCGAATCCCTCCGTTGACGAAGTTCATGTCCACGGAGGCAAGGATGTATCCTCGCGAGGCGAGGAGCTCGCCCAGATAGCCGTATCCCGGGTCCGAGAAGTCCTGCGGATTGTGATTCCCATGGACCACCAGAACGAGCGGAAAGGGTCCATCACCGTCGGGGTACCACACGCGGGCATTCAGCGGGAAGCCCCTGGGGGTGAATCCCCAGTACTCGTTCCGCGACCTCCGCTGATCGCCAAGCCGAATCAGCTTCGAGGCATCCACCGAGTCGGTGGCGAAGGCCACCCCGGCCGCATACTCGGGGCGGTTCCGGTCCGCGCCGCTACCGTAGGTCAGCGTGAGGACTTCGTGCGGCCCAGGAGTGGCGGGACTCGGCCCCTCCAGGACCTGCTCAGAGAGAACGCTCGGGTGGTCGCTCGTCTCGAGCTGGAGCGCGGGATAGCAGCCGAAGAGGCCCCACACCCCGAAGAGGCAGAGCGATGCCGGCAGCCCGAGGAAGCCTGAACGACGCTTCGAACATTCGCGATGAAGTGAGTCCATGGGGTCGCTTCAGCCATTCAGCAGAAATTATGAGCGTTGAAACCGGCGGCCCGGAGCGACCCCGACCCACCAGGAAGTGGCATTCTACGGCCGCACTCCAGCCTCCGTCCAGCCCGGGCACTGGACTCATTCATTCCCCGGGTTGAACTTGTGCACCCCCACAATTCCCAACGAATGAATCCAATAATCGGAGCCCCGATGGCAAACCGCATCGCCAGATTCGAGACTAACCTCGGACAGTTCGACGTCGAGTTACTTGAAGAGCAGGCGCCCGTCACAACGGGAAACTTCATCGATCTCATCGAGAAGGAATTCTACGACGGGGTCATCTTTCACCGCGTCATCGCCGACTTCATGATCCAGGGCGGAGACCCGACAGGCACCGGTCGGGGGGGGCCTGGATACACCATCAATGATGAGTTCGCACCCGGCCTTTCGCACACCGGGGAGGGCATCCTCTCGATGGCCAACTCCGGACCGAATAGCGGAGGTTCGCAGTTCTTCATCTGCCTCGCGGCGACGCCATGGTTGGACGGGAAGCACGCCATCTTCGGCAAGGTCGTAGCAGGCCTGGAGGTCGTGCGGGCCATCGGAACCACGCCGACGGGGCCAGGAGACCAGCCCCTCGAAGAGGTGAAGATGAGCCAGGTCAGGCTCATCGAGGAGTAGCCGAGAGGGCGCGGCGGTACCCATCGCGCCGTCGCGCCCTGCCGGCATTCGCTCCGGGGAACTACTCCAGCGTCGCCTTCATGTCGTTCAGGAGGGCAACGTAGATCGGGGAACAGAAGTCGTGCCCCGCTTCGTCGTTCCTGTCCCAGGAGGACGACCACTCTACGAGGGTCCCGCCTTCCTCCGCGCCGCTCACCGTCACCACTCCGACATAGTTGTCGACGTCATCTTTGGAGACCGGTGACGGCCCGTCGTCGATGCTGTAGGTGAAGGTCATCTGAGCGTCGTCGAGCGTGAGGAGCGTCTCGTGAAAGGCGCCGTTCAGGATGCGTTTCGCTCCGATCTCGGCACCACCCGCACTGCCGACTGCCTCCAGATTCTGAATGACGTTCGGGGCCCAACTGGGATCGTGAAAATCCCGGATCGCCGCCCAGACGCGCTCGGGAGGCGTGTTGATGACTACGGACTGCCTGGTCTGACCCATAACTTCAACTCCCTACGTTGCTGCCTATAAAGGATCTTCGCGGGGCACGAAGCTACGACGCCGCGGAGGCACGCCACTCATCGAGACTGAACCGGTCAAGGGCCGGGGGCAGACTCAGGAGAAAGATCACGAGGAACATCCTCGGAATGACGTGCTGGTTGAACCCAAACAACGGCTCGGCGAGAAGGTGCCCGAAGGTGATCACCAACAGCTCGAACCCGATCGCGATAAGGGCCGGACGCCGCCAGAGACCCAGCATGAGCAAGGCCCCAACCCCCAATTCGAAGAATGGAATCGCCGTACCAACGGTCCACAACGACCACGCCGGTAGGATGGACTCGGAGTACGCCTCCATGAAGAACAGGCGAGCGTGTTCCAGCGGCCCGAGCTGGAACACCCGCCAGATTCCGCCCATGAGAAACATCAGGGCGAGCACCTGACGGGCGAAGAAGGCTGCCCAGTCGAACGCGGCGGAGTCGTGCTTCAAGGCCTGAACCCTCATCGAAGGAGCCGTCCTGGCGTCCACGGAACCCCTGCCTCGTCAAGCGCCCTGAAGAATGCGGGGAGCCCGGTTGTGGTCACCTCGTTCAGCACCTCCACAGCGGCGTCGAGATCCGCAGGCACACTCTCCAGCGCCTCCCGCTCCTGAGCGGTAGGCATCGCCATTGACCTCTGGATTCCACCTGCCGTGCCGAGTCGCTGCTGGATCGTGGGCGATCCTCGCTGCGCTTCGCCGCCACCGCCACCGCCGCCGCCAAAGCCACCCCGGCGCGGGGTGCCGAGTGAGCGACGAGCATCATCGACCTGCTGTTGCAGATCCTCGGCCATCGCCTCGAGCTCATCAGACACCTCCACAGACTCCATCGCCGTGCGCGCCTGCGTAATCTGCTCGCGCATGGCGGTGGCGTTGCGCTGTGCCATCTGGAGCGTCGCGTTCAGCCTGAGCTGCTGCATGCGAAGATCGAAGAGCTCGGCCAACTGAGCATCGCTCAGCGTCACGTTCGCATCCTTCAGAACCTCGAACGGGCGCTCGATCACGATCGCGTCTGCACCCTCGCGAGGCATCCGCAGCCGGGCGACATAGCGTCCAGGCACCGTGAGCGCCCCAGAAGCCGCACCGCCTCCAAATCCGCCGAAGCCTCCAAAACCACCACCCGGAGGGCCTTGTGGCCTCGGCTGCGGCGGGCCGGAGTACGGGGCATCCACTCGAAGATCCCACAGAAGCTGATGGAGGCCAGCCCCCGAAGGTGCCTCGAGGTCACGGACCACCTCACCCGAGGGACCCGTGACTTCCAGGCTCAGGCCGCTCGCGCGCTCCGCGAGGAAGTACGAAATCGTCGCACCCACCGGAGGATTCCGCGGAGAATAATTACGGCTCGCCGAGGTTCCGCTCGTCATGGAGGGATCCGGCACAAAGCCTAGCGCGGACTCCACCGGGAACAGGAACGCCCCCCCTGCCGCCCTGGCCTCAGCAAGGTGCTCGAGTGGGCCGAGGTCGTCGATGATGTAGAAGCCCCGGCCGTGCGTCGCGATCACGAGCGCGTTGTCCCGTGCATGGATCTTCAGGTCGTGAATCGGCACCGGAGGCATCCCGTTCTCCATCCGGTTCCACGAGTCGCCGCCGTCGAGAGACACAAAGGGAGCAATCTCCGTCCCGACAAAGACGAGGTCGGGATTGCCGGGGTGCTCCACGAAGGCCCGCACCGACCCAAACTCGGGAAGGTCGTTGGAGATGTTGCTCCACGATCTGCCCTGGTCGGTGCTCTTCAACACGTGGGGTTGAAAGTCGTTGCTGCGATGCCCGTCGAACGTCGCGTAGATCACCGACGCATCGTGATTGGAGAGCCTCACGCGACTCACGTACGTCGTGTCGCGCACACCCGGGAAGCGCGTCTGCTTGGCCCAGCTCGCACCGTCATCGGTCGAAATCGAGATCGTCCCGTCGTCGGATCCCGTGATCAGCAGTCCGCGCTGAACCGTCGAGATGTCGATCGTCGAGATGTTGCCGAAGGCCGCGACGCCCTGGTGGCGTGACACGGCGTCGTCGCCGGGGATCTCCCCGAACATGCGCAGCTCGTCGCGATCGATCGCCTGTGTCAGGTCCTCGCCCAGACGTTGCCAGGTGTCGCCGCGATCGGTGCTCTTGAAGAGGTGGTTGGCCGCGAAGTAGATCGTGTTGTGATCCCACGGTGAGACCTGGATCGGCGCGCTCCAGTTGAAGCGGTACGCCGCCTCTCCGGCCGCTGGTGCTGGGCGAATGCCCTTGCGATCCCCGGTACGGCGGTCGTACCGGATGAGGTTTCCGTTCTGCGACTCCACGTATGCGATGTTGGCGTCCGTTGGATCCACGGCGGCGTAGAATCCGTCTCCACCCGCCATGCGGAACCAGTCGGAGTTGGGGATCCCGATCGAGTTTCTGGTGCGGCTCGGACCTCCCCAGGTGCTGTTGTCCTGCAGTCCCCCGTAGACGCCAAAGAAGGGCTCAGCCATATCCATGCCCACAGCGTAGAACTGCGAGATGGGCAGGTTGGGCGAAAAGTCCCAGGTCGCGCCGCGATCGTGTGAGACGTACAGCCCGCCATCGTTCCCGAGGATCAGGTGATCCCGATTCTCGGGGTTGATCCACAGGGCGTGCTGGTCGGAGTGCACCTGCCGCGTAACGCCCTCAAAGTTCTCACCCCCATCGATCGACCGCTGGACGAGGACTCCGAGGTGATACACGACCTCGGGGTCGGTCGGGTCGACCCGCACCTCGCCGAAGTACCATGGGATCGAGGCGATATCGCTTGTCTTCCGCCAGGTCGCGCCCTCGTTGTCGGAACGGTACATCCCCTGCTCCGACCCTTCGATGATCGCGTACAGCGTCCGTGGCTGCGAGAGCGAGATGTCGAGCCCAATGCGACCCATGTCGGAGGTCGGCAGCCCACGCGTCAGCTCCGTCCAGGAGTCGCCGCCGTCCACCGACTTGTAGATCCCGCTACCCGGGCCGCCACCGATGTAGCTGTAGGCCCGACGCTCACGCTGCAACGTTGCGGCGTAGAGAACATCCGGATCGCGCGGATCCATCATGATGTCGGTGGCACCGGTGAACTCGTCCACAAAAAGAACGTTCTCCCAGGTCTCACCGCCGTCGGTCGTTTTGAAGACGCCCCGCTCGCCCCCGGAGGCCCAGCTTGGACCCAACGCAGCCACATACACCGTGTTGGGATCGTCAGGGTGCACCCTGATCCCCGCGATGTGCTGAGAGGTGTGCAATCCCATGTTCTGGAATGTCTCGCCCCCATCTACCGACTTGTAGACGCCATCTCCGTAGGACGAGCTGCGCTGATTGTTGGCCTCACCCGTCCCAACCCACACGATCTCGGAGTTGGAGGGAGCGGTCGCCACGGCGCCAATCGAGCCTACTCCACCATCGTCGAAGACAGGATCCCAGGTAACACCCCCGCTCGTCGACTTCCACACGCCCCCACTCGCCGCCGCTATGTAGATGACCGTCCCGAGGCTGCCGCCGCGGGCACCCGGCGAGGATGCCACCGCAATATCGATGACCCGCCCGCTCATCACGGCGGGCCCGATCGAACGGGGCGAAATGGAGTTCACCAGCACCGCGTCCGAGAGATCGACGGCTTCCTGAGCACCACGACCGCCCCCACGGCGCCCACCGGGCCCCTGGGCTGAAAGTGGAGCGCTCACGAGCGCGAGGAGCGAGAGAATCGAAAAGACTGAAGTGTGCGTGCGAGTCATGTTCAACGCCTGATTGTGTGTGACCCCAACATCCTGGAACCGGGTAGCGCCCAGCATCCTTGTGAGGACCCGGGAGCGGCGCAAGTTGCTGAGTCGGCGCGCGTGGTCCACCGGGGTAAGGCGCTTCGTGCAGAATTCTAGGCGGCCTGCTCTCCCAAGCGGACCACCCAGGCCAGCGTGACTCCGGCAATAACCGACTTCACGACCGCGCCCACGAGGAACGGCTCCACCCCCCCGCTATACGCCGCGGTGGCGCCGACCTCAAGTGCCAACCAGGCCCATCCGAGCACCAGAATCTGGAGGTGTGCGAGCACCATCCCCGCCACCGCAGACACGACCGTCGCGGCCCTCCCCAGCGCCACCCACCATCCGGCAGTCGCGGCCGCGCATACGAACCCCAGCAGATAGCCGCCGGTAGGACCCGCGAGAGTTTCGAGGCCCGACGCCCCTCCAGCAAAAACCGGAACGCCCACCACGCCCAGAGCCAGATAGAGGGCCACGGACACCGCCCCATAGGCCGGGCCCAACACCCCACCCACCACCACGACCGCAAGCGTTTGCGCGGTCTGTGGAACGGAGGTCCCGGGCAGCGTCAGCCCGAGCCGAGCCGCGAGGGCGATCGCTACGGCACCGATCAGCGCGAGTGCTACGCGCCGACTCACTCCTCGCCCGACTCGCCCCCGGGTGACTCTTCGGCCCGGGCGCCGAACTGCTGATCCAGCATCAGAAGCGCGGCCTGGCTCTCACCGGCCATCCGCAGCTGGTCGACCGCCGTCGAGGCGTTGTCCTCCTCCTCGACCTGTTCCGCAATGAACCACTGGAGCTCCTGTTGAGCGGCGAAGTCGCGGTGCTCCCCGGAAAGTGCGTATAGATCGTGGATCATCGCCGTGACCTTCTTCTCGTGGCCAAGCGCCATCTCGAAGATCGACAGTGAGGAGCCGAAGTCTGCCTGCGGCTGTTGGATCCCCTGTAGCGTCACACGCCCACCCCGTCGATGTACGAAATCGAAGAGGCGCATGGCGTGAGCCAACTCCTCCTGTGCCTGAAGCCGCATCCAGTGGGCGAACCCGGGGTGACTCTCCAACTCGAAGTGTGCAGACATCGATAGATATAGGTAGCCAGAAAACAGCTCGTTTTGGATTTGGGTGTTGAAGGCATCCTGTACTTCTGCATTCACCTGGGGCCTCGCTTTGCTGGGGTGGCATCCCTTCCACGCCCGAGTACCCCGCATCCGCACTGAGGTGCATCCTCAGCACCTTTTTTCCGGTAGCGGGAACGGTGCTTCCGCAATGGGCATCGACTCCATTACAGAATCGCCGTCGATTGGTCCCTGGGAATCCGCGAATAACGGGCATAACCCTTGCAATCCTGGGGTTGGGGATAGGATGGCGTGTGCACCTCGATCGAGTTCGGACGTCCTCCCATCAGAAGTGAGATCGTCGCGTCGGATTCAAGAGTGGAGGTCGAGGATGGACAGGATGAAGTCGCTGGCCCAGCTGGTGATCATGGGTGGATTCGTGTTCGTGTGGCCTGGACCGGCCCTTCTCTCGCTCATTCCCGCCCCCACTCCCCAGATCGTCCCCACGGTGACCATAATGCCGGTGGATCCCGCATCCGGAGCCGGTTGGTTCCAGGCGATGCGCCCGTACTGCAACTCGGTGGAGGTCGACGTGCGGATGCGGAACAACCCAGCGCCCGAGTCCTTCGACGGGATGTCCTCCGCGGCTGCCTGCTACGCCCTCGCAGGCCAAATCGACGACGCACGTGCCACAATCCTACAGCTGCCATCCGATCGCCGATGGCAAGCTGCTGGCGTGGTGTTCAACGCCGGGCACCCGGTAGCCGACGCCGGAGACGACGTCGCCGCCGGCCCGATCATGGAGCTCGTCGTTGAGTTCTGGCCCAACCACTACATGGCTCTCTACCACGCCGGAGCGTCTCAGTTCGAGCTCGGAGACCACGCCGCTGCAGGCGACTACCTCGAACGCTTTCTCGAGCACTACGACTACGACGACGGGTGGACGAAGAGCGCCCGCAACATGCTCAGGGTGATTGAGGTCGGGGGGCGCTAGGGGGCGCTAACGGGTCCAGATCATGATGAGGCCACAGTGCTCGGCGGTCAGGTACCCCAGCCATTGGGGGGGAACCTCGGCTCGGCGATCATAAACCTCCATAGCTATCACGTGCCATGTCGAGCCCGCGATGCCCTGTCCGAGGTCCAGGCGACCGTTGACAAGCGTCAACAGCGGGCACGGTCGGACGTCACGCGCGTGACGTCGCAACATCTCATTCAGCGGGACGCGGAATCCACGTTCCCACTCGAGCGGTTCGAACAGGGTGCCGATGCCTTTGCGCCTGCGCTGGTAGTACCCAACCCCCTCGAGCCGCGGCCGGTATTGGGACTGGGTGACGACGGTGAGCCCCGGGATGTCGATCGCCTGCGGCGCTAGCTCGATTTCGATCCAGAGGTCGTCGTTGCGGCCCACCTCGACCTCGGCGGTGGTCGTGGAATCGTACCCGAGGCGGGTCACCGTCAGGACGTACTTTCCCTTTTGACCAACCTCCGCCGAAAAGGAACCATCGGCCTCGCTGACCATGGTCACGACGAGGTCCCCATTTTTCTGGCGCATCACAATCTCGGCGACGGCAACTGGACTTCGCGTCTGTGCGTCGAAGACCCGCCCCCTCACCGACTGTGCCGACGCGCCGTGCGGCGCCAGCGTCACGGCGACCGCTAACATCAGTATGCTGGGAATGTAGGCATGGGTGTCCATTGACGGTTCATACGCAGATGGCGCACAAAGGTTACCTATTCCTTGAAGCGCCCGTGGGGTTGCGACGCACCAAGGAGCCTCGGACAATGATCGCGTCGAGCCGATTTACCACCCATCACGCAGCCACCGAATGAGAATCGTCCAGGGAAGGCACGCCAACCGCACGCTCACCTCGCCCGGAAAACGAGTGCGACCCACCACCGAAGAGGTCCGGTGCGCGTGGATGGATGGGATTCGGGAGGATCTGGGGGGGGGCCGAATCGTCGATCTCTTCGCCGGTTCAGGGGCGCTCGGGCTCGAGGCTCTGTCCCGGGGTGCGCGCTCGGTGGACTTCGTCGAGAACGGAGCCGAAGCACTGCATTCCCTGAAGGCGAATGTTGCCGCGCTTCGCGAATCGAAACGCACGCGGATCTTCAAGCGGGATGCAGTCGCATTCGCCGAGGCGCTCGGTGAGGGTTCGTACGACCTGGCCTTTGTAGATGCGCCCTACGGCTCTCGCAAGCTGAACCGCATCCTGGAGGCGTGGGACCGGTGCCGTTTTGCCACGGTGCTCGGGATCGAGCACGCGACCTCTCACCAACTCCCCTGCCCCCACCTACTGGCGGACACCCAACGTTACGATGACACCTCCGTCACCATCTTTCGGGCCGAACCCACCTGACCGGACACTGACCCTGTCGTGCAAAGGCGAATCGACGCTAACGCAGCTTCTTCCGTTTGCCCTTGGGGTCGTCGCCCCCGCGGACGATCTGCTCCATCTGTCCCAGGTAGGAGTCCGATCCCGCCGTGCTGACGCCGAACAGCCCGTCGTCATGCGCCATGGCTGCCTCGGCAATTCCATTCAGATTCAGCCAGCTATCGAATTTCTCCGATATCACCATCAAGCGATAGAACAACCGCTTCGGCCCTCGAATCTTGAATACGAGATCGGCAACGAAGGCAGCGATTGACACGGGAATCAGCGCCATGTCCTTGAAGCCATCGATGGCGAGCTTGATCTGAAAGATCACGAAGTCTCGAATCGAAGCCTTGGTACTGGGATGCATCCTGATACTCCTGATCGACTCCATCGAGTCAGTGAAGAACGGCCCTCAAGCTTGAACGCTTCGAGGCCATTGCCTGTCAGTCAAGTGCGATGAACCGTACGCACCCCGTTTGGGTTTGGATTCAGGAGGTCGGCCACAGGGGTTGGATTGAGGAACAATTCCAGAGCGGTCACGTACCGTACTATCCCCGTTGGCCCTGACAAGGGCGGGAGAATCAGCGCTTTCGGACGACGACGGAGGGGCGAATCGGGCTGAAGAACGGGAGGGCGGATTGAGGGCATTGGGACCGATCTCGATGGTGGCGGCTATGACCGTCGCGTCGGGTCTTCTGGCGCTCGAGGCTCAGTCCGCCCAGACCCACCTCGACCCCCCACGGGAATTCTACTTTTCGCGAGCCGCCTACACCGGATTCCGCAGGGGCTTCTTTGGTGGTGGCTCCTGGCAGACCGACTACCCCGCTGCCGACCAGATTTTTCTCTCCTTCGTCGACCGTCTCCTCCCCAACCTTGACGCCTATGAAGACGAGCACCCAGTACTCCTCAACGATCCGGAGCTCCGGCGCTTCCCCTTCATCTACGCGGTAGAGGTCGGATACCTGAACCTCACGCCGGCCGAGATCGAGGGCCTCCGTGACTATCTGATCGCGGGGGGCTTCCTCGTCGTGGACGACTTCTGGGGCTCCCGGGAGTGGGCCAACTTCGAATTCCAGATCGGCCAGGTCCTGCCTGGCTACAAGATCGTCGACCTACCCCCGGACCACCCCGTCTTCTCGGCATTCTACGAAATCGACGAGATCATACAGGTACCGAACGTCCGGCAGGGACAGCGCGGCGGGCCAACCCACGAGCAGGATGGGTACGTGCCAACGGTGCGGGGTATCCACGATGAGGACGGTCGCCTCATGGTACTCATCAACTGGAATACGGACCTGGGGGACGCGTGGGAGTGGGCCGATGACCCCTACTATCCACTACACTACTCCACTTACGCGTACGAGATGGGCGTGAACATGATCGTCTACGCCATGAGTCACTGAGTTGAAGGGTGCTGAAGAAGTGGAGTGCGGCCGCGCGCAGGAGGGACCGCGTGTGTTCAGGCTAGGAGAGACAACGAGTCGTAGCCAAAGCTACGGCGAGGAGGAGAGACGCACCATGAACCGCGCGACCCCCTTCGCCCTTCGGGCTACGGGCAGCACATGACGATCTCCGTCGTTGGACCACCTCGTCATAGCCACGGCTATCCTTTCGGCGATCCGCCTAGGATCTCGCCCTGTGGTGCTCGTAACGCGGCTCGCTCCACTTCTTCAGCACCCTTCTAGATGGACGCGCTCTTCGAGTTCCTCTTCAAGTACCGGCTCCTCCTCTTCCAGGAGGGCGATCTCTCCCTGTCTGGGAGGTGGCCAACGCTCGTCACGCTCGCGATGCTTGCGCTTGTGGTGATCCCAACCGTATTCAGCTATTCGATCGCACGGGGGGCCAGCCAGCGGTCGGACCGCGCGGTCATGCTCACGCTTCGCCTCACGGCGCTCGGTATCCTCACGCTGATGCTGCTGAGGCCCACGCTGATCCTCACCTCCGTCGTACCCCAGCAGAATTTCGTCGGAATCCTGATCGACGACTCCGAGAGCATGACGGTTCGTGACGCGAGCGGTGTGTCCCGTGCCGACTACATCCAGCAGACGTTCGGGCCCGAGGGAAGCGCACTCCTGGATCAACTCTCAGACCGGTTCGCGCTCCGCTTCTTCCGCTTTTCATCATCGACCCAGAGGCTCACCGACGTCTCTGAGCTGACGTACACCGGCAACGAAACCAACCTCGGCAGCGCCCTCCAGCGAGCCCATGAGGAGCTCTCGGGAGTTCCACTCTCGGGGCTGGTCGTCTTCAGCGACGGGGCAGACAATTCCAGCGACCAGCTGGCCGAATCGCTCCGACCACTGCAGGCAGCCTCGGTCCCCGTATACTCGGTCGGCCTGGGCGAAGAGGCACTCGATCCCGACATCCAGGTGAGCCGCATCGAGATGCCACGCACCGTGTTGGAGGGCACTTCGCTGGTCGTGGATGTTGTCGTTGGCCAACGAGGGTTCGGAGGCAAGACGGTTTCGCTGGTGGTTGAGGACGCTGGACGAATCATCGCCACCGAGGAGATCGCGTTCGAATCCGACGGGGAGCCCGTGGTGGCCCGGGTGCGCTTCGAGGCTGCCGAAGCAGGGCCGCGGCTCCTCGAGTTCAGGGTGCCCGTCCAGGATGGCGAACGGATCATTGAGAACAACGCCCGGGAGGTGCTGCTCGAGGTCCGGGACCGCAACGAGAAGGTCCTCTATTTTGAGGGCGAGCCCCGCTGGGAGGTAAAGTTTCTCCGCCGAGCCGTCGCAGACGACGACAACCTCCAGGTAGTCGTGCTTCAGCGCACGGCGGCGAACAAGTTTCTGCGGCTCGATGTTGACGACCCCGAAGAGCTGAGCGCGGGTTTCCCAAGAACCCGCGAAGAACTCTTTCAGTATCGGGCGATCATCCTTGGAAGCGTGGAGGCCAGCTTCTTCACCAACGATCAACTCAACATGATCGCCGACTTCGTGAGCGAGCGTGGAGGGGGCCTGATCGTGCTAGGGGGGCGCAACGCCTACGCCCAGGGCGGCTACATCGGCACCCCTCTGGAAGACGTGCTCCCCGTGATCATGTCTGAGGACGTCGCACCGGGCCAACCATTCTTCAGTCAGTTCACCGTTGCGCCGACGCGGTCCGGTCTGACGCACCCGATCACGCAGCTCGGGTCCGATCCGGAGGCTTCGGCAGAGCGGTGGCGGACGCTGCCTTCGGTGTCGACGCTGAACCCCATTACAAGGCTCAAGCCCGGCGCGACCGCGCTCCTCATGGCGGAGGGTGGACGCGGCGAGGACGAACAGGTTGTGCTCGCGTTCCACCGGTATGGCCGCGGAAGGGTGCTCGCACTCCCGATCCAGGACACCTGGACGTGGCAGATGCACGCGGACGTCCCCCTCGAAGACCAGACGCACGAGACCTTCTGGAAGCAGACCGTGCGGTGGTTGGTGGACGGGGTCCCTGACGTGGTGGCGGTCCAGACGGAGCAGGATCAGGTACAGCCTGGGAGCTCGGTTACCGTGCGGGCAATGGTGGCGGACTCGGCCTACGAAGAGGTCAACAACGGCCAGGTACTCGCGATGGTAACGAGCCCCACCGGGGACTCTTCGTCGGTGCTCCTGGACTGGACGGTGGATGTGGACGGCCTCTACACCGGGAGCTTCGTCGCCGAGGAGCCCGGCCTCTACACGGTGAGCGTTGACGCCGAGAGGACGGACCAGGCCCTCGGCGAGGGAGTCACCCACGTCCACTCGGTCGAGAGCGTCGAGGAGTTCTTCGACGCCGGGATGCATGCCACAACCCTTGCTCGTGTGGCCGACGAGACAGGAGGGCGTTTCTATACTCCGGCGAATGTGGGAGAGCTGCCTGAGGACCTCTCGGTTACCGGCGCAGGCGTCACGCTCACCGAGGAACGTGACCTCTGGGATATGCCCATCCTCCTATTCCTGCTAGTGGCCGCAATCGGGAGCGAATGGCTCTTCCGCCGAGCGAGGGGGCTCGTGTGATGCCCCGCGCGGTGCTGCCGCTCCTACTGGGACTGGGCTCGCTTCTTGGCCTGGCACCCGTGCAAGCACAGGCACAGGCGCAGGAGCAAGCACAGGCACAGGCGGGTGAGTCCACCTACGTGCTCATGATCGGTGGCATCTCGGGCGAGGCCACCTACCGGGAGCGGTTCGAGGCGTGGGCCGACCGATTCCTGAGTGCGGCCGATGCGGCGGGGATTCCTCGGGACCGCGTGATCTACCTTGCGGAGCACCCCGCATCGCACCCGCGCGCCCGCGATCAGTCGCGTCGCGAAAACGTGCAGAACGCCATCGCGGAGATCGCCTCCAAGGCCCAGGTAGGGGATCGCGTTCTGATCCTTCTCTTCGGCCACGGGAGCTACTCCGAGGGAGAGGCGCGCTTCAATCTGCCAGGACCCGATCTGACGACAACGGAGTGGAGCCTCGAGCTGGAGCGCCTCGCCGAGCAGCGCGTGATCTTTGCCAACACCGCGTCTGCGAGCGGACCCTTCGTGGAGGCGCTCTCGGCACCTGGGCGCACCGTCGTCGCGGCGACGAAGACCGGCCTGGAGCGCAACGCGACCATATTCGGCGAGCACTTCGTCGAGGCGTTCTCCGGGGACGGCGCGGATCTGGACAAGAACGGGCGCGTCTCCATCCTCGAGGCCTTCCGGTACGCGCGCCTTGAGGTGAGCCGCGTCTACCAGCAGGACGGGCGCCTCCTCACCGAGCACGCGATACTGGACGACAACGGCGACGGCGAGGGGAGTGACGCCCTTACGGACGAGGCTCCCGACGGGCAGGTAGCGGGCTCACTCTACCTGGAGAACGGTGCGCCCTCCACCGCGGTCATCCCGCAGACCCAGGATCCCGAGCTGCGGCGCCTCTACGAGGAACGTGCGGCCATCCGGCTCCGCGTAGACGACCTCCGGAGTCGCAAGTCCGAGTTGTCGGCAGACGCATACGACCGTGCGCTCGAAGACATCCTCGTGGAACTGGCACTCAAGAACCGGGAAGTCCGCATGCGGGAAGGCGGCACCGAGTGAACAGGTTGCTGCGCAAATCGTGTGCGCCGGCTCTGCCCTGGGTGGCTGCACTCGTGCTCTGGAATGGGCTGCAGGCACAGGCACCGAACCCGGCCGAGAGTCCGCGAAGTCTGGCGAACTCGGGACGCTACGAAGACGCGATCGACGCTTACGAAGACGCGCTTGCGCAGGGGGGCGGTCCCGAGGTGCGTCGAGGCCTGATACGGACGCTTGCCGAGGTCGGCCGTTACGCTGAGGCCATCCTGGTCGGCCGGTCTGCCCCAGGTGCCGAGGCCGGATCGGTAGCAAACGCCCTCGGAGAGGTGCTTTACAAGACCGGTCAGTTGGACGCAGCGCGCGAAGCATTCTCAGCCGCGGTCGAGGCTCAGGGCTCCGGCGCCACCGTGGCCAGGCTGAACCTGGCGATCCAGGAGCACGAATACGGTGACCGGGCAGGCTCGTTGGCCAAATTCGATGTGTTCATCGACATATACAACGGCGCCCGGCAGCTTCCGGCGGACGAGCTGTTCGCAGTGGCCACGGCGGTGAAGTATCTGGGGATCCGGGACGGGGTGCTCTTTCAGGACGCCCTCCGGGCCTACGACGAAGCGATCGCCGCGGACCCCAGCGACTTCAGGGCCCAGGTCATGGTCGGGCGCCTCTTTCTTGAAAAGTTCAACGGGCCCGATGCGGACGCCGCATTCAGGGCAGTCCTCAGGAGGAACGAGTCCCACCCCGAAGCGCTCATCGGACTCGCGCGGGCCATGCAGTTCAACGGAACCCCGGGGGTGATGGACCAGATCGACGCAGCGCTGGAGGTGAATCCCAACCTCGTCGAAGCCCGCATCATGAAGGGACTGCAACACCTGGGCGCGGGGAACCACGAAGGCGCTCGCGAGGAGGCAGACCTCGCCCTGGAGGTGAACCCGGCTTCACTCGAGGCGCTCACGCTCCTCGCCGCGAGCCATTACCTGCTCGGTGAAGTGTCGGAGTACACGCGAATCAAGTCCCAGGTAGCCAGGCTGAGCCCACAGTACCCCGAAATGTTCAACACCCTCGCCGATCTCGCAGTACAGAACCGGCGCTACCGCGACGCCGTGGAACTGGCCACACAGGCGGTTGAGCTCGACCCGTTGTCGTGGAGGGGATGGGGCCTGATCGGCATCAATCAGCTCCGTCTGGGAGAGATCGAGGCCGCGCGGACCAATGTGGAGAAGGCATTCCAGGGAGATCAGGCGAACCCCTGGTTCAAGAACACGCTCGACCTGATGGACACCTTCGAGAATTACGAGACGACCGAAGACGAGACCTTCCTGCTCGTCCTGCACGACCGCGAGGCCGAACTCCTGCGCCCCTATATCCAGGAGGTAGCACGCGAGTCGTATGAGGCTTTGCGGGCGCGCTACGGCGCATACACACCACCCCTGCCGATCCGCATCGAGGTGTACCCGAGTCACGCCGACTTCTCCGTTCGTACAGTGGGGCTCGCCGGAATCGGGGCTCTCGGTGTCACCTTCGGGAGCGTGGTCGCCATGGACTCGCCGTCGGCTCGTCCGCTCGGGGAGTTCAACTGGGCATCCACGCTCTGGCACGAGATGGCCCATGTGTTCCACCTGGGGCTCTCAAATCATTCGGTGCCACGCTGGTTCTCCGAGGGCCTCGCGGTTCACGAGCAACGCCGGGCCGCGCCCGGCTGGGGATTTCCGACGGCTCCGAGCTTCATCAGGGCATACAAGCAGGGCCTGGTGCTGCCCGTGAGCGAGCTCGACAACGGCTTCATGAGCCCACAGTACGCCGAGCAGGTGCTGCACTCCTACTACGTGTCTTCGCTCGTCTTCGAGTTTATCGAGGGCCGATGGGGCTTCGATCCGATCCTCGCGATGCTTCACGGATACGGCGAGGGCCGCTCGACCGAAGAGATGGTCGTCGAGTATCTGGGCATCGGAATGGATGAGTTGGACGAGTCGTTCGATGAATTTCTGCAGCTTCGGCTCGCGCGCCCACTGAAGGCGATTGGAGACACACGCGAGAGTACGCCCCCGCAGGGCGATCCCCTCATCTACTTCCCACGCATCTCCCGCGAGAATCCCGGTAGTTTCGTGGCCCAGATGGGAGCGGGCCGAGCATTTTTCGACGCCGGACGAGCCGACGATGCCGAGAAGTACTTCCGAACCGCCGTCCAGCTCTTTCCGACATACGCAGGGGCGGACGGCCCCTTCTGGTACCTTGCGCAGATCCACGAGGGGAGAGGAGAACTCGAGCAAGCCGCCAACGCGCTCACTCAATTGAATAGCCTCAACGAGAGCCATTACGAGGCCCGTCTCAAGGAGGCGGATGTGCGTGAGGAAATCGGTGATGTCGGTGGTGCGGCACAGGCTCTCGACGGGGCCGTGACGATTTACCCCTACGAGATCGCGCTCCACGAACGCCTCGCCTCTCTCAATGCGGGCCTGGGGAACCTCGACAACGTGGTGCGAGAGCGTCGCGCCGTGGTGGCGCTGGACCCGGTCGACCGCGCGGAGGCGCTCTATCGGCTTGGGCGAGCCCAGCTGGATGTTGGAGATCTATCCGGAGCCCGGCGGAGCACGCTGGACGCACTCGAGATCGCGCCCACCTTCGACGCCGCCCTGGAGCTACTTCTGGAAATCCGCGGGGGGGGCACCCGATGAAGAATATGCCCGCTCCGCTCGGCATCCTGGGAGCCCTGTTGGCGTTCAGCGCACTCGCTGGCGCAGCGATCGACGCTTCGTGGCTCGCCGACCGACCTGAGCCCGTCGCGGCGGTTGCTCAGGACGGGAATGTGGCCTACGACGGCACCTTCACCTTCGCACGCATCAGCTTTGCGACAGGGCTGCGCCAGGGATTCGGGTTCGGCGGCGGACGGGGCAATCGACAGCCGCCGTGGGCTCACGACTTCCCCCGCGCCGAGCGCAACTTCCTCAAGATCCTCGAAGAAACGACGCTGCTTCGACCACGCGCGAACGCGCACAACGTGTTCTCCACCGACGATCCCGAACTTTCGCGGTTCCCCGTGGCGTACCTTTCGGAGCCAGGATTCTGGGCTCCGACCGACCCCGAGGTCGAGGGTCTGAGGAACTACCTGATGAAGGGGGGCTTCCTGATTGCCGATGACTTCCGCGGACAGGACTGGTTCAACTTCGAGGCGCAGATGGGACGCGTGATTCCCGACGCGCAATTCGTCGAGCTCGACGAGACGGCTGCGATCTTCGACAGCTTCTTTCGCATCGAGGACCTGACAGCGCTGGCCTCACCGACGTATCAGGTCCAACCGATGTACCTCGGACTCTACGAGGACAACGACCCAGAGAAGCGGCTGCTCGTGATCGCGAACTACAACAACGACATCGGGGAGTACTGGGAATTCGCCGATGTCGGCTACTACCCGATCGACCTCAGTAACGAGGCATACAAGTTAGGTGTCAATTACATCATCTACGCGATGACGCACTAGACGAGGCGCTGGAGACGACCATGGCATTTGTAGAGGAACAGGACCTGACAGGTGCGGTAGACGAGACAAATCCCGCGGACCCTGTCGCGATGGAGAGCACAGACGACATCGACCTCGCAGACCGGCTGCGCAGGGGGCGCACTCAGATGGTCGCAGAGCTTCGAAAGCTCATCATCGGCCAGGAGGAGGTCATCGACCAGGTCCTGCTCTCGCTCTTCGTCGGCGGGAACAGCCTCCTGGTCGGCGTTCCGGGGCTAGCCAAGACGCTCCTGATCAAGACGGTGGCCGACGTCCTCGACCTCAACTTTGCGCGGATCCAGTTCACCCCGGACCTCATGCCCTCGGACATCACGGGAACGGATATTATTCAGGAAGATCCGGAGTCCGGGCGTCGGAGCATGGTGTTCAGCCCTGGCCCGATCTTCGCAAACATCGTGCTGGCAGATGAGATCAACCGCACGCCACCCAAGACTCAGTCGGCGCTACTCGAGGCGATGCAGGAACACCGCGTCACGGTGCAGGGCACGACGTACACACTCGAAGAACCCTTCTACGTTTTCGCGACGCAGAACCCCATCGAGCTCGAGGGCACCTACCCCCTCCCCGAGGCCCAGCTCGACCGCTTCATGTTCGAGATCGTGATCGACCACCTCTCCGAGAGTGAGGAGCTGGAGGTGGTCCGCTCGACGACCGGGAACCAGAAGCCGGACTTCAAGCACGCAATCACCGGGCCCGACCTCGTCGCATTTCAGGAGCTGGTGCGAAAGGTGCCGGTGCCGGACGCAGTCCTGAGGTATGCGGTGAGCCTGGTCCGCACGAGCCGTCCGAGCCCCAACGGAAGTTCACCCGAGTTCGTGCAGAGGTGGGTCGCGTTCGGGGCAAGCGTGCGTGCAGCTCAGTACCTGATCCTGGGCGCCAAGGCACGGGCGCTGACCACAGGCAGGGTCAACGTGACCTTCGACGACATCCGTCACCTGGCAAAGCCCGTCCTGCGCCATCGCATTCTCACGAATTTTCACGCAGAGTCAGAGGGGGTCACCACCGACCACCTCGTGGATCAGCTGATCGAGGCGGTCCCCGTTCCCAGCTCCGGCCTCTAGAGGACCGCCGAAGAGATGGCGATTCGGGCGCAGTCAGGTTTCCGAAGCTCCCAAGGAGCGCGGTTCCTGGATCCGGTGGTGTTGAGCCGTATCGACAACCTGGCGCTGCTCGCCCGCACCGTCGTGGATGGATTCCTCCACGGCCTGCACCGGTCCCCACACCTCGGTCTCTCTCTCGATTTTGCCGAGCACCGGGCCTATATGCCCGGCGACGACATCCGCCGCATCGACTGGCGGCTGTTCGCTCGAACCGACCGCTTCTTCGTGAAGCAGTTCGAGGCCGAGACGAGCTCCAACTTTGCGGTGCTTCTGGATGTTTCCCGCTCGATGAGCTTCGGATCCCACGAGGTGTCGAAGCTGGACTACGCCAGATATCTGGCAGCCTGTCTGACGTTTTTCTCGCAAAAGCAGCGCGACCGCGTAGGCATCACAACCTTCGATCACGAGGTCGTCGAGCACATACCGCCATCCACACGACACCTCGAGCTTTGCCTGCACGCGCTGGACAAGGCTACGCCGGGGCGCGCCGGTTCACTCGTCCAACCGCTCGCCAAGATCGGAGAGGGCATGAGCCACCGTGGCCTGGTAGTGCTGATCTCGGATTTCTACGAGACACCGGATAAGGTCATGGAGGCGCTCAAGTACGTGCGCTTCCGCGGCCACGACGTGATCGTGTTCCACATCCTCGATCCGGTGGAGTTGGACTTCCCATTCGAAGGAGCGGCGAGCTTTCGCGACCTGGAGAGCGACGTGATGATCCCGATCGTTCCGGATCAGCTGGCCGAGGAATACCGCGCACTCATTCGAGACCACGCGGCAGAGCTGGAGGCCCGCCTCACTGCGGCACAGATCGACTATGCCATGTTGAACACTGCGGATCCACTGGATTCGGCTCTGTTCGCATTCCTGTCGTCCCGCGAGAAATTGAGCAGGGTGCGGTAGTCGTGGCCTTCCTCGCACCCCTCTTCTTTGTCGGCGCGATTGCCCTTGCAATCCCGGTGCTCGTGCATCTCGCGGAGAAGCAGCGGAGCAACGTGGTCGAGTTTCCGTCGCTCATGTTCCTCCACAAGATCCCGTTTCGTTCCGTTCAGAAACGGCGGGTGCGGCACTGGATCCTGCTCCTCATGCGGAGCCTTGCCCTGCTCCTCCTGATCGCCGCGTTCACAAGGCCCTTTCTGGAGGATGCCGTCGTGGCCGGAGGATCCATCATCGGTCCGCGCGAGGTCGTGATCCTTGTAGATCGGTCGCGCAGACCGCTGCATCTGAGGCGGTCTCCGGGTTGCGAGCGGGAGATCGGGGCAGCCTGGTCTTCTTCGATCGTGGGGCCCATGCGGCGGTGCGCTCCTCCTCGGACCCCTCGCGCCTCGCCGTCGCGCTCGATTCCACGGCGGTGAGCGATCAGATCACGCGGTACGGTCCCGGGCTCAAGGTGGCCCAGAGCATTCTGGACGAGTCTGACCTTCCGAATCGTGAGGTCGTGATCGTCAGCGACTTTCAGCGCAACGGCTGGACGGGCGACGAAGGAGTGTCGTTCCCTGCTGGAACCGTGGTAACCACCGTGCCGATCACCGACGAGACGACCCCGAATCGGAGCGTGGCCGGTGTGCAGCTAAGCCGGACCATGCTCGCGGGCCGGGAGCGTATCCGCGTGTCTGTTCGGCTGACCCGCGAGGGAGGCGAGGAGCCTGAGGAGGTCCCGGTCGTCCTCCGCCTCGACGGGCGCGAGATCGAGACGAGGTCCGTTGAGCTGGGCGCAACCGGCTCGGTCATGGTGAACTTCGAACCGTTTACGCTGACCTCAGCCTTCACCCGCGGCAGCGTTCACCTACCGCAGGATGCGCTCCCCAAGGACGACCAGGCCCACTTTGTACTGTCTCCCGGACGAGCGCTTTCGGTGCTCATCCTCGAGGGAAGCGGCGCACGAGACGAGGCGAGCCTCTACCTGCGGCGGGCGTTGGAAATCGGCGACGGATCGGCCTTCCAGGTGAGCGTGCGCTCCTCTACGTCATTCACCGAGACCGACCTGCAGAGACACGCGGTCGTCGTTCTGAATGACACGCGCTTCCCCTCGGGTGCGTCGGGCGCACGGCTTCGCAGCTTCGTCGAAGGCGGAGGGGGACTCCTGGTGGTACTCGGCGAACGGAGTGCCTGGAGACCAGAAGCCGACGACCTTCTCCCCGGCCGCTTCGAGGCCCCGCGTGACGGCGACCGCCGAGGAGCCTCACGCCTCGGCTTCCTCGAGTACGGCCACCCGATCTTCGAGCTGTTTTCAGGTGCACGGAGCGGCGATTTCACACGCGCGAGATTCTTTCGTACCCGACCCCTCATTCCCGGACCGGATGACGCCGTAATCGCCCGCTTCGACGACGGTATGCCGGCACTCGTTGAACGACGCATCGGCGACGGAGTGGTGCTCCTCTGGGGCTCCACGCTGGATTCGTTCTGGAATGACTTAGCCGTTCAACCGGTTTTTCTACCCTTTGTGCACGCGCTCGTCGAACACCTTGCCGGGCAACCAGACCCCGCCCCGTGGTTCGATGCCGGGCAGGTGCTCGACCTCGCAGATCCCGACGTACTCGCAAGCGTCGGGCCAGCGGAGGGATTGATACCACTGACCGAAGACCAGGTGGCGCTCGCGCCCGGAGGAGGAAACGTGCCGCTCCCCTCCACCCAGGGGCCGCGTTTTCTGACGCTCGCCGAACAGGGGTTCTACGGAATCAGGGAGCCCGGTTCGGACGATGAGCGGCCCTTCTCGGTAGCGGTGAACGTCGAGGTCAGCGAGTCTGAGCTGACGCCGATGGACCCAGACGAACTGGCGGCAGCGGTGATGGCGAGGGATGGATTGACCACGGGGGGAGGCCTGCCGGGCGAGGTGCGGCCTGAGGACGTAGAACGAAGGCAGTCGCTATGGCGGTATTTGCTTATGGCGGCGCTGCTCATATTCGTAATGGAGACGGTGGTGTCCAACTGGCTGTCGCGTTTGGCGACACCAAAGTTTGGCGACGGGAGGGGTCATGCGGTCGGTTAACAGAGCCAATCACAACGAGGTCATGCGCGTGGTACGGCGAGTGCGCCTGCGCTGGCGCATCCGAATCGCGATCAGGGGCATGGCGATCGTGCTCGGATCGGGGCTCGCAGGATTCCTCCTCTCGACCGTTGGGCTCGAACGCCTGCACTTCACGCCCCAGGCCGTGATCGGCTTTCGTGTGGCGCTCTGGCTCGTCGTATTCAGCATCGCAGCCCGCTTCCTGGTCTGGCCGCTTCTTCGCAGGGTGAGCGACGAGCGAGCGGTACTCTACCTTGAGGAGCACGAGCCGTCTCTCGACGCGAGCATGCTCGCCGCACTGGACGCCCGAGCAGAGGAGCAGGAGGGAAGCGGATCCTTCGCGGCCCACCTCGTGGCGACTGCCCTGGAGCGGGCGCGAGCCGTGGACTATGGGCGTAGAGTCGAGCGCTCCGGCCTCTATCGTGCTTCGGGAGTCCTCGCAGCGCTCGCCTTCCTTTCGGTCGGCCTCCTCCTCTTCGGACCCACGCAGCTTCGTAGCGGGGCCACAGCGCTGCTGCTTCCCACGCGCGACGCCAGTTCGGTCAACCCATACAGCGTGAGCGTGCAACCAGGAGACGCGACCATCGCGCGCGGCTCCGACCAATTGGTGAACGCCAACCTCTCTGGTTTCGAATCCGGTGAGGCGCAGATTTTTTCACGCGCAGAGGGGGACACCGAGTTCGACCGCATCTCGATGCTCCCGACCGAGTCTGGAGGGTTCGAGGTGCTCCTTCTCGGCCTCGAAGAGAACACGGAGTACTTCGTCGAGTCAGAGGGGATCCGATCCTCCACCTTTCGTATTGAGGTGGCCGACCTCCCCTACGTGGACGAGCTGGTACTCGAGTACCACTTCCCCGCATACACAGGACTCGCCCCCCGCACCGTGGAGGGCCGTGGAAACATCGCCGCCCTCCAGGGCACCCGAGTCCGCGTACTCGTCACCCCAACGATGCTTACCCCGGGTGGCCAGCTCATCGTAGACGGAGAGGCCGTTCCGCTCGAGCCGGGAGAAAACGGAATCTGGGAGGGCTCGCTGGTAGTCCGTGAGCCGGCCTTCTACTCCATCACCCTGCAGATGGGCGACGGAACACCCGTTCCCGCATCGCCCGAGTACACAATCGACGTCCTCACCGACCAACCACCATCGGTGTCGTTCTCGCGACCTGGACGAGACTCGAGGGCGAGTTCCATCGAAGAGGTCTTCCTCGAGGCTCGGGCCGATGATGATTACGGTATCTCCGACCTGCGTCTCGTCCTCTCGGTGAACGGTGAAGCCGAAGATACGGTTTCGCTCTTCTCTGCGGGGTCAGGGAGACCGATGCCCGAGGTGACCGCCGGCCACACGCTCTACCTCGAGGACCATGCGTTGGAGTCGGGCGACCTGATCTCGTACTACGCGATCGCCCATGACAACCGGCGAGGAGCGACGGGAACAGAGGTCGTCAGCGACATCTACTTCATACAGATCCGTCCCTTCAATGTGGACTTCCGACAAGCCGAGCAGCAGGGTGGCCCACCCGGGGGCGGCGGGGGCCAGATGCCCGAGAGCGCGCTCTCTGAGCTTCAGAAGGAGGTCGTCGCGGCCACCTTCAACGTCAACCGGAGTAGAGCTACCTCGACGGAGGACGAATACAGAGAAAACGTGGTCAGCGTGCGCCTTGCACAGGCCCGTGTTCGGGAGCAGGTGGAGACACTCCTCGAGCGAATGATGAGCCGGGGACTCGCCCAGGCAGAGCCGCAGTTCCGTCGTATCGCAGATATGTTGCCTGAGGCAATAGCGGACATGGAGGTAGCCGAAGCTGCCCTGGCGGTGGTCGACCCACAGGAGGCTCTTCCCCCAGAGCAGAAAGCGCTGCTCAAGCTCCAGAAGGCTGAAGAGACGTTTGAGCGCTACGTGACCGAAGGCCAACAGCAGGGCGGGGGTGGAGGCGGAGGGGGCGCCAATGCAGAGGACCTCGCAGACCTCTTCGAGCTGGAGCTCGATCGGCTCAAGAATCAGTATGAGACCGTCCAGCGTGGAGAGCAGCAAGAGGCCAATCAGCAGGTGGACGAGACCCTCGAGAAGCTGAAGGAACTGGCAAGGCGGCAGCAGCAGGAGGCTGAACGTCAGCGGCGCCGGGCCTCAGCACAGCAGAGCGGCAGCCAAGGTGGGGGAAGTCCCGGCCAGCGCGACCTCGCGAAGGAGACCGAAGAGGCGGCCCGAGAGCTCCAGCGGCTCGCGCGTGAGACAGACGATCCGGAGTTGGAGCAGGTTGCCCGGCAGCTGCAGGAGGCAGCCGATGCGATGAGGCGCTCCGCCGCCAGCGGGGGCAGCGACGGGACGGCGGAGGCGAACAACGCGATCAACCGCCTCGAGGAGGCACAGCGCCGGCTTCGCCAAAACCGTTCAGATCGGCTTCAACAGGACGCGCGTGATGCGCTGGGGCGGGCCGAGGATCTCATCCGGGAGCAGGAGGAAATCCGGAACGACCTCGAAGAACTCCAGACCGGACAGGCGAGCGACCCGGTCGAAGAGGCGCGAAGGCTCTTCGATCGCAAGGACGCGATGGCAGAGGAGTTGGAAGATCTGGAGAACCAACTCGAGCGTCTTTCACGAGACTCCCGGCAGGAGAAGCGGGATGCCTCGGACCGCCTGCAAGAAGCCGTCAAGTCGATACAGGACAACAAATTGAAGGAACGTGTACGTTACTCGAGGGGGCTGATCCAAACGCGCGACCCCGAGTACACCAAGGCGTTTGAGAATGAAACGTCCCGGGGTCTCGAGGAGCTTCGCGACGGAATCGAAAGGGGCGAGGAAGCGCTCCGGGAATCGACAGAGGCCCGAGGCGACGAGGCCCTCGATCGCACGCGCGAGCTCGTGAGGGGAATCGAGTCCCTGGGCCGCCGCCTGGAGGAACGGGCGCAGCAGGGCACCGGCTCGCCTCAGGGCGGGCAGGCCGGAGGTCGCGCCAGCCCACAGGGCTTCTCTCCGCAGGACGTTCGTCAATTCCGCAGCGAGTTCAGGCAGCGTCTGCGGGAGGCGCGCGACCTTGAGCAGGACCTCGCGCGCCAGGACATCGATGCCGAGGAGCTCGACGAGGTGATCGCCGCGCTGCGCGCCCTCGATGCCGAGCGCGTGTACGACGATCCCGCAGAGGTAGCGCGGCTGCAGGCTCAGCTCCTGGAGGGGTTCAAGCAGTTGGAGTTCGGACTTCGGCGCCGTGTCGAAGGTGAGGGGCCGGAACGAGCCTCACTCACTGGATCAGACGACGTTCCAGATGGGTTCAGGAAAATGGTCGAGGAGTACTACAAGGCGCTGTCGCGAGGAGGCGGGGAAGGAAACCAGAACTAGAAAGCTGTTGAACACGGCTAGTGGCGCCTTCAGCCACCGGAGCCAACCGCTCAGAGCGCCCCCGTCCCGTTCGCTGCCGGTACGACAGGCAGAGCACTGAGCTCATCCGCGTAGTAGACGTGCATCGCCATCTCTCCGATTCCGTCGAGGTATTCGGTTCGCTCTTCGGCCGTCGTGCTTCCGAAGGTACCGAACGAGCTGTTGGCGGCATCGGAGAGCATGAGGTACTCCTTCGCCTCAACCGTGTTCTTGAGCATCCGGTGAACCACGATCACGTCCAACCCGAATAGCTTCTCGAAACGTCCGATCCGCTCGACGGCGACCTCGCCGGAGTGAACAACCTGCTTCAGGCGAAGATCTCCGATATGTGTGCATGCCTGGCAGGGGCAGTCGGCTCCATCCACCATCGCATCCCGCGCCACATTGAACGCCTGGAACAGCCCGGGGATCTGGCGTTTGATGGCCCGGGTGGCTTCAGACATTTCGGAGGGATCGCCGATGGCGTAGAAGAACACCGCATCGCCCTCGAGCTCCGCAACCGTCAGCGGAGTCGATGAGGCAGCAATAATCGCCTTCAGCAGGTTTACGATCGAGCGTCTCGCGTGGTCAGCCGTATCGGCATGCGCTCGAACGAAGCGTGTGTACCCACTGATATCTGCCATGAGCAGGACAGCACGTTTCATGGCATTCTCCCCGCGATACGAATGAAAACGGGGGAGCGGCGAAGCAGTCGCCACACCCCCGTCCTCAACTTCACTCTCACCCCGTCAAACCCGTATGCTGCCGTATACGTTCCCACCGCAGCGGAGGTTGGCTAGTTCGATCCCGCGGATGCCCCGGAGCGACTCCCCGTGCCTTCCGGCCAGAGCTCGTCCGAGGGCAGACCCGCAAGATCAATTCGATGATACTTCGCCGTTGGGTCCACCGTCGGCCAGGCGGATGGATCATCCGGTACCACGATGCCCATGATGTGAATCATCGCTCCATCGAGGATCGGATCGTCCGTCGGATTGTCGTACTGACCAACGATCCGATACCGCTTCCCGGGCTCGAAGCGCAGCCCGGCGCCCTCGAGCAGCTCTTTTCGCTCCACGGAAATCACATGGCCGGTCTCATCCCGCTCGGTGTTCAACTGCACGAGCACCGAATCGGTCGCGGCATCCTCGATTCGTACCCACTCCCCGTAGTCGTGCATATGCCCGCCCACGGCCAGAACGGTAACCCCCGATGAAACGGTAAACTCCCACCCCTTCCGAGTCACACCGGGCACGAGGTCGAAGGTGCTCGTCCCCCCGATGATGTTGTTCGCGTCGAGGTAGAGCGGGAGCACCTCGAACTGGGGGCGCTTGTCGTGGGGAAGGTATGGAATCCGAAGCTCGAGAGTCACCTCCAGGTCCCTACCCAGCGTGTTCGACCACATCGCATAGAACCCCATGTCGTTGCCCTTGGGCATCGGCACACCGATCAGCGACGGAAGCAGAATCGCCTCTGTCTCCTGACCGACCGCAAAGAGGCGCTCGACCACAGGGTAGATGAGCTGCCTGCGCTCAAAGTTCAGCGCCACGAAGTGGTGGAGGATCTCCAGGGGAATATCCTCGCCCTCCTGGTCGGTCAACTTCAGGGAGAAACCCCTCAGCCATCCGTCGACCGGCCAATCGACCCTCATCAACGGCGAGCGTTCATGCTCAGAATGATCGTGCTCGCCTGCCCCACCCATGTCCATCCCCATCGGCATTTCCATCGTCGCACCGGCATCCTTCGCGGGCAGATCGAAGGGTCCAGCCTGGATCACCACCTCGTTCGAGGCAGAGTCCACCCAGACCTTCAGTACGGGGTCGTGCGGGCGTACGATTGCCTCCACGGCAGTCGGCGTGATGGGAGCCTGTAGCAATGCGAGAGATGACAGAATCGTGAGCGTCGCGCTCATCGTTTCCTCCAACGGTTTCCGTTAACAGTGCTGGCGCGTGGAACCGGAGGCGTGCAAATCCGAGTCCCATGTATTGTCTTCAAGCCCTCACTCAGGGCTCAGGTTCCAGTGGACAGGCCAAGGCTACTTCATTTCCTCCGCTCAAAGAAGCCTCCCGAGACTCCTCCTCGATTCGCCTTGGTTACATTGCCTCCCATGAACACTCAGAAATTTATCTACGTGATGAAGGACCTGCGAAAGGTCGTGCCGCCCAAGAGGGAGATCCTCAAGGGGATCTGGCTGTCATTTTATCCGGGCGCGAAGATCGGCGTCGTAGGGGCGAATGGCTCTGGCAAGAGCTCCCTTCTCAGGATAATGGCAGGCCTCGACGACGATTTTCTCGGCGAGGCGTGGCCGGCGAAGGGGACGCGCATAAGCTACCTGGCCCAGGAGCCAGAGCTCGACCCCGAGCTGGACGTGCGTGGTAACGTCGAGGTGGCCGTGCAGGAGACGCGTGATTTGCTCGTGCGGTTCGAGGCTGTGAACATGAAGTTCGCCGAGGTCGCCTCCGACGAAGAGATGGAGTCGCTGATCGCCGAACAGGCGAAGCTGCAGGATCGTATCGAAGCCTGTAATGCGTGGGACCTCGACCGAAAGATCGAAATCGCCATGGACGCGCTTCGACTTCCGCCTGGCGACGCGGACGTCACCAAGCTCTCCGGGGGGGAGCGCCGCCGGGTGGCGCTCTGCCGCACGCTACTCGAAGAACCAGACCTGCTGCTGCTCGACGAGCCCACGAACCACCTGGACGCGGAGTCGGTACAGTGGCTCGAACGCCACCTCGCGGAGTTCCCGGGGACGATCGTCGCCGTGACGCATGATCGGTACTTCCTGGACAACGTCGCAGGGTGGATTCTCGAGTTGGATCGTGGGGCGGGTATCCCCTGGGAGGGAAACTACTCCTCATGGCTCGAGCAGAAGAGCGATCGGCTCCGGCAGGAGGAGAAGCAGGAGAGCAACCGCCAGAAGACCCTCCTCCGGGAGCTTGAATGGATTCGCATGGCACCGCGAGCGCGACACGCCAAGGGCAAGGCACGCGTCAACGCATACGAAGACCTGCTCGCACAGGATGAACGCCAGCAGATCAGCGTGAACGAAATTCTCATCCCCAAGGGCCCGAGGTTGGGGCGGGATGTGATCGTCGCAGAGGGGGTCCAGAAGGGATACGGAGACACCCTCCTCATGGAGGACCTCTCCTTCACGCTCCCGGCCGGCGGCATCGTCGGGGTGATCGGGCCCAACGGGGCGGGAAAGACGACCCTCTTCAGGATGCTGACCGGGGAAGAGAGCCCCGACGGCGGCTCCATCACTCTCGGCTCCACGGTCCAGCTTTCATACGTCGACCAATCGCGGGAAGACCTGAATGCAGACAACACCGTCTTCGAGGAGGTGGCTGCGGGCCACGACATTCTCAACTTCGGAAGGCTCGAGGTGAACTCACGAGCGTATCTCTCGTGGTTCAATTTTCGTGGTTCCGACCAGCAGAAGAAGGTGGGCGTACTCTCCGGAGGAGAACGCAATCGCCTTCACCTTGCCAAGTTGGTGAAGCAGGGAGGCAATCTTCTGCTCCTCGACGAGCCGACCAACGATCTGGACGTTGACACGCTGCGAGCCCTGGAAGACGCGCTGCTGAACTTTGCAGGCTCCGCCATGGTGATCTCGCACGACCGGTGGTTCCTCGATCGGGTCGTGACCCACATCCTCGCCTTCGAGGGGAACAGCCAGACCGTCTGGTTCGAGGGCAACTACCAGGAATACGAAGAAGACCGCCACCGCCGGCAAGGGGCCGAGGCCGACCAACCACACCGCATCAAGTACCGCAAGCTCACACGAAGTTGAGTCCGCTTCCATCGGAAAAAAGTTTTCGATGGTCTGAATACGACTCTGGCGATTATCTTTATTGTGGACGGGTTTCGCTCACACTGTAGACGAGCGGATCACCAGGAGCCGCCCACGGAACGGTATTCGCTATGACGACAGAACAAGAAAGAACTGCGGCCCTCGCCGCCTTCATGCGCGACGAAGCGCAGAAGGTCGATGCGGGCCACCGCGCGGAGGAGGAGCTGCGCCTACAGAGCTCCGGTAGGCGCCACGGCGTTCTTACGCTCTCGTTGGTCATAGCGGTCTACGTGTGGTTCTTCCCCCCGGCGTGGGTCCAGGGGAATCCTCCCCCCCCCGTTCCCACGGCGGCAGAGGAGGCATCGGCCCTGCGCATGACGATGTACGTTCAGGCTCAGCGCATTGAGCAGTTTCGAATCGACAACGGGCGCATTCCCTACAACCTCGGTGAAGCCGGCCAGGCGTTCGAGGGGATGGAGTACATCCGGCTTACCGACCGCAACTACCGACTGCATGGGCGCTCGGATCAGGCGATGCTCTCCCTTTCGAGCGGCGGCCAATCGCTCCACGACTTCCTCGGCAATGGCGACTCTGTACTCGATTGGGTTAAGATACAGTGATGAGCCTGAGACCTGACGTGCGCGGCTTTACCGTCATCGAGACCGTAACGGTGATGCTCATCGTGAGCGTTCTCACCCGAATCGTGGTCCCTCAGTATCAGGACGTCCGCCTGATGGCGCAGGCTACACAGGTCGCAGCCGACTTCAACGTCGTCCACATCGCTGCGGAGGAATTCTTCAGCGAACACCACCACTGGCCCGACGACACCGGGCCGGGCGAGGTCCCTGAGGAGCTGGCTCCCTTCCTGAACGAAGGATTCGCCTTCGAAAAAGACGCCTACAAGATCGACTGGGAGAACTGGGTTCTGCCCGACGGCACGCCCATGCACCCCGAGACGCGCGTCCTTCTCGGCGTTTCTGTCACCACCGACAACCCGGCGCTGGGCTTCGCGGTCGCCGAGCTGCTCCGAGACCGCGCGAAGCTCACGCTGGGAAACCGTTACACCTTTATCTTCGAGGCGATGTAACGCCCACCTCCCCGGGTTGGTCGCGTACGCTCTCCAAGGCAGCCTGCAGGGTCTCCAGCTCGCCCGAAAGCTCCACCAATCGAAGGTAGGCGTCCGTCCCCGGCTTCTGGTCTGCCCGCGTGGTCATCCCGTACAGGTAGCGTAGCTGGGCCACGAGCATCGGCTGCTGGTAGCTCCCACCTGACTTGGTCACCAGTGCATTCCTGATCTCCACGACCGTCGCCAGATCCTCTGAAGCCGAGGCCGAACCCTGATCTGCGGCGTCCTGGAGTCGAGTCTCGACTCCCTGCACCTCACGCACCATCGCGTTCACCTCATTAATCAGGTCTCGAATGCGTACGTTCAGTCCAAACTGCTCCTGGAGGTCCTCCTCGGTCACTCCATCGGCCTCTACCCGCGGATCCATTGCGATCACGAGCCGCTGGGTCTCGACCGCACCCGATGCGGACAGGCGCACCTGATACGTCCCCGGCGGCACGACCGGCCCTCGGCCAGCAGACCCTCCCGGTGCGCGCAGGTCCCAGACGAGCCTGTGCATTCCCTGTGTCGTCCCCACACGCGGGCCACCGGCCATTCGGGTCTGGGGCGCCCGCATCTCCTGCTCGGTCTCGAATCGGTACCCACCGCGCTCGCTCGTGAAGCCCGTGACGAGTCCGCCGGCCACATCGAAGATCTCGATGACCACAGGCTCCTCGCTGTCCGAGCCAAGGACGTAGTCGATATGAGCACCGGCCTGTCCGTAGTCCGGCCGCCCCGACGAAGCCGGTGCGAAGCCGAAGAAGCCCCCTGACCGCACACGAATGGCTTCGCGCGGCTCAAGGAGGCGTGCGCTCGCTACCGCATCGGTTGCGCTGAGCTGGTGCAGCGGCGTGAGGTTGTCGAGGATCCAGAACGACCGACCCATCGTCGAGACCACGAGATCCTTGTTGATCACCTTGATGTCCGTGATCGGCGTGAGCGGAAGGTCGAGCTGGAACGACTGCCAGTGAGCTCCGTCATCGAAGGACACGTACATCCCGAACTCGGTGCCGGCGTAGAGAAGCCCCTCGCGATCGGGGTCTTCGCGCACGACCCGCGTGGGCGTGTCATCTGGGATGCCGTTGGTGCCGTCGGTGAGGAGCGTCCAGCTCTCGCCGTAGTCGGCGGTCCGATAGATGTAGGGCCGGAAGTCGCCGAGCAGGTACCGGTAACCCGCGACGTACGCCTTCCCCGGGGTGTGGGGGGACGCCTCGATGCTCTGGATGCGGCCCTCCGGTGGCATATCGGGAGGCGTCACATCGGTCCAGTGAATCCCATCGTCCCGCGTCACGTGGACGGGTCCGTCGTTCGCTCCAGTCCAGATCACGCCCTGCTCCAGCGCAGAGGGCTCGATGACGTAGAGGACGGAGTAGTGCTCTTCGCCGGTGATGTCGCGGGTGATCGGTCCGCCGGAGATCACCTGCCGCTCCGGGCGAAACGCCGTCAGATCGGGGCTGATGCGCTCCCAGGTGACGCCTTCGTCGAGCGTCCGGTGCACATACTGCGACCCGTGGTACACCGTGTTCGGGTCGTGCGGGGACACCGCGATCGGCACCACCCTCTGGAACCGGTACGCCAGCTCCCGCGGGTTCACCCCGTAGAGGTTCGCGGCACCCACGTAGTACTGCTTCTCCTGCCCGGTGACATGGCTGTAGCGCCCAAAGCGCCCCTTGCAGTTCGAGTAGACGATGTCGGGGTTTCCGGGCTTCGGCACGGCGGGCCCGGTCTCGCACCCACCGATCTCCTGCCAGAAGCCCTCGGGGCCGATCGGCGAGCTGTCCTCGGGCGTGCGACTGGGGACCATGATGGTGGAGTTGTCCTGCTGGCCAGCGTAGAGCCAGTACGGGTACCGGTCGTCCACATGTACCTGGTAGAGCTCGGCGGTCGGCTGGTTCAACTGCGTCGACCAGGTCGCGCCATCGTCGCGCGTGATGGCCGCGCCCCCATCGTTGGCCTGAACCCACACGGACGGGTCAGTCGGATCGATCCAGAGGTCGTGGTTGTCGCCGTGGGCGGTCCGCGCGCGCTGAAACGACTCCCCGCCATCGCTCGAACGCCAAAATGCGGTCGCGCTCACGAAGACGCGGTCGGCGTCCGAGGGGTCGGCGTCCACGTTGGTGTAGTAGAAGGGGCGGTCCATGATCCCCCCCTGGCCTGTGACGAAGCGCCAGGTCGCGCCGGCATCGTCCGAACGGTACAGCCCCTCCTCGGGCTCCAGCGTCTCGACCAGTGCGTATACGCGATCGGGATCGTCGGCGGACACGGCAAAGTCGATCTTCCCGATCAACCCCGAAGAAAGCGTGAGATCGACGTACTCCCAGCTGTCTCCCCCGTCGGTGGAACGCCAGATCCCATCTTCCCGCCCCGAGGTCTCCATCCCCGAAATGATCGTCCACGGCTTGCGCTCACCGCGCCACATGCCGGCGTAGATGATGTCGGGGTTCGTGGGATGAAGCTCGAGGTCGACGGCTCCGACCGAATCGGAGGTAAAGAGCACCTGCTCCCAGTTGGCCCCCCCATCCTTCGAGCGGTAGACACCGCGCTCCGGATTCTTCTTGAAGGCATTCCCGAGGGCCGCAGCGTACACGAGATCCGGGTTCGTCGGATGAACCTCCACCGCGCCGATCTGCCCGACGTCGGGCAGGCCGATGTGCGACCAGGTCGTTCCGCTGTCACTCGACCGGTACATCCCCTTCCCGGTGATGACGTTGCTGCGGATCGCATCGGATCCGGTACCCACGTAGACCACACGGGAGTCCGAAGGAGCCACACGAATCGCACCGATCGAGGCCGTCGCGAAGTATCCATCGGAGATCGGCGACCAGTTCTGTCCGTAGTCGCGGGTCTTCCAGACGCCTCCTCCGGTCGCGCCCATGTAGAAGACGCCCGCCTCGGTGGAATGTCCGGCCACGGCGGTTACCCGCCCGCCCCGCGACGGACCGACCATGCGGTAGTCCAGCCCCCGGAACAGCTCCGGCGACACCACCTGGTTTGGGTCACGCTGCGGTCCCTGCCCGGCAGCCGGGGCCGGCAAACCAAGCAGAACGACCACGACTGTCCAGCACACCACCCTACCGCAGCTGCGAATCGACATACACGCACTTCCCCTTCATACGAATCAATGAACACCCTATCCCGGGAGTTTGTAGGCGCGGCCGGTATCCGGCAAATGGAGGGCCGTCCCCCGCCACTCGGGAATGGTCGGGCGGGACGTCTTGGGCTAGGTTGCCAGAGTACCGCCAGGGGTACCTCGCACGAGGCGAGGTTGAGAGAGACCCTCGGAACCTGATCCGGTTGAACCCGGCGTAGGGAGAGCGGAAATGACCGCACAGACCAACGGCACAACATCAGCCGACACCGGCACCACGCACCCTTCCCCAGACTCCCCAACGGAAGACTACGGCGACGCCTTCCCCAACTCCCGTAAGATTTATGTGGAGGGCAGGCACGGCATCCGCGTGCCCATGCGCGAGATCAGCCTCGCGGGTGGCGAGCCGCCGTTGCGCGTCTACGATCCGAGCGGGCCTCTCGGGCTGGACCCGCTAGATGGGATCCCGGCGCTGAGAAGTGAGTGGATTCAAAGCCGGGGCGACGTGGGCCCCTGCGCCTCATCCTATGTACCCGTGGATCCGAGCGGATCGGTCGAGATCCCCGCTTCGCTCCAGAACGCGCCACTGCGGTCGACCGGTGGACCTGTGACCCAGCTACACTACGCACGGCGTGGCGACATTACGCCCGAGATGGAGTTCGTCGCAATTCGCGAGCGGATGGCGCCAGAGTTCGTGCGCGATGAGGTGGCCCGCGGACGTGCGATCATCCCGGCGAACATCAACCATCCCGAGGCCGAGCCGATGATCATCGGACGCGCCTTCCAGGTGAAGATCAACGCCAACATCGGGAACTCTGCGGTCGGCTCCTCAATCGAAGAAGAGGTCGAGAAGCTCCGCTGGGCCACCCTCTGGGGCGCCGACACCGTGATGGATCTCTCCACCGGCAAGAACATCCATGAGACGCGGCAGTGGATCGTCCGCAACTCCCCGGTGCCGATCGGCACCGTGCCGATCTACCAGGCGCTCGAGAAGGTGGACGGCGTGCCTGAGGACCTCACATGGGAGGTGTACCGGGACACGCTCATCGAGCAGTGCGAGCAGGGGGTGGACTACTTCACCGTGCACGCCGGGGTGCTCCTCCGCTACGTGCCCATGACCGCACAGCGCGTCACGGGAATCGTATCCCGCGGAGGCTCGATCATGGCGAAGTGGTGTCTCGCCCACCACGAAGAGAGCTTCCTCTACACCCGCTTCCGTGACATCTGCGAGATCATGGCCGCATACGATGTCGCATTCTCGCTCGGGGATGGTCTGCGCCCGGGCTCGCTCGCCGATGCCAACGACGAAGCACAGTTCGCCGAACTGAAGACCCAGGGGGAGCTCACAAGATTCGCCTGGGAGCACGGCGTGCAGGTGATGTGCGAGGGACCCGGCCACGTGCCGATGCACATGATCAAGGAGAACATGGACAAGCAGCTCGAGTGGTGCGACGAAGCCCCGTTCTACACACTCGGACCGCTGACCACCGACATCGCTCCCGGATACGACCACATCACGAGCGCGATCGGTGCGGCCCAGATCGGGTGGTACGGCACGGCGATGCTCTGCTACGTCACGCCCAAGGAGCACCTGGGACTACCGAATCGGGACGACGTGAAGGCCGGGGTGATCACCTACAAGATCGCTGCACATGCTGCCGACCTGGCGAAGGGCCATCCGAATGCTCGTGAGTGGGACGACGCCATCTCGAAGGCCCGCTTCGACTTTCGCTGGAACGACCAGTTCAACCTCGCGCTCGATCCGGTCACCGCGCTCGCGTACCACGACGAGACGTTACCAGCAGACGGGGCCAAGGTGGCGCACTTCTGCTCGATGTGCGGTCCCAAGTTCTGCTCGATGAAGATCACGCAGGACATTCGGGACTACGCCGCTGCACAGGACGCCGCGGCGCAGAATGCCGCTGTACCCGATGCCGCTGCGCAGAATGCCGCTGCCGGCGCCGACACGGTGAAGCAGGGGCTCGAGGAAAAGGCCGAGGAGTTCCGCGAGAAGGGTGGCGAGATCTACATCTCAGTCGACGGAGGCTGACGCATCGCCCTGACCGGCGGCGCCCTGGGGGTTATCCGAGCAGGCGGGTCACCTGCGTGACCAGGAAGGTCACCACGAAGCCCATCGCGAGCGGCATCAGGCTCGCCACGGTGGTCCACTTGGCGCTTCGGGTCTCTCGATAGATCGTGTAGATCGTGGTCGAGCACGGATTGTGGAGCAGGCTGAAGAGCATGACGTTCACCGCCGTAAGGAGCGTCCACCCACCCGCAACCAGGATATCCCCGATCGCGGTTGCGGAGTCCAGCTCGAACATGACGCCACTTCCTGCGCCCACTCCCGCCATCCCTGCAGTCACCACCGTCAGCATCAGAATCGTGGGGATCACGATCTCGTTCGCCGGGATCGCCACGATGTAGGCGAGCAGGATCACGCCGTTCATCCCTACGAAGAGCCCAAAGGGGTCCATGAACAGAACGCTGTGCTCGGCCAGCGACGCACCCCCAACCGTGATGTTGGAGATCAGCCAGATAACCGCTCCCGCCGGGGCCGCAAAAATCACCGCTCGCCACAACACGATCAGCGTACGGTCGATCAGCGAGGTGTAGAGCGTCTGCAGAACCCTCGGAGGGCGATACGGCGGTAGCTCGAGGCTGAAGGTGCTCGCCTCCCCGCGAAGCATCGTGCGCGAGAGGAACCACGACGCCACGAACATGAACGCGATCCCGAGAAGCGCGACCCCCACCACGGTGCCCGCAGCCACCAACCCAGCCCACCGAGCCGGCACGATCGCACCGATGAAGATCGTGGCCAGAAGGATCTGCGTGGGCCAGCGTCCGTTGCAGAGCGAAAAGTTGTTGGTGATGATCGCGATGAGCCGCTCTCGCGGACTCTCGATCACCCGGGTGGCCACCACGCCGGCGGCGTTACACCCAAACCCCATGCACATCGTGAGGGCCTGCTTGCCGTGCGCCCCCGCCTTCTTGAAGAGCCCATCGAGGTTGAACGCCACCCGCGGCAGATAACCGAAGTCCTCGAGCAGGGTGAAGAGCGGAAAGAAGATGGCCATCGGCGGAAGCATGACGCTCACCACCCAGGCAGTAGCGAGGTATACACCGTCGAAGATGAACCCGTTGAGCCACCAGGGCATCCCAATGTCGGACCCGAATCCCTGGAGGATTGGGTGCAGGGTGTCGATCAGGAGCGTGGCGAGCATCGCCGAGGGCACGTTCGCACCCGAAATCGTGAGCCAGAAGACCGTCGCGAGGATCAGGACCATCAGCGGGAACCCAAACAATCGGCTCGTCAGCAGACCATCGAGGGTGCGGTCGAGATCGAACTTCGCTCGCCTGACTCCTCTTGCCTGCGATCGCTCCGCAATGATCTCGGCTGCCCGAAAAATGCCCTCAGTCAGGTGGTCCTGAAAGTCCCTGCTAAGGCCCCAGCGGAGGCTCGAGGCCTGTTCGAGTATGCGGTCGCGCACCTCCTGGGATACGTTTGCGGCCGCCTCGGCGAGCGCGTCGTCGCCGGTCAGGAGGCCAAGTTCGCCCCCGGAGATTGCCTGCTCTACGGCCTCGTCGGCGTTGAGGAGGCGAAGCGCAACCCAGCGTTGGTTGGGAATGCCGACGTATGCCTCTTCGATGGCCGGGAGGAGCGATTGAATCGCCGCCTCGACGTCTTCAGGATACTCCTCGATCCGAAAGGGGCTGGTCTCCGTGGCGCCAGACGCCACCTGATGGATCGCGTTGAGCAGCTCGTCCATCCCGTGCCGCTCACGCGCCACGGTGGGAATCACCGGCACACCCAGCTCTCTCGAGAGCTGAGCCGTATCGATGGCGATTCCGTGGCGCCGCGCCTCGTCCATGAGGTTGAGGCACACGACCACCCGATCGGTAATCTCGAGGATCTGGATCGCGAGGTTGAGGTTGCGCTCGAGGCGTGTCGCATCGATGACGACCACCGTGACGTCTGGGCGACCGAAGAGGATGAAGTCCCGCGCGACCTCTTCGTCGGTGCTCCCCGCCTGAAGCGAGTACGTACCCGGAAGGTCGACGACCTTCATCCGGGCATCGTCGTGGAGAAACATGCCCTCGGCTCGGGTGACGGTCTTCCCCGGCCAATTCCCGGTGTGCTGGCGCAACCCGGTCAGCGCGTTGAAGACCGTGCTCTTACCGGTATTCGGGTTCCCCGCGAGCGCGATCAGGTGATCCCACTTGTCGGGGTTGAGCCCCAGGCGAACGAGGCTTTCGGTGCGGTGCTGCGTGCACCCCGCGCACCCGCCCGGCATGATCCCCGCCATTCTATGCCACCTCCATGGGTACGACCTCGATCACCGCGGCCTGTTCCTTCCGCAGAGCGATCAGCGCGCCACGGATTCTGAAGGCGAGGGGGTCGCCGGTCATGCTGGCCCGCTCCACCTCGATGGCGGTATCCGGCACGACGCCCAGGTCCATGAGCCGACGACGCTGAACACCCTGGCAGGCTGGGGCCAGGCGCACCACCGTCGCCGACGAACCCACCGGAATGTCCGCAAGAGTGCAGGACGCCTGACGGCCAACCTCATGGGCCTCTCGGAGCTCGACTGTGACGTTGCGAATCGCCAGTGAGTCCAGCTCAGCGACCCTGCCCCCGGCGCGGACCCTCATCGTTCCCCCAACGGAGTCGACCACCTCGAGCTCGAGGCCAGGTACGATCCCCTGCGCAGCGATACGCCCAAAGACCGCCTCAGGCTCATCCTCCACGTGTCGGACCACCGCTATCGCCCCGACCTCGAGGCTCGACAGCGACACACCAGAAAGGGGCGGCATGTCCCCTGACCGCATCGGAATGGGATCCCCATGAGGATCGTAGAGCGGGTGTCCGAGGCGCGTGGCAAGCCTCTCGGCATCCTCCGAAGAGAGCAGGTGCTCAACTCGCTCCGCCTCTTCGTGCCACTCGGTGGGCCGCACCCCGGTCCGGTCCGCGAGGTAGCTCTCCCAGAGCCGGTGGGTCCGCAAAATGCGCATCCCGTACTCACGACCAGAGTTTGTCAGCGTGACTCCCTGGTCGGTCGTGCGTGCGAGATCCAACTCTTCGAGGCGCCCAAGCACTCGTGCTACCTCGTTCCGAGATACCTCGAGGGTACCCGCAAGCGTGGAAAGGCTCGCTACCTGCCCCTCGAGCTCCTGAGTGGAAAGATGCTTCAGAGCATCCTCGACCTGGACACGCTCCGACTGCCGCCGTGCACGCTGAACCCGTGCAATCAACCCCCTCCTGGGCCATAGCGCGGCCACGACCATCGCAGAAGCGATGGCAAAGAGGACCAGTGATAGAAGAGGGGAAGGCATATTCCGCGTCCCGGGTAAAATTAGGCAAGCCTAAATTAAGTCGCATTCATGTCTCGCACAAGCGAAACGACTCGAGGGAGCCGGGAGCATCACGGCCAGGGCCTTGCCTCGAAGGAGGGGCGGGGAGTATACCGGGAGGATGCGGCAGCGGATTCGCAGCCGGCGATCGATCAACGGAGGGACTCGACCGTGACCTACGATCCTCAGCGAGCTGCCGCCCAGTGGGCCGCGTGGAGTCCCCCTGCAAGCTGGGGTCGCATCGTTGCGATCGACGCTCACACTGCCGGGGAGCCACTTCGCGTCATCCTGAGCGGGCTCCCCAGGATTCCGGGGGACACCGTTCTCGAGAGGCGACGATACGCCCAGGAAAACCTCGACGCACTCCGCACGGCGCTCATGTGGGAGCCGCGGGGGCACGCCGACATGTACGGCTGCATCGTGCTCTCACCGGTGACCGAAGGAGCGGACGTCTCGGTGCTCTTCACTCACAACGAAGGGTTCAGCACCATGTGTGGCCACGGCATCATCGCCGTCACCACCGTGCTGGTCGAGCTTGGGATCGTGGGAGTCCAAGCCAGGGATGGGGGCCCAGAGGAGGCTCCCTCCACGGTGACCCTCGGTATCGATACTCCGGCCGGGTTTGTGCGGGCTACTGCCGAGATAAAGGACGGCAGGGTGCGGGGCGTTCGCTTCGAAAACGTACCGTCCTTCGTCTCGGCGCTCGACCAGGCGGTGGAGGTGCCCGGTCTGGGGACAGTCCACTTCGATCTCGCCTTCGGCGGAGCATTCTACGCGTACGTGGACGCCGAGCCGCTGGGGCTGACGCTCCGACCCGACAACGTGGCGGAGCTGATCAAAACAGGGATGGCCATCAAGCGCGCCGTGGCCGAGTGCACTCCGGTCGATCACCCACTCAACGAGGAGCTGGGCTTTCTCTACGGCACGATCTTCGTAGGGCCTGCGGAGCACGCCAGCCACCACAGCAGGAACGTCTGCGTGTTCGCCGACGGCGAGGTGGACCGCAGCCCCACGGGCACGGGCGTGTCAGGACGGGTCGCTATCCACCACGCACGAGGCGAGCTCGACCGCGGCGAGCGGATCACGATCGAGAGTATTCTCGGCACGACCTTTACCGCGTCCCTGGTCGGTGAGACCCAGGTCGGCGGGTTCGCTGCCGTGCTCCCCGTGGTGGGGGGCAGCGCTCACATCGTGGGCCGACTGGAGTCGCTCCTCGACCCCTCAGACCCGTTGGTGAACGGATTCCTGATCCGCGGTTTCTGATCCACTGACCTCAGGCTGGATCCACCTCGGTGAATCCCACCGCAAGCGGACAGATTCCAACCGGAATGCTCAGCTCCAGGGTGAATGACGCCGTCACCCGGTTGGCATTGCTGGGAAGCTGGCACTCTGGGCTGAGCACGTAGAGCCGCCCCGAAGCATCGAAGCCCAGCCCCGAAGACGATCCCTCGGCAGCCGGATCGATCGCATCGTCGGGGCCACGCACGAAGGTGGCGGTCGTGGGATTCCACGCTGCGACCCCGTACGAGAACGACGCCACGTAGAGATTGCCGTCCGCTCCAAAGGCTACTGAACCGGGGAAGTCCCCAAACCCGAGATGATGGCTCACCTCCTGATTCGTGGTCGGGTCCACGACCGGCCGCATCCAGTACCGTCACGCTCGAGGGACCCGCCGGCGCGAAGTTTTCGAGGTTCGCGTTCAATACGTATATTCGGTTTCCAATCGTACGTACGAACTGCGGGAACACCCCAACCGCAATGTCATCACCGAGCGTACCGGAGTTGATGTTGACGGGAGTAACCGTGTTCAGATCTGGGTTGGCAACCACGACGATCGAGTCATTCGCGAAGTCGGCGCCGGTGGCTCCCGAACCGGCCCGTAGAGCTATGGACGTGGTCGATAGGGTTCCCCTCAGGTCGACGACGACCAACACCGGAGCGATCCCCATCGGCACGACGGCGAGTGACCCGCGGAGCGCCACCCCCACCGGACTGCCGTCGGCCCCGAGACCAACCGTGCGGGACACCGAGGGCGAATCCACAGCGAACACCGTGAGCGAGAGATCAACGCTGCCCACCACCACACCAACCTCGACGGGATCGAGTACGACCGGATCAGGACCCGTCGGCGTGGCACCGTCTGAGCAGGCGGCACCGAGCAGGAGCGCGAGCACCGCCCCGAGCGACCGCAGGCCCCAGCCGCGCGGGACTGAGTCGCGCGGGAGGACCGGATCGCAGGCGACCTCGTGCTTCAGGGGGTGTGCATGCGTCATGGTTTCTCCATATGGATGAAGTGAATCGAAGTGGGTGACTCGCGGTTCATCGGCGTAACTCCACCTCGAACCGCAGCGTCCTTCCGGGATCGGGGAATGCGAAGATCATGGTGTCGTGCTGGTCGAAGAGTCGTTCCACCCGAAGGCCCAACTCGGCATTCCACGCGCCCAGGCGCACCTCACGCGAGACTGAGACGTCGGTTGCCCAGAAGCCTGGGAGGGCGTTGATGGGATTGGGGACCGGGAATCGCGCTCCCATGTACCTCATGAAGACGCCGGCGGCCCACGCGCTCCGGTGGAGGTCGACCCCCCCGGTTGCGGTGTGGCGCGGCCTGTAGGCTACCTGAACCGTATCTGAGCCGGGTCGGTCGTAGGTGACCCGAGCGAGGGAGTAGCTGCCCGAAAACCGCACCCCCCTGGTAGGCAGCTCGAAGCTGGAGGAAGCCTCGATCCCGGAGCGTTTCACATCGACGTTCCGTGGACTCCAGACGAATCGAAAGTCGGGGAGCCACACGATCATGCCCTTTACGTCGCCGTCATAGGCGGACGCCGCCACGGCGAGCACACCGCCGAGGACGCCTCGTTCGACACTCGCCGCGATCTCGAACTCAGACGGGATTCTCTCGGGCTCGAGGTTGGGGTTGGCCCGTACGGCCACACCCTCGCGGAAGAACTGGTCGCCGAGGCTCGGCGGCGAGTACGCGCTCCGGTGGGTGAACGACACGGCCACTGCGGACACCGGGAGACTCAACGCCACCTCATGAGTGCCTCGCCATGCATCCCGCAGCCCGTCGCGGTGCGCACGGCCGGTGACAGAGAGGGTGCCGCGTCCCCAGAGATCCGTTCCAGAGGTGAGGAATACGCCAAAGTCTGTGCGGCCTCCAGGGGCCGCCTCAGAGAGCTCCGACGAGTCGATGGTCTGCCGCTGGAGGTCCAGCCCACCCCCCACCACCCCCGGCAGCCCGCGGCTCAGCGTTCGGCTCGCGCTCAGGCGGAAGCCCCCCGAGAAGAGATCCGTGCGCTCGTCGAACGGCAGACCAAACGGGGGAGCCGAGTCGCGATACCGCGCGGATTGCCAGGTGCCGTACGCCACAGCAGAGGCACTCGTTCGACGGGTCGCGGTCTGCCAGCTGGCCGATCCGCGCAACCGGTCGAGGTCCTGCCGAGCCGAATTGGACGGACCAAAGCTCTTGCCGGGGAGCCCGCGGTCCAGCGACTCGCCCCCGACCGTCGCCCTGAGTTCACCGGCACCCACGGCCTGCTCCATGGTCACCTGGGCGCTGACCTGATTCAGATCGGAGTTGCGGCGCCGGCCGGCTCCCCCGCCAAGCTCCTCCGGCAGATCGAAGTCGAACCCGCCCCCGATGGAGCGCACCTCCCCCGAGACGCCGAGCGCCGCTGACCCCACCGTGAATCCACCCCCCACCCTTCCCCCCTCACGGCCCAGACTACCAAGGGTGGTCGCGAGGCTGAGCGGCCGCAGCGCCGTGCGGGATGTGATGAGCACGACGCCCGCCTCGGCGCCCGGCCCGTACCAGGCACTGCGACCACCCTTCAGGACCAGGACCTGCTCGATCGCAGACGCGGGTACCGTGCTGAGGTCGGCCTCCCCGGTGATGGGGTCGTTGAGCGGAGCTCCGTCGAGCAGCACGAGCACGGCATCGGCACCGCTCCCCCGAATGCTCAGCGTCTGCGCCCCTCCCCGGGTGCGCTCCTCAACCACCACACCGGCCATCCGGGCGAGGACATCCCCTGCCGTGCGAGCCCCTGAGGCCTCGATGGCGGTGCGGCCAACAAGAATGCTGCCCGGTGCCTCGGCGTCGTGGACCGGCACAACGATTCCCTCGAGGTCCATGGCCTCTGGGATGAGCGCCACATTCACTCGAACCACCCGCCCGTTTTCTACGGTCACGCGCAGCTCCTGGGAGGCGTAGCCCAGAGATTCAACGGTGAAGGAGTAGGAGCCGGGCTCCAGCCCGCGGGCGTGAAAGCGACCCGTCGCGCTCGTGTGCAGAACGGTGCCGCTCGGCTGAAGCAGCACCCGCACGGCTCCCAACGGCCGACCCGAGATATCGTCGGTGACATAGCCAGAGATCTCGCCGGGCCACTGGCCGGCGAGCTGCCCCGGAAGGACGGCCATCAACGCTACGGCAGAGGCAAATCTCCAGCCGCGCATCAGAATTTGCAGGTGATAAAAAATCCGCATCTCTTCCCCTAGAAGAGTTGCAAGATGGGCAGGCGTGTCAGGTCTACTGACTCGAGGCAGCCTTCCCTCGCCTTCCCAGGTTCTACACCCAGTGGCGAATTGAGGGGGCTTTCCAGCGTAGAACGCCGGGCCTCACACAGTGGCTGGGCCGTGCCGGAGTTTCACCGGCTTCCGAGATGCCACGTCTGCAATTCAGTTGTCGCTACGAAGCTACACGAGAGCCTCGGAGAAGGGCAAGGACGCCGTGCACCAGCCCTTTGGGGATGCGGACTATCGGGGCCGCGATCCGCTCCAGACGCGGAACACTCCCTCATCTGCGACGCGCTGGACCTCGCGGAAGCGCTGCTCGAGGGCCCGCTCAACGGGGAGCCTCCGCTGGACGACAAACCGCAGCTCACCCTCGGGGCCCAGGAGCGCTGCTCCCCGATCGATCAAGTCTCCGATCACGCCAAGGCTCTGTTCCTTGCCAACGTGATAGGGTGGATTGCTCAGGATGAGGTCGTAGGGTCCACACGCTCGATCGATTCCGCCGAGAACGCACCTTCCTGCGGGGACATTTGCCTGCGCGGCCGCAATCGCGAAGGCGTCGATGTCGAGAAGGTCGACGCTGGCCTCACCACACCCAGCCAGGACGCGAGCGGCGACCCAGCCGGCACCGCATCCAAAATCCAGAACGCGAAGCCCCGCCGAGAGCGAAGGCAGATGGTCGAGGAGGAGCGCCGTGCCCCCATCCAGCCCATCGGCCGAGAACACGCCCGGGTAGGTGGTCCAGCCCCCCACTCCTACCAATCGCCACGCCTCGAGCGCACCTCGCAGACCCTCGACGGCCTCTGGCCGGATCGCGCTCCACACCCGGCACCGCCCTCCCACCGACTCGGTCTGCACGGTGCCGAAGAGCGGAGCGATCAGCTTCGGCGCGGACCCGATCCCCTCGTCCTTGGCGCCGTACACGAGAAGCCGTCCTCCAGCCTTCAGGCATCCAGCGGCGGCGTGCAGGAGCAGCTCGAGCTCGTCCTTGGCCTTCGGCATTCGAATGGCGGCGAGATCGTACGGGCCGCCGCGGGGCCAGCCCGAGACGTCCTCACCCTCCCCCACGCGATGCCCCCACCGGGTGGTGTTCGCCCCCCGTCCTGCCGCGGCGTCCGCGACCATCGACGTGGGATCTCCGATCACGAGCGCGGACTCCAACTCCGCGAGCGCCGCAACCACCTCGGCCGCGAGCGTCGAGGAGGCAGTGTTTCGCCAATCTGGGTTGGAGGTTCGTCGCATAGCTCAGCAATGTACACGCCCCGTCACGAGGCTGCGCCCCCGATCACCCACCCTTTCACCCACCCTTGCTTCGTCCTATTCATCATATCATTATGACGAACTAACGCTGCCCCTCTGGAGGTGGGCACACATGGGCATTTCGCGGCAACGAACATGATCCTCTCCCAGACGGCCGTCTACGCACTTCGTGCCACCATGTACCTCTCGCAGGTCCGTGAAGTAGGTCCGACTCGCGTCGACGTGATCGCGAACGAATTGAAGGTGCCGAGGAACTACCTCTCGAAGATTCTCCACCTGCTCGCACGCGAAGGGGTCCTCGACTCGACCCGCGGGCCCCACGGGGGATTCCAACTGGTTCGACCAGGCACCCAGATCGCGCTCGAGACGGTCGTGGAACACTTCGACGACCTAGGCGGATGCCTCCTGGGGCGAGATAGCTGCGACGAGTCGAATCCCTGCGCGGCGCACGGCCGGTGGAAGAACATCTCCGAATCCGTGCTCCGCTTCTTTCGGGAAACCTCGATCGCCGAACTTGCCGGGGGAGGGCCTGGAGGTTTCCTCGTCGAGCTTCCGATCCCCGCTAAAACGCCGCGCTGAGCATCACATAGACCCAGGTCATGTTTTCGTCGAGCCTACCGATCTCCTCCAGGGCGTCGACTCTGAAGACCTGACTGAGGCCCCCGGTAATCGTGAGATGTTCTGTGTACTTGTGCGTGATCGTGAGATCGATCTCGTCGGCGAAGTGCGCGTTCGTGAGCGTCCCCTGCTTTGCTGCACGGAAGATGTGAAAGGCCGCCCCCAGCGTGGCGGTTGGTGACGGGCTCCAGGAAGCCTTCGCGGCAAGGTCCTGTAGACCTGCATTGGCTGTATTCACAGGAAGGTTCAGAAAGAGATCGGCGAACCCGTAGTACTTGTGATTCGTAGCAAGGAGCGTGTTGAAGGCATTGAAGTCGCCGTCGGTCGGATCGTCGTCACCCGAGAGGTAGTCGTACCAGAGGGTGAGTCCAGCCTTGCCGTCGGCAAACCTCTTACCCACCCGCGCACCGAACATGTAGGCCGAGAGATCCTCGTCGGCACGGTTCCCTACCTGGTAAGAGCCCTCGACCCGCCCGTTGATCTCCCCGCCCCAAACGTAGCGGGCTCCGAGCGTCGACTCCCGGATATCGGGTCCGTCGAGCTCCGTCCGATCAAAGAGGTAGTAGAGGTCCAACGCACCCGGTCCAACATCGGCGATCGTCCCATAGGCACCGATCAGCTCGGAGTCCTTGTCGATCGTCGCCGCCGTCTCCTCCGCAAGCTTGATACCGAGGATCGAGAGCGTGCCCCAGGGCTTGGTCACGTCGAACCGGACTCCATCGAGGCTCCGCCCCTGCTGGGTCCACCCGACCTCGCCGACCAGCCTCTGCCCGCCGTAGTTCACTTCTTGACGCCCGACCCTGGTCCGCAGCCACGGTGAGTTCTCCCCGGTGATTTCGATGTATCCCTGGTGAAGGTCGAAGTTGTCTGCTCGGAAGTCTCCGAGCGTATTGGTCTCTTCGCCGAATAGGCGCACATCCTGAAACTGCAAGAAGATGCTGACCTGCTCGTCCAGGATCGCGAGAAGGCCGAGGCGGACGCGCATCGAGGTAAAGACGTCATCCATCCCACCCGCTGCCGGATCCCGATATTCATACCGCGGGCGGACCTGCCCCGTGAACTTCAGCTCCTGCGCAACGCTCGGCGATGCCAAGACCACGAGCAGTCCAAAGGCAAGTCCAATTCTTTGTGCACGCATCTCACTACTCCTGGTTTCTTGTGGAGATACTCACGGCCTGCAGGTAGTCGAGTACCTGACCAATCGCCTCGTCACTCAACTCGCTCGGAGGCATGGGTACGTTTTGGAACTCGGCGAAGAGCTCGCGACCGATCGAATCGCTCTGCGCCATCTCAATCGGATTCTGTAGCCAACGCACGAGCCGCCAACGCACGAGCCACTCCCGCTCCCGCCGAAGGTGAACGTCCTGAAGATCCGGCCCAATTCGGTCGCCTTCTCCGATCGAGTGGCAGGCAAAACAACTGGTCTCGAAGATTGAGCGGCCCTGCGAGGTGGCATCCAGCGAAGTCAGGTCGTCCTCACGATCAGGCGAAGCTCCCGCGCCACAGCCCGCGATCATGACTCCGAGCAGAGCCCCACCGAGCAGTGTTTGGATCGACCGCATCATGATTGCTCCGCTGGACCACAATACGACGGAATGCTTTCAAGCTCTGTAGGGAAAACGCCTGCTCCAACCGTGGGGAGTTGCCCCGCCAACGGCTCCGTTGCACCGAATTGTGGGGAATATCCCCAGTCAACACGATACCCAGAAACGATGCCTCCGTGCGGGCAAAACCCTCGGAGATACCCACCCTCAAGGGCGGACAGATTATGGCAAGACACATGCGTGGGTTCTTGGCGGGCCCGTCCTCGATAGCCTCGCTTCTGCTGCTCTCCAGCGTCTTCATTCCGCGGGGCAGCGTCCAGGGTGCTCAGGCTTCTCAGGGACAGGAAACCTTCCAGCAGCTCTGTGCGATGTGCCACACGGTGGGATCCGGGCGCCTTGTCGGCCCCGACCTTCAGGGTGTGAGAGAACGCCGCAGCGAGGAGTGGATCATCAACTTCGTCCAGCACTCCCAACAGCTGATTGAGTCCGGAGATGCCGACGCGGTAGCCCTATTTGAGGAGTTCAGCGGCATGATGATGCCGGACCAGGCGCTCACCGACGATGAGATCCGCTCGGTGATCGCCTACATCGGCACCGTCGCGGCCGGCGGGGGCGCCGACCCGTCCCCCGCGCCCGCTCCGCAGGAGGCCACCGAAGAGCAGGTAACGCAGGGGCAAGATCTCTTCCAGGGCACGCTCCGCCTCGCAAATGGCGGACCTACCTGCAATTCGTGCCATAACGTCACCAACGACGCGGTCATCGGGGGCGGCATCTTGGCCCTGGAGCTGACCACGGCCTTCTCGAAGCTCGGCGGGGCGGGCGTTCGCGCGATCCTCGGGAGCCCACCCTTCCCGGTGATGCAGCGAGCCTATCTGGGGAAGCCGCTCACCGAAGATGAGGTCGCCAGCCTCGTGGCGTTTCTCGAGCGGGCAGACGCCGAGCAGGCCCTCCATCAGCCGCGCGACTACGGGATCAAGCTCTTTGGATCAGGGCTTCTCGGTGCCGCACTCCTCCTCGGCTTCTACTCGCTCGCGTGGAGGGGACGCCGACCGCGCTCTGTGAACCAGAAGATCTTCGACAGACAGGTGAAATCCACCTAGAAGGCTGATTCAAGACTGACTGAAATCACGCTCAGCTAAGCCGGGACACACTCATGGGTTGGATCAAAGACATCGTCTCTCCCCAGACCAGAAAATGGGAAGAGTTCTACCGCAACCGCTTCCAACACGACCGCATCGTGCGCAGCACGCACGGTGTGAACTGCACCGGCGGATGCTCCTGGCAGATCCACGTCAAGGACGGGATCGTCACCTGGGAAACCCAGCAGTTGGACTATCCGCTGCTCGAGGATTCCCTACCGCCTTACGAGCCCCGTGGCTGTCAGCGTGGGATCTCCTACTCGTGGTACCTCTACAGCCCGCTGCGGATCAAGTACCCGCTGATCCGGAGCGCGCTCCTCGACGCCTTCCGTGCCAAGAAGAAGGAAACCGGAGACCCGATGAAGGCGTGGAAGGCACTCCAGGCCGATGAAGGCGCCCGGAAGTCCTACCAGACGGCGCGCGGTAAGGGCGGTTTCCGGCGAGCGACCTGGGACGAGGCCATGGAAATCATGTCCGTCGCCAACATCAGCACCGCAGAGAAGTACGGCCCCGACCGCGTGATCGGGTTCAGCCCGATCCCCGCGATGTCGATGCTGAGCTACGGTGCGGGAAGCAGGTTCCTGCAGCTCTTTGGAGGCGTCAACCTCAGCTTCTACGACTGGTACTGCGACCTGCCCACCGCATTCCCCGAGATCTGGGGCGAGCAGACCGACGTCTGTGAGAGCGCGGACTGGTACAACTCGAAGATGATCGCAGACATGGGTGCGTGCCTCAACATGACGCGCACCCCGGACTGCCACTTCTTCGCGGAATCACGCCACAACGGTACGAAGGCCGTGGTGTTCGCACCCGATTTCAGTCAGGTGTGCAAGTACGCAGACCAGTGGGTGCCCCTCCACGCAGGGAGCGATGGCGCCTTCTGGATGGCCACCACGCACGTCATCCTCAAGGAATTCCACCACGAAAAACAGACGCCGTACTTCCTGGACTATGTGAAGAAGTACACCGACAGCCCCTTCCTGGTGAAGCTTGAGAAGGACGGAGCCACCTACAAGCCGGGACGCCTGCTGCGCGCTGCGGAGCTGCCTCAGTACAAGGACATCTCCAACGGCGAATGGAAATTCCTGAATATCGACTCGGCCAGCGGCGACATGGTCGTGCCCAAGGGAAGCTCGGGCTCTCGCTGGGACGAGAAGCAGGGCAACTGGAACATGAAGTCCGAGAGTGTGGTCGACGACCAGCCATACGATCCTGTCTTGACGCTGTTGGGCCGCACCGACCAGGTAGCCCAGACGGCCTTCACCGAGTTCGGCCTCGACCAGATCGTGCATCGCGGCGTCCCCACAATGCAGGTCGAGACGACGGACGGTCCGGTCATGGTGACGACGGTCTACGACCTCACAATGGCCCAGTACGGCGTGAGCCGGGGCCTCGAGGGCGCGTATCCTGACAGCTACGACGACAAGGACGCGGCGTACACACCCGCCTGGCAGGAGATCTTCACCGGGGTCGGCAAGTGCATGATCATCATCGGTGCCGGGATCAACCACTGGTACCACTCCAACCTGATCTACCGCGCGGGTGCGATGGCGCTGATGATGACGGGCTGCGTGGGCAAGAACGGGGGCGGCCTCAACCACTACGTGGGGCAAGAGAAACTCGCTCCGGTGGACTCCTGGGGGGCGATCGCCTTCGCCAAGGACCACGTGGCCGTGCCGCGGCTTCAGCAAGCACCGATCTGGCACTACATGAACACCTGTCAATACCGCTACGACGGGCAGTTCTCGAAATACAACACGGTGCCCGACAACGCGATGACCAAGCAACACACAGCCGACCAGATCTACAAGTCGGTGCGCATGGGGTGGATGCCCTTCTATCCCCAGTTCGACCAGAACACGCTGGACCTCTGCAGGGAGGCCGTCGACAACGGCGCCACCGACGACGAGGGCATCAAGCAGTACGTCCTGAACAAGCTGACGAGCAAGGAGCTCAAGTATTCGGTGAGTGAGCCCGAGGCGGAGGAGAACTTCCCCCGCGTTTGGTACATCTGGCGCGGCAACGCAATCATGGGGAGCATGAAGGGCCACGAATACGCCCTCAAGCACTACCTCGGAACCCACCACAACTCCATCGCGGAAGACTCCGAGGATCAGACTCAAGAGGTGAAGTGGCACGAGTTCGCGCCGGTCGGGAAGATGGACCTGATCGTCGATCTGAACTTCCGCATGGACTCGTCGGCGCTCTACTCCGACATCGTGCTTCCAGCGGCCTCCTGGTACGAAAAGGCCGACCTCAACAGCACGGATCTGCACAGCTTCATCCACCCCCTCTCGGCCGCGATCGCGCCGGTGTGGGAGTCCAAGACCGACTGGGACATCTTCCGGGAGCTCGCGAAGGTGACGAGCGAGGCTGCGGAGAAGTACTACCCCGATGAGCAGAAGGACGTCGTTGCGACACCGATCGCCCACGACTCCAAAGGGGAAATCGCCCAGCCGGTAATCAAGGACTGGTATCACGGCGAGTGCGAGCCCGAGTTGGGCAAGACGATGCACAACCTCACGATCGTGGATCGTGACTACACCAAGCTCCACGAGAAATTCATCACTCTCGGCGACCGCATCCGCACGACGGGACTGGGTGCCCATGGCAACCATTACGACTGTGCCGACGCCTACGACGAGATGATCACCTCGAACCACTTCCCGGTTGAGGGGATCAACGGCAGCACGCGGCCCTCACTCAGGGAGGCCGAGTTCGCGGCCAACGCGGTCCTGCACCTGTCGACGCTCACCAACGGCGAACTGAACGTTCGCGCCTACGCCGAGGCCGAGAGGCGGACCGGACTCGAGCTGGCAGACCTCGGTGCAGGAACAGCGGATCTGCGCATCAACTACGCAGACCTCCAGGCTCAGCCACGCCGCTACAACACCTCACCGTTGTGGTCCGGCGTGATGAAGGGCGGGCGAGCCTACGCGGCCTACACCTACAACGTCGAGAAACTCGTGCCGTGGAGGACACTCACCGGCCGTCAGCACTTCTATCTCGATCACGAGATGTACCTGGCCTATGGGGAGAACCTCCCCACCTACAAGCCCTCCCCCAAACCCGAGGCGTACGGCGATCTGAAGCAGACGCTCAAGGACGGCGAAGCGAGGATCCTCAACTGCCTCACCCCACACGGGAAGTGGCACATCCACTCCACGTACGGCGACAACCTCCGCATGCTGACGCTATCACGCGGGTGTGAGCCGTGCTGGATGAGCGAAACGGACGCCGAGGAGCTGGGGATCCAGGACAACGACTGGGTCGAGGTCTACAACGACCACGGCGTCTACTGCACACGGGCCTGTGTGAGCGCACGAATTCCACGCGGCGTCTGCATCGTCTACCACGTCCCCGAGCGGACGGTCGGCATCCCGAAGTCACAGGTGCGAGGCGGAAAGCGGGCGGGCGGGCACAACAGCTTCACCCGTATTCACCTCAAGCCGAACTTCCTCGCCGGCGGCTACGGACAGTTCTCGTACGGCTTCAACTACTGGGGTCCCATCGCCCCGAACCGCGACACCCACGTGGTCGTGAAACGCATGGACCAGGTGGTGTTCTGATGATCCCGCAGATTCTCGAAGGACTGGAGACCTGAGATGGATGTTCGCTCCCAGATATCGATGGTGTTCCACCTCGATAAGTGTATCGGATGCCACACGTGTTCCGTCGCGTGCAAGAATATTTGGACGGACCGCAAGGGCGCCGAGTACATGTGGTGGAATAACGTCGAGACCAAACCCGGGACCGGTTATCCGACGAAGTGGGAAGATCAGGACATCTACAAGGGCGGGTGGGAGCCCAACGGCGACAGCATCAAGCTCAAGGGCGCGGGTAAACCCAAGAGCCTGTCGAACATCTTCCACAACCCACACCTGCCGGTGATCGACGACTACTACGAGCCGTTCACCTACAAGTACCTCGACCTCATCGAGTCCGAGGCAGGGGATGACCAGCCCACGGCGCGTCCGATCTCGATGATCACAGGCGAGCCGATGGACATCAAGATGGGGCCGAACTGGGATGACGACCTCAGCGGCTCACCCGACTTCGCGCGCAACGACCCCAACCTCGAGAACCTCACGCCTGCCGAGCAGGAGGCGATGTTCGAGATGGAGCGCATGGCGTTCTTCTACCTGCCGCGCATCTGCAATCACTGCCTGAATCCGGCTTGCGTTGCATCGTGCCCCTCGGGTGCCTTCTACAAGCGCGGCGAAGACGGAATCGTCCTCATCAATCAGGACGTCTGCCGGGGCTGGCGCATGTGTGTAACCGCCTGTCCGTACAAGAAGACCTACTACAACTGGAGCACCGGCAAGTCCGAGAAGTGCATCCTCTGCTACCCTCGCCTCGAGTCGGGCCACGCACCTGCGTGCATGCACTCCTGCGTGGGGCGCATCCGCTATCTGGGCGTCATGCTCTACGACGCCGACCTGATCGAGGCTGTGGCTTCGGCGGATGAGGGCGATATCGTGGCCCGCCAGATGGACATGATCCTGGATCCCTTCGATCCAGAGGTCATCGCGGCGGCCAAGGCGAACGGAGTCGCAGATTCGACCATTGAGTCCGCCCAGAAGTCGCCGACCTACAAGTTCGTGAAGGAGTGGAACCTCGCGCTTCCGCTTCACCCCGAGTTCCGCACGCTGCCGATGCTCTTCTACGTACCTCCGCTACTTCCGGTGATGGCTTCGGTGAAGGACGTCGACAACAGCGAGCAGCTCGACAAGGTGAACGAGATCGGCAAGCAGTGGCCCGACAAGTGGCTCTACGACACGACCACAAAGGAGCTTTTCGGAACGATCGACGACGCCCGCTTCCCGCTGAAGTACATGGCGAATCTGTTCAGCGCTGGCGATGAAAAGGCCGTCGCGGATCGACTGAAGAAGCTCATGGCCGTACGCCTCCACCGGCGCGACGTCACCGTCGGCGACGTAGATGACGGCACGGTCGCAAGCGCCCTGTCCGACACCGAGCTCACCCCGCAGGTCGCCGACGACATCTACTACCTCACCTCACTAGCCAAATTCGACGACCGCTTCGTCATCCCGCCCGCTCATCGCGAGCAGGCCATCGAGATGATGGAGTTCGCAGGCGATGTGAAGGGCAATACCGGCTTTGGGTTCAAGGACGGCACCGCAGAGAGAGGAGCCTGATCGTGCATCCCCACGCACACTACGAGCACCTCGCAGTGCTCTTCGACTATCCCAAGCAGGACTACCCGACCTGGGTACAGAGCGTCTACAGCCTTCTTGCGGGTCGTTATGTGATCGCGGCCGCCGAGATCGAGTCATTCGCCAAGATGCTCCCGTCTGAGGGGGAACACCTTTCGCCCGAGGAGCTCGACGAGGTCCAGGAGATCTTTACGAGATCGTTTGACGTACAGTCAATCACCACCCTGGGCGTCGGCTACGTGATGTTCGGCGACGACTACAAGCGGGGCGAACTGCTCGTCAATCTGAATCGTGAGCTCCGCGACGCCGGCATCGACTGCGGCACTGAGCTGCCCGACCACCTGCCGACGGTGCTGCGCCTGATCGCCCGCTGGGAGGACCGCGAGCTAGCCGAAGAGTTCGTAACCGAAATCCTGCATCCCTCCGTCCAGATGATGATCGAGGAATTCGGGCACATGCGCATGGAACAGCGCAACGGGCTCTACAAGAAGCACTACAAAACGCTCATCGCCTCGTCGCCACACCGGGCCGCGATGTTCCGCGATGCGCTCTCGGCCCTCCTCGAGGTGCTGCGGGTGGACTTCGGTCTCGAGACATGGAAGCCACCCGAGCACGACAACGACTTCCTGCGCTCCGTCGAGCGTGAGCTGGATATCGAAGCCAACCAGGGCAAGCCGGCAAAGTCCGGGAGAATGCTATGACCGCGCTCAACACCTTCTTCTTCGTCGCCTTTCCCTACGTCGCGGTGATCGTCTTCGCCCTGGCTCGTCCCAGTTCCTCGAGGGCCGCGCCCTTTTCTGGGGGACGATCCCCTTCCACTTCGGGCTCATGGTCGTGTTCCTGGGTCACCTGACCGCCTTCCTCCTGCCACAGACCACACTTGCCTGGAACAGCATGCCCGTGCGTCTGATCGCTCTGGAGGTGACCGCCTTCGTGTTCGGTCTCTCCGTCCTGATCGGACTCGCAGCGCTCATGTACCGCCGCTTCACGAACGCGCGCATCCGAGCCGTGACGTCGCGCATGGACGTTGTGATCGAGCTGCTTCTTCTCGCGCAGGTCGTGCTCGGCTGCTGGGTCGCGCTCGGCTACCGCTGGGGTTCTTCGTGGTTCGCCGCGGACCTGTCGCCGTACCTGTGGTCGCTCGTCAAGCTCTCACCTGAGACCGCTGCGGTGTTCGCCCTTCCCCTGGTCATCAAGCTCCACATCATCGGAGCCTTCGCGATCATCTTCATGGTTCCGTTCACCCGCCTCGCCCACCTGATCGTTGCCCCAATCGACTATCTGGTGAGGCCCTACCAGCAGGTGATGTGGAATTGGGACCGCAAGGCCATCCGAGACCCGAGCACGACCTGGTCGCCGACGCGGCCAAAGAGCACGTGACGCCCGTCTCGGTGAAGTTCGAAAACGGGAGATCGACTTGAGCAAAGAACCTGCACGCGCCCATGTGATCCTGGCCTTCAACACCTTGGCCTTCACGGTCTGCTTCGCGGCCTGGATGCTCAACGGCGTCCTTGTAACCTTCCTGGTAAGCAACCAGGTGTTCGACTGGTCGCCCAGCCAGATGGGCTGGCTGATCGGCATCCCGGTCCTGACCGGTGCCCTCGTCCGCCTGCCTCTCGGAATGCTCACGGACCGGTTCGGCGGACGTCCGGTCTACACGCTGCTCATGCTTGCGGCTGCCATTCCCATGTTCTTCCTCGGTAGGGCCGACTCGTACGCGGACTTCATGTGGCTCAGCCTGGGATTCGGCCTTACGGGAGGCTCGTTCGCGGTGGGAATCGCGTTCACATCGGTCTGGTACCGACGCGAGCATCAGGGCACCGCGCTAGGCGTCTTCGGGGCCGGGAACGCGGGCGCCGCCGTGACGACGTTGGGAGCGCCATCCATCCTGCGCTCGTTGACCGACGGTGGGGCCAACCTCGACGGCTGGCGGACGCTACCCGTTATCTACTCAGCAGCCCTTGTCATGATGGCCGTCATCTTCTACCTGGGCACCAAGAACAAGAAGGCCGAGGGTGCCGAGGGCAAGACGATGCGCGTGATGCTCGCGCCGCTCAGGCACATGAGGGTTTGGCGCTTCGGGCTCTACTATTTTCTGGTGTTCGGCGGCTTTGTGGCGTTGGCCCAGTGGCTGGTGCCGTACTACGTGAACGTCTACTCGATGACGATCGTCACCGCAGGGTTGATGACATCCATCTTCTCGCTCCCGTCTGGAATAATCCGTGCGCTGGGCGGCTGGTTCTCGGACGTCTTCGGACCGCGCCGTGTCCTCTACTCGGTACTCGCAGTCATCGGCACTGCGTGCTTCCTGCTCATCTTCCCGAAGATGGACATCGAGTCACCCGGACGGGGCGTCATGGCGCAGGTTCCGGGGACCGTGATCGAGGTCTCCGACGACGTCATCGTCACAGACACCAGGAGCTATCCACTCATGGCACCTCCGTCGCAAGACGTCCGGACCGACGAGGGCTTCGTGCCATGGCCCGCCGTTCGGAGCTGGCAGGAGCCCGTCGTCGAGGTGGGCCAGGAGGTGGCACGCCGGGAGCTGCTCGCCGGCGGAATGACCCATATCTACTTCCAGGCGAATGTCTGGGTGTTCACGGCGTTGGTATTCATCATCGGCATCGCCATGGGCATCGGGAAGGCAGCTGTGTACAAGTACATCCCCGAGTACTTCCCCAACGACGTGGGAGTCGTGGGCGGAATGGTAGGGGTCCTCGGCGGCCTCGGGGGCTTCGTGTGCCCCATCATCTTCGGATCTCTCCTCGACTCGCTGGGGCTCTGGACGACGACCTGGATGTTCCTCTTCCTCGTCACCGTCGCCTGCCTACTCTGGCTGAGCTTGGTCGTGCGCAAGATTTCGCGGCACATCTAGTGCCAGCCTTCTGGAGATCATCACATAGGGAAGGACTATGACTCGTCTAGACAGGTGGGACGTAGAGGACGGCAAATTCTGGGTAGACACCGGACGCTGGGTCGCGTTTCGCAACCTGCTCATCTCGATTCCGTGCCTCCTCCTGGCGTTTGCGGTCTGGCTGTTCTGGTCGATCATCATCGTCCAGATGGAGACGCTGGGATT
>JAZDDA010000133.1:0-6338 GCA_036679625.1 Gemmatimonadota bacterium | reverse complement strand
CTCGACAAGTCGCCCCCTCAGGCACAAAGTGCCGAGGATTCTGGTGACGTATCCCCTGAGGTGGCCTGATGCGCGTCTCATTTGCCGGACTTCCAGATCATGCTCGGCTGTGGATCTTTGGTGTTGAGGCGGAGCTCTCTGGGCAGGACGAGGCTGACTTCCTCGCCAGCGTGGATGCCTTTCTGGATGCATGGGCTGCGCATGGGGAGGCGCTGACCTGCGGCCGGGATTGGGTGCACAATCGGTTCTTGATGGTCGCTGTGGACGAGGGTGTCGAGGCGCCGAGCGGCTGCTCGATCGATGCGTTTGTGAGCATGCTGAGAGACGCGCAGGGAGAGCTCGGCACACGCATCGTGGACAACTCAGCTGTCTGGTATCTGGAGGGATCGTCGGTTCGCCGCGCGACCCGGGCCGAATTCCGTACGTTGGTGGAGTCGGGAGCGGTTACGCCCGAAACGACGGTCTTCGACAACACCATAATCCGGCTTGAAGACCTACGGGCAGGCCGCTGGGAGCGGCCCGCCCGCGATGCCTGGCATGCCCGTGCCTTCTTCCGCACGGCTGAACCGGTCGGCTAGGCAGCAGGGGAAAGAGAAACCCCCGACGCCAATCGGCGCCGGGGGCTTCAATGTCGCATTCCCACGTGGGAGCGAGTCGGGTCTCGTCAGCTTGCGCCGAGGCGCGTAACGTTTGCCGCTGCGGGGCCCTTGGGGCCCTCGACGATTTCAAATTCAACTGACTCGCCTTCGGTCAGGCTCTTGAATCCGTCGCCCATGATCGCCGAGTGATGGACAAAACAGTCCTTTTCGGCTCCCTCTGGCTCAATAAATCCAAATCCCTTGGCGTCGTTGAACCACTTCACGGTCCCGGTGATCTTTTCCATCTGTACCCGCTCCCAAAAAAGTCATGGCGTGCCCATCTCATTCGGATGGACCCTACAGTGCATTGCGCGGAAACCGTACATGGCGGGCAGCGTTGGGTCAAGTGTCCGGTTCAGGACAGGTGGGCCGCGAGGAATCGCGCGGCCTCTGCCTCGGCCCAAAAATGTGCCTGCCCAGGATGGGTGCCCTGGACGAATCCGACGTGTCCCCCACGCTCGGTGAGTGCCAGGGACAGGTAGGGATTCTTTGCTATTTCGGCCTCCGGTACCGCCGATTCCGGGAGAAACGGATCGTCGCGGGAGTGGATGAGGAGCGTGGGGGTGTCGATGCCCGACAGAAACGCGGCCGAGCTCGACCGAGCATAATATTCCTCCGCATTCGAGAACCCGTGAAGGGGTGCTGTCGCGACGTCGTCGAATGCCCGGAGGCTGGTCGATGCCATCATCGCACCGACATCGACCACCCCATCGAGCAGCTCCCGTTTGAGCTCGGTTTTTCGTCGGAGTTTGCGAAGGAAGTATTGGGTGTAGGCTCGGCCCATGAACGAAGCCTCGAGCAACGCTGCCCCAGCGCTCAGGTCGTAGGGAACGGATATGGCGACGGCGGCCCCGAGTGGGAGTCTTGCCCCCTGGGTGTGTTCACCGACTCCCTTCAGGAGGACGTTGCCTCCGAGCGAAAACCCGATTGCTCCGAGTGAGCGGCCCGGAAACGTCTCGGCAAGGTGATCCAGGACGAAGGCCAGATCCTCGGTTTCCCCTGAATGGTAGAAGCGAGCCTTTCGATTCGGCTCGCCAGAGCAGGAGCGGAAGTTGAGTCCGACGGCAGAAAGTCCGACGCGCTCGAGTGCTACGTAGGAGGAGAGAGCGTACCCGCGCCGGGCGTGGCCTTCGAGCCCATGAAGGACGACGACCAGCGGACGTGTCGGATCGGGGTTGGGGGTGAAGTCGAGATCCAGGAAGTCCCCATCGGGGGTCTCGAGTCGGCGCCTCTCCATGTGAGGGATGGTCCGCGGGCGCAGAAACTTTCCTGCCAGCGTCTGCATGTGGGCTCCTGGAAGCCACCATGACGGGCGAAAGGGCCGGCTTTGCCATTCCCTCTGGGGGGCGTAGTCCGCCAAACGTCAGGTCCTCATCCAGGGTGGGTCCAGTGCGGCGATCGTGGCACTCACGGGACAGCGCGGGTCGTGAGCGCCCGGAAGGTACCCGGCGCCCATGAGAAACTCGTGCGTGATCTCACCTCCTGTAAAGCGGAAGGTGTTCTTGAAGAGCCGAATCCAATCGGCGGCGGGGAGGGGATGATGCGCGTCGAGCCATCCGGCGAACGAACCGTGCTCCTCCCGGATCTCGACGATGGCTCGTGCGTTATGGATTGCGGCGGCCACCTTCAGTCGGTTTCGAATCACTCCCGGATCGTTGAGGAGTCGCGCGACGTCTTCGCTACCGAACGCCGCAACCGCATCCACGTCGAAGTCGGCGTACGCTGCCTGGAGGGTGTCCTTCTTCTTCAAGATCGTAAGCCAGGAGAGACCCGCCTGGTTGATTTCCAGGAGCAGCCGCCCGAACAACAGGTGATCGTCGCGTACCGGAAATCCGTGCTCCGTGTCGTGGTAGGGCCCGTGCACGGGGTGTCCCAACGAGGCGTAGCAGTATCCTGTGAGGTCCGTCATCGGTCTCCTGGGTGGCGCGGGCGCCACCTTCGTTCGTGGATTGTCTGGACACGCGAGTCGGGCACGATTCAGACGCTGCGTTTGCCGAATCGACCTCGACCGCGAATATTGCCCTTCCGGAGAAATAATACATTCCCCGGAAGGTGTCGGTGTTGAAGGGGGAACCTACGCCCTGCACCATGGATTCCATCCCGGAGAATGGAGAGCCCGTAGTTTCGACCCAAGGAGACATCATGCGTACACGTAAAACGTCAGTGATGGCACTGACCCTGGCACTCACGGCATTCGGAGCGGCATGCTCCGGTGCGGACGAGGCCGACACTGAAGCCGCTCCAGCGGTCGAGGCGGCCGTCGAAGCCGCCGTCGAGATGCCCGAGTTCACCGGCGACGGTGTCTGGGCCTTTCTCGAGGCGAATGAGTACGAGAGCTGGGACCTGTGGCCGGGCAAGGGTGAGAAGTACGCCGGCGGCGCGCCCCATGGCGCCCTGCTTACGACGTACATGAACTCGGTTGCGTCGGCCGCATTCGCAGCGGGGGAGACGACCTTCCCGGTTGGATCGATGGTCGTGAAGAACAACTATATGCCCGACGGGATGTTGGCCGCTGTCACGGCGATGATCAAGACAGAGGACTTCAACCCAGACAACGCGAACTGGTGGTTCCTCAAGCGGAACGCCGACGGAAGCTACGACGCCGAAGGTCGCTTTGCCGGGTGTGAAGGCTGCCACGGCGCGCGGGCGGACAACGACTACATCATGACTGGGCCGCTCGGCGCCGGTCAGTAGTCTACTGCCGTTCTCTGAAGAGAACCGACGGGGGAGCCGGAGCACCGGCTCCCCCGTTTTCTATGTCTGAAACCTGGGTCTTTGGACCCCCGTAGAGTCAGCCATGGTCAATCTCGTTTCCGGTGCTCGGCGCCTCCTGCGTTCCAGCATCCTGGCCCTCAGCGCGCTCGGACTCTCCGGCGTGGGAGTTTTAGCGCAAGACGACGTCGGCTCTGCCTTCAGGGATCCTGCGGCCGAGCGGCTTCTGACAAGCGCTCGTGGGTACTGGGAGCTCGTCGATCACTCCATCGTGAGCTACACCGCTGTGGTGCGAAAGCGTTTCGGTGCCAAGCTCCGTATGCCGCTCAAGGATCGCACACTCTACCGGGCCGAAACCGCCTCTCGAGTTTGGTGGAGCCGCGAAGGCCCCGTGGTGATCAAGGCGCTTGCGGCCCGCGAGGAGACCCCTGTGGGGCTTACCCCTGCTGATGAGTCCACGGGTCTGATGGACGAGGTGTACGATCCGGCAGGCGATCGGATCTACTTTGGAATGAACCTCAACGACGATGACGAGGACGAGGACGAGAACGAGGAATTCTGGGTGGAGCATCCCTTCGCACCCGGATCAGAGGCCCATTATGAGTTCGCTGCCGGAGACACGCTGACGCTGACGTTCCCTGACGGTCGGCGCTTTGTTGCCGCTGAGCTTCAGGTAATCCCAAGGGAGGCATCGCCCCACCTGTTGAGTGGGTCGTTCTGGATCGAGACCGAGACCGGGGCCCTGGTGCGGGCTGTCTACCGCCTCGCCACAATCCTCGACCTGGAGACAGAGCTCGAGGTGACGAACGACGACGGCGATGACGTCCACATTCCAGGACTGTTGAGGCCGCTCACCTTCAGCCTCGACCTGGTCACCGTAGAGTACGCATTGTGGGACTTCAAGTACTGGCTCCCGCGCAATATGCGCATGGAGGGGGTCGCACGGGCGGGAATTTTGAAGGCCCCAGGGGCGGTCGAGGTCTCGTATTCGATCGAAGATGTCGTGGGAGAAGATGAGCTCGAGGAGGAGGATGTTGCCGAGTGGTCACGGCTTCAGGGTGAGGCTCAGATCGCGGAGTGGGTGGATGACGGCCGAGTACGGCTCGATGACCCCGAGGGGAGCTGGGAGTCCCGTCGCCGGCGGGCGCGGCGCGGTTCAGACAACGATGGTCGAAGGACGATTGTGCTCCTTCCCCAGGACCCGGAGGAGCTACACCGCTCCGAGCTGTTGCCACCTCCAGTGTGGAAGGACGCCGACGGGTTCAGCTCGCAAAAAGACCTCGAGAGCTTCGCCGAGCGACTTCTCGCCATCCCTGAGCCCGCTACGGCAGAGCCCAGGGCCCAGTTTCTGTGGGGGATGGGACGCGAGGATCTCACCCGATTCAATAGGGTGGAAGGGCTCTCCATCGGGGCCTCGGTACAGCGTCCGCTGCTGACTCCGGTGGGGCCTGCGCGGGTGGAGCTGATCGGACGCCTCGGCGTGGCCGACTTCGATCCCCGAGGTCAGCTGACGCTGCACTGGAATGGGATCCGTCGGAATGTTGGCTTGTCTCTCTACCATGATCTCACCCCGGTTGATGCGGACGCTCGCTCACTTGGATTCGGGAGCTCGCTGGCCTCGGCGGTGCTGGGGAGGGACGATGGCGAGTACTACGAGACCACGGGGGTGAAGTTCGACCTTCGCCCGACCGATTCGAAGCGTCCCTGGTGGGGGCTCTCGCTGTATGGAGAGCAGCAGCGATCGGTCGCGCGCGAGACCAACGTGTCGGTTCCCAACATCTTCGACGGTGATCACATATTCCGGCCGAACATTTTGGCCGAGCGGGCCGATCAGGTGGGTGGGGAGCTACGGCTTCGTCCCTGGTGGGGCAGCGAAGGGAATCGGTTTCAGGTGGGTGCCTCACTCAATCTCCAGGCCGAGGTTGGGGACTTCGAGTTTCGACGCGCCGAGTTGGCGCTCAGAACTGCGGTTCAGATCGCCCCGAGCGTTCGCACTGGACTCGAGTTGGAGGGCGGCACGGCCTGGGGGAACGTTCCCACGCAGTCTCTCTGGTATCTGGGGGGCGCACACACGATTCGGGGGTACGGCGGCAACGTCGCACGGGGTCCGGACTACCTGCGGTACCGGGCCGAGGTGGCCAGGCCTCTTTCACGGCTGCCGATCTCGATCGCGGTCTTCTCGGACGGAGGATGGGCCGGAGAGTGGCGGGACCTCGACGCCGATGACGCGCTGATTTCCCTGGGCGCAGGGGCGAGCGTTCTGGACGGCCTGATCCGCATCGACATCGCGCGCGGGATCCGTGCACCCAGGGGCTGGCGGCTCGAGCTCTACCTCGACGCCATTCTCTAGAAGGCTACCTGTGCAGAGGTTGCCCAGGCCGGTTCGGCTGGACGCACCCTCCTAATCCTCGCAAACTCCTGTGTCGCGCCCGTCCCGGGTGCAGGGTATCGGTGGACTCTCTAGTTCGACGAGGAAGACATGGTGCAGCTCTCGCGTTGCGGTTCTCGGTGTATGATCGCGGCTCTGTTTGCGGTTGGAGCGTGCGCTCCGCAGCAAGGTGCTCCCCACGACGCTGGGATTTCGTGGGAGCTCGCGGAGTTGCGAGCGGCTACGATCCACGACGTCCGCTACGACTTTGCACTCAGCGTGCCGAGGGATGCCGATGAAGCGCTGACCGGGCGGGTCACGGTCACCTTCGACTGGGATGATTCCCAGCACCGGCCCGTGATTCTCGACCTCAAGGATCCGAACGATCGAGTCGGCAGCGTCGAGGTCAACGGAGTGCCCGCCTCGTGGGAAGGCGTGCATGACCACGTCGTGGTCTCCATGGCCGACGTCGAATTGGGAGAGGTCGCCCTGACGCTGGAGTTCACCGCGGGCGACGAGGCGCTCAACCGGAATCCCGACTTCCTCTACACCCTCTTCGTGCCCGATCGGGCGCACTTCTCGCTACCGGTGTTCGATCAACCCAACCTCAAGGGCCGCTT
>JAZDDA010000132.1:0-6413 GCA_036679625.1 Gemmatimonadota bacterium | reverse complement strand
GGGGGCATGTCCATGTTGTTGAGCAGGTAGTCGAAGAGGTCGGCAGGCGTGGCCCCGAAGAAGCGCTCGGCGGCGGTTGTGCCTTCCGGTCTGCGATTCAAGGGTTCCGTCGTAACTTCTCAATAAGTCCGGGCACGCCCGACGACGATTTTGAAGATCGTGCTGGACACAGGAGCATTTTCCTGCTTGGATGCAGGCATGAGTTCAGACGGCCTACCCAAGCTTCCCAAGATTCCGAAAGTCTCGGACATCCCCCCCGACCAGGTCACGCCAGTGGTGCTCGTGCTGCTGGAGATCATCCATGGTCTACGGGAGCAACTCCAGCAGCTTCGGGACGAGGTCGCTCGGCTGAAGGGTGAGAAGCCCAGGCCGAAGATCAGGCCTTCGGTGCTGGAGAAGCCGGCGGGAGGGGCAAAGAAGGGCAGGCGCCCGAAGAAGCGGCGCAAGCGCTCCAAGACGCGGGAGATGACGATCCACGAGATCGTCGCCGTTCGCCCGTCGGAGCTGCCGGCCGGGAGCCGGTTCAAGGGGTACGAGGACTTCACGGTCCAGGACATCCGGATCGAGCTGCACAACACCCGCTTCCGCCTGGAGCGGTGGGAGACGCCCTCGGGGGAGCGGCTTGTCGGCAAGCTCCCTGCCGAGCTGAGCGGGCGCCACTTCGGCCCGACGCTCATCGCGTACGTCCTGCACCAGTACCACCACGCCCACGTCACCCAACCTCTGCTGCTGGAGCAGTTGAGGGAGTGGGGGATCGACATCTCGGCGGGCCAGGTCAGCTCGATCATCACCCACGGCAAGGAGGCCTTCCACGCGGAGAAGGAGGAGCTGTTGCGGGTGGGTTTGCAGCAGTCCGACTACGTCCATGTGGACGACACTGGGGCACGCCACCAGGGCAAGAACGGCTACTGCACCCACATCGGCAACGAGCTGTTCGCCTACTTCGCGAGCACCGGTAGCAAGAGCCGGATCAACTTCCTGGAGCTGTTTCGGGCGGGCCGCGACGACTACGTGCTCAACGACGACGCGCTGGCCTACATGAAGGGCCAGAAGCTCCCCAAGAGGCCGTTTGCGCTCCTCGCTGGCCTCGAGCAGAAGACCCTGGGCAGCACAGAAGAGTGGCTTGCCACCTTGAAGGATCTGGGCATCACCACGCTCCGTCATGTTCGCATCGCCACCGAGGGAGCGCTGCTGGGCTGCGTCCTCGAAGACGGCTCGCTGCGGAAGCTCGTAATCGTCAGTGACGATGCCGGTCAGTTCGACGTGTTGCTGCACGCCCTGTGCTGGATCCACGCGGAGCGGGTCTTCGTCAAGCTCGTCGGTTTCAACGACGCCCAGCGCAAGGCGCTCCAGGAAGTGCGAGGGGAGATCTGGGAAATCTACGATGAGCTGAAGGCCTACAAGGCCGCGCCGGACGAGCAGAAGAAGGTCCAGATCGATGCGCGCTTCGACAAGCTCTGCACCAGCAAGACCTGCTTCGTGACCCTGAACCTGGCACTCAAGCGCATGCACCGCAACAAGGCCGAGCTCCTGCTGGTCCTGGAGCGCCCCGACATCCCGCTGCAGAACAACCTCAGCGAGCGGGACATCCGCGACTACGTCAAGAAACGCAAGATCAGCGGCTCGACGCGCAGCGACGAGGGCCGCCGCTCTCGCGACACCTTCGCGAGTCTCAAGAAGACCTGCCGCAAGCACGGGATCTCCTTCTGGGCGTACCTCAACGACCGGGTCCGCCGGGCCGGTCAGATCCCACCGCTGGCCGAGTGGATCCAGAAGCAGGCGTCCCTCGGCTCACCGGCCTCGGCGGCGCCCCTGCTCCCAAAGCCCTGAGCGATGCGCTACTGCGGACGGGACTTCTCCGCGACCGACCTCTTTTGCATCCGGGAGCTGATCGCCGCTCACCCGACGGCGACCCGCGCCCTTCTGTCCCGCTTGGTCTGCGAACAGCTCGACTGGCGACGAGGCGACGGGCGCCTCAAGGACATGAGCTGCCGTGTCGCGATGCTGCGCATGCAGGACGCTGGCCTGCTGGAGCTTCCGCCGCCGCGCAACGGCAACAACAACGGCAAGCCCTATCTCCGCCGCACCTTGCTGGGGGAGCCGGGCCCGCTGCTGGAGGCTGCATCACCGAAGCGGCTCGGGGACCTCCGCCTGCAGCTCGTGACCGATCGCCACGACTCCCACCTGCACAACGAACTCCTGCAGCGCTACCACTACCTCGGCTACCAGCCGCTGCCCGGCGCTCAGCTGCGGTACTTCGCCCGCGCCGAGGGGCGCATCATCGCCCTGCTCGGCTTCGGCGCGGCGGCATGGAAGACGGCTCCCCGAGACAGCTTCATCGGCTGGACCACGCCGCAGCGGGAGGCTCGACTCCACCTCGTGGTGAACAACGCCCGCTTCCTCATCTTGCCCTGGGTCCGCTGCAAGAACCTCGCGTCCTGCATCCTGGGCATGGCCACCCGGGACTCGCCCGAGACTGGCAGCTCCACTACGGCTACAGCCCCGTCCTGCTGGAGACCTTCGTCGAGACCCCCCGCTTTCGAGGCACCTGCTACCGGGCCGCCAACTGGCTCCTCCTCGGCGAGACCACGGGGCGAGGGAAGCTCGATGTCCACCACCGAGCCTCCGTGCCCAAGAAGACCGTCTGGGTCCATCCACTCCGGAAGGACTTCCGAGCCGCACTCTGCCAAGAGTAGGTCACAAGCCCAAACTGAACCGGCCAACTGGCCCAGGACGATGCCATGGTCGGCGTGCCCGGGCTTATTGAGAAGTTAGTTCCGTCAGCCTAACTTATTGAATTACTAGACAAATAACTAGCAGACTTTGGGTTGCGCCGAGCATCCTAACGTGGAATTAGCCCTGGATCTTCTCACCCGAGTCCTGCAATGCAAGCTGACGTTCTCCAACCGCTGACCGATGGTGGCCGCCTGTCCCTCTCTGCAGCCTCGCTGCGGCACTTGCCGTTGATACGCGAGGCCATCAGGGAGCTTGGAATCGACGACGTGATCGACGAGTTGTTGCCTGCCGATCCGCGGATGAAGGCCAGCGACGCTGACTGCGTACGGCTCATGATCCTCAACGTGTTGCACGGGCGCGTGGCGCTGTACCGGATGGCAGATTGGCTCCAGAGTACCGACCCCGAGGTGGTTTTGGGCACAAGCTGCGGCGCGCGGTCCTTCTCCGACACACGGCTCGCCGAGACCCTCGACCGTCTCTCTGCAGCCGGCACCGACGAGGTGTTGTCGACCTGGGCTGCTCGCTACCTCAGCTCGCCGCAGTGCCCTGAAGAGTACGCTGTGCACACCGACACCACGACGGTGAAGCTGTACGGTGCCTACAACGTCGAGGCTGAGCTAGGCGCGCCGGTTCCCGCACATGGACATAGCAAAGACCACCGCCCCGACCTCCTCCAGCTGGTCTACGGCCTGTCGGTTCAGGGCGCCGCAGCGGTGCCGATGTGCGTGACATTGCACGACGGCAACGCACCCGACCAGACGGTAAACCGGTTCCATATTGACCAACTCGCGGGTCTCCTACCACCCCAGCACGACGTCACGCTGGTGGCCGACGGCAAGCTCTGCGATCCAAACACACTCGGCCGCGTCCTCGACTCAGCATTCCACTTCGTGACTCTGGTGCCACGGTCCTACAACGTGCGGCGGGACCTGGTCGAGCGTATACGCCTCGATGATGAAGCTCTGCCCGTGATCGGGCAAGCGCACCAGCGACTCAAGTCCGATCCGGTGCGGCACTACCGTGGCCGGTCCTTCATCGCTCCGTTCAAGATCACGGATCCTGAGACCGGTCTCACAACAAGCCCCGACATGCGCATGCTGGTTGTTGCCTCTCCAGGTCTTGCCCAGCGCGAGGAGGGTGTCACGGCTGCCAACCTCAAGAAGGAGCACACGCGCCTGAAGAAAGCAGGCAACGCACTGGCAAAGCAAACCTTCTCCCGCGAAGATGATGCCAACGCAGCGGTGAAGACCCAGCTGGGCACTCTCCGCTTTCACGATGTCGACGTGACCGTGAGCTCGGAGATCGAAGTCCTCAAGCGGAAGCAGCGGGGACGGCCGCGAAAGGGACAAGAGGCCCCCAGCCGCAAGGTGTGGAGAGCTGTGCTCTCGGAGATCCGCGTCAATGACGAACTCGTCAAGGTCGCACGCTTTCACGGAAGGCACTTCGTCCTCATCACTGATCACCTCGACACTGAGGCATGGCCAGACGAACGCGTGCTGGCAACCTACCGCGAGCAACACGTCATTGAAGGGCACACAGGCTTCCGTTGGCTCAAAGGCCCAGCCGCCGTCGCTCCTGTCTTCCTCAACACCCCACGCCGCATCGCAGCGCTCGGCCTCGTCTTCATCCTTGCACTCATCGTGCGCAACTTCATCGAGGCGGTGGTCCGTGAAGCTCTTGCTGACAATGATGAGACCCTGCCCAACCTCAATTCTCAAGCCACGGCACGGCCCTCGGCTGAGAACATCTTCCACTACTTCAGAGACGTTCGTCTCCTCCGCGCAACCGTCGATGGTGCCCTCACACACAGCCAGCTCGAAGGGCTCAACACGTCGATGCTGCGCGTCCTCGAGTTGCTTGGTCTGACCCAAGCGATCTTTTTGCCGGGACCTTGGAAAATAGGCGGAGCCAGGTGGCGAAAGGCTCGAATGTGAGCCCGGGGCCAGTTGAGACCCGGAGCTGGATTCCCCGCGGGGTCGGTTGCCAAGGTTGAGCCCTTCGTAAAAAGTCTGTCCAAGGTGCGAGGTATGGGTGGGGCGTGGGCGCCCCGCGTGTCGTCGTTGTGTTTCCGTGTACTGAAGCCCCGTCAGTGTAGCGGCCGCAATGAAAGCTTAGGTTTACAGCTATCTATGGATGAAGCCAAAGGTTGCCGCGTATGCGCGAGGTGTTGATGACTTCACAGGCTCGCGCTGAGGTGCGAGAATGAGGGTCCCCAGCGCGCCCAACGACTCCGTAGGGCGCCTCCTCTCCCGCCGCCCGGTCTTCCTACGATGTTCCGCCCCACCGACCCTCAGCTTTCGATGCTGCAGTGCCAGTTCCTGGTCCCTGCCGACAAGCGTGCCCGCCTGGAGAAGTCCTGGGCTCAGGCTTTCCGTGACCGGGTGTTGCCGCTGATCGAGGAGGAGTTGTTTCGGTCGAGCTTCGATAAGGACAACGCGGGCCGCCCCAACAAGTCGATCCGACTGCTGATGGGTCTTCATCTTCTCAAGGAGTGGGATGACCTCACCGACGCGCAGGTGCTCGACAATCTCGAGTACAATCTGCAGTGGCACCACGCGCTTATGCTCGTGTCGGGCACGGCACACACGTGCCAGAAGACACTGCACACGGTTGCGGGGAACACTGCGAGTGAGGCTGATGGAGAATGGGCACGCTGAGGAGATGTTCCAGCGGATCACGCGAGGGTTGGTCGCAGCCGACGGGCTCGGTGTGGGGCGGCAACGTCTGGACTCGACCCACGTGATGTCGAACATGGCGGTACTGACGCGGCTGGGGCTATTCGTGGAGACGGTATCGAAGTTCCTGCGGGAACTGAAGCGGCGGGCACCGGGCAGGTTGGAGGAGATCGACCAGGGCTACACCAAGCGCTACCTCGAGCGGGAGGGCTACTTCGCCGATGCCAAGAAGGAGCAGGCTCGCCGACGGCTCCCGGTGGTGGCGAAGGACGTACTGGGCCTGGTGACCGCCTTTGCAGGCGATGAGGAGGTCAAGAGCTACCCGTCCTATCGGCTGCTGCAGCGACTGCTCGAGGAGCAATGCGAAGTCGTAGCGCCCCAGGACGCGGAGTCAACCGACGAAGCAGTCCCGGTGGAGGCGGCTGGCCAAACTCTCTCGGAGAGCGGGCGTGATGGCGACGCAGCCGCAGCTACCGAGCCGGCCCCCCAGCGGGTCGAGGACGACGATGGGCCCAGCCACGATGAGCCGGGTCATGAAGAGCCGGGCGCCGAGACGGAACCGCCAACCAACGTCGCAGTCACCGAGCAGGAACAGGCTGCCGGTGAAGCGATCGAGCATGTGAGCGAGGCGGCAGAGACGGCGCCTGCGAGCCTGCATGAGGAGAACGGGCCCAAGGCAGAGCCAGAGGCAGAGCCAGAGGCAGAGGCAGAGGCAGAGCCAGAGGCAGAGCCAGAGGCAGCGGCAGAGCCAGAGGCAGAGCCAGAGGCAGAGGCAGAGGCAGCGGCAGCGGCAGAGCCAGAGGCAGCGGCAGAGGCAGAGGCAGAGCCAGAGGCAGCGGCAGAGGCAGAGGCAGCGGCAGAGGCAGCGGCAGAGCCAGAGGCAGAGGCAGAGGCAGAGGCAGCGGCAGAGCCAGAGGCAGAGGCAGAGCCAGAGGCAGAGCCAGAGGCAGAGCCAGAGGCAGAGCCAGAGGCAGAGCCAGAGGCAGAGGCAGCGGCAGCGGC
>JAZDDA010000131.1:0-2964 GCA_036679625.1 Gemmatimonadota bacterium | reverse complement strand
GTTCTCTGTGGCCATCATGCTCCTTGTCGCCGGGACAGCCCTGGCGAAGGGTGGAGTAGAGGAGATCACGGTCACCGGGCCCGGCCTGGATCACCCAATCGAGATAAGCGACCCCCGAATCCTCGACCGATTCAACCCGTGGGGTGGCCTGTTCCAGTTTCTCGGCAGGCGGGTGGACGGGAACAGGGTGGATCCGCAGACCCTGGAGGGTCCCTACGAGGTTCGCTTCTTGTTAGGCGTCCATGAATGGGTTTACGGATTCTCCTACTACACCGTTGAAGGCGCCGAGGCCGGGTACATCGTCCTTCCCGAGCCACCTGAGTCCCAGGGCTTCATCCATCCGGCGGGCTGGTACCAGTCCAGCGATGCGTGGAGCGAGGTGATGTCCGAGCAACTAGGGAGAGTGATCACACCGACCAAGCCAGTGGAGTCCTCGACTGGAGAATGGGTGGATGAACTCTTCGTGTTTCTCCTAGCAATAGCGCTCTTTGGTGGGGTGGTCGTCCGGCGGCGGGTTCGAGCCAAGACGCAACGGCATCCGACCGAGCAGGGCTTCGATCGCCACCCATGAGCCGAACCAGAAGCGCCAGATCACCTCGCTACGTAAGCGCACATAACAACTAATCCCGGGCAGAAACGCCCATATCCGAAACCATCCCAGATCGTCACCTCCGCGCTCCCTGCCGATGTCAATCGAGGAGTCGCCCTTTCACGACGTCAGAGGAAAGCTCGCACACGTCGAGTTGTAGACCCACCAAGGCATCGCCGCCTCTCCGGGGAGGTCCCGGTGGTGGACGAAGTTCGGGTTGCTCCCGAATTCACGTCGGACCCCCTGGGTCGAGGAGATGACCGTCCAGCATGTATCGCATAGAGGGCCGGTGGATGATGAGAGAGTCACGTCGGACTCCTTTCAGTATGGTCGTCCGGCGCTCTCGGCGCTCACTACGTCGGCCAGGCTAGGCCGGCTCAGCTCTGAATCCGGGACACCGCGTCGGGTAGGTGCTGAGGCGCTGCATTGTCGTCGGGAGGTTGCCCGAGGCCGCGTGGGGGTGTCCGGTGGAGGGCTTCGTAGACTTCCGCCGATGAAAGAGTCGGTGAAGCAGCGTCATGTGGACCTGAGTCACGTGATCTCCGATGGGATGGTCACCTACCCTGGGCTTCCCAGCCCTGTGATCGAAACCCACTTGTCCCGCGAAGCTGCCGAGGAGGCCTATGGCCCTGGGGTGACGTTCCACATTGGCCTGGTCACGATCTGCACCAACACCGGCACCTACCTCGATGTCCCGTACCACCGCTTCGCCGATGGGCACGATCTCGCCGGCTTGGACCTGGTGCGAGTCGCATCGGTACCTGCGGTCTGTCTCGATCGGCGAGGCACCATCACGATCGATCTTGACTCCTCCGAACTCGTCGATGTCGAAGGCCACGCCGTGCTCGTTCGCACCGGCCACAGCTCGAAGTTCGGGACCGCGGCCTACGCCGACGGTCACCCTCATCTGACAGCTGGAGCAGCCGAGGCCCTGGTAGCGGCGAGGGTGGCATGTGTGGGCATCGATTCGCTGAACATCGACAGCACCGACGATACCCAGCGACCCGTCCATACGACTCTTCTCCGGGCAGGGATCCCGATCATCGAACACCTCACCAACCTCAGCGCTGTTCCGTCCAACGGCTTCTCGTTCACGGCTGTACCGCCCAAGATCGAGCACGCTGGAACGTTCACCGTCCGCGCCTACGCCACCATCCGGGCCTAAGACGCACCCGAGATCAGCTGATCTGGCCCAGAAGCGCTCGATCGACGAACGGCTGCGGACCCGTCCGAGATCGCACCTCGGCGCTCGGTTCTGCCCAAGGTTTCTCGGGCCCGCCGTCCCCGCCAGGTCAGGTGACGATCCGAGGCGCCGGTGTCGCTATGTGCCCGCGGCCAGGTTCGTCATCGAGGTTGCAGCATGACGGTCACCGCACGCCATAAGCGCCGTATCTGCTCGTTTCCTTGTGGGAAGCGATATTTGGCATTAAGCCCCGGAGCCATGGTTGGCGGTGAGGAGACCTTCGGGGTGGTAATGATGTTCGGTGTCACCGGCCTTATGAGCCTCCCCGATGACACTGCGCTGATAGCGAACTGTGCGCGCTGGTTGGAACACGGCGGATGCTTGCTCGTGGACAACGACATAAATCTGGCAGAAGCCGAAACGATCACCGTGGACCACGAACTCGGGGTCATCAAGTGGGACTGGACAAGCGATCCCGAAACCCGGACCAACAAGCTGAAACCCGAGCTACATCGTACAGACGGAGCGGTCGTCGGCCTGCGGGACCCAATCGACCCGACAAGAGGAGACCACGAAGGTCTCCCCCGCTACATCTATGCAGTCACGTCCAGAGGGAACTTCAGGCCGGTGAGGTTCGCATAAAGGCGCTGAGGCGTCTCATGCCCAACCCGCTCGATATGTGAGCGCGTCCCCGTCTGACGTTCGGGGTCCCGATGCCGATGTCACCGAGCCGGCGCCACGAGCCGGATACAGTACCGACATGGCCGCTCAGCAACACCGATTTGTTGTGCATGGTGTAGACCTTCACAGCCTTGCTGGGCGACTCCAGAACTGGTTCACCGCCGAGAAGATGGAGTCGCAGGTTCTGGAAAGCGACGATGCCGTTCTCGTGCAGGGGCGTAGCGGGGGGAAGTTCGGCCGTGCCATCGGTGCCGGGGTTGCCTTTTCGGTCAAGATTTGGGCTGAGGGCGAGGAGCTGGTGGTGGAGATCGGTCAGACGAAGTGGGCCGACAAGGGGGCGGCTGCTGCGGTGGGATTCCTAGTCTTCTGGCCGGCGCTCATCCCGGCAGTGGTCGGTGGCGCGAAGCAGAAGGCGCTGCCGAAGAAGGCGCTCCGGGTCATTGAGGGCGCGATTCGAGACGTCACGCAGACCTAGCAACCGTACGTTCGACTGCGCGTCACCGGAGCCACA
>JAZDDA010000130.1:0-5804 GCA_036679625.1 Gemmatimonadota bacterium | reverse complement strand
CGCATTCACGGCATTGCAGACCCGGACGGGCGCATACCGGTTTGGGGACATCACTCATCGGCTCGCCGAGTCGACGCTGATCGAGGGTGCCGAGGAACTCTACTTCAGGCTCGACTCGCGGATTCGGCACCTCCTGTTCGACGAGTTCCAGGACACCTCGCTCCCACAATGGGGCGTCCTGAAGCCGCTCATGGACGAGCTGACCGCAGGATCTGAGGGCGACCGTGCTGCGGTGATCGTCGCGGACCCGAAACAGTCGATCTACGGATGGCGCGGCGCTCGCCCTCAGCTAGCGGCGGACGTGCGGTCGGAGCATCGACTGAAACAAAGGCGGCTTCCCAACTCGTACCGCTCGGGACCCGTCATTCTCGATGCCGTGGCCCAGGTCTTTGAACACATTCAGGACAACGAAATCCTGGAGCAGGTGGACGGCGCCAAGGCCGTCGCCGAACGCTGGGTGAAGGACTTTCTGTCCCAGGCTGCCGCGTACCCCGACCAGCCCGGATACGTGTGCATGACTGCGGGTCCATGGGCAGATTCGCGAAGAAACGTCAACCCAGAGCTCCTGGACTTCGCTGCTGAGCGCATCGCCAGCCTTCACGCCGAGGCACCGGGGCGTTCAATCGGAGTTCTCGTTCGCGACAACAAGGCGGTCGCGTTTCTGATCGCAAGGCTCCGAAAACTCGAAGTGCCAGCGAGCGGCGAGGGACCGACACGCGGCCTGTGAACGCGCTACTGGCGCTCCTCCGCCTGGCCGACCACCCGGGCAACACGCTCGCTCGGTACCACGTGGCGAAGACGCCGGTCGGTGAGCTCGAGGGGATCGCATTCACGGACTTCGGCAGCGCACCCGGGGCCGCACGGGTAGCTCGTAATGTGCGCGAGCGTCTCGTCCGCGACGGGTACGGGCCCACTCTGGACAGGTGGGTCCGCGAGCTCGACCCGGCGTGCGATCGCCTTGAAGTCGCACGTCTCGCCCAGCTGGTAGAGCTGGGATACCGTTGGGACGCACGGCCCACGCTCCGCGCCGACGACTTCGTCCGCATGGTCGAGAAGAAGAACATGGAAGCTCCATCTGGAGCGAGCGTCCGGGTGATGACGGTGCATCAATCGAAGGGTTTGGAGTTTGACACGGTCGTTCTTCCCCACCTTCACAAGCCGCTCGGCGGGGGACGCCACGACGATGTCGCGATACCGCTCCGTGACGACAAGACGGGCCGCGTCGTGAAGGTCTATCCCAGCGCCAACGCTGGGTACCGAGCGCTCTTTCCCGAGCTGCAAACGGCGTACGCGCAGGTTCACGATGTTGGGCTGCGAGACGACCTCAGCGTACTCTACGTGTCGATGACCCGCGCGAAGTATGCTCTGCACCTGATCGTTGGTGACGACAAGGACAAGCCACCGAAGGGCACGAGCCTCGCCCGTATCCTCCGCGCAGCGCTCGCGCCTGGTGTGCCTGCCAAGAGCGGAGATATCCTCTACGAGGCCGGGGACGCCACGTGGTTCGCCAAGTTGGCCGATGAGGGCGTGGCGCCCGAAGGGACCGAAGCGCCCGACTCCAGCGCGACGCGCGCACCGGGCGCCACCATGGTCGATCGGGCCACTCCCCTGAAGCTGCGAGCACCCGACGGAGCCCGCACCCGCAACCTCGCCCGACGCAGCCCGTCCTCTCTCGAGGGTGGCGGCACCGTGGATCTCGCCGCGCTCCTGCAGCGGGACCTGCGCAGCCAAGCCCGCGTCAGGGGCACCGTGGTCCACGCGTGGTGCGAAAAGATCGGTTGGATCGAGGACGGCGTCCCGGACGACGAAACGCTGCGCGCGGTGGCCGCCAGGGAAGCGCCCGGCTTCGCGGGTGAGCGCGTCACCGCGTGGATCGCCGACTTCCGGACCCAACTCGCAGTGCCCGAGGTGGGGGACGCACTCAGCCGCGCGCGGTACGCGCCTCCCGCACTCACGCTCGAGCGGGAATTGCGTTTCTTGAAGCGCCTTCCCGACGGACTCATGCAGGGCACTATCGACCGCCTGGTGCTCGTTTCCGCCGATCCCATCGATGGGGCACAACCGCCCGCGATCCTGCGAGCCGAGATCCTCGACTTCAAGACCGACCTCGTAGATGCGTCCGACCCCGCAGCGCTCGACGCCAAGGTGGACCACTACCGGCCTCAGATCGACGCCTACCGAGGCGCCGTCATGGATCGCTACGGTCTCGCGCCTGAGCAGGTAACCGGCACGCTCGTGTTCCTGCAGGCTGGGGCGGTGCGGGATGTGTAGCGATTGATGTCCTCGAGATTCTCGCACTGCCTCGTTCTGGCCACCGTCCTGGCTGCCTCCGCCTGCGACCCGGGGCCCACCCGCCTCGACTATGAGATTGCTGCCACCTTTCCGCATGATCGAGATGCCTACACCCAGGGCCTCCTATTCCACGACGGGTTCCTCTTCGAGAGCACGGGGCAGTACGGAGCGTCATCTCTGCGAAAGGTCGACCCGCAGTCCGGGAGCGTCGTGGCATCGATCGCGATCGATTCGGCCTACTTCGCCGAGGGCCTCGCGCTGGTCGACTCCGAGCTGATCCAGCTCACCTGGAAGTCAGGGGTCGCCTTCGTGTACGACGTGGAGACCTTCGAACTCAAACGACAGTTCGAATATTCCGGCGGAGGGTGGGGCCTGTGTTACGACGGGAACTCGCTCTTCATGTCGAACGGCAGCAGCCGCATCTCCATCCGCGATCCGCAGACGTTCGAGGTACAATCCGAGATCGAGGTCACCTCCAACGGTCTCCCGCTGGCCAGGATCAACGAGCTCGAGTGCGTGGGAGACCACCTCTGGGCCAACGTCTACCTCACCGATCGTATCGTCCAGATTGACAAGCACACCGGCGAGGTGGCCGCGGAGCTCGACGCGTTTGCACTGTCTCTCGCCACCCTCCGACCCGACAATCGAGAGGCAGTCCTCAACGGAATCGCCTACGTCGAGGAGACCGGCGTATTTCTGGTCACCGGCAAACTCTGGCCGACGCTGTTCGCCATTCGTCTCGACACGCCCTGAGAATGTAGGGATGATGTCAGACCTCACCGGTGCACTCGTCGCGCTGGCCGCATTCCTTCTCTTCGGCGGGAGCGTGCTCATCGGCAAGAGGGTCCTTCTTTCGATGAGTTGGACTCGTCCGGTCCGCCTGCTAACGCACCCCGTGCCCCTCTCCTGGGCGGGCATCGTCCGGAAGAATGTCCCGATCTCACGCGAGCTCCGTGCACCGGACTTCGAGAGACTCCTCAAGCTGGTTCAGGTCTTCATCAAGAAGAAGCACGTCGAAGGTGCGGGCGGCCTGGAGATGACGGAGGAGATCGCGGTAACCATCGCCGCCCAGGCCTGCTTCCTCCTCCTCTGGCTCGAGGTGGGCCTGTATCCCGCACTTCGCACCGTCATCGTATACCCGGGCACCGTCGTGCCGAGGTACGCGCGCGGCACCCTGGGCCACGGGACCCTCGAATTCGAGGGGGATGAGGATCCAATCCTCGGGCAGTCCTGGGGCCAGGGAGTCGTCATACTATCGTGGGACAGCGCCCAGCGTGGGGCCTTCGATCCACGGGACGGGAAGAACGTAGTGTTCCATGAATTCGCGCATCAGCTGGATCAGGAGACCGGAGCCGCCGATGGACTACCCGTGGGGCTGCGTCTGTCGTCGTTGAAGCCCTGGGCCGAGGTCATCGAGCGGAAGTTCCGGCAACTCGAGAGAGCAGAGCGGAGCGGCCGGGACACCGTGCTCGACACGTACGGAGCCACCAACCACGCCGAATTCTTCGCGGTTGCTACCGAGGCATTCTTCGAAAAACCGAGGCAACTGCGGGAGAGACAGCCGGATCTCTACACGCTCCTGAGTGAATTCTACGGCGTCGACCCGGTCGAGGGATGGGGGCCGATAATGCGTGGTCCCAACGGCGCCTGACTCCGCGGCGGCTCATCGCGCCATGGCACTGACCCGGCTATACGCCTTCCGTCCACGGAAGCCCCCTGCCCTACTATCGGGATCAGATTCGTGGACAAGCGACCGTACCGCCTGACCGTACCGCCTTGGCTTGCTTAATGTTACCGTGGCCGGTAACGTTTAGTGGGAAAGATTCGGCGGGGTGGATTCGTCTTCGTGACCTGGAAGGGTGATCACAGTCCCTACCATGTGCACGTCTACCGCGACGGCACTCTCGTCCTGAAGTGGGACCTTGAGAATGACGTTCCCATGAAGGGAATGGCGGTAGCCCGGGTCGTACGGATCATCGACGAGCTTCGAGCGGAGGGACTGCCGTGAAAATCCAGAGCGTCGTACCAAACAACCGCAAGAAGGCGTTCGAGCTCCGGACCGGCGCAGGAACGTACACGTTCCCGTACGCCCTGCTCCGTACTCAGCCGGATTCGAAGAATCGCATCACTGAGGCGTTTCCGGACGAGGAAATTGGTAGGGACGGATTCAGCTATCGACTCGAGGACGGGACGGAGGATACCATCCATCTCGATGCGGTGCTCGAATACAACCAAGATCCGGCATACCTGAACGGCCTGCTTCTCCACCGGCTGACCGTGGAGGCGAATAACGCGGTCGCCGAAAGTGAGCTCAGCAAGCGAGAACTCATCCGTCGGCTCGGAACTTCAGCTAGCCAATTCTACCGCCTCCTGGACCCGACAAATCACACGAAGTCGGTCGGGCAGATGCTCGCCCTACTTCATCTCCTGGGTCAGGACGTCGATTTAGTGGTCTCATCGCGCCATGGCACTGACCCGGCCCGCCGCGGTATTATTGGGGTCCTTGGAGGAGGTCCAGCGATGACAGTTGATCAAATTGAAGCGGAACCCCTCAAGCTCTCCGCAGCCCAGCGAGCTCGATTAGCCGAACGCCTGATTGCGCAGCCCAGCGAGCTCGATTAGCCGAACGCCTGATTGCGAGTCTCGATACCGAATCAGAGATCGAGAGTGCATGGAGCGATGAAGTGCGTAGTCGCGACGCTGAGCTTGAATCTGGTGAGGTAGAGGCGATCCCACTCGCAGATGCCCTCAAGGAAGTCCGCGACCGCCACGGTTGGTAAGGCTCAGCCTCCACCCTGCTGCCCTCGCCGAGTTCTTCAATGCTGTCGGGTTCTATGAGACCCAGACCAGGGGTCTGGGTCTACGCTTTTATGATGAGGTCACCCGCGTCTTCGAACTCCTCGCGCAGAACCCAGATATTGCCCCCTTCTTTGACGCGCCCTATCGCAGGTATGTCTGTCGCGAGTTTCCGTTCAATGTTGTCTACCGGATCGCCGACGGGCACGTCGTGATCCTCGCGATCATGCACCAACCCAGGCACCCAGGTTATTGGAAGACGCGGGTGTAGAAACGACACACGCCGCTAGGCCTCTGCGCACTCCGCTACCAACAGGCGCCAGCGGAGTTGAAGCACGAACCACAGAAGCGCGGCGAACGCCAGGATCAGCATTCCGATCGCCGAGCTGAGCATCGCCACCTTGATGCCGCCCCAAACCAGAGAGGTGGCAACGCCCCCCACGGCTTCAATGGCCTGAGCTGCAATGATGATCCCAATTAGCGTCCCCAGCACGCCGGTAACCACCGCGAACCCTCCCCAGAACAGGATCGCATCGAGCCATGCCTTGGTGCGCAGGGTGGGCGACGCGCTTGCCCCGACGAGCCTCGAGGCCGACCACAAGCCCAGCACGACAACGGTCAGGAACGAGAACGCCAGCGGGTAACGAATGAGCCCTACAGATTCCCAGAGAATATTCATGATTTCATCTCTCCATTCGGAAGTTTACGGTTTGGCC
>JAZDDA010000129.1:0-2981 GCA_036679625.1 Gemmatimonadota bacterium | reverse complement strand
CCCCTCGGCGTGCTGGTCGTCTTCGAAGACCTGACCGAGCTCATCAAGGCGCAGCGAGCCGCCGCATGGCAGGAGGTGGCCCGGCGGATAGCCCACGAGATCAAGAACCCGCTGACTCCCATTCGGCTCTCCGCAGAGCGGATTCTCAAAAAACACCGCCACGGGGCCAAGGACTTAGAGACCATTCTGGAGCCGAGCATCCAGACCATTATTACCGAGGTCAAAGGCCTCAAGAACCTGGTGGACGAGTTTTCGCGGTTCGCCCGCATGCCCGAAGCCCAACCCGTGCCCAACAACATCCACAACATCATCGAAGAGAGCGTCACCCTCTACCGCACCTCCCACCGCGACCTCACCATCGAGCAGAACTTCTCTGCCGAAGTCCCGACCATCAAGGTCGACAGCGAGCAGATGAAGAGGGTTTTTACAAACCTCATCGAAAACGCCGTGGAATCCATGGGAAACGGCGGCTTGATAGAGATATCCACGAGTTTCGACACCGAGCTGAAGACCGTCAGGATCGAAGTGGCGGACGAGGGGGCCGGAGTGCCGCCCGAGGACAAGGAGAAGCTCTTCCTGCCCTATTTCTCCACAAAAAAGGACGGAACGGGGCTGGGGCTCGCTATAGTCGACAGGGTAATCGCCGACCACAGCGGTTACATCCGCATAGAGGACAACAGGCCCAAGGGCACGAAGGTAGTCATCGAGCTGCCGGCTGACGTTTAAGGCCCAGGGGATGGGAGGCCCTCCATGACAAAGGGCAACATTCTTATCGTCGATGATGAGCGCAACATTCTCGATACTCTCGAAGGGATTTTCACCGACGAAGGCTACCACGTGATGAAGGCCGAGGACGGCGCCCAGGCGATGGATCTCATCAAGTCGGCCAACCCCGACCCCGACTTAATCCTCCTCGACATCTGGATGCCCGGAATGGACGGCATAGAAACTCTTCAGGCCATACGGGAGCTTAGAAAAGACATCGAAGTCATAATTATGAGCGGTCACGGCAACATCGACAGCGCAGTCCAGGCCACGAAGCTGGGCGCCTTCGACTTTATTGAAAAGCCCCTCTCCCTGGACGGCGTCGTCCAAACAGTCAACGAGGCGATAGCCCACCGTCGACTCCAGCAGGAGGAAAAAATCCACCGCGAGCCCCCGCCGCAGCCCGATGACATCTTAGGGGCCAATCCCAAGGTAGAGGCCATCCGCAAAGCCGTCGCCGAGCTCGGCCCCTCCAACAAGCCAATCCTGCTGGTGGGAGAGCACGGCACGGGCAAGGAGTTCCTCGCTCGCGTCATCCACTCTTCGAAGGAAAATCCGGGCCGCTTCGTCAAGCTCAACTGCGCCGTCATCCCCGAGGAGGGAGTCAGCGCCGCCCTTTTCGGCGCGGTCCTCGACGATGGGCGGGTCCATGCAGGCAAGCTGGAGGAAGCCAAGGGCGGAACTCTCTTCCTCGACGACATCGACCGTCTGCCCGGAGGCTGCCAAACGAAACTCCAGCAGTTTCTAAGAAACAGCAGCTTCCAGCGGGTCGGTTCTCGGGAAACAATAAAGTGCAGCGTCCGCGTGGTGGCGGCCAGCGCCGCCGACGTGGTGGGCGAGAAAGGGCAGGGCGGTCTTCGGCCAACCCTTCTAAAGAGCTTCTCCAAAAGCACCCTGAAGCTCCCCCCCCTGCGGGAGAGGAAAGAAGACATCCCCTCCCTTGCCAAGGCCTTCTTGGCCATCCTGGGGCGGGAGTACGGCAAGCCGGCAAAGAGCCTGGAAGATAAAGCCCTCGCCGCACTTATGAACCACCACTGGCCGGGCAACATCAAGGAGCTGAAAAACATCCTCGAGCGGCTCGTCATCACCGTCCCTCTGGAGAAAATCGCTTACGAGGACATATCTCTCACTATCCGCGGCGAGGAAAGCGTTGCGGAGCTCGCCGCCTTCGAAGGATACGCCTCCCTGCGCCAGGCCCGGCAGGCATGGGAGCGGGCCTTTCTCTTCCATCATCTGCGGAAACACAACTGGGATGTGGCCGTCACGGCGAAAGCCATCCGGGTTGCCCCCGCCGCGCTTGAGAAAAAAATCGCCTCCAAGAAGATCGTGGTCAAGCCGGACCTTGCGAATGTCGGACGCCAGCGGACCCTGCGGCGCTCTGTGGTGCTCTGCGGCCAGGGGCTCCACTCGGGCCTGAAGACGGGGCTGATCCTCTCCCCCATGCCTCCCAACAGCGGGATTCACTTCGGGAACATCTCCACCGGCGAGACGGTTCCCGCCCACTTGGATTACGTGGAGAAGGCCGAGTACGCCACATCCCTGCGGCGGAACAAGGCAACGGCCAGGACCATCGAGCACATCATGGCGGCCCTGCACATCTACCGGATTTCCAACCTCCTTGTAAAAATCGCCGATGAAGTTCCCATCATGGACGGCTCGGCGTCCGATTTTTGCCAGCTCATCGAGGACGGAGGAATCGAGGAGCAAGACGAGCCCCTCGCGGAGTTGACGGTGACCGAGCCTATCGAGTATGCCGACGACGAGGGACGCTCCATCCGCATCGAGCCGTCCGATAAGCTCACCATCGAGTACACCCTGGAGTACCCGCCTCCCGTGGGCCATCAGTACTTCAAGTACACTTTCGAGGGTCCCGAGCACTTTCGCCAGACCATCGCCACTGCCCGCACCTTCGGTTTTCTAAAAGATATCGAAAAGCTTGAGAAGATGGGACTGGCCGGCGGCGGGCGGCTAGACAATGTCATCCTGATTGACGACGAGAAGGTCATCAACACCGAGCTCCGGTTCCCCGACGAGTTTGTCCGCCACAAGATATTAGACATCATCGGCGACCTATACCTCATGGGGCGACCCATTCGCGGCCACGTGACGGCCGTCCGGACGGGCCACAAGGATACCATCGCCCTCCTGCACAGGCTTCGCCACCTGGCTCCATCCCCCTAGGCTCGAAAGAGGGGAGTCCGAACGACCGCGGGGCA
>JAZDDA010000012.1:0-20288 GCA_036679625.1 Gemmatimonadota bacterium | reverse complement strand
GGTTACGGGCAGCACAGCACGATCTCCGTCGTTGGACCGCCTCGAGGTAGCCACGGCTATCCCTTCGGCGGCCCGCCTGGGATCTCGCCCTGCGGTGCCCGTAACGCGGCTCGCTCCACTTCCTCAACAGCCTTCTAGGGGAGGGCCGAAGTGACGAAGGCGTAGGCCTCGAGGTAGGTGTCCACCACCCGGTCGAAGGTGTAGCCTCCCAGCGCCCGGGACTCGGCGCTGTCGAGAATGGGCTCGAGACGGGCGGGGGGTTCCGCGAGAACCTTCAGGATCATCGCGGCGAGTGCGGTGGGGTCTTCGGGTGCAACCAGGTAGCCGGTCACGCCATGTTCGACCACATCAGGGATGCCCCCGGCCGTTGTGCCGATGACCGGGACCCGAAGTGCCATCGCCTGTGGGATCACCTGTGGAATACCGTCGAAGCGCCTCGACGCCATCACGAAGATGTCCAGGCTCCCGAGGACCATCTCGATGTCCGTGCGGAATCCGAGGAAGTGGATTGTTCCCCTCGACCGTTCTGAAAGTGTGGCCTTGTCCTGGTCGGTGACGCTCCCCGCAAGAACCAGGTGTACGGGAGCGGAGGATTGGGCCTGAACCACGTCGAAGGCGTCCACGAGCACGTCGATGCCCTTCGAGTGGCGGACGTTCGCGGCTCCCCCGACAAGCCGGACCTCCGGTGGGAGCCCCAGCTCCCCCCGGAGAAGGTCTCGATCCCGGTGGGCTGCATTGAAGCGCTCGGGATCGAAGCCCCCCGGTGTGATGAACACCTGGTCGGGCCTCGCAACACCGCTGTCGATCAGGATCTGCCCGACGGTCGCCCCCGATGCGGTGAAGGCGTCGGCGAGGTGCGTGTACACGAGGTTGCGGTACATCTGTGGCCGCACTCCGCGTGTGACGTGCCGACCGCGCACGACCGGGATTCCGAGGAGCTTCGCGGCGACGCCAAAGGTCCAGGCATCGCGGCTGGAGTGTGTGTGCACCACATCTGGGCGGATGCGGCGGAGAAGGGCGACGGCCCTCAGCAACACCACCGGATGAAGCCGAAACGAGTGAAAGTCGAAGGGGATGTACCATGCGACGCCCGCGAGCGATTCGTCGAGCGGGCCGCATCGTTGGCCTGCGACCCAGCACTCGACGCCAGGCCGCGAGTTGAGGATTCTCGCCTCATCCGCCAGCCGGATCGTCTGACCTCCGTGGCCCCCGTCGCGCGATTCGGTGTGGAGAATTCTCAGTGCGGGACGCATCGTCGGTGATGCTCCAGAACGGTATGAAACTATATCGATATAAACGCGTATGGATATTCTTCGAAGCTGGCGCCTTGGTAAGCCCAGTGCCAGGGCGGCCTCCCCAACCTAAGGGGTTCCACGTGAGCCACAACGAACGACCCAATCCGGATGCTTTCCTTCCCGTGAAGCCGGTCTGGTTTCACATCCTCCTGGCGCTCGCCGATGAGGCCCAACATGGGTACGCGATTCGGCAGCGTGTCGAGGATCGAACGCAGGGTGCGGTCAAACTGTGGCCGGCGACGTTGTATGGATCGGTACGTGATCTGTCGGAGCAGGGGCTCATCGTGGCGCTGGAGGGCGACTCCGATCCCGATGAGGACGCGCGGCGCCGGTACTACCGCCTTACGCGGCTTGGCGAGCGGGTACTCCAGGGGGAGACCGACCGTCTTCAGTCGCTGGTGGATGCGGCCAGGGGCAGCAGGGCGCTGGGAGGGGTGTGAGGCCGGTGTCACGTTCTGTTTCCGGAGTTCTCGCCTTATACGGCGCGATTGCGCGCCTTCTTCCTGGGGCGTTCAGGGAGGCCTACCTCCCGGAGCTCGTCCGAGATCTGTCCGGATTGCTCAGCCAGGCGCGTTCGAGCGGGGGGTGGCCACGGTTCGCATGGACCACGGTGCGGTGTTTCGCCGACCTTGGCGTGCGCATCCCGACGGAATGGTGGAAGGAAGTCACAGGTAGCCGGAATGAACCCGGCCCGAGGACACACATAGATAGCGGAGTGGGGGAGGGGATCATGACTATTCTCAGAGATCTTAGACTTGCTGCCAGGGCGCTTCTGAAGAGGCCCGGGTTTTCTGGCATCGCTGCCTTCACGCTGGCTCTGGGGATCGGGGCCACGGTCGCGATCTTCACAGTCGTAAACGCCGTGTTGCTTCGTCCGCTTCCCTACCCGGACTCGGATCGGATCGTGGTGGTGGGCCACCACGCCCCGGGCCTGAACTTCCCCGATCTCAACGGCTCCCTCGCGTTGTTGCGCTTTTACTGGGAGGACACAGAGGTCTTTGATGCGCTCGGGGCGGTCGATGACGGCTCCGCCAACCTCACCGGGCAGGGGGAGCCGACCCGAGTGCGGATCGCGCAGGTGACAAAGGAGGTCTTCGACGTTCTCCGGGTTCGCCCGATCATGGGCCGGCCCTTCATGGAGGACGACGTCGTCGAGGGCGCACCACCGGTAGCGGTACTCACCTATGCCGGGTGGAGCAGCGTCTTTGGATCGGATCCAGCGGTGCTAGGGAAGACGATCGAAATCGATGGGGAGACGACAGAGGTCATCGGCGTGATGCCACGCGGCTTCGCATTCCCCGAGGCTGAGACGATCGCGCTCGTACCACAGGTAGTGCCGGTGGACATCCAGTTCGGAACCTTCGGCATCACGATGATCGCCCGTCTCGCCCCGGGCATGGAGCTGGAGACGGTGCAGCAGCGCATGCGGGACCTTCAGATCCGGTTGCCGGAGTTCTTCGAGGGCATCGACTCCGGATTTCTCGAGGGTGCCGGGTGGAGTGTGACTGTGGAGCCCATGCGGGACCTCATGGTAGCCGACATCGAGTCCGCATTGTGGATCGTATTTGGCACGGTTGGCTTCCTGCTTCTCATCGCCTGCGCCAACGTGGCGAACCTCTTTCTCGTACGCGCAGAGTCGCGCCAGAAGGAGATTGCGATCAGGGCCGCCCTCGGAGCAGGGCGAGGCAGCTTGGCACGCACATTTCTGTCGGAGAGTGTGATACTCGGAGCGTTGGGTGGTGCGTTGGGCCTCGGCTTGGCGTCGTTGGGGGTCAGGGCACTGGTTGCTTTCGGGCCGGCAGACCTTCCGCGGATACAGGAAATTGCGATGGACGGAACTGTGCTCGCTGTTGCGGGCATCCTTTCGGTTCTCGCCGGACTGAGCTTTGGCGCGCTCCCGATGACCCGCTATCTCGGACGAGCGTTTGCCCAACTCCTGCGGGACGGGGGGCGTGGCACCACCGAAGGACGGGAGCGGCACCGGGCACGGAACCTCCTCGTCGCGGGCCAGTTGGCAATGGCGCTCGTACTTCTGGTTGGATCCGGGTTGATGTTGAGGACCTTCGCTGAGCTCCGTTCGGTGTCGCTAGGATTCGAGTCTGAGGGTGTGTTGACCGTCGGCGTGAGCCTTGGTGAGCGCATCGAAGACGAGGCGGCGGCACGGTTCTATCAGGATGTGATCGAACGGATTGCGGCGCTCCCGGGTGTCGATGCAGTGGGTGCCGCGAACGCTCTCCCGCTCCAGGAGGGCAGTGCGAACGGAGGGTCGTTCGAAATCGAGTCACGGCCCCGTGAAGAAGACGTGCTCCCGTCCGTGGCGATGTTCAAGTCGGCCACCGAGGGGTACTTCGAGACGCTCGCGATTCCCGTGGTCTCGGGCAGGACCATGAACCGCTCTGACCATACCGACGGAAGTTCGGTCATGTGGATCAATGAAGCCTTCGCAACCACGTACTTCCCCGAGGGGGATGCGATAGGGGAGCGGCTCCTGTTTGGGGCTTCGCCCGACTCGATATGGAGTGAAATCGTGGGGATCGTCGGGGATGTGCGGGCGTTCGGGATCGAGGAAGATATCCGGCCCCTGGCGTACTTCCCCATGTTGGTGGGCGGACAGGCCTCCTCCTCTTTGAGCCGCATGGGCCTGATCGTTCGCACTGCAGGCGACCCGCTTTCCCTCGTCGAAGGGGTGAGGGGCGTGGTTCGTGACCTCGATTCGAGGGTTCCGATCACCCGGGTACGCACGATGGACAAGGTGGTGTCGGCGTCGATGGCTGCCACCTCGTTCACCATGACGCTGCTCGGCATCGCGGCAGGGGTGGCGCTGCTCCTTGGCGCGGTAGGCCTCTTTGGTGTGATCTCGTACGTGGTAGGCCAGCGGACCCGAGAAATCGGGGTCCGGGTTGCACTCGGGGCCGAGGCGGTCGATGTCCAGAGGATGATCGTGCGTCAGGGGATTCGCGTCACTGCCGTGGGAATCGTTCTGGGCCTCGCGGGGGCCGTCGCACTTACTCGGCTGCTGCAGAGTGTGCTCTTCGAAGTGTCGGCGACGGATCCGGTCACCTTCATCGCGGCGCCGGTGCTCCTGGTTACGGTCAGCCTGATCGCAGCGTGGCTCCCGGCTCGGCGAGCGTCGAGAGTGGACCCGGTGGAGGCCTTGAGGGCAGAGTGACGGGGTCGGACGCCCAGATCGGATTCGTGAAGATCCATGGGAGCTCGCGTCCCCGTCGGTGAACGACGACTTCGAGTCTGTAGGCGCCCGGTGACTGCAACGGCTGGGATGTGAAGCGTGGCCCACGGACGCGCTCCACCTCTGCCCCGTTGTGGTAGAGGATGAACTCCGCCGCCGAGGGTGCGCGGGCAAAGTCGGCGGAGAGGGTGGTGTGTTCACTCAGAGGTAGCGTCCCGCCGAGGCCGACCGTGGTCGTGCCGTTGTGCACCGCCACGGTAAGCCCCGACCCGTCGGCCACCGCATCGATCGCACAGTAGCTGCGACCCTCCCGGAGAGCGCGGATCACCAGGGCGGCGTCTCCCTCGGCGTCGCCCGGCGGTGCAGCTGGGAGCAGGACGTGCTGCCTCGCGAGCCGGAAGAGGTCTTCGTATGCCGGAAACGCGAGGCTGAGAGGGCCGAGCTCCACATTCGCGTGGGCATCCAGCGAGCACACTCCGGGGAGCACGCGCCCGCTCCCGAGGAGGCTGTCCCACCTGGCGAGTGTTACGTCGGGCCGGTCCACGAGCCTGAGGTAGGCGGCGGTGGGCTTCCAGGGCAGCGTCAGAAGCGCGGCCGGCCACTCAAGCAGACCGTCGTCCCGTAGGTCGGTATCCCAATTCCAGATTTCGAGCGCGTCGAGGTCAGGCTCGTCCCAGGCCCTCCAACGTGTGGAGGGCCCTTCGGGATGTGCAGCGATGCGAAGGCCCGTCCCCTGGGGTACGCTCCGGCCAAGCGGCGCTCCCGCTGCCTCCGCTCTGGCCCGCCTCGCCTGCCGGACGGCCGGCGCGTCTCCGCCGAGGACGAGCATGTGGCCCGCCGGCACTCGGGCCTCTTCTCCGACGAGCATCAGCACATCCTGCGCGTAGTACGACGCCGGTGCTCCCCAACGGTTGTGATCGGTGATTGTGACGAAGTCCAGCCCGGCTCGAGCGGCTGCCTCGGCAAGCTCTGCCAGGGTGCCGCCCCCGTCCGAGGCCACGGTATGAGCGTGGATGGCACCCACCCATTCTCTGGGCCCGCGGAGCCCGGGCTCCAACTCGGGGGTCGCCTGCGTCGCACTCACGAGCAGGGATAGGGCGGTGAGCGAAATCCCCGAAAGGAGGGTCCACTTAAGCGGCTTCTCAAGCGTTTTCCTCGAAAGAATTCGCACAGTGCCTGCGAGGTTGAGGGGGCGGCCAGTCGGGCTCAGTACACTAGGCGAATCGGTGGGAGCCGGAAAGCTGGCGCTGGGGTATCAATGAGACCGGTGAATCAGAGAGGGCCGTGGTACGTATTGTACATCGGTAGCGGGGATCAATTGGCGTTTGTTGAGATGGGAGGTCGATATGACTCGATGCAGCGGCAAGACCAAGGCAGGAGATCGGTGTCGAGCAGAGGGGTCGGAGGGTGCGGAGTTTTGCTGGAGGCACGCTCCTTCGGATGGTGGAGTCGAAGAGGGAATCCTCGACGACGGAGTGCGCCCCGAATTCAGTGACCGAATGATGACCATCGGTGGGCTCATGATGGTTGCCGCCCTCGTGTTCTTCGGAATCCGCAAGATCACTTGAGAGGAGCACACACAGGGTTCTTTGCATTAGCTCCCTATTACGGATCGCCCCTCGGCTTGGAGCGAGCGGTTCAGCTCGGCGAGATCGGTGGCTTCAATATCGGTAAGCGCGGCCTGTAGCGCCGAAACTTCAGCGGAAAGCGCATCGAAAACCTCGTGGGCCTGTGCCGTGGGTGCGAAGTCTGTGCCACCGATGTAACCCGCGAGGCTGACCAACTGCGCATAAAGGCGCCTCGGCCACCGCAGCGTGTCCTGAAAAGCCGAACCCCCCGAAAGACGCAGATCGAACAGCTTCATCTCCAGGTCGATGAGCTCCTCCTGGAGCGACTGGGCCTTGCCCAGCGTCGGGTCATCGCCTGGTGAAGTTTCCCCGGCGTCAGCTTCGAGGGAAAGCAGGCCTGCCCTGAGCGCCTCAACCCGGTCGATCATGGTCACGGTGGCGTCTACTGCAGTTCGGATCCTCCTTTGAAGCGCCGCCTGGGCCTCGATGCTCTCCTGGGTCCCCTCTGAGGTCGGATCCTTGAGGACGGTCAGGAGCGTCGAGAGGGTGTCTCCCCCCTTGAGCGCGACCGTGACCGTGTACTTCCCGGGGGGCGAATCGGGGCGGACCTGGCCGCCTTCGCTGAGCCTCCTCGAGCCGTTGGAGGGCATCTCGACAAACGGGTTTCCCAGCGGAAGCGTGAGCAGGCGCGGCGATTGGGAGGCGTCTTCCTCGAGATTCCAGTAGGTGCGGTTGAGGCCTGCCTCCAAGCTGGACCAGCGAAAGGTGCGAAGCACCGATCCCGTTGCGTCCGTCACCGTTACAGTGGCCGCCTTCTCCTGATCGGCACCGAGGAGGAGGGTGAGAGACGCTCCCCGGGAAGGGTTTTCGCCATCGGCCCCATTGTAGGTGGGTGATTGGCGTCGGGCGCGGGGGAGCAACCGATAGGCTGGGCGTGGCTCAAAGAGGTGCGCGCCGGATGTGAGAACACCCTCCGAGAGAGCCTGAAGCGGCGTCACATCATCCAGGATCCAGAACCCGCGGCCGTATGTCGCGACCACCAGGTCGTTGAAGTCGGGCTGGATCTCGAGCCAGTGGACCGGTGCATGAGGAAGGTCGCCCTGAATCGAGGTCCAGGACGCGCCGTCGTCCCACGAGGCGAAGATCGAATTCTCAGTCCCCAGATAGAGCAGGCCCGGGCGCACAGGGTCTTCGCGGACCACATGGGCATAGCTGAAGACCGTGTGATCGAGCGCGGCTGAAATGGACTGCCAGGAATCCCCGTAGTCCGTGGTCTTGTAGACGTAGGGTCGAGTGTCTCCCAGCTGATGGAGGTCGACCGTGAGATAGGCGGTACCGGCCTGATGGCGTGAGGGTTCGATGTTGCTCACGGTTCCCAGGGGGGGAAGGCCCGGGATGTTCTGCGTGACGTTGGTCCAGCTCCCTCCGCCGTTCCGGGTGACATGCACCACCCCGTCGTTCGAGCCGGTCCAGATCACGCCCTCCTCGAGCGGCGACTCGGCGATGGCAAAGAGAACGCTCGCGTACGTCGGGCTCGAGTCATCTGGAGTGAGCCCTCCCGTTTTCTGCTGTAGCGACTTGTCGTTGGTCGTGAGGTCTGGACTGATCACGCTCCAACTCGACCCCCCATCTTCGGTCTGGTGCAGGTACTGGCTTCCAACGTAGACGCGGTTGTGGTCGTGGGGTGAGATCGCGATTGGGAGGGTCCACTGAAAGCGGTACTTCAACTCGCCTGCGGGCCAACCTTCGGGGTTTTTGGGCCAGACGCTCACCCGGCGGGTGTGGCCCGTGCGCCGGTCGTACCGGTCCAGAATTCCGTCGTAGCACCCCGACCAGACCACGTCGGGGTCCTCTGGGTCTGGGACGGCAAACCCGGCCTCACACCCGCCGACGGTTTGCCAATCACCCACAGTGATCGAGCGGCCACGCAGGCTGTTCGACGGGCCCATGAGCGAGGAGCCGTCCTGTCGGTTGCCGTAGACGTTGTAGGGGATACGGCGATCGGTCGTGGCGTGGTACACCTGAGCGATGGGGAGGCTGGGTCGCAGCCAGCTCTTTCCACGGTTCAGGGAGATGCTCACACCCTGGTCGTGACCCACGATGATCCGGTCCGGGAGGAGCGGGTCGATCCAGATGTCGTGATGGTCTCCGCCCGAGTTCAGGCGCTCAGTCGTCCTGCCACCATCCGTCGAGCGCGTGTGCAGCACCGCCGCGAAGTGAATCTCGTCGGCGTCGTCGGGAGCCGCGGTCGCCCGGGTGTAGTAGAGCGGACGCTGCATCAACGTGTGATCTCCGTTGACCATCTCCCAGCTCTGGCCGAGGTCGTCGGAGCGCCAGAGCACGCCCTGTTCGGGCCGAATGTTGGTGAGGTCCTGATTCGCATCCGTCTCGATCAGTGCGTAGACCCTATTGGGGTCCGCTGGAGACATGGCGAGTCCGATCTTTCCGATGTCTCCTTCGGGAAGGCCGTGTCCCTCGAGACGCTCCCAACTGTCGCCGCCGTCACGACTCATCCAGATGGCCGAACCCGGCCCGCCGGACCAGCGGCCCCAGGTGCGAATGAGCATCTGCCACGTTGCGGCGAAGAGGATGTTGGGGTCTTCGGGGTGCATCACGACGTCGATCGCGCCGCTGTTCTCGTCGGAGAAGAGGATCCTCTTCCAGGAGTCACCGCCGTCGGTCGTCCGATAGAGGCCCCTCTCGGGGTGTGGCCCGTAGAGGGTTCCGAGCGCGGCAGCGTATACGATATCTGGATTCGTGGGATGTACCACGATGCGCCCGATGCGCGCCGAGGCTTCCAGACCGCGGTGCTCCCAGGACTCGCCGCCGTCGGAGGAGCTGTAGATCCCGTTTCCGATGGAGACGTTGCTCCGGATAAACGTTTCCCCGGTTCCGGCCCAGACGATTTCAGGGTTGCTGGGTGCTATTGCGAGTGCGCCGATCGAAAGGGCGGGCATGTCGTCGAAGACAGGACTCCAGTGGACGCCGCCGTCCTCCGTCTTGAAGATTCCCCCCGAGGCGGCGCCGGCGTAATAGGTGCTCGGATCCCCCGGCACGCCGATGACGGCGGAGACCCGGTTCCCGACCGCTCCGATGTACCGGTAGTCGAGGGAAGCGAGTGCGGCCGCCGTCGGAGTAGCCCGCCCCGGGGCCTGGGCCGATGTGGAGGACTGGGCCGAGGCGAGTGTTGAAACGCCGAGGAGAAGCGCCGCAGGAACGACGGCATGGAAGACGATCAGCCTGGGTCTCATTGGGCCGCGGGTATGGGTCGAAGGATGCTGGCGGGCCAGCACTGAGTGGAGGATACTACGGATACGCTGATGCTGAGGACAGGCATCGATCCGACGGGACGTGGCTCGTGGCGATGGACCTCGGAAACCCTGTCACCCCGGAGGGTGGTTAGGGCCTCAGCGGGCACGCTCCTCTGCGGGAATCCACCATTCTGTGATCCCCAGGTAATCACCCCGTGCATCCATTCGACTGCCTCGAACGCGGCTGTGCAGCCCCACGCTCCGGCGGGCGAACCAGAGGTACATGTAGGGCTGCAACTCTGCGAGGCGGAGTTGGTATGCATCCCAGAGCGGCCGTGCGGCCTCGGCGGTAGGGGCCTCGGGTAGGGCATCCAGGAGCGAGTCGAGGCGAGGGTCCGTGATCCCGGTCCAGGCATAGTCGTAATCGACTTCCGCCGAGTGGAACAGGTTGCGCTCGTCCAGGGTGAAGTCGGTGGTCCAGGTCATGATTGCGGCGTCGAAGTCTCGCTCGATCATGTCGTCGATGAGGGTGCCGAATTCCCTCGCCTGGGGTACGGCCTCGACCCCGACCTGGGCAAGCTGAGCCTGCATGATCTGTGTCGCGCCCTCCTTCTCGACCTGGCCCGCACCGGTCGCGAGGGTAAAGGAGAGCCGCACGCCGTCCTTTTCACGGACTCCATCCCCGTCCTCGTCCGTCCATCCGGCATCGTCCAGCAGCGTGCGTGCCAGCTCGGGGTCGAAGACCGGGGCTCCGGCCATGAGATCCTCGTCGTAGGCTGGATGAATGGGGATCACGGGACCGTCGGCTCGCACCGCAGAGTTACCCATGAGCGCCTCCACCAGCTCGGTTCGGTTCGTGGCGTGGGCCAGGGCGCGCCGGACCTGCGGATCCGCGAGCTGCGGCCGACGGGTGTTCCACGCCACATAGACGTAGGTGCGTCCCGGGAAGCTGACCACATCCGCGGCGTCAGAGTCATGCACGCGCTCCGAGACGTTCTCTCCGAGCTCGGTGAAGACATCGATCGCTCCGGTCATCAGCTCGCTCGCGAGCGTGGTCTGGTCGGGGATGATCCGGTAGACGACGCGATCGAGGTACGGCCGCCCGCCAAGGGCCGCGGCGTGTGCGGTGTTGGCCGAAAAGGTCCAGCTCTGTCCCTCGAGGTGCTCCACGAAGCGAAAGGGGCCGTTCCCGACCGGGCACTGCGTGCTGAAGGGGTGGCTCGCAAGATCCCCAGGAGGAACGTCCTCGAGGAGGTGTCGAGGCGCGATGGCCATCGCCCTCCACGGGTCGAGCGGATTGGCATGGGGGATGAGGCCGAACTCCACCGTCAGATCGTCGATGACGCTTACAGAGACATAGCGCTCCCAGTACTGTTCGTTTGGAAATCCGGTGGCGGGGTCGCGCACCCGTTCGAAGGTGAAGGCGACGTCGCTCGCCGTGACGGGCTCCCCGTCGTGCCAGGTTACACCCGGACGGAGATGAAAGGTGAGGGTGGTGCCGTCCTCCGAGAGTTCAAAGGCCTCGGCGAGCGAGGGGACGTAGGTGCGCAGGTCGTCGTCGAGAGTGACCAGCGTCGAGAACACTATGAGGTTCTGGACCTGCTTCCCGTTGTAGGGGGCACCGGTCATGGGGTTCATGGACACGAGGTCCGCTGGGCTGCCGATCACCAGAGTCCCCCCATACCGGGCCGATTCGTCTCCCTCGGGGGCGACGGAGCGCTGGGAGGCCATGAATGTGTCCATCGTGGGAACGACAATCGAACAGAAATCGGCGTAGGGTTGGGGGACACGCTCGGTACAGCCCTGCAGAACGACGGCGATTCCCAACAGGGAAACCGCCACGATGGGGGGGCGCATCGTGTTCATGACAATCCAATAGTTGAGCCAACCGTGTTACCTGCCCCAGGCTACACGGGGCTCGGCCGCCTTGTCAAAGGTTGCAGTGCCGTCTTAGCCTGTTGCCCTCCGGGCGGTTAGCCCCGGCCCGCAGATTCGGCTGATCCATGCGGTCATTCTGCGGATTCGCCCTCGACTGGACGGTGACCTGGATGCTTCGAATCCTGGCGGTTGTATCGATCACTCTCGGCGGTGCGGTGGCATCCCTCGCAGTGCCTGCACCGATGACCGTTCAGACGCCCGATTTAGAGGGGGGGCGGTACAGGCTGGAGGGGAGCACGCTGACGCTGTCGTTCCCGTCAGGCAACCGCATGGTGTTCACGAGGAGTTCGCGATGATCCGGCGGCCCGATCCGGCGGAGTACGATGCCTTCTACTCGACCTACATGGACAAGGTGCCGGACGGAGACGTCCTGGACCTCCTCGCCACCGGCATGGCGGAAACGCTCGAGCTTCTCGGAGGCGTGCCCACCGAGATGGAGAGGTATCGGTATGGGGAGGGGAAGTGGTCGATCCGCGAGGTCGTTGGGCACATCACCGACGCGGAGCGGGTGTTCGCCTACCGGGCGTTTTGTATTGCCAGGGGCGAATCCGCCGCGCTTCCGGGGATGGATCAGCTGGTGTATGCCCAGGGTTCGAACGCCGCCGAGAGGTCACTCGCAGATCTTGGGGTGGAGTTCGCCGCGGTCCGGGCGGCCACCCTCGAACTGTTCAGGGGTTTGAACGACGCGGGCTGGAGCCGCTCGGGAATCGCAAGTGACGTTTCGTTCACGGTCAGGGTGTTCCCGTTCATCATTGCCGGGCACGAAATCCACCACCGGGAAATCCTGCGTGCGAGGTATATCCAACCCTCATGATGGCCACTCCAGGTGGGGAAGGGGATCCTGGACGATTTGGGCTTGCCCCCTCTCCCCTTTAGAATGTGGTTCCCCAGAAAGCGAACCAGGTCCGGAGTCCGAAGCGATCGATGATCAGGGCGACAGCAAAAAAGACGTTGCTCGCGGCGTTGGTCGCAGCCTTCGGGATCCAGACCGCCCTGGTCTACACCGACACTCGTGAGGATCGGCTCTCAGAGGCTGCCCTCCGTGGTCGGACCCTCTGGCACGAATCTTCGTGCCAGGTCTGCCACCAGGTGTACGGCCAGGGCGGATTTCTCGGGCCGGACCTCACGAATACCGCAGGCCGGGTGAGCCCTGAGCGCATTCGCTCGCTACTCACGGTTGGAAGCGGGCAGATGCCGGCGTTTGGGTTCTCAGGCGATCAAATCGCAAGCCTCACCGCCTATCTCGAGGCGCTCGATCGCCCAGACCTTGGGATGGGCCAACTTCGCCTCGGGATTCCAGCAGAGGCGGCGGGACGATGGGGGGGGTTCGGTACGGTAGTGGCAGAAGCCCTCGCAGAATCGCCTGAGGAAGCGGCGGCGGGCCGAGGCTACGCGGCGTTCTCTGCGGCGCCCTGTATGAGCTGTCACCTGCCGCTCCAGGACTCCCCCGTAGGCGCCCCGGACCTCGCAGAGGTCGCGGGGCGTCTTTCGGTGGAGGATCTCGAAACCGTCCTTACCGAGGGACGCCCCTCGCGGGGGATGCCGACGCCGACGCTGTCCGCCGCGGAGCGCACCGACCTGATTGCGTTCCTGACGTGGATGGCGGACAAGCGAGACGCTCTGACCTCGCGGATGGATGAGGGGCAGCAAGCCAGAAGACGCAATCTGCGCAGCCTTCCATGGTGGGAATTTCGATGAAGGACACAGCATCTCCAGCTGAGTTGGCGAATTCAGGAATGCATCCGTTCGAGGCTGCTGACCCGGTGCGGCAGTTTGCGACCGTGACCTTCGTGCGCGGGGGTCTGATCGCGATCGCCGTCACCCTCTGCGCCGGCATCCTCGGAGCGCTCTACTCGATTCCAGCGCTCGCCCCGTGGTTTCAGTCGGCCGGCATGGACATGAGGCAGCTACGGCCCATCCACACGACCTTCGCCTCTGCGTGGATTTTTCTTGGTGGGGTGGCGGTGGTCCACCGCTACCTGATGGATCACGGAGGCAGGGCCACCGTTGGCGACCGTTGGAGACTGAGGGTTCAGGTGGTGCTCTGGGCCGCCGCCGGACTCGGAATCATCCTCACCCTGGCGATGGGGATCGGGTCTGGGCGTGAATACGTGGGGTTTCATCCCGCCTTTTCTGTCCTGATTCTGGCTGGCTGGCTCTGCTATGCCTGGAATTTCTTTCGCATCGCGGGTCCCGGCTTTTTCCATCGCCCGGTGTACGTGACCATGTGGGGCGTGGGAATGCTCTTCTTCATCTACACCTTTGTAGAGCAACACGCTTACCTCTTGCCCGGGATCTGGAGCGATCCCGTGTTCGACATGCGAATCCAGTGGAAGGCCACCGGTACGTTGGTCGGGAGCTTCAACCTCTTCGTGTATGGTGCCGTACTCTACATCGGAGAGCGAATCTCCGGTGATCCGAGGTACGGACATTCGAAGACGGCGTACTCGCTGCTGGCGATCGGCCTCCTGAACTCCTTCACGAATTTCGCCCACCACAGCTACCATCTTCCGGGTCGTGAGCTCGTGAAGTGGATCGCCTTTGTGGTGAGTATGATGGAGATCATCATCCTCTTCAGAGCGGTGTCCGACCTGTGGAATGTGGTGAAGAGTCGGGAGGATGGGCCGTTTTGCGCGACGCGAGGGAGCTTCAAGGCTGCGAAGTACTGGTCGGTGGCGATCCTGGGCTCTTCCGTGCTCATTTCGATTCCGCCTCTCAACGCGATCATCCACGGTACCTATGCTGTAACCGGCCATGCGATGGGAGCGATGATCGGCATCGATACCATGATTCTCCTGGGGGCCATGATCTGGCTGATTGGGGAATATCTGACGACGAGGGAGGTTCCGTCTGGCGTTGCGACGCTCCACTGCGCCCGAATGCGTTGGTCGCTCGTCGGACTGAATGTGGGGGTGGCCCTACTGGTATTGTGGCTTCATACAGCGGGCGTGATCACGGGAATCACAAGAATGGGGCTCAATCCCGGAGAACCCTATGTCCCCCCCGCCTGGCTGGGGGCCTCGTCAGGAATCGTCTTTGCCTTGACCGGCGGGATCGCTGTCGTCTTCTTTGCTCTCGTCCTGGTCATCTTGATACCACTGGCCTTCCGAGCCTTTGCCACGCCTGCGTCTTCGAGTGCGACCACACCAACTTAACGACCAGAAAGCGATCTGAACTTTGCCGCGAACATCAGGAAAGACCACGCCAACCTTCAGAGACGTGCCGTACATGGGCGTGATCTGGGTCGTTGCCGAGGCGAAGAAGATGGGATACAGACTCGGGCATTCAGACTGGGCGAACCTCGGCCAGGGCCAGCCGGAGGTGGGTCCTGTGGATGGAGCACCACCCCGTATCAACTGGGTGACGCTCGATCTTGCAGATCACGCATATGGAGAGGTCGGCGGCATTCCGGAGCTCCGTGACGCGATCGCGCAGCATTACAACCGTCTCTATCGCAGCGAGTACAAGTCCCGCTACAACAAGGACAACGTCTCGGTCGCTTCGGGCGGAAGGCTCGTGTTGTCCCGGATCATGGCCACGCTCGGGAATGTCCGAGTCGGGTATCAGGTGCCGGACTACACGGCCTACGAAGACCTCATGGGTTACCACTCCGACCGGCTGACGCCCGTCGCCGTTCCGACCAGCGCCAAGAACGGGTGGGTCACCTCGCCAACCAACCTCGGTAAGGCGATGCAGAAGGAGAAGCTCCAGGCCTTCTTGATGAGCAACCCCTGCAACCCCACCGGACAGGTGATTCGGGAGGCTGAGTTGGCTGGGTACCTCAAGGTCGCGGGTACAAAGAAGTGCACGATGATCATGGACGAATTCTATTCGCACTTCATCTACGATGTTGAGGGCAAGCCGGCAGACGGACCCGTTTCGGCAGCCCATTACGTCAAGGAAGTCGAAAAGGATCAGGTGCTGATCGTAGATGGACTTACGAAGAGTTTCCGGTACCCTGGGTGGCGCCTTGGCTGGGTAGTGGGGCCGTCGGAGATCATCGAGAACATCAACCGCGCGGCGAGTGCCATTGATGGGGGACCGAGCCTTCCGGCTCAGCGCCTCGCGATGAAGGCGCTGGAGCCCGAACGGGCTGATCAGGAAAACGCTGCGGTTCGGTCGCTGTTCGCTCGGAAGCGAAACCTGATGATCGAGGGTCTCGAGGCGATGGGGATTCTCTGTGAGCACCCACCCCAGGGGACGTTCTACGTCTGGGCAGACGTCAGCAAGCTGAAGAAGCCGTTCAACGATGCGGAAAAGTTCTTCCAGGCCGCCCTCGGGAAGAAGGTGCTCACGGTGCCCGGACATCTCTTCGATGTGAATCCCGGCGGAGCGAACCCTCCGAGGAAGGAATTCAAGAACTGGGTGCGCTTTTCGTTCGGTCCCACCGAGGCGAAGATCAACATGGGGCTCGAGCGCCTCACCGAGATGCTCGAAGCTGAGGAAGAAGAGTAGCAAAAGGCGGAGGGGACCGGTGAGTCCCCTCCGCCTCTGTACTCCTCCCGCGGCTCCGACTCAGTTTGCCGCGTGTTTCTCTGCAATGCGGGCTAGTCCGGCCTCCAGCTCCTCGGCCGTCAACCACTGTCCACGCACCATCACGCCCGCTCGCGCCGTCAGATTGTCGAGTGTCTCCAACGGGTTGCCGTTGAGCAGAACGAGGTCGGCGCGGTTACCCACGGAAATCGTCCCGAAGCTGTTCTCCAGCCCGAGGTGGTCGCCGACGTAGCTCGCGACGTTGCGGGTCCCGGACACGAGGACAGCAAATGGCGACATGCCTGCCTCCTCCATCACGCGGATCTCCCGATGCAGCGCGAATCCGGGAACGTTGAACATCTGCGGTGAGTCGGTGCCCATGAGGAGCTTGGCGCCGCGCTCGTCGAGTACCCGGATGAAGTTCCGGCGGGCTGTAGCTACCGCAGCAGCGTCGGCATCGCTAATGGGGTCCTGAGCCTCCTTCTGCCGCACCCATGCATCGCGCTGCTGCTGCGAGACGTATTGCATCTCGGGTTGGCTCACGCGTTCCTGGGGATCCGGATTTCCAAGGAGGTTCTCCCAGAGGTACTCGGTGGGCACCACGTACACGTCGTGCTCGATCACCAGATCGACGATCTCGTTGAGGCGTTCCTCATCGACAGAGCTGAATGTTTCTTCGATGGAGGCCCCAGGCGCTGCCGTCGTGACCGCCTCAATGAAGCCGTCGATGTGGTCCACGGTGGACATCCCCGTCTCGATGGCGTGCTCGAGCCCTACATCGACGGGTACGTGGCCGCCGAAGGTCAGACCGACCTCACGTGCCACGTCCGCCATGCGGTCCCAGGTCTCGAGTGAGACTCCCGGGTGGATCTTCTGGAGGTCGTATCCGGCGGCCTTGTGGTCGCGAATCATCTGCTCCGCAGTCTCCGGATCGGGCGCCGAGGTGCCGTTCACAGAGAATGCACCGACATAGAAGTTTGGCCCCAGCAGCTCGCTCCGGCTGAGCATATCCCTCAGCTCGAGTTGATACGCGGCACCGAGCATTCCACGAATCGAGGTGATCCCGTTCGCGATGTAGAGGAACAGGATGTCATCGAGGTTGTCCCGGTCTGGCCAGGCGTCACTCCCTCGCTGGACGGGGGGCACGTGCGCGTGCATTTCGGCGAGGCCCGGCATGAGGAACTTGCCCTCGCCGTCGATCGTTACCGCATCTTTCCCGACCGAAATCTCGCTCGCTGGCCCGATGGCGACGATCCGGTCGTCACGGATCACAACCGTCTGGTCTTCGAGAACCCGCTCCTCGTCCATCGGGATGACGTTTACATGAGTAAACGCATACGTTGCATCCTCGATCGGCGGCGCCGATGCGTTACATGCAGATATGGCCAGGACCACTGCTGGACCGGCGAGGGTGACGCGGGCCCACCGGGCTGCCAAGGGCTTCGACTTCAACACTTCCCCACCTCCTCGAGACTAGTTATTTAGACGGCACGGGAGGTGTATTGTACGTCGCCGAGCGAGATGGGAAAGGCGCGGCACACAAAGGTTTCGAGATGCTCCCACGTTGACCCGACTTCCACTGGAGACGGACGATGAAGCTTGTGGCCCTGTTGATTGCCACCGTCAGCCTGCTTGTTCTTGCGCCTGAGACTGCTGCACAGCGGGTCTCAGCCGAGCTTCTGGATGGCTTTGTCTCGTGGGATATGGGCGAGTACGAAGCCGCGTTACGCCATTACCTGCAGGTGCTCGACGGGCCTGAGGGGGATCGCCTCAAGAACGAGATCGCGAGTCTCACAGGGGAGCGGTTCCCGGTGACCGAGGTGTCGCTGGCGGGTCAGGAGATCGGGGTGAGCCCCGACGGCCTGTTTGCCTCCTTCCGACACACACTCGACGGCGTCGAGTCGATTTCGATCGTCTCTCTGGAGGGTGAGCCGCGGGTGGTCGACACCTTTTCCGCAACCGCGCTGACCTTCGGGCCTGGCGGCAGGGTCGCCTATCTGAGCATTCCGCCGTCGCCCGAGCTCGATCAGGCGCGTGAGGCTCTCGGTGCGGCAACGGATCGGCGATCCTTCGTCGAGGCACGAAGTCGCATCGCCTGGATTCAGGTGTCGAGCGCGACGCTTCACGTCGGTCAGGTTGGTGCCGAGGGGGGGCGGGAGATCCCCCTGGGGGGGCTCGTGCCCATCTCCGTCGATTTCTCCGTCGATGGCGAGACCCTCTATCTGGCAGCAGGCGCGCCCGACGGCCGAGCGAATGACATCTACGCGATTCAGGCATTCCGGCTCCAGCCCGAGCCGATCCTCACCGGTCCGGGATACAAGGCCGCGCCTCAGGCCCTCGCGGGCGGGCGCTACCTCGTCTACTCCCGTCCAGCGGAGGACCCCGTTCCCCGCGCCCCCGGGGTGGAGCCGGGACCCGACGGGGTCGGGGGGTTCGTACTCGTCGACCTCGATCAGGATCAGCTCTTCCACTTCGCCGGCCGAGGCCACGTCGTTGCGGCGGATGGGGGCACGATGGCGTTCCTCACGGGGGACGAGGTTGAGACCTCGATCGAGGTAGTCGACCTCGATCCTCTGGTTGCCGTGCCGGGTGAAGCGATGCGATCCACACGGGTTGTCCTCCGGACGGAGGACCCGATCGACAACCTCGCGCTGTCGACGGATGGACGGTGGATTGCATACCAGAGGCGCCCTGCGGCAGACTGGGAGATCTTTGCGATTCGTGCCGACGGTTCCGGTGAGGAGCGCCGGATCACACGCGAAATTCAACACGATCTCTTCCCGACGTTCATCAACGAACACGTCATTCTGGCGGTCAAAGGCGAGGCGCGTCACCGGCGCTCCTTCCTGTACGACATCGAAGCCGGGACCGTCACCAAGCTCTTCCACAACAACACGGTGCGGACGATCGCACCGGAATACGAGTGGGTCGTTTCTCCCGACGGATCTCGGGTGATCATCGTATCGGAGCGAGACGGGGATACGGTTTCCCCTGAACGGGGTGTGTACGTCGTCGACCTGACTCACACGGTGAGCAAGGCCGCGGTCCGCGAACGTCTGACGACCAACCTCGAGTCGGAGCAGCGTCTGGCGGAGAAGGGGAGGCGCATGTTCGCTCCCATCGAGGGGGAGGTGGCGTCGGTTGCCGATGCGGTCTCGGTGTCTCGGATCTTTGGGTACGAATCGGACCTGTTCGCCTTCGATTCGAAGTTCATCACCGAGCCTGGAAACCGTGAGGCCATCCTTTACCTCACGCGCACGCTCGAGTCGTTCGGGTACGTCGTTGAGCAGCAGTGGTTCGATCCGCGGCCCGGCGTTACGAGCGCAAACGTTATCGCCCGCCTGACCGGCACGGTGGACCCGGAGCTGGTCTGCACGGTGAGCAGCCACTTCGACTCGGTGCTGCGGAGTCCTGGTGCGGACGACGACACCTCTGGAACGGCCGCGCTCCTCGACGTGGCGAGGGTCCTGGCGGGCCAGAATCTGCCCATCAGCGTGGAGTTCGCCTTCTTCACAGGCGAGGAGGCTGGGCTGCTCGGGTCGCGAGAGTACGTGCGGCGGGCTCAGCGTGCTGAAAAGCAGATTGTCTGCGCGCTGAACAACGACATGATCGGGTGGGCCGAGTCCCACCGGCTGGACAACACGATCCGGTACTCGAACGAGGGTATCCGAGACGTTCAACACGCGGCGGCGGCGCTCTTCTCTGACCTGATCACCTACGACGCGAAGTACTACAAGAACACCGATGCGCACGCCTACTTTGAGGCCTACGGAGACATCGTGGGTGGAATCGGCTCCTATCCGGTACTGGGAAATCCCAACTACCACCAGGCGTCGGACCGGCTTGAGACCATCAACCATCAGTTGGTAGCGGAGGTGAGCCGCACGACGGTCGCAACGATCATGCTGCTCGCCTCGAGTCCAGCTCGACTCACGGGTGTGATCACGCACGAGCTGCTCGTGGGGCTCGAGGTTGCATGGGATCCCGCGCGCGAATCCGACGTCGAGATGTACCGGGTGCGGTATGTGGCGACCGACGGTCAACGCCGCACGAGGGAGTTCACCTTTGCGGCCGGTGCGGCCTCCCGCGCCATTCTTGGTGACGCTGCCCCGGGAGTGAAGGCGGTGAATCGCAGAGGGCTCGAAGGATGGGACTGGGCCCGACCGCAGGGAGGGTAGTCTACCTGCCGTAGGCTCGGGCGGCCTCGCGCCGATGCTCCCCAAGCGCCCGCCAGCGGAACCGCTCTGCCCACGGGTTTGCCCTGCCCTCGACAACGTCGGCGATGAGTGACCCGAGTACAGGGGCGAACTTGAATCCGTGTCCGCTACCTCCCGAGGCCACCACCAACCCGCTTCGTTCGGGATCGTGGTCGATCAGGAAGTCGCCGTCGAAGGTGTCGCTGTAGAGGCAGAGCCGGGTCTTGATCACGGGCGCGTCGGAAAGATCTGGTCGGGCGGTGGACAGGAACGCCCTGAACCGGCCCTCCCACTCCGGGGAGACGAGCTTTTCCTGCCGTGGGTCCACCGCGATGCCGGCCCCGTGATTTGCCACCTTCACTCGGCCATCGGGTTGGGCG
>JAZDDA010000128.1:0-2112 GCA_036679625.1 Gemmatimonadota bacterium | reverse complement strand
GCCAAGCCCTCTAGGCTGATGCCCAGGTTCTTGTAAGCATTGTGCCGACCCGGATCGATCCTCGTCGCCGCCCGGCAGTAAAGCTCGGCCTCCTGGTGGCGCCCAAAGAGGTTCGCCTCCTCAGCAAAACCTGTGGGTGAATTCAGGCTCCGGGAGCTTGCCGAGCGTGTGGTAGAGGGCGATCTCTATGCCTCTGAAGGTCCTGAACCCGAAGGCCTTTCTGGTGGTCAGTTTCGCCTTGAGGTTTAGTCCCTCTACACTTCCAGAAGAGACGGCCCCCTTCGCCCTGAACCAGTTGAGAATCAGCTCGCGATGGCGGCGGAGCATGCGGGCGACCTTCTTCATTGGCTCAATCTTCGAGCGCATGGTCCGCGTGCACCAGCGGTCGAGGAATTTCCCAGCCCAGGTCGGGGAGACGTACTCCCAGAAGCCCTGAAAATCCTCCCGAAGAAGGTGACTGCGCACCGAGCGGAGGTTGTAGCGCAGCAGATCGGCCAGCTTGATTTCCTGCTTCTCGGTGAGGTTCTCCCGGCGCTTGAGGAGGCACCAGCGGCTGTGCTTCAAGATTGGCTCGTAGCCGTCGGCCTTCAACTGCTTGGCCTCCTTGGCTCGGACCTCGTCGATGGCCTTGTTCATGTGGGACATGATGTGAAAGCGATCCAGGACGTTGAGTGCGCTGGAAGCCTTCTCCGCGATCACCTTGAGGTAGGGCTTCCACATGTCGCTGGCGACGAACTGGAGGAGCCCACTCCGCTCCTTACCCAGCCAACTGAAGAAGCGCAGGAGTGTCTTCTCCTTGCGGTGTTCTCCGATCCAAAGCAAGCGCTTGCACCCCTCGTTGATCTGGTAGACGAGGGTCAGATACTTGTGCCCTCGCCGCCACGCGATCTCGTCCACGCCGATCGCGGTGATCCCCGTCATGTCCACGTGGGCGCGCCCCCACTCGACCGCCATCTCCACTGAGCGGAACACCGTGTCCCAGCTCGTGCGAAACACCACTGCGACTTCGCTCCAGCTGAGGCGCTTCGCCCAGCCAGCCAGGAACCACGAGTACGTCGTCGTGATCCGCTGCTTGCCCTTAGCCCAGGGCACCTTCTCGACCTTCACGCCGCACGTCCGGCAATCCACCCGCCGCATGGCATAGAGGAAGAAGACCAGGATCCCCCAGAGCGGAACGAACTCGAAGCGGCGCACAGGGAGGGTGTCGTAGCCCGGCCTCGGCTGCTCGCAGCCAGAGCAGACGGCCCTCCCGTTTGCGCGCGGTCGGATCTCGATCTCGATCGTCGGGCCGTGCTTGGTCTCGACGAATTCGGCCTTCCCGTAGACGAAGGACCTGTGCTTCTGCACGCGGTTGAGGATAGTCTTCAGTTGCACCCTGCGTTCTCCCTGCTGCTCGTCTCGCAACGCACAGTTTGGGGGGCGAGGGGGCTCGTTGCCCCCTCGCGCAGGGTGTCTTCTTGCGTGTCCGCCCCCGAGGGGGTGAGGGGGTGGGCAGCCGGTGAAGAGCTTGGGGGCTGGTAGCCCGAGGAGCCTGGAACCCCTTCGGCCGGTGAAGGGCGACGAGGGCGTTAGCAGTCCCCAAGCTCTTCACCCAGGCTGTCCATGCCCTCTCCACCGTCGCGAGCGAAGGGACCCACGGTGCGGGTGGTTAGCCGAGTGTCAAAGAGTTACCCACAGATTCTGCGGAAGACCCAAAAACTAAGGAATCTGCCTCTTGGGTTGCGCCAGCGACAGCGCTACCCTGGAGGCGGGGTTTGGGAGGAACGTGCTCCTCAAGGCTTTGCTTGGTCACTACGAGGCGCTCGGCGACGCGTTCCTCACGACCTTCTCGCTGCCTTTCCTGCTCGAGGAGGGATTCCTCGAGCTCGAAGGCCGGTCCGGCGAAGGCCGCCAGGTGCATTACCTGCAGTCCGACGCCGAGAGCAAGCCACGGCTCGTCGGGCGAAAGTCCCCAGCGGACATTCGCATCCTCGACCGCAACGTCTCCGGTCGGCATGCCCAGCTCCTCCCGCCCGCCACCTCGAGCCAGCCATGGAAGATCGAGGACCTCGGCTCGAGCAACGGGACCTTTCTCAACGGCGAGCAGATCAAAGCCAACGTGCCCACCGTCCT
>JAZDDA010000127.1:0-3455 GCA_036679625.1 Gemmatimonadota bacterium | reverse complement strand
TCCACAGCCGAGCATGATCTGGAAGTCCGGCAAATGAGACGCGCATCAGGCCACCTCAGGGGATACGTCACCAGAATCCTCGGCACTTTGTGCCTGAGGGGGCGACTTGTCGAGAAGGATCGCGACCCAGCGGAGGTCCTCGGTGTTCTCTAGCATGATCTTTACGACCATGGTCAGCGGCACCGCGAGAATGGCGCCGATCGGGCCCCATACCCATCCCCAGAAGACCAACGACAGGATGATCACCAGCGTCGAGAGCCCCAACCGCCGCCCCATCAGGTACGGCTCCAGCATGTTCCCGAGAAGCGTGTTGATGCCCAGATATCCCGCACCCACAGCAATCGCATGCGCCGGCGTCCCAAACTGGATCAAGCTCAGAACGATGGCCGGGATGGCAGCGAGGATGGATCCAACCGTTGGGACGTAGTTGAGAACGAAACCAATCAGCCCCAGGAGGATGGGGAAATCCAACTTCAACACCCACGCAAAGAGACCAATCGCCAATCCTGTACCGAGGCTTACCAGCGTCTTTACGCCAAGGTAGGCCTGCACCTCTTTGATGATCTTGTTGAAGCGACGTCCCTCACCGAGTTGTGGCCCGAGGATCGCTCTGAACTTGAACGGAAATACCGTGGCCTCGGCGAGCATGAACGCCATGATCAGAAAGACGAGAAACGCCGACGAGAAGAACCCTGCGACCTGGCGTACGGTGCCACCCACGAAGTCGAAGATGCGATCGGGGTCCAACTGTGCGAGGCCCTGCAGGTACTCCTCGCTTCCCAGACCGCGAGCCGTGAGCCAGTTGGTGAAGTCGCTCCAAAGCCGCTGCACGCCCGCCTGGTAGCGAGGCAGCTGGGGCTGTAGCTCCGAGACGGACTGCGTGCCGATGAGCACGAGGCCCGTGAAGACCGACACCGTGACCAGCAGCGTAACCACGATGGCAGCCCAGGACGGAAGTCGGCGTTGGCACTGAAACATCACCGGCAAACTCATCATCGCCAGGAATGCGGCCACGCTGAACGGTAGCAGCACAGGTGCTCCCGCCCTGAGTCCCGCGACGACGATCACCGCCGCAGCAGACGTCAGGAGGAAGCGAGCGCCCGACTTGTCGGATGTCATATCGGAACTCATGAACGTCCCCGTGCCGCGTGAGTCGGCGCCCATCTGCGCCGTTGTTCAATGTATACCCTTGGGCAGATTCGACACACCGGGTAGTGTTGGACATGGCCGAGAAACGAGAGGACCCGAGCGACCGGGAGCTGGTCCCGGAATCCGACGAGGAACTCCTCGCCGAATGCCGCGTCGACACCTTTCGGTCTGGCGGAAAAGGGGGTCAGCATCAGAACGTCACGGACTCCGGCGTTCGGCTCACGCACCGGCCTACGGGAACCGTCGTCGCCTCCCGCGAAGAGCGAAGCCAGCAGAGGAATCGCCGGATCGCGCTGGCGAGGCTCCGGGCGCGCATCGCGGAGTCACGACGGCCCAAAAAAACTCGTCGCCCGACGAAGCCCACGGCAAGCTCAAAGCGCCGCCGACTCGAAGACAAACGAAAACGAGGCGGTGCGAAACGGCTTCGCGATAAACCTACGCTGGACGACTCCGACGGTTCCACGTAAGATGCCGGAAACGGGGCCTCTTCCGCACGCCCTGAATCGGCCAGGGCCGGCGCCATTCTCACCGAAGGGGACCTCCGAGAGGGAATCGTGGACACAGAGATCATCAAAGCCCTTCTGATTGACGACGATCAGGGCGACTTCCAGATGACGCGGGCCATGTTGGCCCAGGTTCAGGGCGCTAAGATCGAACTCGATTGGGTGTCGACCTTCGAGGAGGGTCGCGACGCACTGTTTCGCAACGAGTACGACGTTTACCTCGTCGACTACTCGCTCGAAGACCGGTCTGGCCTCGACCTGCTCGAAGAGGCTGCGCGGCTGAACATTGCCGCTCCGTTGATCATGCTCACAGGGCGTGGAAGCCTTGAGGTGGATGTGCACGCGATGCGAGCCGGCGCGGCGGATTATCTGGTAAAGGGGTTTATCGATCCGGGTATTCTCGAGCGGTCGATCCGTTACGCAGTCGCCCGGGCCGAGGCCCAGCAAAGCCTTCGCGAGAGCGAAGCCCGGCTCCGCAGCATGTTCGATCACCTTCCGATCGGGATCTATCAAAACTTACCCACCGGGGAATTCAAGGATGCCAATCCCACGCTGCTTCGCATCCTCGGCTACCCCGATCCGGACACCCTTCAGAAGGTGTACGCCGCCAACTTCTATCTGAATCCTGACGATGTGCAGCGGTTTCGAGAGGAGCTGGATCAGGCAGGGGCCGTGCGGTCCTTTCGTTCCCGCCTCAAGAGACACGATGGCTCAACCGTCTGGGTTCGGAACATGGCAAGGGCCCATTGGACCTCCGACGGTACGCTGGCCTACATCGAGGGAACGGTAGAGGACGTCACTGACTTCCTCGACGTCAAAGGCCTTCACGACAACGCCGCGCGTTTCCGGACTCTTATGGAATGCGGCATCTATGGGGTCGCAACCGTCAATCTCGACGGCGTGATCACAGAGACCAATCAGGTCTTCGCGGAATCGGTCGGATCCCACGCCCAGGACCTGGCAGGACGGGTGTTTACCGAACTCTTCGTGCGCGACGACCAGAGTGCGGTTCGTGAACAGTTCGCCCACCTGCTCGCGGGAACCGAAAAATGCTTCACGGGCCAACGGCAGCTCGTAGGTCAGGGCGGCGCGCCGTTCCTTGGCAATGTGTCGATGTTGCCGATTCAAAACTGGGAAGCACAGACGGATCATATTTTGGTAATCCTCGGCCAGAGGACCGCCTCCGGCGCCTGAGGAAACACCCCTCTCAAGGAGGTTTCAAGTGCGCTTCACTCGATCATCTTCCCGCAGTATGCGGGCCTGGCTTCTTGCGATGGGATTGTTGTTCACCGTCGCGGCGTGCAGCACCTCAGAGGCGAATGAAGACGATGAGTCCGTGGTTCCCGAGGACGAGGTCGCTGCCGAGGAATCCCGCACTCCGGCACCGGCTCCCGAGCCTGAGCCCGAGCCGCGGATCGTCATTGCCGCTGGCACTTCGCTCACCTTCTCGACCGGGGCCGAGCTCTCCACAAAGTCCAACAAGGCTGGTGATCAGTTCGAGATGACGCTCCTCGACGACGTGCTGTCGGGCAACGGTGAAGTCCTGGTGCCCGCCGGAACGTTTGGTGTCGGAGTCGTGACCGCCTCGGAGAAGAGCCCCAACTCCGACGATCCGGCAATCCTGAGCCTGGAGTTGGCGTACCTGCTCCTCGACGGCGAGGAGATTCCGATGGCCGGTGAGGTGACCGGCGCAGAGGTCCAGGGAGACCGGAAGGACGACGGTACGGAGACCGCGGCCAAGATCGGCGGCGGCGCGGCGGTCGGAGCTCTGGTGGGTGGGCTGCTGGGCGGCGGTGACGACGC
>JAZDDA010000126.1:0-5589 GCA_036679625.1 Gemmatimonadota bacterium | reverse complement strand
CTAAAGGGCTTTCGATGGGCATTGAAGCGCGATTATGACCTGATTTTTGAGATGGACGCAGACCTCTCGCACGATCCGAAGGCGCTGCCGGCACTTATCAGGGCCGCCGAGGAATCGGACGTCGTGGTCGGATCCCGATACGTCGACGGGCGGGTAAACGTGGTCAATTGGCCGCTCAGCCGTCTCATCATCAGCCTATTTGGCAGCTGGTATGCCCGCACCATCACCCGACTCCCGCTGAGGGACGCGACCGGTGGGTTCAACTGTTTTCGTAGAGAGGTGCTTGAAACGCTCGACCTGAGCCGTATCGAGTCGAACGGGTACTCGTTTCAGATCGAGCTGAAGTTCCGCGCATGGAAGAAGGGGTTCCGCCTCACGGAGGTGCCTATCGTCTTCACCGAGCGCGAGTCGGGGGAGTCCAAGATGTCAAAGCGGATCGTGCGCGAGGCGATCTGGCGCGTTTGGCGCCTCCGCTGGCTCGACCTCGTGCGAAAGCTTTAGAAGGCTGTTGACGTCGCATGCCACTCAAAGATCTCGTTTATCGGTGCACTGAATGCGGCCACGACCCTGTTGAGGGGGAAGGGGAGACCGCGCGTTGCTCCGACTGCGGAGCGACCTTCTCCCGCCGGCCAGGCCGGGCTCTGGTTCATGTGGAGTCGAAGGCCGGCACCCATGTTCGGCATCCGGCTGAGATTATCCGAAAGATCAGTGAGCTCGGAGGTCCGGTCCCACGCGCAACGCAACAAGATGGGACCCTCTTCTACGAGACGGCGATCGTGCTTCGAAGAGCCTCCGATCATCACGTACTCAGGCTAGGTGGTAAGGTTCTCGGGTTCTACGAGCGCCTTCTGGATCGACGCCCCGGGAGCCTTCGCCTGACAGACGCGACGCTCCAATTCGTTGAAGGCGAATTCGTTACGGCGAGCTGGCCACTTTTGCAGCTCCGGGCTGTTCAGACCAGCTCGACGGCGCTCCAGATCACGGTTCTCGACGACGGCATGTACGAGCTCCGGTTCCAGAGTGACTCGCCTCGACGGTGGGAGGCACTCCTCCACACCGCCCTTCAGAGGGCGTACGCAGAAGCGGGGCGCCCGGCCATCGTGGAATTTCAGCCACGCATCGTCACCCGATGATCCTCTACTCCGTGTTCCGTGGGCTCATCAAGGCCGTCATGCCGCTGGCAGGGATACGGTTGGTCGTAGAGGGGCGAGAACACGTCCCGAAGACAGGGCCGTTCATCCTAATCTTCAACCACCAGAGCATTCTCGATCCCATCCTGGCCCAGACTGCCTGCCCGCGCTTCGTCTACTCTATGGCAAAAAGCACCCAGTTCGCGTCGCCGCTCTGGCGATGGCTACTTCCCAAAATTGGAAGTTTCCCGACTCGGAGGTACCAGGTGGACCCCCAGGCGGTACGGACGGCTCTCCGGCTCCTCGATGAGGGCAAAGGGGTCGGCATCTATCCAGAGGGAGAGCGCTCGTGGGATGCCCGGCTCCAACCCCTGCGGCGCGGGACCGTGCGCCTTATCCTCAAGGCGGGAGTCCCAGTCGTGCCATGTGGCATCGACGGCTCGTTTCATATCCGGCCGAGGTGGGGAAGTGGCCTACAACGGGGTCCCGTCACGATCCGCTTCGGCGAGCCGCTCTGTTTTTTGGCGCAGAACGTACGTACCGAACGCGAGGCGGCTCTTCCGGACGCTATCCGCAAGGTCGAAGAGGCGCTTCAGGGAGTAATGGGCGATGAGTGAGGCGCGAATTGGGAAGGACTTCTACGACTCAACCGACTACTTCGAGGGCGATGCGGATCACCTCACCGATCCGGACAGTCCGTTTCACCGATATCGGGTGGATAAGGTCCTACAGATCCGTGAACCGGGGCGCCAGGACCGCGTGCTCGACCTCGGATGCGGATGGGGCACCTTCTGCTTCGCGCTTGGTCATAGGGTGCGGGAGATGGTCGGCCTGGACTTCAGCCAGAAGAGCGTGGAGTTGTGCGAGCGCCGACTCCCGTCCACCGGACTCGACAATGTCTCCTTCGTCTGTGCCGACGCGCGTGCGACCGGCATGGAGGCCGAGAGCTTCGACCTCGTCATCGCGGCGGATCTCATGGAGCACCTCTACCCGGACGACAGCAGGGAGGTGGTGCAGGAGTGTTTTCGACTCCTGCGGCCCGGCGGGTACCTGTCGCTCTGGACGCCTCACCGCGGGCACGTCCTCGAAGCCCTCAAGAACCGGAACATCCTCCTCAAGCGGGACGTGAGCCACGTGGACTACAAGTCCATGGCCCGGCTCAAATCACTCGTTGAGGAGGCAGGATTCGTAGTGGAGAAGGCCTATTACGCGGAATCCCACCTGCCCGTGCTCCGTACGATCGAGCGCGCGCTGTTGGGATCCATCCCATTCCTTCGACGCAGGATCGCCGTCCTGGGGAAGAAACCGTGAAGCCGAGCTCAACAACCCGCCTCGCAGTGACTGGGGCGATCGCCCTCGCGCTTTCGCTCGCCTCGGGGGCTTGCACCCTCGTGAGCTCAGGAACCCCAGATCCCGTGCGCCCGCCACGCCCCGCACGCACCAACGCAGACGGAGTCCCGTTCAATCTGGACGACGTTCCAGACGCGTTTCCCGTCCAGGAGGTGAAGACGCGATCCGGAAATCCTGCCCGGTACGAGGTCTTTGGCGAGGAGTATCGGGTGATGGATACCTCCGAAGGGTATTCCGAGCGCGGCCTGGCCTCGTGGTACGGCGAAGAATTCCACGGGCGGCGCATGTCAGGGGGCGGACCCTTCGACATGTACGCCATGACCGCTGCCCATCGGACCTTGCCGCTGCCGACCTACGTCAGGGTGACCAACCTCGAGAATGGACGCAGCGTCGTGGTAAAGGTCATGGACCGCGGACCATTCCACGACACCGACCAGCGTATCATCGACGTCTCCTACGTCGCCGCCTACAAACTTCGAATGATCGGGGCGGGCACGGTGAGGGTACGCGTCGAGGCACTGCCACCCGCAGCGCTGGACCGATCGAGCGGTGGCGGGGACGGCTGAGCCCCTCCAGACTGTATTCCCATTCCTTGCGGGGTCCCGTTTCTCCAAAATCCGCTTCCAAAGATCCGTAGATGGGGGAGGGACCCGTTTATCCGTGATTGTTGGGGTTTGGTCTAGATTTTTCCCAACTTTACATAATATTGATTATGCGACGTTCGAATGGGCGAACGAAGGCCGGATCCCGGTCATTCCACAGGATCCGGCCTATCGGGCCCCCATAGGGCTGATTTGCGGGAAGAACCCGCCGTGTTGCCCCGCTACGAGGCCAACGCGTTCATCTCTGCAAGCCTGAGCTCGTAAATCCCCCGAGACGGGTCGGTGTCCTCGAGATCGTCGAGAATCTCCTGGTAGAGCTCCGCCGCACCGGCGAGGTCGCGCTGCCGGAACCGCGCCCGCGCAGCGGCTTCCAGGGCCTCGAGTCTCGCAAATTGGAGATCGGCCTGGGCCGCTACATCCAAAAAGAGGTTCTCTGCGTCCTCCCAGCGGCCCTGATCTTCGTACGCACGTGCAAGGAGAGATGCAGCCTGGAGCCCGATCGGAGTCCGAAGAGTCAAATTCGCGGTCTCCAGCACGTTGATCGCCACCGGAGCGTTCCCGGTCTCGAGATTCAGGCGTGCAAGGAGAAGCACGGCCTCATCCACTTGTGAGGTCGATCCGAAGCGCGCGATGAAGGCCTGAAGCTGCTGCTTGGCATCTTCGACTGCCGCGAGCCCGATCGTCTGCTGGATGGATTCGAGTTGATTGATGGCCTGAGTGCGAACTGAGCGGCGGTAGCTTACCCAGTACAATCCCATGGCCAGCGTGACGGTGACGGCCACAGCAAGCACAATGAGCCTCTGCTGGTGGCGCTTGGCCCAGCTGCTCGCATCGAGTACGCCCGCAATAAAGGCATCGTCCTGCTCCTCAGCCTTGTGAGGCTGCCTACGGGCTCCCGGATGATGACGCGACATATCGACCTGCTCTGAGCGTAAGTTTTACCCAACCTGAAGACCGGAAAACGTAGCCCTGACCGGCAGGACGGTCAACGCACGCGATAGCCGTCACGTGCCCGAGAGGGCCCGCAGGAGATCAGGTTTCGCCACGATCAGTTCATGGCCCTCCTGCCTCAGGATCCCTTCGTAGATCCACTCATTCAGCGTCGTGGTAATCGTAGAACGGTGCGCTCCCGCAAGATCGGCGAGCTCCCGGTGGGTGAACCACTGGTGTAGCCGAACCGTGCCGTCATCGTCCAACTCTCCAAGGCGTTGAGCGAGGTACAGAATGACCCCGGCGAATCGGGCCTTAGTGGATCTCCCCGCCGCACCGATCCGGCTCCGCGCTGCGGCCAGGTCGCGATCTCTGGCTTGGAGGAAGACCGAAAGCGTTTTCGGTGAACCCCTGAAGGCCTTGAATACCGAAGCGCCGCTCATCGATACAATCCTACATGCCTCCCCAGTCCTGGCCGAATACCTTCGGGGCGATCCGGGGATGAGGGCCTCCTCCCCGAACAGCTCTCCAGGGCCGGCGACCGCAGCGATCCTCTCCCGAGCATCGCCGACGCCCGGCAACGCAAGTTGGATATGGCCCTCGAGCACGACGTAAACCGACTCGGCAACGTCCCGAGCCGCGTAGAGCCGCTGCTGACGTGAGTGCTCAGTGACCGTACCTGCCTTGATGAGTCGGTAGAGCTTTCGATCCCTCCGAGGGATCACTCGAATCGGCACAGCTCAAGTCCCCTTCCCTATTGGACTTCTGGCATGCGGGCGCAAGGCGGGGTGGAGGGCCATCACGGTCCCTATCAATAATACCGGAACAGAGATCATCGCAGCAGTGCGGGGGCCCAGCCAATCGCCGAGGACGCCCGTCCCAAGCACGCCGATGGAGCCCGCAGCCCAGGCGAGCCCCATCGCGATGCCCGATCCAACGCCCGCACCATCGGGCAGCATCTCCTGCGCCATGACGACGACGGGTGGCAGGATCGCCATCCCGAAGAACCCAGCGAGGGCACCCACGCTCATCGCACCCACGGTCCCAGCCGGAAGCCAGAAGGCAAACAGGTGGGCGGGTACCGCGAGTAGAGTCAGCGCAGCGAGAAGGCGCTGGCGATTTACCCGATCGGTGAAGAAGCCTCCTGTGAGGGTGCCTGCGGCCTGCGCTCCGAGGTAGATGCTCAACGCGATTGCCCCACGCGCCTCAGTGACGCCCTCAGAGGCAGCGATGATGGGTGTCATCGTAAGAAACACGCGCTGTACGAAGGCTCCAGTCGCGCTGATCACGAAAATCACTCCCAGAGGGCCTCGAAGTTTCTTAAGGACCTTCAGCGGAGCCGGCGGCGGCGCAGCGTCGGGGTGTGGCCGGTCCGACGGAATCCGAAGGTAGAGGAAGGCGGCCACCGCGAGACCAGGAATCATGGCGACCCACAATCCCTCGAGGCCGACCTGAGCGACCATTCCCACGGCGATGAGCGGTCCGAGGGAGAAACCGATGGCTCCTCCAAAGGAAAACAGCGAGAGCCGGAGGCCACTGGCTCCACCGTCGGCGACCCTCGTAGACAAAGCGGCTCC
>JAZDDA010000125.1:0-33544 GCA_036679625.1 Gemmatimonadota bacterium | reverse complement strand
GCAATCCGGGCATGCCACAGGAAGGCGTCGTCGGGCGAATTGGGCTTGCCGTGTCGGGCGCCAACTCCAACCGACTGTATGCGCTCTTCGAGAACGATAATGGCGGCCTCTTCCGCAGCGATGACGCGGGCGACACCTGGGAGCTGGTGAACGAGGAGCGGGCGATTCGTCAGCGGGCCTTCTACTACACGCACGTCTTTGCCGATCACGAGGACGAGGACGTCGTCTACATCCAGAACACGTCGCTCTTCCGTTCAGCGGACGGTGGTGAGACGACCGAGGTCATCAACAACGGCACCCACGGAGATTTTCACGACTTCTGGATCGACCCGGACGACCCCGAGCACGTGATCGTGGGGAACGACGGCGGCGGCGCGGTGAGCTTCGACACCGGTGCGGAGTGGACCGACCAGGAATACTCCACCTCGCAGTTCTATCACGTGGCTACCACTGCACATGAGCCATTCCACGTCTGCGGATCGCAGCAGGACAACAGCACGCTCTGCCTGCCGTCGACCTGGAACGCCAGCCGATTCAACGGTGGTGGTGGTCGAGGTGGCGGCGGTAGAGGGAGAGAGCCCAGGACCATCACCGAGGGATCCATGAACGTGGCATACCGCGCGGGTGGTGGTGAGCCTGGCTACATCGCGCCCGACCCCAACAACGTCGATCTCTTCTATTCGGGAACCAACAACGGGCGTTACATAGACAAGTTCAACCGCAGCCTGGGGACATCGCGCGAGGTAAATCCCTACCCGTGGTTCTACTCGGGTGAGCCGGCGATCGACATGGTGGAGCGGTGGCAGTGGACCTTTCCGCTGATCTTCTCGCCGCTCGACTCCAACACCCTCTACACGTCGTCCAATCGACTGTGGCGGACCACCGACGGTGGAGCCACCTGGGACGCACTGAGCCCCGATCTGACGCGTGCCGACCCGAGCACCCTGGGGCATTCCGGAGGCCCGATCACGGGTGATATGAACGGCCCGGAGGTCTATGCGACGATCTTCTCGGTGGGGCCCGGCAAGGTCGACATCGACGTGATCTGGACGGGTTCAGATGATGGACTCGTGCACGTCACCACCGATGGCGGAGCGACCTGGACCAACGTCACCCCACCCGACATGCCCGACTTCGGACGCGTCAGCCAGATCGATGCGTCTGCCTTCGACGCGGGAACGGCGTATGTGTCTGTGCGGCTGCCGCTGCTGGACGACAAATCGCCCTACATCTGGAAGACCGACGACTACGGCCGGAGTTGGACGAAGATTGTCACGGGAATCCGTAACGATGCCTATGTCCATGCCGTTCGCGAGGACCCGAATCGGGCCGGTCTGCTCTATGCCGCGACCCAGCACGGCGTGTACATCTCCTATGACGACGGTGCGCAGTGGGCCGAACTCAACCCGAGCCTTCCTGACATCCCGATTGTCGACCTCATCGTGGAGCGCAACCAGCTCGTGATTGCCAGCCACGGTCGTGGTTTCTGGATTCTGGACAACATCGCGGCCCTCCGTGAGGCCACGCCAGGCATGACCGACGAGGCGGTCACCCTCTTCGCTTCGCCCGTGGCCTACCGTTCGTCCAACGGCGCGACGCTGTCGTGGTGGTTCGCAGAAGAGCCTGAGGAAGCCAGCGTCGAGATTCTGGATGCCTCGGGAACGGTGCTGAGGACGTTTGTGCCCCGATCCAGGGACACAACCCAGACGCGCGATCGCTGGGCAGGAGCCCCCATGCCGAGGGAGGCCGGAATGAACTTCCTCTCGTGGGACCTGCGCATTGATCCGGCTGCGACCTTCCCCGGGATGATTCTCTGGGGCGTGCGTACGATGGCTCCGGTGGTGCCGCCGGGTGAGTACACCGTGCGCCTCACCGCGGATGGTCACACAGCGACCACACAGCTCGAGGTCGCGCGAAATCGATGGATTACAGACGTCACCGACGCTGATCTTCAGGCCCAATACGAGTTCGGAGTTCGGATTCGAGCAAAGGTCAACGAGGCGAACTCCTCGGTGATCGCGATTCGCCGCGTGAAGGCCCAGCTCGAGGAGCGACTCGCGGAGTCCGATGATGACCGCCTCGCGAATGCGGCCGAGGTGCTCACCGAAAACGCATCTGCTGTGGAAGCCGACATCTATCAGGTTCGAAACCGCAGCAACCAGGACCCGCTCAACTTCCCCATCAAGGTGAACAACCGCCTGGCCAACCTCCTGTCGATGTCTGAGCGGGGTGATGGCCGACCGGGAGCCGGACTCGAGGACGTCTTTCAGATCATGGTGGAGACGCTCAGGGGGTACACCGACCGTCTGGACGAGGTTTGGGCTACGGACCTGGCAGCCGTGAACCGGGAGCTGGCCCGGCTTGGGCTGGATCCGCTGGATCCGGGGGATGAGCGTACGCAGTTGATTTCACAGTAGGCAGGGGAGTTCAACATGTTGCTTCGAGTCAGGTTACCGAGTCTCGTGTGCTTCGTGGCGCTGGCGGGTTGTTCGGCGGCGTCCGACCCCCCTCCACAGGCCGATACTCAACGTGGGCCAAGGACTCAACCGGGCACGGAGATGGGGGCGTATACTCCCTCCCAACATCCAGCGTATGATGGTCGCTTCGTCGTCACCGGGAGTGCCGTCCACCAAGTTGGATCATTGTTTGATACATCACCCTGGGACCATATGGGTGACGATGGAACCGATGTCCACGAGGTGGGTGGAACGATCGAAATCGATGTCGACGAGATCGCGAATTCGGGGACATTTCGCGCTGAGTTGACACTACCCGAGGGGACGTACGTGGTCGAGCTCGATCGATTCGAGCAGTTCTCGCCGTGCCAGGACGGGGGGATCGCGGCCTGGCTGTTCGAACATGGTGATGCTGGCTGTGGCGACGCCAACTGGCCCAAGAGCATCTTGTACGTTGCGGGCTGGGGCTGGGGCCATGCGACGCTCAACGGAGAGCCTCTGCGGTCGGAATACCAGGTCCACTTCATGGTGACCCAGGGCATGCGAGATCGTGAATCTCTGGTCGTTGGCGCAGGAGGCCCCGGAGAGAGCGGTGCGGGTGCGGTCAACCCGGCAGCGGTGCAGCTCGACTTCTATATTCGTAGTCCGGAAGCAAACCCAGCGAACCATCCGATTCGGGAGGTCTTCGATCACTTCTTCGCCATGGAGGTGACCTGGCGATAGGTCACGTGAGGTAGAGTACGAGTTTCAGGCCCGCATCGACCCTGGCCAGGACGATGGATCCAATCCTGCTGACCCATTCAGTGAGGCACTTATGTCCACACCACCAAGTCCCGAGTCCATCATGCAACTTGGCATGGGGTTTTGGGCTTCCAAGACGTTCCTGAGCGCCATCGAGTTGGAGCTCTTTACGGAATTGGCGAAACATCCTGAGGATCTCGACGCGCTCCGTTCGCGGCTCGGGCTCCATGAGCGTGGGGCTCGCGACTTCCTCGATGCGTTGGTCGGTCTTGGGATGCTGGAGCGGGAAGCGGGCGTCTACCGGAACAGTCCGCAAGCCGAGTTGTTCCTGGACAAGGCCAAGCCGTCGTACATCGCGGGAATGCTGGAGATGGCCAACCACCGCCTATATGGCTTTTGGGGAGGGCTGACCGAGGCCCTCCGCACGGGTGATCCGCAGAACGAAACGCGTCACGGCCAAGACCCACTCTTTGAGACCCTCTACGCCGACCCCGCTCGATTGAAGGAGTTCTTGTCGGCGATGACCGGGGTCAGCCACGGAGCGAATGTGGAGATCGCGAGGGCGTTTTCCTGGGCTGATTATTCGACCGTGGCGGATGTGGGCACGGCGCAGGGCGATTTGGTCGTGCAGATCACAGAGGCCAATGATCACCTGACCGGGATCGGCTTCGACCTACCGGTCGTCGAACCCATCTTCGAAGAGTACGCTGCGCGAAGCTCGGCGTCCGGTCGGATCAGCTTCAGGGGGGGCGACTTCTTCAACGATCCACTTCCATCGGCTGACGTGATCACAATGGGCCACATCCTCCATGACTGGAATCTTCAGGATAAGCGGATGCTCATAGGGAAGGCATTCGACGCGCTCCCCGACGGCGGAGCCCTCGTGATCTACGAAGCCCTCATCGAGACCGACGGCGGCTTCGACTATACCGGCGCGGATTGTCAGGGCTGGCTGAGTGAGGCTGGATTCAACACGACCCGGGTCGAGCACCTGGTCGGTCCCGACAGCATGGTGATCGGGATCAAATAGTGGTGTGTGCCGATTCTAACTACCCACCAGCGCCTTGAAGCGCGATCCACGATACCGCGCCGTAGATGCTGATCACCTGCCACAAAGATCGGCGGTGGGCCTCACTGATCAGCTTCTTCAGATCCTTCATGAAAGGCCTTTGCGAACGGGTATGAGTGCACACCGACATGAACTCGACCGCGCTTCGAGAGCAAGCCTCCTCGAGCCGCGGTTCGCAGGGCGCCCCAACGAGCAAGTGCTATTGTCGCTGAAGATCAGGAGAGTCGCGCGCTCCGGTTTCGGCCACCATGTTTGGCGCGCACCGGTATCGTTGATTCGTTGGAATCGCTGATCCGTCAGTAGGAAGCTCTAGGAGAAAGGCTCCCCAACAGGTGTCGGAAACATTCAGAATAGCAGCTGTTCAAGCTGCGCCCGTGTTCCTGGATCTGGACGCGACGATCGAGAAGGCGTGTGGGCTTGTCGAGGAGGCGGCAGCGGAGGGAGCAGCCCTCGTCGCCTTCCCCGAGGCCTTCGTGCCGGGCTATCCTTTGTGGGTGTGGTTCATCCCGCCCGGGAAGACCCATCCCCTCCGAACACTGTACTCTGAACTCCACGCGAACTCTGTTGCGATCCCGGGTGCCGCAGTGAATCGGCTTGGCGAGGCGGCGGCGGATTGCGGAGTGACGGTCGCGATCGGGGTGAACGAGCGAAACTCCGAGGGCAGCAACTCAACGCTCCACAACACGCTGCTCTACCTGGGGTCCGATGGACGCGTGCTGGGAAAACATCGAAAGCTGATCCCCACCGCCGGCGAGCGCCTCGTCTGGGGACAGGCCGCGGGGAGTGACCTCGAGGTATTCGAACTACCGTTTGGACGGTTGAGCGGGCTCCTGTGTTGGGAGAACTACATGCCGCTGGCTCGCTACGCTCTTACGGCCTGGGGAGAGCAGATCCACGTGGCTCCAACGTGGGATCGGGGTGAGCCGTGGATATCGACGCTGCGGCACATTGCGAAGGAAAGCCGATGCTTCGTGCTCGGTGCCTGCCAAGCGTTCCACAAAGACGACATCCCGGACGAATTCGAGTTCAAGGCCGAGTACCTGGACGGCGTGGACGGGTGGATCAATCCCGGGCTCAGCCTCATCGTAGACCCGGACGGAAAGATCGTGGCAGGGCCGTTGGACTCCGAGGAGGGAATCCTCTACGCGGATGTTCATCCGAATCAACTCGTCGGCCCGCGCTGGCAACTGGACACGGCAGGGCACTACGCACGGCCGGATGTCTTCGAGCTGAGAATCCATCGCGAGCCGCGACCCCCCCTCGTGGAGCTCGACACGCGCGAGGGGGAGACCGTAACGGAGGAAGTAGACCAGGATGCGTGACAGGCCAGGTCAATCTTCGGTGCGCGAAACTGAACGAACATCCAGAGCCGCCAGCGGAGGATCATCCCGAACGCCAGGACGAAGAACAGCGCCCCCGTCTGACGCGGGGGCAACACGTGGCCGATGTAGTCGTGGAGCGAAACCGGAATAATCACCAGACCCAACAGGATCAGAAGGAACTTGTTCGACCGCCGCATCAGGATGGTATCACCGACCCGCTCGAGCGAAGACGTTCGCGCCAGGGGATACGACAGCACCACGGCACCGAAGAGGAATGCCCCCAACGCCCAGGTCCAGGGTATCCTCATGGTCGGCCCCACGAACATCATGAACCCGGTACTCATTCCGAGCCGAGGTATGAGGATTTTCTTCGAGGTGACCGGTGTCCGCGTCTCCTGGAACCTCCATGCCAATACCATGGTCCCACCCGCGATGGGTGCGAGAACGGACAGCAATTTGAGAGCACTGGTCATCGAGCTTCTGTCGCCTTCGTATTCGGGATGAAATCCTGTAGCTCGTCGTTCCCCCGCAGCGTCCACTCTCGTGGGATAGTACGGTAGAGATGACGCCCGAAACGTACACGAAACGTTTTCGTTTGCGAGGTGCGCGTGGCCGACTCCGGCCGGTGGGTAATCGGCAGACCGCGCCGCGCTACCAGTCGGTCGGCGCGTAGTCCTTGAGGAACTGCCCCCAGATGTGCTCGCCGGTGTTGATGCCGCTGATGATGGGGTCGACGATGCGCGCGGCGCCGTCTACGATGTCGAGCGGGGGGTGGAAGTGGTCCTTATCCACCTTGCGTGCTGCGATCACCTCGGGGTTCTCGTCGGTCACCCAGCCGGTGTCCACCGCATTCATGTGAATGCCGTCGTTGTGGTAGTCGGTGGCTGAGGTGCGCGTCATCATGTTCAGGGCTGCCTTGGCCATGTTCGTGTGCGGATGCCGGGTCGTCTTGGCATTCCGATAGAACTGCCCCTCCACCGCCGACACGTTCACGATGTGTTTGTCCCGGGTTGGTGTGCGGAGCATGAGCGGCTTGAGCCGGGCGTTCAGGACGAACGGCGCCACGGCGTTCACGAGCTGAACCTCCAGAAGCTCGACGGTCGGCACATCCGCCAGGAGCATCCGCCACGAGTTGGTCTCACGCAGGTCGATCTGCTGCAGATCCTGATCCAGCTGCCCCGCCGGGAAGAGGCCCTGATGCGCCTGCCCGTCTTCTGGGAGTAGCGGAAGCTGCGACAGCTGCGCCGCGTGGGTCAGGCCTGGGGCCTCTGCATCGCTTTCTCCATCCGGCGGAGCGGGAGCGGGAGCGGGCGTGTGCGCGAGCGCAGCGGCCGGTCCCGGCCCGTCTTGCAGGATCTCGATGCCGTGAAGTCCCTCGTAGCTCCCGAGCAGCTTCTGGACATCCTCGGGGAAATTGTCGAGGGCTGCGGCCTCGCCCGCCATCATATGGGCGTAGAACTCGGGCGGCCGGCGGACGGTCTGGCAGGCGTTGCTGATGATGAAGTCCAGGCGCTCTCGCGTTGCGAGGAGCTCACGATGACCCCAGTCGGCGAAGTCCTCTTCGCGGGCATACCGAGCCGCAGCGTCCCGTGGGAACCGCGTAGTCACGATCAGGTCGGCCCCGCAGCGCAGGAGCTTGATTCCCGCCTGGTATCCGATCTTCACCCGACCGCCGGTCAGGAGCGCGACACGCCCAGAAAGGTCCGCCAATTCTCCCCGCTTGCGATAGTTCAACTCGGCGCAGCGTGGGCACATCTGGTCGTAGAAGTGATGTAGCTCGGTGAACATCTCTTTGCACACGTAGCAGTGCTGCTCTCCGACGTGCTCGCTCGAGGGTGGGGGTGCCTCACCGGCGAGCGCGGGTGCGTAGATGTTGGGCGTCGTGAAGGTCGGTCTGCGGCGGAGGGTGCGAATGCCACTCTCGTTCAGGACCTTCTCGCCGCGGAGGGTCGCTTCTTCTTTGCGCTTCTTGGACAGCGCACGGGTCAGCCTGCGCCGTTTGTCCACGTCGGGGGTCCAGACCTCGCCCGCGGCGTGGACCAGCCGGCGCTGATCGGCCTCGTCGGCGTGGGCCAGAATGGTGCGATCCTCACAGATTTCCTCGAGGAGTTCGATCGCAGCACGAATGCGTGCCTCGAGTGGTTCGTCGGCTGTGGACATGGCAAGAAGCTAAACTAGCCCTCGGGTGGGTCAACGGAGTTATGGCGTGGGCAGTTTGCAGATGATCTCAACAGGCCTGACGAGCCATGTCTCCGCCACCGGACTCTACTGACCGTCCGGGATGCACCCCACGTCAGGGCGTATACGGGTCAGCTCTCGATCAGGTCCGTCCCTCCGGGCCACCGCAGCAACCTGTGGGCCCGTCTACCGCCGTCACCGTCACCCCTGCCGCCGCTCTATCCGCTGGTCCAGCAGCACGTCGAGACGTTCCTCGCACAGGCCGCCGAGTCCGATCCCATGGGGAACGGCGTGCCCTCATGGGTCGAGCGCGACTTCCGCGCCTATCTGCGCTGGGGCATTCTCGCTCACGGATTTGCACGAGCCCGGTGCGCCGGTTGTGGCTACGACTTCTTGGTCGCGTTCTCTTGCGCAACTCGTGGAGCATGTCCGTCGTGTAATGCCCGCCGTATGGTCGAGACCGCCGCCCATCTCGTCGCCCATGTCCTGCCGCCGCTTCCCGTGCGCCACCGGGTGCTCCGCTACTTCCACCGCCACGCATTCACCGTCACCGCTATCACGGGATGCTGGCTCCCAATGCAAGACTTCAGTACCCGGTCATCGCACTCGGGCGTGAGCAGGATACCGCACAGGAGTCGCCCTTGGGGCCCTCGGGGCAGCTCGGTACTCAGTCCCCCGCGGGTTCGTCAGGCGCCCCGGGCCGCCGCACCTCCTCGCTCTGGGCCTGCCCTTCACGTTATCCCGACCCGGCAAGAGGGCTTCTATGTCGCCTATCCTTAACCGCAGGCCTGAAGCACCCGACCCGCGCCGTGCGCGAGGGTGCCTTCGTTGTGAGGGACCCCACCCGCGGCCGAGCCGGCTCCAGGCGTAGACACCCGCCAGCGCATCGACACTGTTGACGAGCGGCGCGGGATCGACTAAATAGCCTGCGCAACTCATCAAGACCGGCTGAGGGACTGGCCCTTTGACGCCGGGGCAACCTCTGGAGCACGAGCACGCTTCAGGTACGGTGCTAATTCCAGCGGGGACCAGACCCGGTCGCCGGAAGATGAGACGTGGAAGACGCCTTCGGCGTATCACACGGCGCTCGCTTCTGGTTCCCGCCCAATGAATCGGAGGCATGACAATGAGCGCACACCCTTCCAGGTCCGTCCCGGACCGCTCGGATTCATCCGACCCTCTTGACGCATATGAGACGACCGGGTCGTCTCCGACGGGGGTTCACGTGGTAGGTCTTGGACCCGTCGGTCTAGCCCTGCTGGATCTTCTCGAGACTCATGCCGTCCCGGTCGTGGCCGTAAGCGACACGTCCGGAACGGCTCGGGGCGAGCAGGCCGACCTCCGGGCCACGGTGGTCCGCCGCGCCAAGGAGGCTCACGGTTCGGTGGCCGTGGATCTCGGTGGACGGCCGGGCCGACTGGGCCTCGCGATCAGGGACACCGGGGCGGCGGTCGTTGTGGACGCGACGGCGACCTCCTTCACGCGGCCCGAATGGACGGGGTTGCTCGAATCGGCGGTGCTTGATCGGGGGGCGCGCCTCGTCCTCGCGGCGAAGGACGGCGCGTGTAGGGGGCTGCCGACATGGGTCCGCCGCTTTCCGGGCGCCGTCGGGATCAACGCGGTGTTGGGCGGGACCGGGGCCCGCTTTCTGGACGAGTTGGAGGACCTCGCGGCCGACGAGGGACGAGTCCGTTTGGCGGGGAACGCCACTACCACGACGATCATCGAGGTAATCGAGGCGGGCGGATCCGTCGACGACGGCGTGGATGAGGCGGGTCGGCGGGGCCTTCTGGAGGCCGATCCAGAGCTCGACCTGCGTGGGGCCGATGCGGCCGTGAAGCTCGCGGTGGTCGTGGGGACCCTGACCGGGCGGCCCGTCGACCCTGAGACCATCCCGACCGATCATGTACGCTCGCTCGTGCCCGAGGAGGTGCGAGAGCGGGCTGCTCACGGGCAGACGACGCGTCTGGTCGGCACCTGGAACGGCGACGGCGAGCTGGCGGTGCGATACGAGTCCGTGGCGCTGGACGACCCCCTTGCGGTGCCCGGCAATCGCGTCGCATACGTCTACGAGTGCGGGCCGGGAGACCCGCGCGTGCACACGGGTGGGGGCATCGGGCCCGTGGCCACGGCCGAAGCGGCCCTGGCGGATGTGCGGTCTTTCCTTGGAGGTGCAACGTGACCGGGGTGGTGCCCCGTCTGGGGGCCGTCACGACCGATGAATCGTTTCCGCTGGAGTACGGCAGCGCCCTTGATCACGCACGAATCGCCTACTCCGACGTGGGTCCGGCGCATGGGCCCGTCACCGTCGTGATGGGGGGAATCAGCGCCGGTCGACACGTGGTCACGCCGCCTGCCCACGACGCGGACGGTTGGTGGGGTAGCGTCGTCGGGGTGGGTCGGGCGCTGGACACCACGGCTCGTCGGGTCATCTCGTTTGATTACCTGTCAGGGCCAGGTGAATCCTGTGCCCTGGGGACCGGAACGTCCGTGGCCACGCACGACCAGGCGCGGGCGCTTGCCCTCGTGCTGGACGATCTCGATATCGAGCGGGTCGACCTCGTCGGGGCCTCGTACGGAGGCATGGTGGCTCTGGTCTTCGCGGCGTTGTTCCCGGCCCGGGCACGTCGCCTCGTGGTCATTTCCGCAGCCCACCGCTCGCATCCCATGGCGACTGCGTTGAGAAGCCTCCAGCGGGATATCGCGACGCTCGGATCGATGAGTGGGCAGGCAGACCGTGGGCTCGCACTGGCCCGGGGACTGGCCATGACGACGTATCGGACTGCAGAGGAATTCCAGTTGCGCTTCTCCGGGACACCGAAGTGGACGGAGGGGCGTCCTCGCTTTCAGGTCCAGGACTATCTGGATCACCATGGGAGTCACTTCGGCGAGCGGTTCTCGGTCGGGTCGTTCCGATGTTTGTCGGAATCGATCGACCTTCATCGCGTCGCGCCCGAAACGATCACGGCTCCGACCACTGTGGTTTCCGTCGATTCGGACCGACTCGTACCGGGATGGTTGGCCGCCGAACTGGCGGGGCGGCTCTCGGGCCCGTGTACCACGATTCGCATCGCGTCGCACTACGGTCATGATGCGTTCCTCAAGGAGCCCGACCAGATGGGCCGGGTCGTGACGGGGGCGTTGGACGGCCCGCTCGGAGGCGTACAATGAGGGCGCCGACGCTACAGCCGATCCAACGCGACGAGCTCGACCAGGAGCCTCCCGGGTCGCGGCGAGGAGGGATCGTAAAACCGAGTCGCCAGACCCGAGCCGTTCGAGCCGGTGTGGCCTCCGATCCGGTCCACGGCGCGGTGATGCCCCCGCTGTACCTGAGCTCCACCTTTGCGTTCGAGGGCTTCGACCAGCCGAGATCATACGACTACACGCGGTCGGGGAATCCGACGCGCGACCAGCTCGGAGCCGCGATTGCTGACCTCGAGGGAGGGGTCGGCGGGGTGGTCGTGCCCTCCGGCATGGCTGCGGTCGACGTGGCCACCCACTTGCTGGAGCCCGGGGACCTCCTGCTGGCTCCGCACGATTGTTACGGTGGCACACATCGTCTGCTGTCGGCCCGTGCTCGCCGGCGGGCGTTCGACGTCGTCTTCATCGATCAGACCGATTCGGAGGCGCTTGGTGCGGCCCTCGCGCTCGGGCCCCGCATGGTCTGGATCGAGACCCCTTCGAATCCTCTGCTACGCATCGTCGACCTTGCCACGGTTCCTGAGCGGGCACACGAGATGGGAGTGCTGGTGGTCGTGGACAACACGTTCCTGTCGCCGGCTCTGCAGCGTCCCATCGAGTGGGGTGCGGATATCGTCGTGCATTCGACCACCAAGTACCTGAACGGTCACAGCGACGTGGTCGGGGGGGCGGTCGTCGCGGCCGACGCCACCGTGCACGAGACGCTTGCCTGGTGGGCGAACTGCATCGGGGCGTGCGGTGCGCCGTTCGATGCCTATCTCACGTTGCGGGGGCTGCGGACCCTGGGTGCGCGCATGCGGATCCACTGCGAAAACGCCCTACGTCTCGCCCGCCTCCTGGAGGGCCACGACGCCGTGAAGTCGGTCCACTATCCTGGACTCGAGAGCCACCCTGAGCATGCCCTGGCGACCCACCAGCAGGTGGGCTATGGGGGCATGCTGAGCTTCGATCTCGTGGGGGGCGTGGAAGAGGCGGCCGCGTTTCTGGGCCGACTCCGTTACTTCACGCTTGCCGAGTCACTGGGGGGGGTGGAAAGCCTGATCTGCCATCCGGCCACCATGACACATGCGGCCATGCCGGAGGAAGCACGGTGCGCGGCTGGAATCGGCGACGGGCTCCTGCGGATCTCGGTCGGAGTCGAGGACGTGCGGGACCTCGAGTCGGACCTCTTGGACGCGTTGGATCGGAGCGATTGAGGAGACGAAGCGGTCAGTAGGTCGATGACGGTCCGGTAGGCAGCCACAGACGCACTACGAGGCTCGATCCGGCGAGCAGCACACCGACCAGGATGACGGTGGGCCGGAAACCCAACAGGTCGGTGAGGAGCCCGGCACCCAGCGCACCAACGACGTAACCGGAGTCACGCCAGAGTCGATAGAGACCGACCGCGCTGGCCCGGCTCCGAGGCCCGACCAGGTCGCTGACCTGAGCGATGAGCGTCGGGTAGACGGCGGCCGTGCCCAGACCCAGCGTCACCTCGGCCGCAGCCCAGGGGATGAACCCGTCCACAGTGACGAATCCCACCAACGCCACGGCCTGCACGAGGAGGCCGGCCACGATCAGGCCGCGGCGCCCGATTCGATCCGACAGCGGCCCGGTCCCGAGCTGCGCGACGCCCCACACCGCGGGATACATCGCCGCCAGCCACCCGATCTGCCGCACTCCGAGGCCCTGCGAAGCGAAGTAGATCGGCAGAAGCCCCCAGGCCACGCCCTCCTTGAAGTTGGTGATGAGCCCCGCCTGGTTGGCGGCGAAGAGTGCCCTGTTCGACCAGCTACCATGCCAGAGCCGTGCCACCGGTCGGGCCGGGAGTTCGGGCGGCGCCCCACCACCGGACGCCTTCGCCACGACGCTCCGTTGGAGCACGGCATGGCCGCCCGTGTCACCAACGCCGAACAGCGAGAACCCGAGCCCGAGGAGCGCGGCCGCCAGAGCGATCAGGTAGGGCACGGGCCGGGGCCCATACGTGGCCGCGAGATACCCCGCACCCAGAGCGGCCATGGCCACGGCCACGTAACCGGCGAACTCGTTCAGACCCATCACCAGTCCGCGCCGATTCGACCCCACCAGCTCGATCTTCATGATCTGCGTCGTGGACCAGGCGAGGCCCTGATTGACCCCGAGGAGCAGGTTGGCGAACACGATCCAGCTCCACGAAGGCGCCCACATCAGGAGCAGAGGGACCGGGATCCCGAATCCCCAGGCGAGCAGGAGAATACGCCGCCCCTCCATGCGCCCCGCGAGATCGCCGGCGAGGAAGTTGGCCAGGGCCTTCGTGCACCCGAATGCCGCGACGAAGCTGATCGCCACCGTGGCTGACGTGAGACCGAACTCCGCTTCGGCCAGCAGCGGAAGAACGGATCGCTCGACACCCACTACCGCTCCGATGAATACCACGATGAGAAGGAGCAGCACGATCTGTGGTCCGTTGGCACGGACCCCGAGGCGGGTTTGTGACAAGGTGCGTCCTTCAGGAAAGCGCTATGGGATGGTGCGCGGGTTGGGTTGAGGGATTCGGCGATCACGGGAATCTTTACGTCGATCACCGTCATCGGACAAGAACTCCCCTTGATTCCTTTCATCGTCGCGTGTATGCTTTTCACCCTCGTACGGCGGCTAGGCCGTGCGATCACAAACGAACGAGGCACCAAACGATCATGCACCTCTTCCGCCGCGACTGTTGTTGTTGCTGTTGTCGCTGCCAGGCCTGCGCGTGTACCGCGCGGCCGTGGGAGGTGTTGGGCGTAGGTCCCTCGGGGGTCACGTCCGACTGATCTGAACGAAAGTCCAGACAAGCCCTTCTCCGGCCGCGGTGGTTCACCCACCGCGGCCGGTTTTTTGTGCCCATGATCGAGGAGACGAAACGATGAGCGACAACCCAGCGCAGGCCGAAGCGAGCCCCGAGACCTGGCGAGATGCACTGTACGATCGCATCCCCGAACAGCTCGGACGGGAGATCGAGGTGTTCGAGGGACAGATCCACCAGAAGCGAGACGGGAAGCTCCGGGACGAGGTGTTCGCCGAGATGCGCCTGAGGAAGGGCGTCTATGGGCAGCGCTACGACAACGGCCGCCGCGACGACGGGACGCGCGTCCGTGAGCTACGCTTTCCAAATGACGGCCTTTTCAAGGGCCCGGACACGCATTGGGACGCGCCGGGCATGGTGCGCATCAAGGTCCCCTTCGGGGCCATGACCACCGCCCAGATGGACGTGCTCGCCGAGGTGGCCGAGGAATACTCGGACGGCATCCTCCACGTCACCACCCGCCAGGACATCCAACTGCACTTCGTGCACCTGGAGGACACCCCCGACCTGATGCGCCGCCTGGCCGCCGTGGGCATCACGACGCAGGAGGCGTGCGGGAACGTCGTCCGCAACGTGACGGCCTGCCATCTCGCGGGTGTGTGCACCACCGAGACGTTCGACGTGACCCGCTACGCCGACGCGGCGACCCGCTTCCTGCTCGGGCACCCCGACACGCAGGAGTTTGGGCGCAAGGTGAAGCTCGCATTCTCCGGATGCGCCCATCTCGCGTGCGGGCTTGCGAAGATGCACGACATCGGCGGCATCGCCCGCATCCGTAGCGTGGACGGGAGGGAACTGCGTGGTTTTGAGTTCTACGTCGGCGGCGGCCTCGGGGCCGTGCCCCATCAGGCCAAGCTCTTCGACGAGTTCCTGCCCGAAGAGGAGTTGCTACCGACCTGCCAGGCCATCGCCCGCGTCTTCGCCCGACTGGGTGAGAAGACGGCACGCGCCCGTGCGCGCCTCAAGTTCCTGGTGGCGAAGCTCGGCCTTGAGGAGTTCAAGCGCCTGGTCCTGGAGGAGCGGGCGAAGCTGGGCGACGATCCACGCTGGACCGCATTCCTTGCCCACGTCCACGGGGAGTACGACGGTCCGCTTGCGCAGCTCACCAACGGACGCCACGTGGACCGCACACCCGCCACAGAAGCGTCGGCCGGGACGTTCACGGACTGGCTGGGCGGCAACACGCTCCGGCAGAAGCAGGGAGGATATCGGGTCGTGGTCGTGACCGTACCGCTCGGCGACCTGACCTCCGTCCAGATGCGAGGCCTGGCGAGAGTCGCGCGACGCTTCACGGGGGACGCGGTCCGCGCCACGGTCGAACAGAACCTCGCCTTCCGCTGGGTGCGGGAGGCCGACCTGCCGGCGATCTATGAGGCACTCGGGGAGGTGGGGCTCAACGACGCCCACGCCGGGACCATCGCCGACATCACGTCCTGCCCCGGGACCGATACGTGCAAGCTGGGCATCTCGGCATCGAGGGGCCTGGCCCGGGTGCTCATGGATCGCTTCGGCAACACTGTGGCCGATCTGGATGAGCGCGTGCGGAACCTCAACGTGAAGATCAGCGGCTGCTTCAACAGTTGCGGTCAGCACCACGTGGCAGACATCGGATTCTTCGGCGTGAGTCGCAGGATCGGGGGATACCACGTGCCCCACTTCCAGGTCGTGTTGGGCGGCCAGTGGGGCGAGAACGCCGGCGCCTACGGGCTGGCGGTGGTGGCGGTACCATCGAAGCACGTGCCGACGGCACTCGATCGGATTACCGCCCTGTTCGTGCAAGAGGGCGCTCAGGACGACAGCTTCCAGGCGTTCGTCGCTCGCCTCGGCAAGCCCCGCTTCCGGGCACTCCTGGAAGACCTGAGGACGATCCCCGAGCACGAAGACGCCCCGGATTTCTACTCCGATTGGGGAGACCCTCGGGAGTATTCCATCGGAGACATGGGCGTCGGAGAGTGCGCCGGGCAGGTCGTGACGCCCGTCGAATTCGGCCTACAAGCAGCCGAACGCGAGCTCTACGAGGCTCAGGATCGCTTCGACCAGGGTGACTCGGGCGGCGCGGCCGACATCGCGTACGGCGCGATGCTGCTCGCCGCGCGCTCGCTCGCTCGGGACTTGGACGAGACGCTCGGGGAGGCACCGGACGAGGTCGTGCAGGCCTTCAGGACGCATCTCTGGGACACGAAGCGATTCCACGACCGCTTCGCCGGCGGAAAGTTCGGGAACTATCTATTCCGCACACACACGGAGCGCGGCAACGGCAGCGAGACCAACCCCGAACGAGCGCGTCAGAGCGTCGAGGAGGCGCAGCTCTTCATCGAGGCCGCGTACTCGTGCCATGGTCGGATGCTCGAGGAGGCCGCCGTATGAGCGCCGCTTTCGTCGTGGATTCGCATGCATCGGTTCTTCGGCCGCCCGAGCGGATCGGGGTCAAGCTGGTTCTCCGTGATCCGGAGCGCTTCGACCGGAAGGCCATGATCCCGGTCTTTCACCGGTGGATTCAGGATGCGGCGCTCGACGGGCTCCTGATCGACGTCCATGACTACACGCATGTAGCGGGTGGGCCGGGGGTCATGCTCATCGCCCACGAGGGTCACGTCCGCACCGATGAGGCCGGCGGAGAGCTCGGGCTCGAGTTCGAGCGGAAGCGCGGGGCCACCGGAGACTTCCATGCACGGGTTTGGGACACCCTGAAGAGGGCGGTCGAGGCAGCCGTGACCCTGTCGGAGGAGCCCCTCCCCGGAGGTCCGGCGCGCTTCTTCAGCGACCGGCTCGTGTTCCGATTCGCCGATCGTTTGGCGGTTCCGCCGACCGATGCGGGCGCCGCAGAAGCAGGGGTGGCACTGGCCGCGCTGCTGAGTCCCGTCTTCGATGGCGGGACCGCGGTCACTCGCGTGGGTGGCGAGGGGGACCCGCTGACCCTACGCGCCCAGGGTCTGCGCGATCCTGGGCTCCAGGTGTTGGCGGAGCGCGTCGGCCTGGCGCCACGTCCACGTCCGGTCGCGGCCGAGTGACGTGAGCCCGCTGGCCCCTTCCCGTCCGGGACCGAGCCCGGTGCCTCCTGGCGTCCGCGAGCCACGGGGAGCCCTGTGGGTGCTTGCGGCGCACGGCGCCGGGAACGGCTCCGCGGTGAATCGGCGCGTCACCGCTCTCGCCCGCAGGATCGGCGAGGGCCACGAAGACCGAACCGTCCTCACGGCATTCCACGCCGGAGCGCCCTCCTTCGTGCAGCGGGCGACCGAGAGAGCGGGACAGGCACCCGTCGTGGTCCCGCTCATGACGAGCGACGGGTACTATGCCGCATCACGCCTGCCGTCGGAGTGGCGCGAGGGAGATCCCGGAGGAGGGGTCCTCATCACGCCGCCGCTCGGGGCCACACCGGCGTTTCACTCCGAAGTCGCGCGACGTGTGCGGGCCGCGCTGGACGCGCCGCGCGCTGGAGACCCTGCGGTGACGGTCGTCGTGGTCGGACACGGGACCTCCCGGTCCGAGTCCAGCGGCGACACGACGATCGTGCTCGCCCAAGCGCTCGCCGAGTCCCTCTCGGAGGCTCGCCCGCGTGGATCGGCACCCCCGGACATCCGAGTCGCCTTCCTGGATCAGGAGCCGCACATCGGGGCGGTCGCCGCCTCGCTAGCGGGACGACGGGTCGTGCTCGTCCCCATGCTGATGGGTGGCGGCCCGCATGAGCGGGTCGATCTGGTGCGACCGTTCGCGGCCTCCGCCCCTGAGCCCGTGCTGATGCCATCGGCCCTGGAGTGGAACAACCTGACAGACCTCGTGGAGGGATTGATCGAGGAGACCCGGGCGAGGGTGCCGCTGCGAGTGGGTGTGGTGGACGCCGCCGACCGCGAGGACCCTGCCGCGCGCGCCGCGCGGGCGCTGGCCGATGCTGGTGCGCCGGCCAGGGTCGTGGGGATCACGGCTTCCGAAGGCCTCCGGCAGGCGCTCCTGGACGGGCGCATCGACGTTGCGATCGGCCTGGAAGCCGCGCCCACCGACGCGCTCGTCCGTCTGGCGGCGGACCGGAGTGGAGCGGGCCTATGGGTACGCCGCCACGACTGGGTGGCTCGCAGCATGGTCGGGAGGTTGGCCACAACCAAGCGCCGCTCGACCCCGACGGGCAAGGTCTGGCTGGTCGGGGCCGGGCCGGGCGCGCCCGACCTGATCACGGTGCGCGGACGGCTGCTGCTTGCATCGGCCGACGTGGTGGTCTACGACCGCCTGGCCGGCCCTGAAATGCTCGACTATGCGGCTCCCGACGCCCTTCTGGTGAACGCGGGCAAGGCCCCCGGACGGCACACGCTGACCCAGGCGGAGATCAATCAGGCGCTCGTCCACCACGCGCGTCTGGGCGCGCGTGTCGTCCGCCTGAAGGGCGGCGATCCGTTCGTGTACGGCCGAGGCTGGGAAGAGGTGCGCGCCTGCGCCGACGCGGGCATCAACTGCGAGGTCGTGCCCGGAGTGTCGAGCGCGATCGGGGTCCTCACGGCGGCGGGGCTCCCGCTGACGATCCGGGGCAGCGCACGCCATGTCGCGATCGTGACACCGAGTACGGGTGCGGACGTTCCGGAACGGGAACTCCCCTATCGGGCCATCGCCGAGCTGGACTCGGTTGTGATCCTGATGGGGCGCGCCCGCCTGCGTGAAGTGACCCGGCACCTGATCCTGGCCGGCAAGGACGCGGACACGCCGGCCGCGATCGTCCAGGATGGTACCCTGCCCACCGAGCGCCAAGCGCGAGGCACGCTGGGCACCCTAGCGGACATTGCCGAAGAGCATGGCATAGCCGCGCCGGCCATCGTGCTGGTCGGGGAGGGTGCGGGCGTGCCGGATCTCGCCGAGCGGGCAGTGGGAAGGCTGCAGCCATGCTGAACGTCTCGCAGAAGGCAAACGAACCCGCTCTGTACGGGCTGATCGGGAACACGCCGCTCGTGCCTCTCCAGCGACTCGGCGCCTCCAGCCCGGTCGCCGTCTGGGTCAAGCTCGAAGGCCTCAACCCAGGCGGGAGCGTCAAGGACCGTCCCGCCCGCTCGATCCTGAGAGCCGCGGAGGCACGGGGGCTCATGGGACCCGACCGGGTCCTGCTCGACGCGACGTCCGGGAACACGGGCATCGCCTATGCGATGCTGTGCGCAGCCGCGGGGCACCGCTGCGAGATCTGCCTGCCCGCGAACGCCAGCCCGCTCAAACAGCATCTGATCCGGTCCTACGGCGCCACGCTCGTCCTGACCGATCCCGAAGCGGGATCGGACGGCGCCGTGATCGAGGCGAGAGACCGGTTTGCCGAAGAGCCCGAGCGCTATTTCTACGCGGACCAATACAACAACCCCGCCAACCTCCTGGCTCACCGGGGGAGCACGGCGCCCGAGATCTGGTCGCAGACCTCGGGGCGCGTCACGCACTTCGTGGCCGCGATGGGGACCAGCGGCACGCTGCTGGGCACCGGGGCCGGCCTCAGGCACGAGCGGCCCGATGTCCGGATCGTGGCGATTCAGCCGGACGCGCCGTTTCACGGGCTGGAGGGCGTCAAGCACATGCAGACGGCCATCGTTCCCGGGATCTACGACCCCGATGCGGTGGACCGGGAGATCACGGTCGGGACCGAAGCGGCTCAGGACATGACCCGCCGGCTCGCGGCCGAAGAGGGGCTCCTGACCGGCGTGTCGGGCGGCGCCAACGTGGTGGGGGCCCTGGAGGTGGCGAAACGGCTCGGGCCCGGAAGCCTGGTGGTCACGGTCCTCCCGGACCGTGGAGAACGAAGCCTGAACGAAGAGTGGTGGTGATGCTGATCGACGAATCCTACGTGGCGCTCATACGCCGCGAAGGTGCGAACGCGTATCCGGAGGAGTGCTGCGGCTTCCTGCTGGGAGCGTTCGATGGGGATGACGGAGTGCGGGTGACCTGGGTCGTACCCGTCGCGAACCAGCGACAGGGGGAGCGTCGGCGACGCTACCTCATCCCGCCGGAGGCCTTTCTCGAGGCCGAGACCGAGGCGGCGGAGGCCGGCTTGGCCGTGGTGGGATTCTACCACTCACACCCAGACCATCCGTCCGTGCCCTCGGAGTTCGATCGCGAACACGCGTGGCCCTGGTACCGGTACGTGATCGTGCCGGTGAGTAGCGGGCAGGCGGGTCGGCCGCAGTCGTGGCGGCTCGACCCCGACCGTGCCCGGTTCATCGAAGAAGAGATCATCACGACCCACGCGGCACAGGATGTCGCCTCGGGCGACCTACAGGAGACAGCACGTGAGTAACGTAACGATCCGAATCCCCACCGCTCTCAGGGGGGCCACCGGGGGCACGGCTTCGGTCGAAGTCGCTGCCGATACCGTCGGCGCGGCCCTCGAAGAGGCGGTCGTGATCCACCCCGCACTCCGCGCTCATCTGTACGACGAGGCCGGAGCCCTCAGGAACTTCGTCCATCCTTACCTCAATCAGGAGTCGGTGCGCAGGCAGCAGGGAGCCGACACACCGGTTTCCGATGGGGACCTGGTGACGATCGTACCGAGCATCGCGGGGGGTGTCGCCGAGGCGCCGGTCGCGCACGCCCATGGAAGCGAGACCGCGGCGGTCGACCTCTCCAGCGAGGAGATCCACCGATACAGTCGGCACGTGATCATGCCCGAGGTGGGGATGGAGGGGCAGCGCAAGCTCAAGCGGGCTCGCGTCCTGATGATCGGGGCGGGCGGCCTCGGATCCCCGCTCGGTCTCTACCTCGCGGCCGCGGGGGTCGGAAAGCTGGGGATCGTCGACTTCGACATCGTCGACGCATCCAACCTCCAGCGTCAACTCCTGCATGGCACCGACGACGTAGGGCGGCTCAAGCTCGACTCGGCCCGCGACCGGATCGGCCAGGTGAACCCCTACGTCGAGGTGGAAACCTACGAAACCCGCCTCACAAGCGAAAACGCCCTTGAGCTGATCGCCGACTACGATCTGGTCGTGGACGGCACCGACAACTTCCCGACGCGCTATCTGGTGAACGACGCCTGCGTCCTTACGGGGAAACCCAATGTCTACGGCTCGATCTTCCGCTTCGAGGGCCAGGTCTCGGTGTTCGGAGCCCCAGGTGGGCCGTGCTACCGCTGCCTGTTCGCGGCCCCGCCGCCTGCCGGACTCGTGCCGAGTTGCGCCGAGGGCGGCGTGCTCGGGGTTCTTCCGGGCATCATCGGATCGATGCAGGCGTTGGAGGCCATCAAGCTGATCCTGGGCAAGGGACGCTCGCTCGCCGGGCGTCTCCTGCTGTTCGATGCCCTCGAACTCGAGTGGCGCGAGCTGAACGTGCACAAGGATCCGGCCTGCCCCGTCTGTGGCGAGCATCCGACCATCACGGAGCTCATCGACTACGAGGAGTTTTGCGGCGTACCGCAGGCCCGCCAGGCAGAGGAGGAGGCCGTCGGGAACGTGCCCGAGATCACGCCGACGGAGCTGAAGTCCCGGGTCGACCGGGGAGACCGTGTCACCATCGTGGACGTCCGCGAGCCCCACGAATGGGACATCGTCAACCTGGGAGCATTCGGTGCCAGGCTCATCCCGCTCGGAAGCATTGTCGAGCGGATGAACGAGCTCGACACGGCGGACGACATCGTGCTTCAATGTCGCTCCGGCGCGCGGAGCACGAAGGCGCTCCACCAACTCCGAGCCGCCGGCTTCGGCAGGCTCACGAACCTGAAGGGCGGAATCCTGGCCTGGGCCGACGAAGTGGACCCGTCCCTCCCAAAATACTGAAGAACGTCGGGCCCTCGGGTCCGAAGGAGAACCACAAGAAGATGTCGGAACGAATACAAACAACGCGTGCACAGACGACGGATGCCCCAAGTGCACCGGATGGCGTGGAGGTCAGCCACCTCGAAGGCGCCCGCGTCGACCACATCCTGAACTGGGCGTTGCGCCGCTTCCAGCCCGGATGCCTGGCCGTAGCCACGTCCTTCGGACCCGCCGGACTGGTCATCCTGGACCACCTCAGGCGGCGCTCGGTCCGCCTGCCGGTCGTCTTCATCGATACGCTGCACCACTTCCCGGAGACCCTGGACCTGCTGGAGAGGGCGAGGAGGCATTTCGATCTCGACGTTCGGGTGTTCCGCCCGGCCCCGAATCTGGGTGCGTTCGAGACGCTTCACGGTCCGCGTCTCTGGGAGCGGGACCTGGATCGATACCAGCACGTGGCCAAGGTGGAGCCGGGGCGCCGGGCCGCGGCATCCCTGGACGCATGGATCACGGGTCGGCGGAGGGCCGAATCCGACTCGCGCAGGGACCTGCCCATCGTAGGATCGGGCGCGAGCGGCCTGGTCGCCATCAATCCGCTGGCCGCGTGGTCCACCGCGGACGTCTGGGCCTACATCCACGCGCGCGGACTCCCCTTCAACGCCCTGCACGCACGGGGCTACACGAGCATCGGGGACGAGCCGCTCACGACGTCGACGGCCCCGGGCGAGCCCGAAAGGGCGGGACGTTGGCGGGGGCAGGAGCGCCTCGAATGCGGCATGCACGGAGCGTGAGGGGCACACGACCATGAGGGAAACACGCGCACGGAGTGTGTCGAAGTCGCTGAGTTGGAGGGCTCTGGCCACGCTCACAACCATCGTCCTGGTCTGGACATTCACGGGACAGATGCAGGTGGCGGTCGCGGTGGGCAGCGCCGAGGTCGTCGCGAAGCTCGTGATGTTTTACGCTCATGAGCGGGCATGGGCGTCCCTGCCCTGGGGCTTCAAGGTGCCGCGGCCATGAGGACCCGCCCCCGCCGTCTCAGGCGAACGCAAGCGATCCGGGCGCTGGTGCGCGAGCAGGGCCTTCACGCCCGTCACCTGATCCTCCCGGTCTTCGTCACGGAAGTCGACGACGACGTGACCGAGGTCGCCTCCATGCCAGGCGTGTACCGCTGGCCGCTGGACCGGGTCGCCGAGGTCGCGCACCGTGCGGAGGACGCCGGCCTCGGGGCCCTTCTCCTGTTCGGGATTCCCGCGGAGAAGGACGCCCATGGCACCTCGGCGTCCGCGCCCGACGGCATCGTCCAGAGTGCCGTCCAAACGATCCGCGACTCGAACTTCCAGGGCGTCGTGGTCACGGACGTCTGCCTCTGCGAGTACACGGATCACGGACACTGCGGACTCGTCGGCTCCGGCGATGATATCCTGAACGACGACACGCTAATGCGGTTGGGGGAGGTGGCCGTATCCCAGGCGGACGTCGGGGCGGACTTCGTGGCCCCGTCCGCCATGATGGACGGGCAGGTCGCCGCCATCCGGAGGGCGCTGGACGAAGCGGACCATGCCGAGGTGGGAATCGTGTCGTACTCGGCCAAGTATGCGTCTGCCTACTACGGACCGTTCAGGGACGCCGCGGACGGCGCGCCCGCATTCGGCGATCGGAGGAGTCACCAGATGGATCCCGCCAACGCGCGTGAGGCGCTCCGGGAACACGCGCTGGATGTCGATGAGGGCGTGGACATTCTGATGGTGAAGCCCGGCTTGGCCTATCTCGACATCGTCCGACGGACTCGGGACGCCTTCCCCAACCACCCGCTGGCTGCCTATAACGTCAGCGGCGAATACAGCATGGTGAAGGCCGCCGCCGAGAGGGGGTGGCTCGACGAGCGCTCCGTCGTCCTGGAAACACTGGTCGGCTTCAGGCGGGCGGGGGCCGATCTCATCATCACGTATCACGCGCTCGATGCGGCTCGCTGGCTCGGTGAGGGACGCTGACGTGGTCCGTGCGGCAACCGATGTCGACGGAATCGGGGCGGCCAGAGGGCTCTTCGTCCTCGGCACCAGCCACTCGGTGGCTTCGGTCCCCATGCGGGAGCGCATGCACATTGATCTGGACGAAGCCTTCGAGGCTTTGCAAAGCCTCGAAGATGGGCGTGGCGTATTGACCGAGGCCATTCCGCTGACGACCTGTAGCCGTTGGGAGGTCTACTGCGTGGCGAGGGACGCGGATCGAGCGATGCGCACGCTCCGCACCCTCGTGGCCCGGCGGACCGGCCTGTCGGTCCGGGAGCTGGAAGATCGCTCCTACGTATACCGTGGACCTAACGCGGTGCGTCACCTCTTCCGCGTCGCCTCGGGGCTGGACTCGGTCGTGCACGGCGAGGCCCAGATCCTGGGTCAGGTGCGCCGGGCGCTGGGTCACCCCGCGTCGACCCAAACGGGGGGGCCGATCCTCCATCGCCTCTTCCAGTGCGCGATCTCGGCGGGCAAGCGCGTGCGCACGGAGACCGAGATCGGTCGGGGCGTGGCGTCCCTCGCCGGATCGTCGCTGTCGCTGCTGAGACGGGAGGCGGGTCCTCTCGCATCGCTGTCGGTCCTTGTCCTGGGCGCCGGAGACACGGGCGCCCTCATGGGTCGCCTTCTCGCCAAGGCCGGCGTGAGATCGATGGTGATCGCGAACCGCACGGTCGAGCACGCCCGCGCCCTGGCCGCGGAACTCGGAGCCCTGGCCGCGGGGCCTGGAGTCCTGGCCGTTGGGCTCGATGACATAACCCGCCTGCTGGCCAAGGCCGACATCGTCGTGGGCGCCGCCGCGGCTGCTCCCCGGATGGTGACGCCAGGCATGGTGCCACGCGGCGAACCGTCCGGGCCGGATCGCACCCTCTACTTCGTGGATCTGGCGCATCCAAGAAACTTCGACCCGGCCCTCCGAGCCTTGGATGGCGTGCGGCTGTTCGATCTCGATCACGTGTCGGAGCGCGCCGACAAGGCACGAGCCGTCCGGGCGGCGGAGGCGCCCAGAGCCGAGGCCATCGTTGTCGAAGAAGCCGACGGCTTTGGCCGCTGGCTACGGTCCCTTGGGGCCGTGCCCGTGCTGCGCGCGGTAAGGAGTCGTGTGATGGAAGCGGCCGAGGCAGAAGCCGCTCGCCACCGGTACGGCCGGAGCCGTGAGGATCAGGAGTTCGTCCTGCGCCTGGCCCGATCATTGGCGCGGACGATTCTGCACTGCCCCACCGTCGCGTTGCGCGAGGTCGATCCATACAGCGAAGACGGTCAATCCCTGCTGGACAGCGCCGCCGTCCTGTTCGGCGTGGCCGACGCGGCGCGTGATTCCGGGAGAATCCCGTGACGCTGCTTCGTGTGGGAGCCCGGGGCTCCTGGCCGGCACGATTGGAGGCGGGCCTGTCGTCCACATGCTCGATCGCCGAATCCCCGATCTGTCCGTCGAGCTGGTGGGAATCCGTACGACCGGTGACCGCATAAAGGACGTACCGCCTCGGCCTCGGCCAGAGGATCACAGAGATCCTTGAGATCGCCCTGTGCTGCCATCGCCTATCTGCCCGACCCTGTTGGCTCCCCAGCAGTAGATGGCTCCATCGGTCGCAACAGCGCATGTGGTCGTAAAGCCGATGTCCAGGTCGGTAAAGGTCAGCCCGCCGTCTACCGGAAGCGGCGTGGAGGAGCACGAGAAGACAAGGACCGCGGCAACCGTGCATGTCTCCGTTGCCGTCGTGCCGAGCTCCCCGGCTCGGTTGCTTCCCCAGCAGAATGCTTGGCCCGTCAGAGTCAGACCACAGGTCTGCCCAGCGACACTGTTTTCGTCGTTGGCGACGATGAGCGCGAAGCCCTCGACGGTGCTCACGGCTACGGGGGCGAACCGCTGGGCGAAGGTGCCGTCGCCTACCTCCCCTCCTGAGTTGAATCCATTCCAGCATGACGGCGTGGATCCCACCAGGGCGCAGCCGCCGACGCCGACCGAGAGTTGGGTGATTCCCGAGAGGCCGATGGCACCCGGGACCGCAGCGGGAACCGACTCGGCTGGAGTAAACGTCCCGTCGCCAAACCCAGCGAACCGATTCGACCCCCAGCAGAGGACGTTGCTGGACGCGTCCTGACCACATGACTGCGTGAGCCCGGCTTCAAAGCTGACCAGGGGCGGCACACCGAAATGCGCCACCGGCGTAGGCACACATGGGTTTGCGCGGGGCCCGCCCGTGCTCCCGCCCGTCGGGCTCGACTGTCCGAACAGGTTTGAACCCCAGCAATAGATCTGGCCGCCCGCGTCAAACCCGCACACGAAGCGGTAGCCGGCGCCGAGGGGCTCGGCATTTTCGTCGACTTTCAACATGGCAAGAAGCTAAACTAGCCCTCGGGTGGGTCAACGGAGTTATGGCGTGGGCAGTTCGCAGGCAAGGATGGTCATGAAGGCGCGGCCGTTCCGCTTGGCCTCGGTGGTAAGGACGATCCGGCCGTCGGTCGCAAAGGCGACGCCCTCGCCCTGAGGTTCGGCGAGGGTTCTCAGGTCTACGAAGCCATCTTCGAGTGGACTCAACGTGCCTTCGGGCGTCCAGGTAAAGAACTCCAGCGAGGTGTAGGTCCGCAGTGCGACCAGACTTCCGTCCAGGGAGCCGTCTCCTCCGGTAACGAAGCGCGTGGGCGCCATCGGTCCCTCTGTGAGCGTCTGCACCTCTTCGAGCGTCACCACGCTGTCCGAGCGCAGAGGGCCAGGGTAGCGGTAGACGGTGACAGGGTGGTTTCGGCCCTTGGTCGTCAGATAGACCCGCTCGTCGGGGAGTACGATGAGCGCTTCTATGTCGCGTGGGCCGTCGGGAAGTCGAATGCGAAACCGCTCCGGCTCGACGGCGCTGTCGCCGTGGGGATCGGGCTCGGGAAGGCGGAGCAGCGAGACGGTCTTTCGGGTTTCCTGGTTATCGCCGGTATCGGCAACGTAGATGCATGACTGATCGCCGCAGGGAGCGATCGCGATGTCCTCCCAATCCCGTGCCCGGACGTCGACCTCGATCTTGCCCACGCGCTCACCCTCTAAATCGATCGCGATGAGGTCTGCGTCGTTGCCCGAGTCGGCGTGGCTCCAGAACACTCCCGCGTCGAAGGTGCTTTGAGCTACGCCCGAGGATTCCTCGAGACGTCCCGGAAGCCGGACGACCTCTCCCTCGGTGGTGCATTCAAGGCCCTGTGCCCAAACCGGCGCACACGACATAGCCGACGAAATGACGGCGAATGCGGCCAGCGCTGGCGTCCTGAGCTGAGCGAGGTGCATGCTCCGGGTCAGTTCCCCGCCTCGGCCTCGGCGGCGGCTCGTGCGGCGGCGTCGGCGACCAGCACGGTGTCCATGACCTGTCTCCATACCTCCAGGGGAAGTGCTCCCTGGATGGGAGTGTACCCGACCACGAAAAAGGTGGGGGTGGACCGCACGCCCACCTCACGCGCCAGCTGGGTGTGGTTCTGCAGCCGTTTGAAGGCCGCGTCGTTGTCCATGCAGGTGTCGAAGGCGGTGGGCTCAACCCCCACGCGCAGCGCCAGCTCGCGTACAGCTGCCTCCGGATCGGAGACGTCCTTCCACGCCGACTGCTCCACGAAGAGGATTTCGCTCATGGGCGCGAAGCGGTCCTGCTCCATGGCGCACTCAGCGGCCAACGTCGCGGGGATCGAGTTGGGCCAATTGCCGATGATGAAGGGGATGTGCTTCCAGAGAACGTCCCCGGTTTCGACGTATTCGGCCCTGAGCGAATCGAAGGTCTCCATATGGAATTTCCGGCAGTACCCACAGCCGAAGTCGCTGAACTCGAGGATCCGAATCGGGGCTGCGTCGGGCCCGTAGTCGAAGCCGAGCGTTGCGATGTCGATGGGCTCTCCCTCGGGCGGCGCTTCGATGAGGGGCGTGCCAGCCGCTGGGCTGCTCGATTGCGCTCCCCCAGCCTGAAGCATCTGCCCAGCTGCCGTCGAGAGACGGGTCTCGGAGGACGACACCTCAGCTCCGCCGTCGCAGGCAGAAACGCCGATGACGGCCGCGAGGAGAACTGCGCCTCCTCGCGTGTGAAGTCCCAACCGCTGCATGAACTCGACCCTCATGGCATTTCCAGTTCGATGAGTTGCCCCAGATCCGCCAAGGCGGTGGACACCGCGGCAAATTGTCCAGTAACCAACAGAATCCCGGTTGCGATCAAAAGGATCCCCGCGACTCGCTGCAAAGGTACCAGGAATTTACGGACCCAGCCCATACCCGTGAGGAACCAGTTGAGGGTGATCGCAGCCAGGAAGAATGGGATCCCCAGCCCCAGCCCGTACGCACCGAGCAGAAGCATCCCCTCAACCATGGTCTGCTCCATGGAGGCGTAGAGGAGGATCGTAGCCAGGATCGGTCCGATGCACGGCGTCCAGCCTGCTCCGAATACGATGCCGACGAGCACGGAGCCGAGCGCGCCGGTCGGCTTGGAGGTGAGGTGGAGCCGGACCTCTCTGGCCAGCGCCGGGGCCCGGATGGCGCCGACGAGGAAGAGTCCAAAGACGATCACCAGCGCCCCACCGATTCGACTGATCATCGGGAGCATGCGGTTGAACGACTGCCCGAAGGCGGTTGCCGTGGCACCGAGCGTCATGAAGACGAAGATGAAGCCGAGCCCGAAAAGTGCGGCGTGCAGGGCTGCGGTGCGCCGTGCCCTGCCGACATCTCCCTCGGTCAGCTCCTCGAGCGTCATCCCCGACACGAAGGTCAGATAGCTGGGGACTACCGGGAGCACGCACGGGGAGAGAAACGAGACGAAGCCCGCGAGCATGGCGAAGGGATAGGAAAGCGTGACGTCCATTTAGGTGCTCGCCGAGTGGGCGGTCAGATGCTGAATTCTTTGAAGAGCCGCTCCTCTTCCTCGCCCTCGAGCGTGGCGCGGAGCTGCACATAGGGCTCAAGCCCGCTGCCCTTAAGCTTGTTCCTGAAGAGTTGGTCGAGCTGGAAGACGCCTGCGGAGTTTGTCATGCGAACGGTGAGCCGAATGGCCTTGTCGGTTCCCTTCTCGATGTCGACGCCCTCGATGGCAGCGGCGGAAACCGAATGGATCGACTCGGAGCCCGCCTCCCAGGGTATGCGGGAGCGTCCCTTCGCCATGTCGAGCGCATCCGCGATACGCACGATGCCCGCCTCCAGGGTGAGCGGGGCACCCCCGGACCTGTGCGCGATGATCGCGTGCAGCACCTCGCCGCGCAGGATCGAGGCCGTTCTCGCGTCGTACAACTCAGGCAGCAGCTCTCGGAGTTTCTCCTGAGCGATGAATAGCGAGTAGGTCTCGTGGTCGGCCCGGTGGATGGACATCCCGATGTCGTGGAGCATCGAGCCGAGGGCAACGACGACCTCGGCGTCGTCGTGGGTGAGACCATAGGTGGTCACCACCGCCGGCTCGATTCCCTGCTCGACGAGTAGGCGCAGCATACGCACCGCGATGTTCATGACGATCTTCACGTGAACCGGGCCGTGATCCGTCATCCCGAGCCGCTCGATTGCGGTCACATTGCTCGCGAGCCAGAGGGCGTACAGATCGTCGTCGGCGTTTACGAGTTTGATGAGCCGCTTGAGCCGCGGATTGTGGCGGTCCGGTAGGGCCATCTCGACCCGATCCTGGAAGCGCTCGTCGATCGTTGCTGGTTGGTTATCTCCGGCGGTGCCCTCGATCAAGAATCTGTCTCCCAAAGCCCTGTCATCTTCTCAGCCCCATCCAGGATGACTACGGTGCCGGCGATCTTGTCGTGAATCGCCTGACGGTTCGGGTCCCAGTACACCTGCAGGAACCCCAGGAGCCCGGTGGCGAACCCGGCTGCGTATCCTCCGGCTCGCTCGAAGGCATGCCACCAGGTGATCGGCTCGCCATCGAGCCGGACGACCCGGACCCCCACCATGCGTTTGCCGATGGTCTGCCCCTTCATGAGCGGCATGAGGACCGCAAAGTACATGGCCCACCAGCCGAGCCCGAAGCCGATGTTCTCTACGCGGTCGAGGACCCAGCCGGTTAACCCGCGCGCGTTGCGCGCGAGCTCGGCCTCGGCGTTTCGCTGCGCAGCCAGGGCAGTTTCGGCGCGGTCTTCGAGGGCGTCGATCGTGTCGTCGGCGATGCGCCCCGCGATGCGGGCCTCCAGGGCGGTGCCGTAGGCGCTGCCACCCGGGGCCGTACGGCCGCCCTCGGCCAGCCAGGTGTCGTAGGCCGACACGGCCGCCTCAAAGCTCAGCGTCGTCGGATCGGGCAGTGCGGCCTGTTCGGCATCGTCGCTGTCATCCCTCGGGTCGCTCGCGGCAGGCTCGCCCGAAACCGCTGCCAGGGCACCCTCCGCCAACCGGTTGAGGTCGACCGGGCTCCCGTCCTCAGTCAACTCAGCATCCGCGAGTAGCTCGGTGAGCTGCTCCTGAATCTGCGCTCCTCGACCGTCGGCGTTGAACCACCGCACACCGAGAAAGATCACCACGGTCAGGAGGAGCACGCCCACGCCGGTGCAGCCAAGAAAGAAGCGGAACACCTTCGAGAAGTCGCGAGGCTTCCCCTCGGCCGGCTCTCCCGGGTTCGTCGCCCGGGAGATGAAGAACGCTGCGATGACCACTACGAGGATGAACCAGAAACCGCTGGTGAGTGCCGTGATCACTCCGACGGCCACAAGGTCTATAAACAGGGCGACGGCGCGGCGCATCGGCTTGGCGAGGGGCGTCCCGAGAAGTTCGGGCTCCACCGAGAACGCATCCGGCGTGATGATGGTGCGTGGGTCGTACGAACCTGTTGCCATTGGCGGTCAGCGACGCCGGCGGGTCATTGCATACAGCCCAACCGCGGCTCCAAGGAGCGCTGCGCCCACCCATATGCGGGTTGCGATGCGCCCATCAGGGGGTGGGCCGGCATACTCGAGCTCGACGGAGGACTCGTCGATAGGGCCAGCGGGGTGGGCAGCGTGGGGCTGCGGCTCTGCGCGGGTGTCACTCGAGTCGGGCAGCGTGCCGATAGGCCCCTGAAAGCCACACTCGGGGCAGGCGACGTTGCCCTTCTCCTTTGCGGTGCGATTGGCGAAATGGGTCATCGTCGAGCACTCGCCACATGCCCAGTCGGCGGAAAGTGGCGTTATGAGCTCGTAGAGACGCCCCTTTGAGAGGTCCATGGCCTCGGCGATGTGGTTCACGCTCTGGTCGGAATCCCAGTACAGGGTGTTCGCTTGTTTCCGAAGTGCCTGTTCGTTCATCGTTCTCGCCGGGATTTGTTGGCTGTGCCCGGGGCTCTATTGACCGACCCCAGGGCTTTGGTCAACATAGCCCGGCGCTTTGGGTGAGGCGAGAGATTCGGGCGGGTGCCGCCAACCGACGAGGAGCAATGTCGTTCAACATTCCGACTGGGCACGGTCATCTGGAGAGCGTGATGCGCGAGCCGGCCGGCCCGCCGATCGCCGCTGCCGTCGTGTGCCACCCCCATCCCCAGCATGGGGGTACGCTGCACACCAAGGCCGTATTCCGGGCCGCTCAGGCTCTCAACGAGGCCGGGATCCGGGCGCTTCGCTTCAACTTCCGCGGTGTAGGGACCTCCACCGGGGAGTACGGCGACGGCGTGGGTGAGGAGGACGATCTCCGCACCGCACTCGAATGGCTCAGCGCGGATGCTCCGCAGCTGCCGCTGATCGCGGGCGGCTTTTCGTTCGGTTCCATCGTTTCTCTCAAGGCCACGCTGCACGACGACCGGGTAGTGGCGGCCTTTGGCCTTGGGATTCCGGTCTCCATGTACGACTTCGCGTTTCTCGCAGAGGCGAGGAAGCCCGTCCTGATCGTTCAGGGAGAAGAGGACGAATTCGGGTCGGGGCCTGCCGTCGCCGCCGCGTTGGCCGACATGGGGAGTCACATTCATCTGGTCAGAATCCCTGGGACCGACCACTATTTCAATGGTCGCTTCGACGAACTCAGGGCGGCCATCCGAAGCTTCTTCGGTGAAGGTGTGGGTGCAGCGGCGATCGCACCCCCGCAGAGAGCCCCCTGATCGCGGAGTCGCACTGTGCGTGAACGATCGAAAATTCTGGAGAATCTCGAGTCCGCATACCGCGGCGCATTCTCCCGAGCCGAGTCCGCCGAAGATGAAGAGGGTATGGCTCGCCTCGATTTCGATTATCAACGGGACCAGCTCTTTCTGGAAGCCATCCTCGATGTGCGGGATGGTCTTCAGACTCCGGAAGGTCAGGGGGATGAAGGGGGCTCTCGGGTCGAGTCGCTCCTCGAGAAGGCGGAGCGTCTCCGCCGGCTCACGCGGCTTCGATAAAAGCTCGTAACATGAAGTCGGACCATGAGTTAGAAAGCGCGTTATCTGATGGGTATCTATACCAGGACCGGTGATGATGGCGGCACGGGGCTCTTTGGGGGCGCCCGGGTAAGCAAGTCGAATCCCCGGGTTGAGGCCTACGGCACCGTGGACGAATTGAACTCGGTGATCGGGGTGGGGATCACCCATCTGGAGGCGGCTGATCTGAGGGCGCACCTCGAGGCCATTCAGCACGATTTGTTTGCGATTGGAGCGGTGCTGTCGCTGGCACCCCCCTCGGCGGACCGTCCTGCGCCCAAGACTCCGGCGCTCCCTATGGAGCGGATTCCCGAGATGGAGACCTGGATCGATGAGGCAACCAGCGAGGCCGGGGAGCTCAGGGCATTCGTTCTCCCCGGGGGCTCGGCGGGTGGAGCGGCGCTACACCACGCGCGCACGGTCTGCCGAAGAGCGGAGCGGCGGGTGGTGAGCCTTGGCGAGGCTGAGGCCGTCGATGAGGGTGTGGTTCGATATCTGAACCGGCTCTCTGACCTTCTGTTCGCGTTTGCCCGAGTCGAGAACCACCGCACCGGTGACGGTGACGTCATGTGGGACAAATAGCCACCTCCGAATGACCGCCGATCGCGCAGAGATCATCACCGTTCTGGGGGAGCCCGATCGCGGGCCACAGATGGCGGAGAGGGTGGCCCGGGAGGCGCGCAGGTGCGGCGTGCCTGAAGACGGCGTTGAGCTCATCCAGCGAGCGCACGAAGTGGCCATGGGCACTCGGGCCACGCTGGTGCCCGATGATCACCATCCGATGTACCTCCACCCGGGGCGCACGGTTCTGGTGAGTATGCGGGATGGAGGTTTGCGGGACCCCGTCGCGCTGGCGGCGTCGGCGCTGTTGGACACGCGAATGCCCGGGGGGGATGCCCCTCGGGCGCAGGTGGCTGCGGATGTCGGCGAGGTGGTCTCCGCTTTTCTCGAATCGGTTCCTCGCCCGGGTTCATCGAGGTTGGTGGAAGACCTTGTCTCTGCTCCGGAGCCGGTGGTGCGCGTGGCGCTGGCAGAGCAGCTGGACCAGCTCCGGCACGCGAGGCTGTGGGCCGGCCACTCCACAGCCCAGGAGGTGCTCGACGAGAGTAGGCGACTCTACCTTCCCGTAGCCGAGCGATTGGGCGGGGATTTCGGCCGTCGGTTCCGGTGGCTCTGCTCACGCCTGGAGCGGCGCTCCGGCACTTGACCCAGCGCCGGTTTATCACGTTTATGCACGTACCGGAATTTGAGGCTCCCAGGAGGATCCATGACGTACATAATTGCCCAACCCTGTATGGGTACGAAGGACGCAAGTTGCGTTGAGGTGTGTCCGGTTGACTGCATCTATGAGGGTGGTGACATGTACTACATCCATCCCGATGAGTGCATCGACTGTGGGGCGTGCGAGCCGGAATGCCCCGTTCAGGCGATCTTTCCCGACACCGACGTCCCGCCCGAGTGGACGGAATACGTCGAGAAGAACCGGGTGCACTTCGAGGAGTAGAGACCGAATTGGTGTGATCGAAGGGCGACGGGGCTACGGCCTGGTCGCCCTTTTTTGTTTAATGGAATCGATTCGTCGGGTGGCTGAGCGAGGGGGTGGGGAGAATGACAACCAACGGGGCTGAGGCTGAGGTCTTTGAGGGTGCGGCAGAAGGCGATGCGGTTGCCCTCACACGAGCGCTCGTCGCCACACCATCGGTGAATCCGGTGCTCGAGGCAGGTGGGGCGGGTGAACGCGCCATAGCGGAGCTGACCGCCG
>JAZDDA010000124.1:0-23853 GCA_036679625.1 Gemmatimonadota bacterium | reverse complement strand
CGCCAGGTGGCAAAGAAGAAGGACCCATCCGGTCCAAACGCCCGAGGGAATCTGGGGACGGTGTCCACGCTCACTTCGCCACCGGCCAGTGGGATCAGGATGACCTCAACTCCCGCTTGAATGGCGGGCGAGGGCTGTGTCGGTAAGATCCAAACCACGCCCGAAGGGTCGATAATCAGATCCCGGATTTTCATGGTAGCTGAAGGGGGAGGGGGGCCTCCAGCGCGGGACCTGGAAACGCGTGCCAACAATTCCTCGGTGTCTTGGTCCTGGGCCTGTGCCTCCTTGTCCCGGTCGGGAAGTGCGAAGCTGAGGGTGTCCACCTTGTGGTCGATGTCCACATCGGCGATCAGCAACCAGGGGTTGTGCCCGTCGCTCAGCACCACACAAGACCCGTGCAGGTCCCACAGAGGGCGTGCCTCATTGGGCCCCCAGAAAAGGGCTCCCCCCTGGTAAAGGGGCAGCGGCGGTAGGGACACTTGAAGGAGCGACCGAGGGCCTCTCACCTCCGGGTCGAACTCAACGACCTGGAATCCGAGGGGGGACGCGCGCGAGCGAAAATCATACCCCCCGTCGCCATGCCGCCCATTGAAGAGACGCGGTCCAACCGTGCCGATGCGCGCTGACATTAACCAGAGACCCGCTCGACTTGGGGTGTTTGAGAAAACCTCTATGAAATTCCCGTCCAGGTCGAACTCCTGAAGTCGAGAACCGTTGAATACCAGGAGGTTGGGCCCGTAGGCCGCAAGACCTCTCAAACTCCCGCCTTCAGGCAATCCTACACGTCTTGAGAGTGACCGCGTGAACTCCCCCGGTCCCTTTCCCTCGCGGCCGAAGGAGCGTTCATAGCGGAGAGAAATTGACAGCCTATGGACCTGTGCCTGGCCGTCATCCAGCACGAAGAGTGCCTCCTCGGAAGCATAGAGACCGCCGATGGTGGCAAACCAAACCTCGGCTTCGTCCTGTCCGGCACGGGCGGTCTCCTCGAATTCCAGCGGGCCGCGTGGCCGCGTGGCCCCGTCGGCTAGTTGCTGTGCACAGGATGCGGCGGGGACCACCCACCCAAAGTCATCATCGGCCGTGCATGCACTCACGAACAGCAAGAGCCCAGCGGCGCAGGAAATCGGAATTCGTGTGAGGCTCTTTCCCTCGAAAACGAGGGGTATGCAAGATTCAGGATTCATGTATGTGGGCTGAAGTGCGAGACGGGGCACCACGAAGAGTTGCCCGGTTCGAGTCCCCCAATAGGGGACAGCTAACCAGCAGGCGCAATGAGCGTGTGGTGGGCGTGCTCCGACTGGTGAGTCTCAGGGCTGGCGTCCTCGCTGCTAATCGCCTCGCTTCGAGGTGACGAGGATTGCGTTGCTGACCTGTTCAACACCGAGCCTCTGGGTAGCCTCGAACGCAGTCAGGAACTCCATCTCCTCGATATCGGCTGCCCTCAGGACGTCCAGGTGAAGTATGCCCCCCCTTAGGAGTCCGTCAACGTAAACCACGACGGCCAACGTCCCTCGAGCGGTCGCAGGGTCTCCGATCCTTTCCCTGAGCCACCTTGGCCGGAGCCGTTGGACGACCTCCAGAGCCGTCAGGAGAGGCACCTGCCGCAGTTCTTCAGTGGTGATGAGGTTCGGCTGGTGGAGCACTATCGCCCCGTCTCCACCACCCGCAGGGCCACGAACGCCAGACGACGAACACGCAGACGCAGCTACCAGAATGCAGGTCAGGGCAACGGCGAACGTCGGTCTCATGATCTGGGCTCCCACTAACGATAGGAATGCCATCCCAGCTCCGTCGAAGGGCCTGGGGCTTCAGTCCTGGGGGGACCTGCACCCTAGTGCCAAAAGGGTACCTCCGCCAGGCTTCAGGCTGGGTTCGCTGCGACAGCTGCACGCCCCCCGAGTGCCCACACAATCCTGGCCAGAGCTTGTGGCCTTGCTCCGCGTGCGATATCTACCATCTGACGCCCTTCTTCGAGGGGGTCGCCCTGCCGTCTTTGCTTCGGAGTTCCCGCCATGAAGCGTTGGTTTTTTTTGTCTTTTAGCCTCCTGGTCTCATCCCTGGTCGCGTGCGGTGATGAGGGGGTCGGACCTCTTACCCCCCCTGCAGACTCGCCGCCAATTTTTTCTGAAATGCTGACGGTAGGTGCTGGAAATGACTTCAGTTGTGCGCTGAGGACGGACGGGGCGGCTTTTTGTTGGGGTGCGAACGAGAGCGGGCAATTAGGGGACGGAACCAGATTTTCGCGCAACGCTCCGGTCGAGGTGGTTGGGGGACATAGATTCAGTGAACTGAGCGTCGGAGACCGGACAGCATGCGGAATCATTGCCGATGGGTCTGCGCTCTGCTGGGGGAGCGACCGGTCCGGGATGCTGGGATCAGGATTCCCGATCGGCCTCTTTCCGGGTAGCCCTGCGCCCATCGCAGTTGCAGGAGGCCACAAATTCAGGAGCATCGACGTTGGATTGACGACCGCATGTGGCATCGCCGAGGACGGCATGACCTACTGCTGGGGATCGAACCTGTTTGGCGCGCTCGGAAACGGGAGCGATTCGGGCGATCAAAGCACTCCCGGCGCGGTGGTAAACAGCGCCACTCTTGGGTTTGTGACGGTCAGCGCAGCGTTCCAGACGACGTGTGCCCTGGACGCTACGGGGGGTGCATTTTGTTGGGGAACGGATAGGGGGGCATTCGGGAACGGCCCTGGTGATACGCCGATCTCGATGTCGTCCGTGACCCGGATACCGACGCCTGCCGCGAGCGGCATAACGCTTACCTCCATCGAATCCGGGGTCTTCTACGTCTGCGGGCTCAACACGGCCGGCAAGGCGCGCTGTTGGGGATCTGACAACTCCACGGGCCAGCAGGGGAATGGCACCTTTACGCCTGCGATCACACCCACGCCGGTGGTGGGCGATCACACATTCGTTTCGATCGATGCCTACGATAACGACAGAGTCCTCGAGACCTCCTGCGCCATCACATCAGCGGGTGAGGCCTACTGCTGGGGGAGTAACCGCAGGGGACAACTCGGAGGACCGAGCGGGGAAATGTGCGGGCCACTGGGAACCGGCTTTCCGGCGTTCGAGTGCTCATCGACGCCTGTCACAGTAGGCGGCGGAGTGCGATTCGCTTCAATCGCCGTTGGACTCACGCATGTTTGTGGCGTCTCAAAGGACGCAGCTATCTACTGTTGGGGATCGAACGAGTTCGGCCAGCTTGGTAACGGATCCATGACCGACAGCCCGGTGCCGGTCGTTGTCCGCCCGTTGACGACGTCCTGAGGGGAGGGAGACCGCCTACCGGGCCCCGAAGTCGCGGCACCTCCCCACAATCTGGTGCTCGGCCCTTCCGGGGTCGTCGATCACCTCGTAGAAGTCCTCCAGATACTCCAACCCACGCCTCTGCGAGCGCTCGTCCAATCCCTCGGTCGTGGTGAAGAGTGTTTCCAACTCGGATCTCACCGCCCGAAACTCGTCGTAGATTTCCGGAAAGTCGACGTCCGGACGACAAAATCCCCAGTACAACCTTTCGCGCACCGTCCGAAGGTCCAGCTTCTCATCTGGCTCGGCGTAGGATGCCTCTACCAGGCCAGACCAGTCGAAGTCGTAGGGCACCGACACATAGGATAGATCGGCGACCTGTACCAGTTTGGTGTTGTGCATGTAGACCGTGGAAAAGTCCGTGTTGCCAATCAGGTACTGGAATACCTCTTGCCGGACCCCCGCTTCGCTGCTCTGGTTCATGGGATGAACCAGGGCGACGTCCATCACATTGCCGCCGAGACGAGCGGCCATCGCGTCTTCGTCCTCGATCAGGAAGCCGTACCGAATAACCGGATCGTCCTTACCCCGCGAGTCCACGTAGGTGATGAGCGCGAGGCGAACACGAAAACTCTGGTCGGTGACCTGGTTGTAAATCCGATACGCCACGTACTCCTCGAGCGTATTCTGCTCCGACGAATCCCTGTCACGACAGTGGGTGACAAGCTTGATCCGGTCCTGTCCCTCGAAGACGGTGCCAGCGACACTGTCCGTGGGGAAGTTGAGTCGAAGAGGCGGATACCTGCACGTGCTCCGTTTCAGCCGGAACTTGCCCCGCGTCTTGATTTTCAGAGGTAGGTTCGTCACGGTCGACTCGTCTCCCTCCAGGAGGAGCCGCGCCGGCTGGTACTCGCTCTCCTGCCCGCGGTCCTTGTGGATGCGGTCGAAGTCGGCTTCAAGTGTGATGTGAAGTGTCTCGTGTCCCGCGAAAAGCGGAGGCACAGCCACCTGCGCCGCGAGCGCGAGCGGGAAGGCCAAGGCGGCGAGAACCTGGAAGGGTAGAGCGGGGGAATAGAGACCAATGCGCATGACGAGTATCCTTCGTTCCGGGACAGGGTACCAACCTAGTCAGGAGGAAGCGAGTGCAAAAGAAAAATTTTCAGTATGGGTCGAGCTCCGTCCTTCGGACGCTGCGGGTCCTTGCTGTACCCGGCCTGATTGGAGCGATTCTCACTTCGGCGGTTAGCCCGGCAGCGTCGACTGCCCCCGACCAACCCGAAGCGCCGCGACTGGTTGTGCTGCTCGTGGTGGATCAACTCAGCGCCGATCTTTTCGAGCGCTACCAGGACCTGTTCGAGGGCGGCTTCCGTCGGCTCCTTACGGAGGGTAGGGTCTACCCGAATGCCGTGTACGATCATGCGATTACGGAGACATCGCCCGGACACGCGTCGATGGCTACGGGTGTGCACCCCTTCCGCCATGGGATCGTCGCGAACGCATGGTGGGAGCGTGATGGGGAGGGTGCCTGGACGGTGATCAAGAACGTCGAGGATACGGACTCCCCCGTGATCGAGTTTCCGGGGTTCATGGGTTCGTCTCCCAGGGCACTCCTACGCACTGGTTTGGCCGACTGGATTCACGCGAACGAAGAGAACGCCAAGATCGTCTCCGTGTCGGCCAAGGACCGCGCGGCGATCCTGATGGCTTCGCAGCACAAGGGGCATGTCTACTGGTTCGACGCGCTTTCGGGACGCTTCGTTACCTCGGTGTATTACCGCGACCGTTACCCGGGCTGGGTGACGCGCTTCAACGATCGCGTTGTGGGTGAGTTCGACGATTCCGTCTGGGTGAACGAGACACCCACGGAGGCGCTTTCCCTGACGCGTGGTGATACGGCCAGCTACGAAGGGGACGGGGTGAACACGGCCTTTCCCCACCGTTTCGGGGAGGGTGGGGAGGACCCACCGCTGGGGTATGGGGAATGGCTCGCCACGACGCCGATGTTGGACGGCCTGGTGCTGCAGTTGGCTCGGGAAGCCATCCTTCAGGAAGACATGGGGGATGACGAGAAGACAGACTACCTGGCCATCTCCCTCTCACAAACCGACAAGGTGGGGCATGCGTTCGGGCCGTACAGCAGAGAGCAGTTGGATAATCTGCTCAAGCTGGACGGCGTGTTGGGCCAGTTCTTCGAGTTTCTGGATTCCGAGCTGGGTCCGGACTCGTACACGGTGGCGTTTACCTCCGATCATGGCACCTCGGAGATTCCTGAGGCCCGTGTGGAGCGTGGCGAGGACGGAGTACGATTGACCCAGGCCGACGGGACCGAGCTTGTAACACTCTTCACAGAGACGGTCAGGGAATATGCTTCCCAGGGACCCGACGCGGTTGCAAGTGAACTCTCCCGAGCCGCGGTTCAACTCCCCTGGATTTCAAGGGCGTGGACCCACGAGGAGCTGCTGCGGGAGACCCCCGGTGACTCCATCGCGCTCTTCGTGCGCCGGTCCCTGCTTCCAACCCGACCGGCGGGACGCCTGAGCCGATTCGGTGTGGAGGCGATCAACCCGCCCCACTACATCGGCTGGGAGTACGAGCGGGGCACCACCCACTTTACGCCCTACCTCTATGATCGGCATGTGCCCTTCATCCTGATGGGTGCCGGCATCGAAGCGGGACGAGACGAGCAGCGAGTCTCCCCGATCGACCTGGCGCCGACGCTGGCCGACTTTGCCGGCGCGCCGGTTCCGGACGACCTGGACGGCGTGTCGCGCAAGCCTCGGTCGCCATAGTCAGCGCTACGGGGCATCAGCTCCTCTTGCGAAGCCCCTTCAGCGACCGCAGTTCAGCCGCTCGAACCTCGTCACCTCCCAAGGTTCGGATCTGGTCCAGCAGCGTGCCAGCCGTGACGCCGTCACGCAGTCGCACTAGATATTCAAGGATAGAGACCCCCCCGCTGCCCGGGAGAATCTCGGCCAGCCGCCAACGAACGGCCAACCGCTCCAGGAGCGGATCCACCATTGCCTGCACCGGTGCCACCGACTCGGCGTGGACCATGAGGACCGCGTAGAGCTTCCGTTCCTTGTGGGTGTCGGCCTCCGCCTCCAGATAGCGCTCCATGCGGGACACGCGATCGGCAACATCGGCCAACTCTTCGACGGACATCGCATTGAGCAGCTGGTCATCTCCGAAAGAGACGGCAGACCCGCCCGACTCCGGGCCTGCGAGTACGTCACCCAGGTTCAGCGCCGAGGTTCGACCACCCTGATCGACGTATATGTTACCAAAATTGATCCGCCAAAGGACCAGGTTCACCGCATTGAATATCAGGGACAGGGCCGCAGCTACGCCGAGCGCCTGAACCCCCGAGGCCAGCCCTACGCCGATGGCGAGAAAGACGTAGACGGCGTCTTTGGTGTCGTCCAGCGTGGTACGAAACCGCACAGCGGCCACGATACCCGCCAGCGAGAAAGCGAGCGCAATGCTGGTTTGCACGATGACGACAGTGCCCGTCACAGCTATGGGCAGAATAATCAAGGTGTGTACCACCGATTGGTGGTAACCTGAGCGGCGCTTTACGACGATGTACGTCCACGCGACCGGCACCATGATGGCGAGCGCGCCGAGCATAGACAAGGTGGCGATGATCACACCCTGCCATCCGGTGACGCCCACCGGGCCTGCCCTCGGCGTACCCCCGAAGGTCTGGGTGATCTCGTCGGAGAAGCTCCCCGACTCGGCCGAGAGTGTCATCACATCCTGGATGATCGGAACCTGCCAAGCCAGCAATCCCATCGTGGTACCAAGGATTACATAGTACAGCAGGATACCGAGCAGGGATCTCCTGGATCCTCTAGCGGGCGTCGCAGGACGCTTCACAGCGGGCATCTCAGAGCGCATACTCTTCACCGAATTCGGTGAGGAGCAGGTCATCGTAGGTGTCCGCCTCTTCCGAGGTGCCGAGAATCAGGTCGATGATTTCGCCCGGATCGAGGTCTTCGACATTCCGCCCCGCCGTAAGGTAGACCACCTCGTCGTCGCTGACTGAGAAGGCCATCTTGCCGCGCAGCGCGTGGTTTAGCCTCAGCAAGCGCTGGTGAAACACGGCGGGGTCATTGCTGGGGCAGCGCATGATCGCGAGGCGAACGAGGAGCAGCAGCCCATCCGCCTCGTCGCCGTCCTGTACCACGCAGATATGTCCCGTCGCGGAGCCGCGGTGGATGCTCTCCTCGAAGCCCTCCATGAGCGTCCCGTCCTCGACACGCTTGATTATTCGCTCGACCAAGCTCATCAACGATGTAATCTCTGGCATGCGGCAAGGTTCAGCGGGGCGAGTGGGATTGCAAGGATTACCAGGAGCACTCAGCCGGTCACGCCTCCCCGGAACCAAGCCTGGGTGTCAGCTCCCCATCCCACCGAAGATCGGGGAGCGCTGGCAACGGGCCATCAGTGCGTCGACCTCGCCGATGCTCTGGCGGGACGGTGACCCTAAGCTGCCGATTGCCAGGGGGGAGTCGGGGTCGAGGGCGGTCCGACGGGTGGAAATTCCGAGGCTCATCTCGAGAACCTGCCCGTCATCCTCCTCCGAGAGTTTGAGACGAACGAACTCCAGGTGGTTTCTACCCGACCCTCGGGCTGTCACACGCCGACCCAGGGAATCTTCCGGGTCGAGCCCCTCCGAAAAGACGAAACCGAGGTCCGCGAGCCCCATCGTCACGCAGGACCACGTCTCCGGTCCGGCGTCGGCCTTCGTCTTGTACGGAATGGGGACTTGCAGGAAGCGCTGGGCGCACCCAGCCACAACGAGAACCATGACGACGAGCGTGGCGCACAACCGTAAGGGCTTCAAATCGATCCGACTCCTGAACGAGCTCGCGGTTTTGGTCAGCGACCAAGGTGGGCCCCCCACCCGACCTGCGCGAGGCGCGTGGTCCGGAGTCCGCACTCGAGTCAGGGTTTACCCTATAGCGATACCCCCGGTCACCTCACATCCTGTGGGTGTGGGGAGACTTGTGAGGGAGCCTGAGATGAGCCTGTGCCGCTACCGCGTGTTGATCCTTGCGTTGCTCGTACTCCATCTGAGTGCATGCAGCATACGTCAGTCTGTCTCCACTCGGTCCGAGTCGGTTACCACCACCGTGCGGATCCCCCCGCAACCGGAGCGGCTCGATCCGGGGCGACCCCTCCTCGTCGGGAATACGGTTCGGCTGAGCGGCGTCCTGCCAGCAGAGCAGGGGGGCTCCGATTCTGTGTGGACGGCTGGGTTCTGGGTCCTCGTACCCGTCGGGTTGACCGTGTTTCTCGCGTTTCTTTTTGGGTACTAGGGCCAGATTGCCCCTTACTCGACCTGGACTCAGCCGCTGAGGGCCGACTCGTGATGATGTGCCTCGAGCCACTCGCCGTCCCGCCACACCCAGACGGCAGAAACCCGGAAGGTGCCATGGGGACCGTCGAGATAGAAAAGCGCGATTCCGACATCGCCATACATCTGAGCTGAGAAGTGCTTCATGGTGACGACCGCATCTGGGAACGGGATCTCGGCACCCATGCGAGTTCCAGTCTCATCCCAGCCGGGTTCCATGAGAAGATGGCCGTCTCCGGGAAAGATCGAGATCTCCGGGAGGTGGTGGGACCGTGTCACATCGCGGTCCGAGGCGTGAATCGCAGTGTAATGTGCCTCGATCCTGGCTCTGAGGCTTTCGGCGTCCTGCCCGGAAGCAAATTGAGGGAGCAGGATCAGCACAGCTGCGAAGAGTTTCATGATGACCTCCGGATGAGGATCTACGATTCCGCTATCCACCATGCATGCTTACGTGGAGTGGGGATCGAAAGCTTCCCGTTCAGTCCGTTACATACTATGCGCAGACTCCGCCACCCTGTCGTATCACCGGCGACTGAGCGCCCATACGTATGCGGCGACCGCCTGGACGTCGGCGTCGCTGAGGTTGCCCTCACCTCGCGGAGCCATTTCGTATCCACTGCGTGATCGATCGGCGGATACCCCCACCAGGATTTGTTGCAGGATCGTCAGGTAGCTGCCCGCAGCATGCCACCACTCAGCGTCTGTCAAACTCGGACCGATGAGACCCCCGGCCTGGGGTCCGTGGCAGTTCGCGCACCCTCCCACTCCGTCGAACACCGCCTGTCCACGAACGACCATTTCTGGTGTTACGCCGGGCGGCAGCGAGTCGGGGAGGGGGGCATCCTGGGAATTTGTGGCAGTCGGCAGCGTGAGCGTAGCGCCAAGGAGAAGGACGGACGGATTGCTCGCTGTCAGGTCTGTTGCCATTTTCGGCGTGGTACTCCTGATTGATCCATCCATCGAGGAAGCGGGGGGAAAGCCAAGGTGAGCAGGCGTCGCAGAGGAAGGGTGAAAGACGAGGATGTCGAGCTACCCGAGCTGACGGGTGTCGCCAAACTCCTGAGTGAGATGCCCGTCGCCAAGCTCGATCTGCACGGCTTCACGTCGGCACAGGCTCGGCCTCGTGTGCGTGACTTCCTCACCACCCACTCGCGTATCTCGGCGGGGCGCGTGGTGCACCTCATCACCGGGAAGGGCACCGGCTCAGAAGGGGAAGCCGTGCTTCGCGGGCTCGTTCGAGACATGCTCGACTACGAGTTCGCTGCACACATCTCGGACTCTGCCGGCATGCTGGGCGGAGGTGGATGGGTGGTCCGCTTCTAGATCCCCCCTGAAATCTTTTCCGCGACGAGCTTCCTCGCGACGTCGGCGAGACGTTCCTCCAGGGCGCCCGTCGTCTCGCAGTTGACGGGAATCGCGTTCGTTGCTCTCTGTCGGCCTCGTGCGTCGACGGTGGTCTTCATGAAGGTTTCGCCGTCCGGGGCCTCGGTCAGGATCGTGACGACGGACAGAGTAATATCGTATTCGTTGGTCCGCGATCCCGTCATGCTCTGGCCGCAGCGGAAGAACTTCGACATGCGACCGCCCTCGATCCGGCGGGCTCTGTACCCCCGGTTCCCGAGCTCCTTGATCCGCGGATCCGAGAGCGACAGGGGAATCTCGAGTTGTGCGTACACGGCGGGCATCACTGCCCACACGAAGTCGATCCCAGCACCGACCGTGCGTTCGGTGCCGTCGGGCCGGGAGTAGATTGCCAGATCCGTGTCGCCGCTCTCAGTCCTGGTGACATTGGACCCGTCCGGAGCGGTGCGCTGGGGGTTCCTACCGGCACCAGTTGAGGCACACGCACCGAGGGTAACCGTCATCAGGAGGGCGATCACCATACGCGTGGCCGGGTTCACCGAGGGAAGGAGTGCAGCCTGAGGGGGGTGAGGTGAGGTGGTCATCATCGTCGCTCGCGGTTGGTGGTGGTCACGGCTGGCACGGCGAATTGCGCCGCCAAGGCCCTAATACATACTAGGATGCGTTGGGGTCCCCAAGCGTTAAGGCTTGCATCCGTGTTCAAGGTGATCGACAAGCCTGGAAGCCCGAGGTCCGCCGTTCATCGTGCTTATGCTCCGGTTCGGCGCAAGAAAACCCTTGAACAAAGTTACTGCCCCGACGTAGAGTATCGGTGCTCATGCCGACCTACCCGCCAATGAGCCGTCGCAGCACTCACGCTTCAACCGCGGAGAATAAGATGGCAAAGTCGCTAGTCAGTTGGGCTGTTCTGGGTGTGTTCTCGTACCTCTGGTTCAAGATTGGGTACGGGTGGGAGTACCTGCAGGATATCCCGCGAGGTGACTGGGGCCCGGCGTGGATGCTATTCACACTATTCACGATCCTGATCCACAGAAGTTCGGGCGCGAACGAGGGTGCCAGCCTGGTGGAGGCGATGACGAACCGCCTCCTGGGAATCATGCGTCACCTGGTGGGTCTGACGTTCTCCCTATTCGTCGGCTTGGCGTTGTTTTCACTGGTGAATGGCGGGTTCAGCCAGACCGAATACATCCAGGCCGTCATCGTCTCGCTCGGCGCGTCGCTGACCACATCCCTTTGGTTGGGTGCTCTGGAAGACGCGAGCAAGTAGGCGGACGCACTCCTTACTGAGGCGAAATGATTCGACCGCGCGGCCCCACGGCATATGCTGTGGGGCCGTTGCGTTCCTCAAATCCCTGACCAGGCGTCTCCAGAGGCTAGGAACTCAGGGTACTCGGCTTGTATAATGAAGCTGATTGAGGCTGTCCGCAGTGGATGGCTTTGCTCCGCCGAATCTCCAAGAGGGTACAAAATGAGTGGCTCCACCCGCTTCCCGATCTCTGCAGTCCTCGCAGCATTGTTCGCTGTCACCGCATGTGGCGGCGGCGATGGCGACACACCGACCGTTCCAACGCCAACGCCGCAGCCGGCTTCGTTGGTCGAGTCGGGTGGACCGCTCACTGCTCAGGTGGGGGGGACGCTAACGACAGGCGTCACCGTACTCGGATCTGGGGGCCAGCCCATTTCGGGGTTCCGGGTCGTGTTTGCGCCTATCAGCGGCGGCTCCGTCAATCCTTCGACCGTCACCACCGGTGCCGACGGGGTGGCCCTCACCCAGTGGACGCTGGGGGGAATCGTGGGCACGCAGCGGCTTCAGGCCACGGCAGGGGGTGTCTCTGTTCAGATCCCCGCTACCGCAACGCTGGGTGACGCGAGCGTTGTCGTTGCCGTCTCTGGGACGGGGCAGTCCGGTTCGGTGGAGAGCGTTCTACCGGCTCCCATCGTCGTGGAGGTGCAGGACGCCTTTGGGAATCCGATTCCGGATCTTGCGGTCGCTTTCTCGGTTTTTTCGGGCGGTGGCAGTGTTGACCCGGCGTCGGTGCCGGCGGACTCCACGGGTAGGGCCTCTGCGGTCTGGACGCTCGGGACGGTGGCTGGGGTCTCACAGCTTGAGGTGTTGGTCGATACGCTCATCCCCGCAGTCATCAACGCAGATGTGCTCCCCGGACCGGCCTCCCTCGCCTCGGCTTTATCAGGGAATAGTCAGAGCGGCGTGGGGAGCCTTCCCCTTGGGGATTCGGTAGTCGTGCGGGTTACCGACGCCTTCGGGAATGGCATCGTCGGCGTCGAGGTCACCTGGGGAGCAACGGCCGGTGGTGGGTTCTTTGAGCCTTCGGTCTCTGCCTCGGACTCCCTTGGCGATGCGAAGTCGATGTGGGTACTCGGGCCGAACCTGGGGACGAATCAGGGTACGGGCACAATCGTGGGTCTGACGCCGGTGGCCCTTACCGCGAACGCCACCTCCGTGGTGGGTCCACCCGCCTCCATCGCGATCACCTTCGGAAATACTCAAACCGCCGAGCCGGGTCAGGCTGTCTCCCAGGAGCTGGAGGTGACCGTCCAGGACGCCGCCGGAAATCCGGTGCCGGGATCCGACGTGACCTTCGCGGTGACGGGGGGAGGTGGCACCGTTCAGGGTGGGACACAGCCGACGAGCCTTCAGGGTACCGCGAGCCCGGACGGGTGGACGCTCGGACCGAATCCCGGATCGAACACGATGGACGCGAGCGTTGGGGGGCTGCCAGCGGTGACCTTCACCGCAGAGGGTGCGGCACCGCTCCCCACCGGCGACTTCGACATCGACATCCGGTTCGTCAGCCCCATGTCGCAGCGACAGCGCGATGCCTTTAACGACGCAGCGCTCCGGTGGCGCCAGATCCTCATCGGTGACATTCAGGACATCCAGGTAAACCTGCCTGAAGATGAATGCATCACAGGGCAGCCGGCCGTGGACGAGGTGGTGGACGATCTACTTCTCTTCGCCGCCGTCGTAGACATCGACGGAGTTGGTGGGGTTCTCGGCTCCGCAGGCCCCTGTTCTGCGGAGCGTTTGAGTGGGTTGCCCGCCGCAGGTGCGATGCGGTTTGATGGAGTCGATATCCGGAATCTCGAGCTCGCCGGACGCCTCGACGAAGTCATCTTCCACGAGATGGGGCACGTGCTGGGGTTCGGAACGATTTGGTTCGACAGGAACCTGCTCACGGGACAGCGCGGTGGGGATCCCTTCTTCACCGGCGTGACCGCCATCGCGGAGTTCCTGGCCCTCGGAGGCGTGGCTGCCAACCCGGTTCCCGTGGCGAATACGGGTGGGGGCGGTACGAGAGACTCCCACTGGCGTGAGTCGGTGTTCGACAACGAAATCATGACCGGCTTCATCAACCCCGGCCCGAACCCAATCAGCCGGGTGACCATCGGGTCGATGCAGGACCTTGGGTACGTGGTGAACCTGGATGCGGCGGAGCCCTACTCGCTGCCTTCGCCCGCTGCAGCAGTCGGATCTGCTGAGGCACCATTCCGGTTGAACGAGGTCTCGATGGAGGAGATCGACCGGATCATTGCAGAGAGACGTCGACGCGAGGGTAGATGACGATCCGCAAGCGCATTCGCTGACCATGTTTCCGTCCTCTGTTGATGACGCGGAACATATCTACCACGCCGAGGCGACCGAACGGCCCGGATTGGCGTGGCCTCCTCCTGGCCTCGAGCGGCTCCAGGGGGATCTCTGGCACGTCATCCGTAGGGCGGCGGCCGCGGGTTTGTTCCTGGTCTTGCCCTTGCTCGTCGCGATCACGAGGGAGGGCGTGTTCTGGAGTCTCGGGCCCTTCGAGGGGGCGTGGTGGATTCTCCTCGCGAGCTCAGCGCTGGGTATCGCCCTTCTACTCGAGGCCTACGTGGCCCTCGCCCGAATCTTCCGCCGAGCTGCACGAGCGAATCTAGAGGGGTACTCGTGGGGGACGGTGGCGCTCGTCGCGGCCGACGCAAGCCGAGACACGGGCTTCCTGATTCAGGGGGCCCGTGAGTTCTCCGTGCTCGAGCCCCGCGAGCGATGGCGGGCGGCGCGTCAGCGACTCTGGATCGTGGGGCTCCACCTCGTATCGGCGCTGTGGGTTTCGGTCGGGTTTTCGATCGCGGTCATCTTTGCGGCGGCGGGGCTGTTATCCCCGGCGGGGTTGGCGTGGGGGACGCTTCTTCCACCGGCGATCCTTGCCTCCGTAGGTTTCGGTCTTGGATTCGTCCAGCGCCGCTGGCTTTCGCGTGCTCGCCGGATCTGGTACAGACACACCTGGACATCCGACCTCGAAGCCAAGGGAGTTCGGGCCTGGCAGGCCGCGTACGAGGAACTCGTTGGGGGAGCCGCGCAGCTCAACCGATCCGGCACCTTGCGACGGGCCGCCTGGTTGGTGTCGGTCCTCGCAGCGCTCGCCATTCTGCCCGCGATCACCGTTGTCCCCGCCTCTACGGTTGGGCCAGTGCTCGGGTCGGTATCGATTCCGCAGTTTGCCCGTACCCAGAAGCGCGGGGCCATGGTCGAGGCGTACAGACCATACCGGTTGCCGGCCCAGGGCGATGTGAGCCCTGGGGCGGCAGGGGCTTTGGTCCGAGACCTGATTCTGGTTGGCCAACTGCGGGAGCAGGTGAGCCTCGAGCGGAGGCCCGATACGATCATTTCTGTGCCCTGGATCCCCGAGGCTGGGGATCCGAATCTCGTCGGCGGTGTCGCGCCGTGGGATTGGAGTAACACGGTCTTCAGGATGGAGATGGACGAAGCGTCTCGGGCCTATCTCTTGCAGTTGGAGGATCACCCCGGGCGGGAGCTGTTCTCGCGCGTTGCCCGTTCCTGGCCGGCGGATATCGTTGGAGGTCGACTGGAGCTTCCGCTCCCTCCGGATGTCGCGATGTACTCGCTCCCGATGCCGCACTTTACCCAACTGAGGAACAGCGCCTATGCGCACATTGGCCTCGCGGGTGCCGCGTACGCGGGCGGCGATGTAGCTGCGGCGGAGCTGATTCTGAGGGAGGTGATATCGGTTGGGTTCATCCTGGCCGACGACGGCCCAGCGCTTATCGACAACCTCATCGGGTTCGTCCTTATCGAAGATGGCGGGCGAGCCTTGGAGGAGCTCTACACCGCGGCGGGGCGCACGGCCGCGGCGAACGCACTTCGGCAGGCTCGCGAGGCTATCGAACGGGCGCATTCGCACCTGCCCAGCAACTTCGGCTCCAGCCTCCAGAGCAACCTCTCGCTCCTCGTCGAGATTGCCGCAGACGAGACCGCGCTTCGAGGGTTGCGGTGGGAGTTCCTCGCGCTCACAAGCACGCTCGTTCCGTGCCTGAACGCGCACAGTATCGTCTTTGGGCCCGACGAAAATTACGCGGGGTGGCTCGAAACTGTTAAGGCCACGCTGGTACGGTTTCCGGGAGAGGACGCCCTCTTCACGGTAGCGCAGGAGGGCTTCGCGCCGTCAGGACGGCGTCCAAACTGGCTCGCCAACGTCTTGAGTCTCACGATGGGGAAGGGTGACAATCCGGCCAGTTGCGCGGCCTTCTTCAGGGCCAATACTCCATCCGGCGGGTCCAACTAACTCGTGATGGACCTAGAGCGATGAAGGCTTCCGGGGCCGCAGCCAACGCGGGCCAGCAGGAGGTCGTGACCGGGCGCCCGGGTGGGTTGGGGACCTTTGGTGGGGTGTTTACACCGTCGATCCTCACGATCCTCGGCGTCATCATGTACCTGCGGTTCGGCTGGGTATTGGCCAACGTCGGGCTCGTAGGAACGCTGTTGATCGTCACGCTTGCGACTGGGATCACCTTCCTGACGGGTCTCTCAATCTCTGCTATCGCGACGGATCAGCGCGTGCGCACCGGCGGGGCCTACTACATGATCTCGCGCTCCCTTGGGGTCGAGACGGGGGGGGCGGTCGGCATCCCCCTCTTCCTGGCCCAGGCGATCTCTGTGGCCCTCTACACGGTCGGGTTCGCCGAGAGCCTCGCGGGCACCTTCCCCTCGCTCGACCAGCGTACGGTGGGGATCGTGGTCACGGTCCTCATCGCGATTCTCGGTCTGGTCTCAGCCCGCGCCGCGATCCGGGCTCAGTACGTGGTCATGGGGGCGATTCTGCTCTCGCTCGTGTCGTTGGCGTTTGGCGAGCCCCTTGCGGCATCGGCGGGTGACTTCGGGGGTGTGGTCGACAATCCAGCGGGATTCTGGGTCGTGTTCGCGGTCTTCTTCCCTGCGGTTACCGGCATCATGTCCGGCGTAAACATGTCGGGGGATCTGCAGCACCCATCCTACTCGATTCCCCGGGGCACACTCTGGGCTGTCGGAGCCGGTTACGTCGTCTATATGGCCCTACCCATCCTACTCGTGACGCGCGTCGACGCTCAGACCCTGGCTTCGGATCCACTGGTCATGCAGCGGATTTCACTGTGGGGTAACGCCATCCTCCTCGGAGTCTGGGGGGCCACGCTCTCGAGTGCGATGGGCAGCCTTCTGGGTGCGCCTCGGGTGCTCCAGGCCTTGGCGCGAGACCGTGTACTGCCGAGCTGGTTACGGTGGGTGGGGCGGGGAAGTGGCCCCGACGACACTCCGCGGATCGGCACGGCCGTCACGCTCGGAATCGCGCTCGTGGCGGTCTGGGTCGGCGACCTGAACATGATTGCGCCCGTCCTGACGATGTTCTTCCTCACGACGTACGGGGTGCTGAACATCGCTGCGGGGCTTGAGCGCTTCCTCGAGAGCCCCTCGTACCGCCCCACCTTTCGCGTTCATTGGTCGCTGTCCCTCATCGGTGCGGTTGGATGCGGGTGGGTGATGTTCCTGATCAATGCCCGTGCTACGGGCGTGGCAGCCGTATTCGTGCTCGGGATCTTCCTCTGGTTGGAGCGGCAGGGGCTCGAGGTGGCCTGGGGAGATGTACGGCGCGGCATCTGGATGGCGCTCACGAGGGCCGGCCTTCTTCAGCTCCGCGGTGAACCGGATCCCAAGAACTGGCGGCCGCACCTTCTGGTATTCTCTGGAGCGCCGAAAAAGCGGTGGCATCTCATCGATCTGGCGAACGGATTCTCACACAGCAGGGGGTTGGTGAGCGTTGCCACCGTGGTGCCCGAGGAGGCCGTTCAGCGCGAGCGGAAGTTGGCCATGGAGTCGAACATCCGGGACTACATGGCCCGCCGCGGGGTGCAGGCGCTCGTGCGGGTCGTCTCGGCTCCAGATGTGTACACGGGCGCAGATCGCCTGGTGGAAGCCTACGGTCTCGGTGCGCTCGTCCCCAACACGATATTGCTCGGTCACTCGAAGGACCCTGAGAACCGGAAGGCGTACTGCGACATGGTGAGTCGATTCCATGCCGCGCAGCGCAACGTAATAATCGTGCGCGAAAACGAAGAGCGAGAGTTCGGGGAGCGGAGCACGATCGACGTCTGGTGGGGCGGCCTCCAGGGGAATGGCGGCCTCATGATGATCCTGGCGTATCTCCTGAAGACGAGCCTTACCTGGAAGAATGTGGAGGTGCGGGTGAAGATGGTCGTACCCACGGAGGAGGCCGCTGCAGGGGCGCTCAAGAACCTCAGGCGACTCGTCGATCGGACCCGCACGGGGGTGACCCCTGAGGTGTTGGTCTCCGGGGGGCGTCCCTTTGCCGAAATCCTTCGGAGCTCTTCAGCTGACGCCGATCTGGTTTTCCTCGGAATGGCCGAACCTGGGGATGATTTCCAGACCTATTACGACGAGATGCTCGACAGATCCAGCGATATGCCGTCGACGGTCTTTGTGCTTGCCGCCGAGGAGATTGCGTTCGCGGAGGTCCTGCTGGAGCAGGGTGAGCGATAGCCAGCTTGCCCCCGCGAGCCCCAGGCCGAACCTTACGACAGATTACCTGAACTCCCAAACGCTGCGGAAACCATGAGTCGCTTCCAGCGCATTTCCTCGTTCACGGTGTCGGCTGCAACGCTCGTGCTCGCCTTCGGGTGTGCGAGCTCCGGATCGCAAACGAACTCCGGCCCCATAAATCCTCGTGTGGCAGGGGTGTACGACGGGCAGCTCGATCTTGAGGGGACCGTCATCCCCGGTACGCTCGAGATGATACAGGATGGATCCGAGCTCGAGGTGACGTTTTCGGCACCTGAGTTCGGCATCTCAGCCAGCGGCGAGGGGTTCGTGGACATCGATGGAATCCAGCTGCGCCTGGACTATGATGTTCAATGCCCGGGTGAGGCCAGGCTCGACGGCACCTTCGCTGCGGAGGAGGGACTCTTCTCGGGACTTGCGACCGCGAGCGACTGCACCGGCGAGGTCGCAGGGAATTTTTCCTTCAGACGGCGTTGACGCTTTCCGGGAATCCCAATACAGTCCTGCGGGTCGACCCGCAAACGATGGGCTGGCCCGCTCTTGCGCCCGTAGCTCAGTTGGATAGAGCAACGGACTTCTAATCCGTAGGTCGCTGGTTCAAGTCCAGCCGGGCGCGTTGTGGTAAGAGAAGGCCCCTCAGTTATTTACGCGGCTTAGATAAAGTTGCGCATGAGCGACGAAGTCATTCTACCGAACGCAACCTCTGGCCCGAAGCTCGTCGAGATGTGCCACCCAATTTCGCCCTTCCTCCTGGCCCACCAGCACCACAATTCTGGCCTGGCCGACCGCTCCGGAAGCCGGGTCGATCCGGAGATCGCCGGAAGGTGGGTCTCTCACAGGGGCACGAAACCCTTCCGAGTCCCGTGCCCCCGTGTAGTCCTACCAAAGTGCAGCGATCGTTAGCCGGCGAAGCCGCCCGCGTCAGCAGCTGCAGGCTCGGAGGCGCCCGCTCCGTCGTCACCGTACATCATTCCGGCAGTCGCACCGGCGACGACCCCCCATGCGATCCCGGAAAGTGTCCAGGTCCATGCAAGCCCGTAGGTAAACCCGGTGAGGAGGAGGTGGTCGAAGATGAAGGCGGGGAAGGCGACCAGGATTCCTGCGTAAAGGCCAAACACTGCGCCGCCGGCCATGCCCGAGTCGAAGCTCCCCCTCACCTTGTCGTAGACCCAGACGAACACGAGGGCCGCCACGAACTCACCGGCGACTATGGCGGCGACTGAAACGTCCTGCCGCAGGACGTCGGCAAGGCCGTCGTAGATCACCCCACTCAGGATCATGTCGTGTAGCACGTAGTCGAAGACGTTGACGACAATCCCCACCACCGCAGTCGCCGAGAGAAGCTTTCCAACGTTCATGCGAGACCTCCGATTGGAGTCAGGAAACAGGCTGTGCCCGCGAATAAGGTTGATGCGGGTTGGGCCTGACACAAGAAAATTCTACCGCGAGAGCCTCAGCGTCTCCCGGCGGATTTGCAGGGAAGGGCCGGTGTCTCCTAGAATGCCCGCATGAAGATTCTTACCGCTGTTTCGGTCCTTTCGCTGTCCCTGTCCCTGGCCTGCGCGCCTCCCCCAGAGCCGATGGCGGTTGTCGAGGCCACGATCGCCGAGGTGCAGGACGCCATCCGTGATGGCCGAACGACATGCCGGATGGTTGTGCAGAGCTACCTGGACCGCATCGCGGCGTACGACGAGCCCACCGGCCTTCACGCGATCACCGTGGTGAACCCCGAGGCGTTGACTCGGGCTGACGAGATCGACGCCGCGCTTGCCCGGGGTGACGAGATGGGGTCGCTCTTCTGCGCGCCGATGCTGGTGAAAGACAACTTCGACACCCACGATCTCGCGACCACCGGAGGCTCGTCTGCTCTGCTGGGGCAGCTGCCTCCCGACGACGCATTCATGGTGCGCCGCATTCGCGAAGAGGGCGCGATCGTTGTCGCCAAGACGAACATGGCAGAATGGGCGTTCAGCCCTCGCCAGACGATCAGCTCATCCTTCGGCACCACCGCCAACGCCTATTCGCTGGATCACGTTCCGGCCGGCTCGAGCGGGGGGACCGCTTCGGGGGTTGCTGCAAGCTTCGGTGTCGCAGGACTCGGCTCCGACACCGGGAACTCGATCCGGGGCCCCGCCTCGCACCTTTCCCTCGTTGGCATCCGGTCCACCATCGGGCTCACGAGCAGAGACGGCGTCATTCCGCTCGCATTCGATCGGGACATTGCCGGGCCGCTCACCCGCACGGTCGAAGATGCAGCGCGGGTGTTCAACGTCGTTGCCGGGTATGACCCCGCCGACCCCTACACCGAGGATGGTAGAGGCCACAAAGAGGACGACTATACCGCCTTTCTCGACGCCGACGGGCTGCAGGGGAAGCGCATCGGGGTCTTCCGCGCCCTTGTAGACACCGAGGATGCGGATACGGCGGTGATCGCACGATTCGAGGCCGCCCTCAACGACTTGCTCGCCGCGGGCGCCGAGATCATCGATCCATTCGCTCTGGAGAACTTCCAGACGCACCTCGACGCTCCCAATTTCTGCGCTCGCTTCAGGTACGACATGTATGTGTATCTGCAGACTCGCGGAGCGGACGTTCCGATCCACGACGTCGCCGAGGTGCTCGAATCCGGCCAGTTCGCACCCGAGTCGGAGGCCGGCCTGCGCTTCTTCGCCGCCGGACCGCTCGACGTCCACCCCAGGGACCGGGATCCGGCGTGCCCCGATTTCTTCGAGCATCCTACGAGGCAGGCCTTCCGTGCAGACCTCGTAGCGGCGATGGACGCGGCTGAGTTGGACGCGATCGCCTATCCATCGTGGACCAACCCTCCCGCTCCGCTCGACCGCGGACGCGAGGAGTACCGCGGGGACAACAGCCAGGTGATCGCTCCAGCGACCGGGCTGCCGGCCATCACGGTTCCGATGGGTTTCACCTACGGAGACCTTCCGGCTGGGCTCCAGCTACTGGGTCGGCCCTACTCCGAGGGTCTGCTCTTTCAGTTGGCGTATGCCTACGAGCAGGCCACCGCGCACAGACACCCGCCCGCAGGCTTCGGAGAGCTGGACCCCTCGTAGGACGGCGGGTGCTCTAGCCGACCTCTTCGGTCGAGATCCGCGTACCCGCCTCCAGCGTTTTGTGGACGGGGCACCGATCTGCGATCTCCATGAGCCGAGCGCGCTGCTCGTCGCTCAGTGGGCCCGTGAGTTCGATGCGACGGGTCATGCGGTCCACTCGGGACTCGTCATCGTCACAGTTCTCGCAGTCCGCCAGGTGCTGTTTTGCGTGATCGAGCGAGACGCGTACGCCCTCAAGGGGCCAGGCCTTTCGATCGGCGTACATCCTGAGCGTAATCCCGGTGCACGCTCCGAGGCCCGCAAGCAGCAGGTCGTAGGGTGTCGGGCCGGTATCGGTTCCTCCGAGAGAGGCTGGCTCATCGGCCCGCAGTGAGTGCCCCTTCGCCCAGATCTCGGTCTGATAGCCCTCGGCGCCAACCTCGGCGACCACACGTTCGCCGGCGTGATCGTGCCCCTCGTGCGGGGCTGGGGCGTCGACGTCGACGTACTTGCGCGCCCATGCCGCCAGCACCTCTCCGATGTAGGCAGAGTCCTCTGCCCTCGATACGAGATGGTCGGCGTCATCCAGCGAAACGAAACTCTTGGGATGCTTGGCCATCTCATAGAGACGGGCTGCGTTCTCGATTCCCACAGTTTCATCGACGGGGGAGTGGAACAGAAGAAGGGCCCGGTCCAGCTTCCGGACGGCCTCCTCGGGCTTCGATGCAAAGAGGTCATCTACAAACTGCTGCTTCACCCGGAAGGGTCGGCCGGCTAGGAGCACCTCGGCCTCACCTCCCTCGCGAATCATGTCCAGCGAGTCCTTGAGGTGCCCGAGGACATGAGCCGGATCGGAGGGGGCGCCGATCGTGGCCACACCCTTCACCGAGGGAAGGGACTGGGCAGCCTGGAGCACGGCCGCTCCCCCAAGGGAGTGCCCGATCAGGAGGGCGGGGGCATTGAAGTGCTCGGCGAGGTAATGCCCCGCAGCCACGACGTCTTCGACGTTGGAGGAGAAGTTCGTATCCGAAAAATCACCCTCGCTCTCTCCGAGCCCCGTGAAGTCGAATCGGAGCACTCCGATGTTCTTGTGGGCGAGTGCCCGACTGATGTTGGTGGCCGCGCGGATGTTCTTGGTGCAGGTGAAGCAATGGGCGAACAACGCAAAGGACTGGGGCATGCCCCCGGTAGGCAGCTCGAGCCGCGCAGAGAGGCTCTGGCCGTCGTGTCCCGGGAATGTGATGGTTTGAGTTGGCATGGGGTTCTCGGTAGGGGGTGAGAGAGACCCAAAAGGTAAGCCCCCATCGCCGCGTGGCCCACTGCTGGCCCTCTCGATTTCTGGCGAGAATAATCCAGGCGTTACCCGTTTACTCATGTGCTCCAACGCACTAGCTTTTCCCCTGCCAGACCGGGGAGCCTCGCAGTTGCAGGAATGCAGGAATGCTCCCCGGGTTTGAGCAGGAGCGACGGTGGGTGTAGCTCAGTTGGTTAGAGCGCCGGATTGTGGTTCCGGAGGTCGCCGGTTCAATTCCGGTCATCCACCCTTCCAGCGGGGGTTGGCGCCGTTTTTTTCGAAGAACGGTGTCCATTTCCATGCCGGAATGGGATGAGGATTTGCTGTGTATTTTGCAGGCCGGGGACGACGAGCTTTGGGTGACTCAGAGCTCAGAGAAAAAGAGTCCCGGTGGGTGTTGACACCCCCTATTGCCTTGTGTATCCTTGAGTCCTCGCAGCGAGTCGCTGAATGAAAAGGCGGCCGCTGCGTTCTGCTCGAAAGATTCTTCGGATTCTTTCGAGCGTCGTCTCTCAGAGACGAAATGAGCTTTTTGAAAATCGAGGTCTTGAGGTAGTAAGCGGGCCCATTAGGGGCGAGCACTACGTCTCGCCCTGGCCGTGCCTAGCACGGATGGGTCAAAAACGTAGATATCCGAACGGATGATCTATCAGTAATACAGGTCATGCGTTCAAATGAGCTGTTCAAGCTATTTCTATTCAATGGAGAGTTTGATCCTGGCTCAGGACGAACGCTGGCGGCGTGCTTAACACATGCAAGTCGAACGAGGAGCAGTGGTGCTTGCACCGCTGTAGCCGAGTGGCGAACGGGTGAGTAACACGTGACCAACCTGTCTTTGGGAGGGGGATAACCCGGGGAAACCTGGACTAATACCGCATATTGTCCAAGAGTCGCATGGCTTTTGGATAAAAGGGGGCCTCTGCTTGCAAGCTCTCACCCGAGGAGGGGGTCGCGACGTATCAGCTAGTTGGTGAGGTAATGGCTTACCAAGGCTACGACGCGTAGCGGGTCTGAGAGGACGGCCCGTCACATTGGGACTGAGATACGGCCCAGACTCCTACGGGAGGCAGCAGTGGGGAATATTGCGCAATGGTCGAAAGACTGACGCAGCGACGCCGCGTGTGGGAGGAAGCCTTTCGGGGTGTAAACCACTGTCAGGGGGGAAGAACACCGGTTGCACTAATATTGCTTCCGGCTGACGGTACCCCCAGAGGAAGCGCCGGCTAACTCCGTGCCAGCAGCCGCGGTAAGACGGAGGGCGCAAGCGTTGTTCGGAATTACTGGGCGTAAAGCGCAGGCAGGCGGTCTGTTAAGTCTTCTGTGAAAACCCGGGGCTCAACCCCGTGGAATGCAGAAGAAACTGGCAGACTTGAGATTGGTAGAGGCTAGCGGAATTCCTGGTGTAGCGGTGGAATGCGTAGATATCAGGAAGAACACCTGTGGCGAAGGCGGCTAGCTGGGCCAAAACTGACGCTGAACTGCGAAAGCGTGGGGAGCAAACAGGATTAGATACCCTGGTAGTCCACGCCGTAAACGATGGGCACTAGATGCCGGGCATATTGACGTGTTCGGTGTCGTCGCTAACGCATTAAGTGCCCCGCCTGGGGAGTACGGTCGCAAGGCTGAAACTCAAAGGAATTGACGGGGGCCCGCACAAGCGGTGGAGCATGTGGTTTAATTCGAAG
>JAZDDA010000123.1:0-31113 GCA_036679625.1 Gemmatimonadota bacterium | reverse complement strand
CTTTGCAAGCCGGAGGTCGCCGGTTCGATCCCGGCTGGCTCCACTGGAGCAAGAGAAAGCCCCGTAGCGTCTTCGCACGCTGCGGGGTTTTCTCTTTGGGGCCTAGTTCGCTTCCCTACGGTCGTAGACCCGCTTCAGCTTGAATCTCTGTTTCATGCGTGAGTTGTTGAGGTCGAACTCCACCCTCAGTTCGCCTGTGTCTTCGTCGATCTCGTACCTCTCTTTGAGCCGTCCCCCGCCGCTGACCCGGGTCTCGATCTCGAGGGCGTTGTTCTTCCACTCCGCCTTGATCTCGATCTGGAGATCGGTGGTGATGGCCGCTTCGATCTTACGGCCGTCAACGAAGTGCTCCATGAATTTCTCACCGGATGAAGCGAAGATGTACGTCGAGTCCGTCCTGGTGATGGAGAGCTCCATCACGGGGCGCATGAGCCGCTGTTGAAGCAGCCGGTCTCCCGCGTCTGGCCTTGGCGGGGGGGCCTGCGTGCCTCCTCCTCGCCGCCTGCCCCCTCCGGCGCCTGGGCGGGGCGGGGCGGGGCGATTGCGACCCCGGGACATGACCTCGCGCGGGTCGTCGCTCTTTTCGCGGTTCAGCACCCACGTGCCGACGATGTCGACGTCCTGGGCTGTCGCAGGTTCTGGGACGGTCAGCGTTCCCAGGGATGCAGCGGCGGTGAGTGTGACGAACATCAGGAACGTACGCATCGGTCTTCTCCGTCGGGCCCATGTGACAATCGAGTGCCGCTAAGTCTACGAATCTCAGACACCTGGGAGCAACCTACGACAGCGAGAAATACGTTGTCCAGTAAGTCACATGGCTCGACATGGTCGATGTGGGTTCAAATTGAATGCGAGCCCGAACGCAGCGGGTGGGCTCGAGGCGTCGCAGCCCGAACTGGCATCAGAACTGCCACCGGCCTATCGGGGTAGGGTAGCGTAACCCCAGGCCATGAGGCACCGATGACTCCCAACCTCCACAAGCTCCTTCGGGCCCACGCCGCGCTCCTGACGAGCTTGGACCTCGAGATCCAGCAGGCCTCAGATCCGACCGTGTACGAGGCGTCGGTGCCGACGGTCTCCAGGTGGAGCGTCAAGGACCACCTGGAGCATCTTTCAATCACGAACGGGGGAATCGTAAGTTGGATCGAGCGAGCCGGCGACGGAGACCCCAGCCTCGATACAGGCGGTCGCCCCAGCCTGGTCGGGTGGATCGTGCTGCTCGCTGGGGCATTCCCCAGAGGTCGGGGCAAGGCCCCTGAGAGAACCCGTCCCGAGGGGACGAGCGCCGAGGAACTCGCGGCGAGGTTTCGAGAAATCAGGGGGCGGGTGGTGGGACTAACAGGGTCCATCGAGCGGCTGCAGGCGTCGGGCGCCACACGAAGTCACTTCGCGTTTGGCAACCTCAACCCGGCGCAATGGCTACGGTTCGCGGTGATCCACAACGACCACCACCAGAAGATCATCCGGGACGTGCTGGGTTGGGGCCCGTAGCTCGGCCGGCGGCCTCCGATGTCCAGATCCAGGGTAAACTTTTGTCCACATCCCGTGCGCCCCCCGGTTGACGTGACGCCCTCGTTGGCATACCCTAGGGGGGTATACTATCACAGCGAGAATGCTACCATGTCTGGTCATTGCACACCCCACGGGATGGGGATCGAGTCGGAGACCAAGCGAGACCTCCTCACGAGGCTCGCTCGCGCTCGCGGACAGGTAGAGGGCCTTTCCCGGATGATCGAGGAAGAGCGCTACTGCCCAGAGATCCTCCAGCAGTTCTCTGCCGTGCGTGCGGGGCTCCAGGCCGCCGAGAAGAAACTCTTCGTCAACCACCTCGAGGGGTGTGCAACACACGCCATCGTCGAGGGCGGTGAGGCAGCAGAGACCGCTTGCGAGGAGCTGGTCGACCTCTTCTACCGGCACATGCGCTGATGTATTACCCGAGGCCCTCCCGATGACGCGCGGTTTGAAGCGCTTCGTTGCGACACCTGCTCTTCTTGGGCCGACGTTTGGGCGGTGTGAGATTCTGGTATGCGACGTTTCGAACTCAGCGTCCGACGAGAATGATGAAGATTCCCCGCGCGAAACACCTTTCTGCATTCGGCCAGGCCCGAGACGCCCTGGCCGGACATAGGACTCCCGAATGCGCTCATCCTACCTTCCGCTTCTGATTCTCATCATCGCCTCCGGGCTGAACGCCGCCATGATGATGATGATGTCGCAAATGCTCAATCCGAGGCGACCGACCCCGCAAAAGGATATGCCTTACGAGTCGGGGATGATCCCTCTCGGAGATACTCGCCGGCGGTTCACAGTCAAGTTTTTCGTATTCGCGATAGCGTTCCTCGTCTTCGACATCGAAACGATCTTTCTGATTCCCTGGGCGGTGACCTATCGGGAGCTCGGCGTTTTCGGATTTATCGAAGGGCTGACCTTCGTCGGCATTCTGGGCGTTGCATTCGTGTACATGTGGAAGAAGGGCGCCCTGGACTGGGAATGAGGATTTCGTGTACCTGAGACCAGGGAATCAATCAGGTGGTGCGAGATCCGGTCGGCGGGATGACCATTGTCCTCACAACGGATGGGCCGAATCCGCGCATCGGCACCACGTGCAGTCGCAACCCTCGACGCAGTCGGCGACAAGCGGGGCGCGGGCGAGCTTGCGGCAGGCGAGCGGATCGAACAGTGACCCTAGCCAGCTCGGCCGAGCATATGAGCGACGAAGCCAATCGCGGACATCCGACATGCCGTCGATTCTTCGGGAGAGCCGCGCGTAGCCCCGGTTCCCGAGCTTTTCGTAGAAGTAGCGCTTGATGACTGAGGCCTTCATGAGGCCAGCTAGCCGATCGCCCACAAGGGCGTCGTAGTCCGCAGGTCGGCCGTCCAAGAGGGCGCGTGCGGCTAGGTGGCCCGACAACATGGCGTTCCGCAGACCGAAGCCGAAGAGTGCATCCTGGAATCCCGCAGCTTCACCCACGTAGAGCATGCCTCCCTTCCGAGACCTGCCCAGGGGCCTGAGGTTTCCGAATCCGCCAAACCGGCGAGCGTTGACTAACTCGATGCCCACTTTTTCTCGGAAGAACTCAACCGTCCGTTGTAGATATTCCTTCTCGTTGTGGAAGTCGGCGAACATGCAGGAGGCGATCGTGGCCCTCCCACCCCAGATCAACAGGTACGAATATCCCTTTCTTCAGACCTGCGTCCAGCGCTTGGGCCTTCATGGCTTGATCGAGCGTTCCGGGCTCCGACCCCTGCGGATCAGGTACCAGAGCGGGCGTTCCGAGCGAATAACGTGTTCTCGTCCGCTGGGATCGTATAGCACCATTTCCGAGAACCCCTTGTGCTCGAATGTTGGGTGGATTCCGATCGAAGCCAACTCCTCGAATACGTCTCCCTCGGTAGTCCAATTCTCCAGGCATTGGGGGTCTCCGTGGAAGCGCTGCCCTACATCAGCGTGGCGCTCATACACGACCGCCTGACCCCCTCGACGTGCGACGGTGAGCGCCGCAGCAAGGCCGGTGGGTCCGGCGCCAGCTATCTCGATCATCGACTTCATCGCTCGCCCTTTGTGAAGGAGAAAGTAATCGGTTCATTCAGAGGCATCGTCGGTAACTTCGTCACGCGGGACCGAGGAGATCGGACGGCTACACCATGTCAGCGTAGCTTCGCGCGTGGCGTTCTACGAATGCCCTCTTTGGTTCGCCGGCGCAACTCCGAACTCTGCGTTTTGACCGTCACGCGCCAGAGTCGGATTGAAGCAGCATTCATCCGAACTTCATGATTTCTTCAAGATGTTGAGGTTAGCCTTTCCATCAGGCCGGGTACGCTTGGGATGCCCGCATACCGGCAGGGAGGTGCGAAGTGGACTGGGTTCGAGACAACTGGATCTGGATCGTTATCGGTGTTCTTGGCCTGTGGATTATCCTCACCGTTCGCCTTGGTCGAGGTGGCCACGCAGCCCATGACTACCGCCATGGAAACGGGGCCCATGACGGGGTGATCGAAGGTCAGGGCGAGAGATTGGGGAGATGCTGTGGTGGGGACGCTACGAAGGCTGAAGCTGCCCATGAGGAGTCCCACGTTCGATGAGAAAACCGTGACGTTGGTTGCTCCAGCGGGGGCGAGATCTGTGCTCTCACTGAGCGGGGTCACTGGGGGCTACATCCCTAATTGCTGCTGGTCGTCACGGATTCACAAATAGTTCATGCGCAGGGCACTAGCCTCTACGTTTTGCAGCGCTCTTCATCGACCCGGGAGGGAAAATGCGGCAGTACGGACTCTGGCCTCTAGTGGTCTTTAATTCGGCGATCTTCATTCTGTTCGCGTTCAGTTTCTTCAAGCCGACGACGTGGCGCGATTGGAGATCCTTCGGCGCATTCAGTGCGTTTCTGGTGGCTCTATTCACCGAGATGTACGGCTTCCCGCTCACGATCTACGCACTCTCCGGGTGGCTCCAAACGCGATTTCCCAATGTGGACTGGTTCGCCCACGACTCGGGCCACCTTCTTGAGATGATGTTCGGCTGGCGTTCCAACCCGCATTTCGGACCGTTCCACATTATGAGCATGGTCTTCATTGGAGGCGGTTTCCTAATACTGGCCAGGGCTTGGCCGGTGTTATACCGGGCGCAGCAAGAGGGGGAACTCGCTGAAACGGGGCCCTATGAGCGTGTCCGACACCCGCAGTACGGAGGATTCGTGATGATCATGTTCGGGTTTCTGCTTCAGTGGCCAACCATCCTCACGGTCTTGATGTTTCCCGTACTCCTACTCATGTATCGCCGCCTGGCGTTATCGGAGGAGCGCGAGGCCGTACGGGTTTTCGGGGAGGCATACCGGGCCTACTCGGCACGTGTCCCACGCTTCATTCCGAGCCTCGGGAGGCGCGAGAGCCCGCCTACAGCCCAGTCCAGCATCTGAGGCACGGATGATCCGCCTCAACTCGAGGCCGGTTCGATCCGCTGCCAGTTGAAGTGTTCGTAGATTCCGGCCCAATACGAGCCGAACGCGAGTGCAAAGAGTAGTTCCTCGAGCGGGAATATCCACAGTGAGATGCCTGTGAGGTTTTCGAAACTCCAGAAACAATCGATGTATCCGGGTGCCGATAACTCGAGGGCCAACAGGAAAACCGCGTAGTAGACGAGAAACACAAGTCCCCCCACCACGATGCTGCGCACGAGGTCGGGTCTGCACCATGCGCTCAGGAGGGCTCCGACGAGCATGGAGACGATACCGGGATAGATCGGATTCCAGGGAAACCAGAAGAGCGCCAGGAAGATGACGAACGGCGACACCAGGATTGGCCGGTGAAACCGATGTCGTCGGTCGTGCCGCTCGTGCTCTTCCATGGGTGCGGTCCTGGTTCCCCGCAGCACATTCACGAGCACCGCACCTACCCCGCCAATACCGAAACAAAAGATCAGGCTTTCAATGTCGAAGCCGGTCCGGGCCGCAAGATCAAAGAGGCTCGGAGGGTTCCAGTACTCGGGCACGAAAAAGGGCTCGGTCAACCCGAACGGGGCGGTGAAGACACTCGCCCACAGCATAGGTCGCCGATGCTGTGGAAGACCGACGAACAGGATGACCCAGGGGATCATGAAGGCGCTTGCCCAGATAATCCAGACGTACCGATTGTCCATCATTCGGCCTTCCCGCCCCTCGGCACCGAAGCGTGTATTCCACAGTCGGTAGAGGTGGCGTTCACCTCTGAGAACCCATCGTGGACGTCCCTTTGCCGGATGTCAACCAACCAGCCTCCTGGGGCTGTCCGCCGGCGCGGGTCAAGGGCCGTGGTCCCCGATGCCCGGCGTGAAGGAACGTTCATCGCGGCTTCATCATCAATTTATCTCGCCTCCCCCAATGTTCAGTGCACCGGCGATAAGGATACCGCGTGTGTCACCGGTGATTCAACAACGGGTGTAACCACCTTGGGAGGAGCAGTCGGATGAACGTGCACGACGAAGTGTGTGGGATGAGTATTGAACGTGACGGCGCTGCCGCCAATCTGTTGTTCCAGGGGAAGAGATACTTCTTCTGCTCCGATCGGTGCCGAAGGAAGTTCGAGGAACACCCAGGTTGGTACGTGCCATTGAAAGCCATCGATGCCCCGCTCGACGCCGGCATAGATTGATCACACTCAGGCACACGTCGGGGTTTACCCGGAGCCTGAATATGAAGGGAGGTCGGTAAGAAAATGGAATGGGTCAGCGCGAATTGGCTTTGGCTCGCCATCCTGATCCTGTTCATGTCGATGCACATGAAGGGGCACTGCGGGCATGGTGGACATGGCAGCGAACAGCCACCGGGTTCCGATGACGGCGAATCCTCGAGGGAAAGCCACGGATCGGGGGGTCACAATGCCCATCGCTCGGGAGGTCACCATGCTCAACACTAAGGTCGTAACGGGATCACTTGCGCTCTTCGCCTCGGTCACCTACTTGGTCTGCATTGCCTACGGGATTGTCGTACCCGAGGGCCTGCACATGACGCGCTTCCTCGAGCAGGCGTTCCCCGGATTTCGTTGGCTCACCGCAGGCGGGTTCTTCCTTGGCCTCGGGGAGGCCTTCATCTACGGTGCGTACGCGGGGTTGGTGTTCTCTCCAATTTACAACCTGCTGTGGAACCGTTGGGGCGACGTCTGACGTCTTGGTTCCGTCGGCGGTGGGCGCATCAGTATTCGAATGTGTAAGATGTATGCTCTGGACTTCCTGGGAGTCATGACGACTTCGAGGCCTCTCCTGGCCGGCGACGGTCGAGCACCTCTGGAGGAACGGGCATGAAAATTTTGGTGGTCGAGGACAGCAAGAAGGTTGCGAGCTTCCTTGAGCGGGGACTTCGAGAAGAGACATACGCTGTGGATGTCGCCTTCGACGCCACGGATGGAGCGATGAAGGCGCGAGTCTACGACTATGATCTCCTCCTCGTAGACGTGATGCTTCCTGGAAAGACGGGTTTCGAGCTCGTGCGGGAGCTCCGCGCCGGTGGCTCCTCTGTTCCGGTACTCATGCTTACGGCGCTCGACTCAGAAGCCGACATCATCATGGGACTCGACGCCGGAGCGGATGACTATCTCACCAAGCCCTTCAGGTTCGACGAGTTGCTCGCGCGGGTGCGGGCGCTACTTCGTCGAGGAGGGAGTGGGCGCGGCGAGGTGCTCATTTACGGTGATGTGGAGGTAGATCGGGTCAAGCATGTGGCGCACCGTGCGGGCAAACGGCTGAAACTTAGCCCGAAGGAGTTTCAGCTTCTTGATTTCTTCATTCTTCACCCCGAACAGGTCATCCGGCGTACAGAACTCCTTGAAAAGGTCTGGGACCTCACCTTTGATCCGATGAGTAACGTCGTGGACGTTCACATCGGGAATCTGCGCCGAAAGCTCGCCGAGGCGGGCGAAGGCCCTCTGGTTCACACGGTCAGAGGAGTCGGCTACATCTTTCAAAACGAGGAGCCGGAGTGAGGTCCTCCTTTCGATTTCAACTCGCGCTCAGGTTCTCAGCGACGATCGCGACTGCGCTTGTGGTCATTTCGGCGATGGGCATGTTCGTTCTGCGCGTGGTATTGGATCGCGAGCTGAACGGCAGCATCCTCAATGTCGCGTCGATCCAGGCCGCCTCCGTCACCGACTCACCAGAGGGCGGCATGACGTTTCACGAATGGGAACTGACGCCCGAAGAGGCAGCCTCGATCAGGGAACTCATTCGGTATGCCCAGGTTTGGCGCGAGGACGGACAGAGTTTGCTGAGGAGTCGATACATGACCAGCGACCTACCGCTCGACGCTGAAGCGCTTCAGGAGTCTGCGGCCGGCGAGCTGGTATGGAGAGAAGCTCGGTATGTTGGGAAACCGATTCGGTCCGTTTACTACCCGCTTGGGCGCTTCGGCGCCGCTCATGCCAGGCATGTGATCCAGGTGGCGGCGCCGTTGGGCGGCCGAAATGAAATGCTCGCACGCTTCACAATCTTCCTTGTTGGAATCGGTGCGTTGGTTGTAGCGGGTAGCTTCCTGGGGAGTTGGTGGCTTGCAGGAAGTGCTATTCGACCGATCCATGAGATTATCGATCAGGCCGAGGAAATCAGTGCGGATTCGCTCCAGAGCGGGATCAGTGCCTATGCGGGTTTCAGCGAGTATCGGCGTCTCGTTGGGGTCCTCAACACGATGCTGGATCGACTCCGTACCGCGTTCGAGTCGCAGCGTCGGTTCGTCGCGGATGCGAGTCACGAACTTCGGTCACCTTTGACGGTGATGTGGGGCGAGTTGGAAATCGCCCTGCTGAGGGACCGGTCCGGCGAGGAGTATCAACGGGTCATCAAGGTCACGCTCGAGGAGGCGATGAGGCTGTCGAGGATTACGGACGATCTCCTTGCCCTCGCTCGGTCGGACGCCGGTGCTCTCCGGCCTCGACTCCAGGAGGCTGACTTCGAAGCCGTCACCGCTCACGTTGTTGAGCGCCTGACGTCCGCAGCCCAAGAAAAGGGTGTTTCACTTGAGTTCACGAGTGCCGGATCGTTAAGGGGCCGCTTCGATCCCGATCTGGTGAGCCAGATGGTATGGAATCTTGCGGAGAATGGGGTGAAGTTCTCTGAGCCCGGGGATAGTGTCGTTGTATCGGTGGAGGAAGTCGGATCTGACGTGAGGATTCGGGTGGCTGATACAGGCCCGGGGGTGGGGAGCGAGCCAGCGAGAGTTTTCGACCGATTCTTCCGAGGGGCCGAAGCCCGCGCGTGCCGCATGGAGCCAGGAGGGGCGGGTCTGGGGCTGGCCATCGTCCAGGCGATCGTCGCGGCCCACAACGGCCAAATCGAGGCCGCCAACCGTCCCGAGGGGGGGGCCTGTTTCACGGTCGTCATTCCGAGAAACGTCTGAGGCGTCCGGTTCCGATGTTGGCGCGGCCCCGACCTGTATCCAGACCCGAGCAGATCTTCCCAAGGTGAACGTGCCTTCACACTCCCCTCATCTTCCCTTCACAGCCCCACCCTCAGATTCCCTGCATGGTCGCCGAGCCCCTGAGCGGGCTCAGTTGATAGGCAAGGTATCGGAGGTACCGTGGAGCTCAGAAAGAAACCGTTGGCGATGTTGCCATGGGTCGGTATGGCCCTCGCGTTTTCGGCGTCGCCCGTCGTCGCACAGGGGGGCGCAACAGACACCGGCCTACTGACACTCGATGAGGTTCTGGTGGTTGCGAGGTCCCGAAACCCACGGGTCCTGTCCGCTCGATCCTTCGCAGAGGCTATCTCCACCCGCGAAGATGCAGCTGGAATCCTCCCCGATCCAACGCTTCGCATCGGCGTCATGAATATGGCGCTACCAGACTTCTCCTCCTCCATGCCGTCATCCATGGCACCCGCCATTCAGGCTACGCAGGTGTTCCCGTTCCCCGGAAAGCTCTCCCTCCGAAGGGAAATCGCTGAACGGTCGACAGACATGGCCGAGGCTGGCGCCGATGAAGTTTGGTGGGACGTCCGTACGAAGACTGCGACGGCGTTCTACCAACTATACGCGACGGATCGCCAGCTCGTCGTGATGAGAGCGACGCGGGATCTGCTCGAGGACTTCGAGACCGTGGCGAACGCGATGTACTCCGCCGGAACGGGGAGGCAGGCGGACGTCCTGCGGGCGAACGTCGAGATCGCCCGCGTTGAGGCTGACATCACAAGAATGGAATCGGTGCGCGTTGCCGCTGCCGCTCGTCTGAATGGGCTTCTGGACCGTCCCGCGAAAACTCCGGTCGAGAATCCCGATCTGGGATCTTTGCCGAACCAACTTCCGGTGACCGACACTCTTCTTGCGTGGGCCGAAGAGTCGAGGCCGCTGATCCGGAGAAGCGTGATCAATGTAGATCGGGCCGATCGTCAGGTCGCCCTGGCCCGGAAAGAGATCTGGCCGAACGTGAGTCTCGGTCTCCAATACGGGCAGCGACGCACGCCGACTGGAACCCGACACATGGGGGGAGTGATGGTCGGCTTCAGCCTCCCGATTTTTGCAGGAAGCCGGCAGCTTCGGGTGCGTGACGAGGCGGCGGCGATGAAGAGGATGGCCGACGCCGAGTTGGGGAATGTACGTGCCAACGTCGATGCGAGCGTCGGCGAGGCCGTGGCTGATCTGGACTGGTCACGGACCCTGATCGAGCTCTATCGGTCGGAAATTCTTCCACAAGCAAGAGCGACGGTTGAGTCGTCATTCTCCTCGTATCGGGTCGGAACCGTCGACTTCGGGACTCTCGTGGACGCGGAGATGGCGGTGAATGGCTTTGAGGCTGAACTGTATTCGTTCTTGTCCACGTATGGCACCGCGGTCGCCAAGCTGGAGCGTACGATCGGCCGCCAGCTACCCCTCAGCGATGATATTCTGGTGGAGGTTCGATGAGCAAGAGAGCGCAAGTCCTTGTATCCGTCCTTCTGGTCGGGGCCTCAGTGATTACGGTGGTCCTCTTCACGCGGTCCGGATCCTCGCAGGGAGGTGCCGAGTCTTCCATGGGGGGACACGACATGTCGGCGATGGGTGGAGGCGGGGGTGACGAGTTGAATCCGGTGGCCCTGAGCAGCGACGCGGCTCGCCGTATCGGAGTTACGTACGCGACGGCGGAGCTTCGGAGGCTCGACCGTACGTTGCAGACGGTCGGTATGGTGGCCTATGACGAGACCCTTCTCGCGGACGTGAGTCCCAAGATCGAGGGCTGGGCTGAGGAGCTCCATGTCGACTTCACAGGTGCTGTCGTGCAGGAGGGGCAACCCCTGCTCGATGTATACAGCCCTGTGTTGGTCTCGGCGCAGGAGGAACTCCTCCTGGCGCGCAGGCTCGTGGACGGCACCGAGTCGCAGCCCGAATCCCGGGCGGCGATCAAGGCTCAGGACTTGCTGGCGTCCGCACGTCGCAGATTGGACTATTGGGACGTTCCCGCTGACGAAATAGAGCGCATCGAGACCCAGGGTGTTGTCACAAAGACGATCACCTTCCGCTCTCCAGCAAGCGGCATCGTCGTCGAAAAGAACATCGTCCAAGGTGGCCGGTTCATGCCTGGGACGCAGCTCTACCGGATCGCCGATCTCAGCCGGGTTTGGGTCGAGGCCGAAATCTTCGAGAAGGACCTGTCGCTTCTCCGACTCGGACAACGTGCTCGGGTGAGTTTCGAGGCTTACCCCGGAAAGTCGCTCAGCGCTGTCGTGACCTATGTCTACCCGACGGTCAGGATGGAGGCACGCACCGGGCGAATCCGCCTGGAGTTGGACAACCGCGACCTGAGCCTGCGACCCGGAATGTACGCCAGGGTCGAGTTCCCACTCCCGGCGAGCGAAAGCCGCCTGGTGGTGCCTCGATCGTCGGTCCTGACGACCGGTGACCGGTCCGTGGTCTTTGTATCGGAGCACGGGATGCTCATGCCCCGTGAAGTCGTAACGGGGCTCCTGAACGGGGAGGGCGTCGAGATCCTGAGTGGTCTGGAGCCTGGGGAGGTGGTGGTGTCCTCCGCCACGTTCCTTATCGACGCCGAGTCCAATCTCAGCTCGGCCATGGATGCTATGGCTGGGATGGAGGGAATCGGCGACTCGCTTACGAGCGACATCGACAGTGGGGGCCACGATCCGGTCGGGATGGAGAGGGACATGAACATGGACGGGGGGGCGCCGCAGGGCGAGGCGCACGAGACCCCAGATATGGGCAAGGGGAACTGACGATGCTGAAGCGTATTATCGAGTGGTCCATCGAAAACAAGTTTCTCGTGTTGCTCTTCGCGGTCTTCATCGGGGCTGCCGGAACGGTGGCAATGCGCCAGACGCCACTCGAGGCGATCCCGGATCTCTCCGATGTCCAGGTCATCATCCAGACCGACTACCCCGGTCAGGCACCCCAACTCGTTGAGGATCAGGTCACCTATCCGATCGCATCGGAAATGCTCAAGGTCCCGGGTGCTGGAACGGTCCGAGGCTACTCGTTCTTCGGCGTGTCATTCGTGTACATCATCTTCGATGACGATACCGACCTCTACTGGGCTCGGAGTCGGGTCCTCGAGTATCTGTCGGGCATCCGGGGCAGGCTTCCCGACCTGGCGGAGCCGTCTCTTGGCCCGGACGCGACGGGCCTGGGATGGGTCTATCAGTACGTGCTGGAGGATACGACCGGAACCCTGTCCCTGGCCGACCTGAGATCCGTTCAGGATTGGTATCTGCGCTACCAACTCACCGCGGTGCCTGGGGTAAGCGAGGTAGCGTCGGTTGGTGGGTTTGAGCGGATGTATGAGGTGACGGTCGACCCCGTAAAGCTGCGTGGCTTCGGCATACCCGTGACGAAGTTGATGGAGGCGATCAGGGCCTCGAACGAGGATGTCGGGGCGATGGTCATCGAGCTCGTGGAGCGGGAGTACATGATCCGCGGGTTAGGTTACCTCGAGACAATTGCGGACCTGGAAAACGTCGTTCTCGGTGCGACGCCGGGAGGAACACCCATCCGGGTCGCTGACGTCGCCACGGTACAGTTTGCCCCTCAGGTGCGACGCGGTGTCACAGACCTGGACGGACGGGGTGATGTCGTCGGCGGAATCGTCATAATGCGGTTTGGGGAAAACGCTCTCGCCACCATCCAGCGCATCAAGGCCAAGCTTGTGGAGTTGGAGGACGGGTTGCCGGAGGGCGTGGTCGTCCGCGCCGTGTACGACCGGTCGAGTCTGATCGAACGGGCCATTGGGACGCTCAAGGGAAAGCTGATTGAGGAGTTCCTCGTCGTGGCGCTCGTATGCATGGTCTTTCTCTTTCATTTCCGAAGCGCCCTCGTCGCAATCCTAACCCTTCCGCTGGGTATCCTGATGGCGTTCGTGATGATGCGCGTTTTGGGGCTGGGGGCGGACATCATGAGCCTCGGTGGGATCGCTATCGCGATCGGAGCGATGATCGACGCCGCCATCGTGATGATCGAGAACATGCACAAGCACCTCGAGCGTGAAATCAAAGAAAAGCGAAAGCGATTCGCGGAAGCCGGGAAGCCGTTGGGAGGTGACCCTGACATCCTTGAGACCTCCATCCTCACAGCACAGGAGCGATGGGGCGTGGTCGCGCGATCAGCGAAGGAAGTGGGGCCTGCGCTCTTCTTCTCCCTCCTGATCATCACGGTTTCGTTCATCCCCGTCTTCTCCCTGGAGGCTCAGGAGGGTCGGCTCTTCAAGCCTCTCGCGTGGACAAAAACGCTCTCGATGGGTGCTGCCAGCATCCTCTCCGTCACAATGGTCCCCGTTGCGATGGGTCTCTTCATCCGGGGCAGGATCCACGCGGAGCACCGTAATCCGGTCTATCGCTTCCTAGTGTGGATCTATCGGCCGGTGTTGGAGTGGGTCTTGCGCTACCGTTGGCCAGTCTTGGCGGGGGCCGTGTCCATCTTCGTCCTGACCTACATCCCGATGCAGAAGATCGGGTCGGAGTTCATGCCCCCCCTCAACGAAGGGTCGATCCTCTTCATGCCCTCCACGCTGCCCGGGATTAGCGTGTCCGTGGCTGCCAATACCCTTCGTGTGCAGGACAGCCTCCTCATCGCAATACCTGAAGTTGAAAGCGTATTCGGCAAGGCGGGGCGGGCCAACACAGCGACGGATCCCGCCCCGCTGGCCATGTTCGAAACAACCATCGTGCTCAAGGATGAGGAGGACTGGCGCGAAGGGATGACGATCGAGAATCTCATCGAGGAGATGGATTCGATCGTGCGGCTCCCGGGAGTGTCCAACTCATGGACGATGCCGATCAAGGGTCGGATCGACATGCTCGCGACCGGGATTCGGACCCCCGTGGGAATCAAAATTTTCGGTCCGGAGCTGGCTGAACTGGAGCGGATCGGTAAGGAAATCGAGGTCGCGGTGAGGATGGTGCCCGGGGCCCGCTCGGTCATTGCCGAGAGACCCGTGTCAGGTTCCTACCTCGACATCAAGATAGACCGCGAGGCAGCGGCACGGTACGGGCTAAACGTTGCAGACATCCAGATGGTGATCGCGTCTGCCATCGGGGGCATGCAGATCACCGAGACCATCGAGGGTCGCGAACGGTATGGAGTACGTCTTCGGTATCCTCAGGAACTGCGGGATCAACCCGAAAAGCTGGCCGAAGTGCTGATTCCCGTCACGCAGGTCCTGGGCGGGCCCAGCGACCCGACCGGTGGATTGGCACCTATGAATGCTCGCATGGATGGAGACCGGGGCCATGGGGGCTATCAGATCCCGCTCGGGCAGGTTGCCACGATCACTTCTGTGAGTGGGCCGACAGCCATAAAGACCGAGGGCGCTTTCCCGACTTCCTGGGTCTTCATCGACGTCGCGGGGCGTGACATTGGCAGCTTCGTCGGTGAGGCGCGCGGTGTCGTCGAGCGGCTGGTGGAGCTCCCCCCGGGCTATACGCTCCAGTGGTCGGGCCAGTACGAGTACATGGAGAGGGCGAAGGAAAAACTGATGCTCGTCATCCCTGCAACGCTGCTGATCATTTTCCTCTTGCTCTACCTGAATTTCCAGCGCATCGGCGAGACGATGATCGTGATGCTCTCGCTCCCGTTCTCCTTGGTGGGAGGCGTACTGATCATGTCACTGCTCGGCTACAACTGGTCCGTGGCGACCGGCGTTGGCTTCATCGCATTGGCGGGAGTTGCGGCAGAGACCGCGGTCATCATGCTCCTCTACCTCGACCAAGCGTGGGACGCTTCCCGATCCCAAGGCAAGCGGACCGTGGAGGCGTTGCGCGAAGCGGTTCTGCACGGGGCCGTTCTGCGTGTTCGGCCGCTCATCATGACGGTTACCGCGATTATTGGTGGTCTAATGCCGATTCTTTGGGGACACGGTACGGGTGCGGGGGTGATGAAGCGCATCGCGGCACCTATGGTCGGTGGAATGGTCTCGGCCACGGTCCTCACCCTGCTCGTCGTGCCGACGTGCTACTCCCTCTTACAGGAGTGGGCGCTGCGGCGCGAAGAGAAGCTGGCGATGGCCAGCCTCGAACTTCGATAACCTCAACTGTCCAGCGTAGACTGATCGAGTCAAGGGCGGAGGCGGTAGGAACATGGATACTCTCAAGGAAGTAAAGGCGATCGTCCGCACCGACTCCGTGCCCAGCCTCATAAGGGTACTTGAGAGCCGGGGCGTCACCCGTTTCTTCATCTCTCACATTCACGTGCTTGGTGCGGGGGTTGACCCCGAACGGTTTCGCCTGTCGTTGGACGAAGGGAAGGCTTACTCCGAGAAGGCGAAGATCGAGTTCGTCTGCAAGGCCGAGGCCGTGGACGTGATTCTCGATGACATCAGGGTAGCCGCGGGTACGCGACACAGGGGGGATGGGATAATCGCGGTTTCCAACCTCGATCGGATCATGAATGTGCATACCGGCGACGAAGGTTACCTGGCGCTCTTATAAAGGAGATACAACTTATGAACATAGTGCTTGCAGCGCAGCAGAGGGCTCAGTCGTGGCATGAGGGAGGGTTGCTCATGGGCATGCATTGGGTGTGGTTGTTGTTCCTCGCAGGGACGCTGATCTTCCTCATTTGGGCGTTCTGGTTGGCCTTTGGAGAGCGGAGGACTGCGCGGGGAGCCGCAGCCCGAAGCGAGGCAGCTGAGGAAGCGCTTCGGCGGCGATTCGCCCTCGGAGAGATCGATGAAAAAGAGTTCGCCGAGACCCTCCAGACGCTGAGAGCGTCACGCTAGACGGGGGGTGGATGAATGAATCGTCCCGAAGCTCGGGCCGCCAGGGGAGGATTTCTTGGCTGCTCACTCCTCAGGCGTCCCAGTTCTTAGAGGACACGGCGAGCCCACCTGGCCATCCGAGCGCCGCTTCCAGCTTCAGGCGCACAGGGTTGGTGAGATCCAGGATGAGATCCCAGGCGACATCATTGTCTCTTAGCACGGCTCTCAGCGCCATCACCAGTTCACCGAACTCGCGCTGAATGTGTTTCCGGTTCTTTCCCTCCGCGAGGAGCTCAGCGACCACATCCCACATGCGAGATTCGAGGTGGTCCTCGATCACCCTGCTTCCAGGGTGGATTACGCACAGTGCGATCCCGCGGATGAGACCTACGGGGTGGTGGCGATGATAGCTGTCCGGCCCCAAGCGTCGGCGCCATTCATTGCGCACTAGGGTCTCGAGTTCGTGAATGTGAACGCCCCCGACACCAATCCCCGATCCTCGGTCAGCCGGCGTGATTTCATGGCAGTAGGGACATGCGTCTCCCTGCGCCGTATCCAGCACGCCCCGGTCGGGAATCTGCCGTGTGCTCGAGGTGCCTTGACGCAGATCCCCACTCGGGACTCCGCGGGCATGCGAGCCTCCCCGCGTGCCTTGGTCGAGGTGCCGGGTGGGGTCGGCCATGAAGGAGCTGCCGCACCCCTCCGAGCAAAAGTAGTAGGTGGAGTTGCCAATGGTCGTGGTGGTCACGGCTTGCGCGAGGGGGAAAAGCATGCCGCACACCGGGTCTCGAACGTCCATGATCTGCACCTCCAGCTTCATCGCGAGAACTTCCAGCCTTGCGAGAACGGTTTTAGCATCGGCTGAGTGGCGGAACCCCCGCCGCACTAACCTGGCGGCTTGCTGCTGAAGCTGTGGTGAAAGGTGGATGAAGTTTGGTTCAGGATGCCATCATGAGCGCGATCGAAGATGTGTCCCGGAAAAGGGGAAGAGATGAAGGGAGGTTCACGCAGAGTTCACGGAGCATTTAGGCGGTGGGCCTTAGGTTGGGGTACCTGAAACAACGAGTCCGTCAGAGGTCCGGCTGGTTCGCTGAGCAGGTTTTCGTCAACCCGAGACAGGATGCAAAACGATGACTAACAGAATAGGGACGATCCTAGCCGGGCTCCTCATCTGGAGTCCCTCCGCACAGGCCCAGCAGTCCCACGAGCACCGAGGAGGCGATCGCCAGGCATCGGAGGTGATGCGCGATGGCATGACGTGCATGATGGACGGCGCGATGATGGATGGCGCGATGATGGGCGATGGAATGAAGAACAGGATGAACGGCTCCATGATGGGTGACGAGGGGATGGGCCGTGGCATGATGGGAGCTCACAGGCTCACACCCGCGAAGTTGCTCGACATGCGGGAAGCTCTGGACCTCACCGAGGATCAGGTAGCCAGACTGGAAACCACCCAGAAGAGCCTCGCGGAGCTTGGTTCCGAAAAGATGCGGGTGGCACGGGGCGCGCACGAAGCTGCTGCTCTAGAGCTGGCGGCTGACGACCCGGACATCAAGGCCTACGAGTCGGCGCTGAGCGCGGCGATGGACAGCATGGTCCAGTGGCACGTCGGAGTCGCCCAGGGGGCCATCGAGGCACGGTCGATACTCACGGATGACCAGCGATCTCTTGTCGATTCAGGAATGACGATGATGAGGCACATGATGGAGGGCGTCTCTGACGAGAACTCGACTCGGGCCGGACACACTCACGGTTCGACGGACTGAGTGTGCGGACTCCTCATCGCTGACGCTGTGGTTACCAGCTCGGAATGGGGAGTCCATCCTTCGGGCGTTCACCCAACAGGTCCTGGAGAAGCTCGCGCTGCTCTCGCACGATTCGGATTCCGGCCGCGATGCATACCCGCCGCGCGGTGAAATCGAGTGTGTCGATTTGCCGAGGGAAGTTGGGTCGAAGGCAGAGGTCCGCCTGCTCGAAGCGCAGATGGGCATGGCGCGTGTAGCAGATCTCTGCAGCGCGGATTATCGCTTGTAGCCCAGTATTGATCGTCCTCGGCCGCGGAGGCTGCCCGGGGTCGACGGCGATCACAGCCCCGCCTCCAATCTGATGGGCAACGTCGATGGGAGCGATGTCCGAGTACGCACCGTCGGCGAGGCACTCTTTACCGCGCCGAAGTGGAGGGAGAACACCGGCTAGAGCTGAGCTCGCATATGTCGCCTGAACCGCCGGTCCCGAGGTGATTACCACGCGATCGCCCGACATCAGGTCAGTGGCACAGACTGCGACGGGAACCCGACCTTCGCTCAGATTTTGGCTCTCAAACAGGTACTCCAATATCGCCATTCCCGCCTCGAGAGACTGCTCGCCCGGTCCCCATCGGAAGCTAAGGTCCCACAAGGTTCTCGCCTTGAGGAGCAGTGAGCGGAACTTGTCGGAGGGAGCCTCGCGGGCCGTACTCCGCTGCGGGGGTGCCGAGATCCCGCGCGTATCGAGAGACGACAAGACCTTGTACCAATCGGTGCGCAGCGAGTACGTAACTCCGACCACCGCTCCCATCGAAACGCCGACGATGGCATCGGGTCGATAGCCCATGATCTCAAGCCCACGAAGTACACCGACGTGGACGAAGCCTCGGGCTCCGCCCCCGCCAAGCACAAGAGTAAAGGGTCGATCGCCCTTCTGTGAGAATTCCATTCGTGAACCCCTTCGATCTTCGCTCGCTCCGAAAGCGGACGTCGAATCTCCTCAGGCAAGAACTTCCGGACGGAACATGAAGCTAAGCTGAACGACCGCCCAGGGGCCTCGTCTGAAGCTATCTTCATGATCGATTCATGAGGTGTTCACGTTGTGAGAGTATTGTCAACCGTTGCCTTTCTCTTGATCATGCCGCGAATTGGTCCTGTGTAAGTCGATTCTCACGCCGAAGAACATGCCTGTTTGCCCCTGGGGTGAGAGCGATGACTAGGGTCATTCAAATAGACGTAGGAGACCGATGCATGGACCACGACCACGACACCACCGGCGATTCGCTCGGGAACCCAAATGGGTCTGGAGTGGACCCTGCCCCTATGCAGGACCCTGTTTGCGGTATGGATGTCGCGGGTGATACACCACACCGCCTGACTCATCAGGGGGTCGAGAATCTCTTCTGCTCCGCGGGGTGCCTTGAGAAGTTCGAGGCTGACCCGACTTCGTACATCGGGGATGGCCCCTCTTTGACAGCGAAGGAGCAGGCGCCCGAGCACGCGAGTTCCGGTACCTACACCTGTCCGATGCACCCAGAGGTTCGCCAGGATGGCCCTGGCGCGTGTCCGAAGTGCGGAATGTCCCTGGATCCGGAGATTGTCGCGCTCCCCTCGTCGAGAACCGAGTATGTGTGTCCGATGCATCCTGAGATCGTCCGAGACGAGCCCGGGAGCTGTCCGATCTGCGGGATGGGCCTCGAGCCCCGCCTAGTCACGCTGGACGACGAGGAAAATCCGGAGCTGGTGGACATGACGCGTCGCTTCCGGGTCAGTGCCGCGTTGAGCGTCCCGGTCCTCGCGATCGCTATGGGGGGGGTTCTGCCCGGGGGGAATCCACTCTTCAGGTGGTTCGAGTCCGGTACGCTTGGGTGGGCGGAGTTGGTAATGAGTACGCCGGTGATCCTCTGGGGTGGGTGGCCCTTCTTTGTTCGTGGCTGGCAGTCTGTGGTTACACGCAACCTCAACATGTTTACCCTCATCGGACTCGGCGTAGGCGTCGCGTACGTGTTCAGCCTCGTGGCGGCGTTGATGCCCGAACTCTTTCCGCCGTCTTTCCGAGACGCGTCCGGGGAGGTGGGCGTGTATTTCGAGGCCGCCGCGGTGATCGTCACCCTCGTGCTCCTGGGGCAGGTGCTGGAGCTGAAGGCCCGGGGACAGACAAGTGCGGCGATCAAGGCCTTGCTGGGTCTGGCGCCCAAGACCGCTCGCAGACTCAACGATGATGATACCGAGGAAGATGTTGCCCTCGACCTCGTCCAACCCGGAGACCGGCTCAGAATCCGCCCTGGGGAGAAGGTTCCCGTGGACGGTACTGTGGTGGAGGGGTCGAGTTCCGTGGATGAAGCCATGCTCACGGGCGAGCCGATTCCGGTGGAGAAGGGTGCTGGCGACAAGGTCATCGGCGCGACCGTGAACGGTACAGGGTCGCTGATCATGCGCGCGGACCGCGTGGGCGCCGAGACTCTGCTCTCTCAAATCGTCCAGATGGTAGCCGAGGCGCAACGGAGCCGGGCACCCATCCAAAAACTCGCAGACGTCGCAGCGTCCTACTTCGTTCCAGCCGTCGTGGGGATTGCCATCCTTACGTTCATCGTCTGGGCCTTAGTGGGCCCAGAGCCCGCCATGGCATACGCTCTTATCAACTCGGTGGCCGTCCTCATCATCGCATGTCCCTGCGCGCTGGGCCTCGCCACGCCCATGTCCATCATGGTGGCGACCGGCAAAGGGGCGTCCATGGGGGTCCTCTTCAAGAACGCAGAAGCCATCGAGGTGCTGCGGAAGGTCGACACGCTCATCGTCGACAAGACCGGAACTCTCACGCTCGGGAAGCCCAAGCTTGTGAGTGTCGCTCCGGCCGCACCGTTCAGCGAGGAGGAGCTTCTCCAGCTCGCCGGTAGCTTGGAGCGAGGAAGCGAACACCCGCTCGCCGAAGCCATCGTGGAGGGTGCGACCGAACGGGGTGTTGCGCTTGGTGGGACATCGGACTTCGAGTCGGTAACCGGAAAAGGAGTTCAGGGTCGGGTGGAGGGCCGCCTGGTCGGACTCGGAAATCTGGCGCTGATGGAGGATCTCGGCGTGGTGCTGGGGGATCTCGCTGATCGGGCGGAGACGATGAGGGGAGATGGTCAGACCGTGATGTTTGTGGCCGTTGATGGGCAGCCGGCAGGCCTTGTTGGAGTGGCGGATCCGATCAAGGAGACCACGCCCGATGCGATTAAGCGGCTTCATGCCGAGGGTGTTCAGGTCGTCATGATCACCGGCGACAGCAAGACCACGGCCCAGGTGGTTGGAGACAAACTTGGAATCGACGAGATCGTCGCTGAGGTACTCCCGCAAGGGAAGGCCGAAATCGTCAAGCGGCTCCAAGCGGAGGGAAGGGTGGTTGCTATGGCGGGTGACGGGATCAACGACGCCCCGGCCCTGGCCCAGGCGCAGGTCGGCATCGCGATGGGTACAGGTACCGATGTGGCGATGGAAAGCGCAGGCGTCACGCTCGTCCGAGGAGACCTTGGGGGGATCGTGCGGGCGAGGCGCCTGAGCCGTGCCACGATGCGAAATATTCGGCAAAACCTCTTTTTCGCGTTCGTCTACAACAGCGTCGGCGTGCCCATCGCCGCAGGGGTGCTCTACCCGGTATTCGGAATCTTGCTGAGTCCCATCATCGCGGCCGCAGCCATGAGCCTGAGCTCGGTTTCGGTCATAGCAAACGCGCTACGGCTCAAGAAAATTCCGGTCTAATGGCTGGGTGCCCGATTCCGATCGGCCGGCCGATCGGAGGGATTTTCCCCACGAGTGGGGGGGGCGGTCCCCCACTCGCCCTGTCAGGCAGCCCCTCATATGGGCACGGGTTCATCCCTACAGACCGGCACTCGGGTCGGTACGATTCTCATTAAACACGATCTCTCGAGTCGAAACCCAGGACAGAGAACCGATGAACATAAATAAGAATTGGCCGGCGGCAGCAGCGTTGATTCTCCTTGGAGCCATGGGCACCCCTCTTCGGGGCCAGGATCGAGGACCAGGACCGATAGTTCCGTCTAACCTGTTTGTCATCACCGGCTACGGGACTGTTGGGTACTTCTACAGGGCGGAAAACGGCGCTGGGACTGTGCCGAGTGCGTTTCAGGCGAGCATGAGCCCGATTCTACTCTTTCAATTTCAGGACCGAGTCCTGTTCGAGACCGAGTTGGAATTCGCGTTGGAGGACGGTGTCACGGAGACAGAGTTGGAGTATGCACAGGCAGACATCGTGGTGTCGGACAATCTGACGCTCATTGCCGGCAAGTTTCTGCTTCCGTTTGGCGTGTTTGGAGAACGCCTCCACCCCTCATGGATCAACAAGATGGCTACAATGCCGCCGATCTTCGGTCATGGTGCGACGGGCTTTGGCGCCGAGCCACTCATGGCCATCCCGAGTGACGTCGGCGTGATGGCCCGCGGATCTTTCCGCGCACGAGGTTGGCAGTTCGGTCTGAGCGGATACGTCACCAACGGCTTTGCCGTAGAGGAGCACGGCGACGGACACGCCGATACAGGAGGCATACCGGGGGAGGAATCCGAGATCCCGGAAATCGGTTTGGTCGCATCGAGTTCAGACGTGACGAACAATAAGATGGTGGGCGGTCGGGTCGACGTGGTGTTCGCTCCATGGCTGGAGGTCAACGCATCCGCCTTCACAGGAAAATACGACGAGGACGACGCCCTGGACATGACCGGGTTCAACTTCGCCGGAGAGGTACGCCGAGAGGGCTTCGAGCTGAGAGGCGAGTACGTCCTTACCCAACAGGATTTCTCGACCGACACAGGCATTTCTCGATTCGACCGCAGTGGATTTTACACGCAACTGGTTCGCCGATTCGGACCGTGGGAGCCCGTCCTACGGTTCGCGAAGATCTTCGACGACGAGGTGGGTTCTGTAACGGAGGACACCGCCGCTTGGCAGACGGCGGTCGGACTAGACTATTGGCTTTCGCCGTCCGTCGCCGTGATGGCGTCGTACGAATTCAACCGCGAGGGTGGCACTACCCTCGACAACGATCGGTTGAATATTCACTTCGCATTCGGATTCTAGGGGGACTTTGAAATGATGATGCCGAATAAACTTCTGAGCTTGCTCGCACTGGTGGTGGCTCTGGGATTCCCTGGAGGACCCGCCGCTGCGCAGCAGCACGACGGGACGGAGGTTGGTGACGTGGCTCGGGGAGCCAAGGCATATGGCGCGACATGCGGCCGCTGCCATAATTCCCGATCTCCTGTCGAGCGCACGGACGCGGAATGGCTCGTCATAGTCAATCATATGCGCATGAGGGCTGGACTCGATGGGCAGCAGGCTCGTGACATCTTGGCCTTCCTCCAGGCGATGAATCACGAGGAATCTGCCGTGTTCCCGGTGCCCACCCCCAGCGTCTCGGCTGCCGGGGAGCCGACTGATGCGGGAGTGGGTTCGGTATCGACCGATCCGGCCGACATAGCTCGCGGTGGAGCGCTAACGGCGGAAAAAGGATGTATCGGTTGCCACGTCATCGACGGAGGTGGAGGCCAGATCGGCCCCTCTCTGGACCGCGTTGTGAGCGCCAAGGGGGCTGAGTTCGTGTTTCGCAAGCTAGCCGACCCGAGCTTCAACAACGGCGGGACGCTGATGCCCAACCTGGGTCTATCCGCTGACGAGATCCAGGCCCTGGTCGCGTACCTAGCTTCTCTATCAGAAAAGGCGGCCTTGCTGGATGGTGCGTCGGAAGTACCCTCGAGAGAGGGCGGTGGGGACTAGCTGTGAATGCTAAAGAGGCCGCCGCCCTGGGCAGGACCGTGAACCTGGGCGGAGGCACATAATGGGTTAGCAGGGGAGCGTGATGCGAAACGTCGTCTCTCCTTGGGAGCTCTCGACGCTCGCCCGCCCCCCTAGCCCTTCCGCTACCGCTCGAACGATGGAGAGCCCGAGACCGGTCCCGCCCACGGTGTATCGGTGTGCCGTTCCTCGATAAAAGCGATCGAAGACGCGTGGTATCTCTTCTGCTGGAACGCCGGTTCCGGAATCCGACACCCAGATTTCCAGTTCGTTGGGGCCTAGTCGCCGGACACCTATCGTGATCGTGCCCCCGGTTGGGACACCGTACTTCAGTGCGTTGTCGAGAAGGTTGCTCAGGGCTCGCTCCAGCAATGCTCCGCTTCCGCTGACCTTGATTCCCGGTTCTGTCTCGGCAACGATTCGAACATGCTGGGTCGACGCGATCGTACCGAACCTTACTTGAAGGACTGCGATGAGCTCCCCGAGGTCCACCTCCTCATGGCCGCCCGGGACCGCCTCGGGGTCGGTGCTTCGGGCCAGATCGATAAGATCTTCAGCGAGGGTCGAGACGGTCTTCACATCCGATAGCGCCTGACCGAGCGTCGTCCGGTACTCCTCAGGAGTCCGTTCCTTCCGGAGCGCGACTTCCAGATCACCCCTGAGTACGGTTAAGGGGGTTCGAATCCCATGCCCTGCGTCAGCAAGAAAATCGCGTTGCCCCGCAATGAGGTCATCGATTCGCCTGAGCATCGAATTGAGAACCTGGACGAGGCGCTGAAATTCCCTGGTCTCGGTTGCCGCAGAGAGCCTGTGGCGGGGGGCTCCGGCTCGCATCGCCTCGGCCCCCGCGGCGATTTCGATCACCGGTCGGACGGCCTGCCCTGCGAGCCACCAACCGAGTCCCGCGGCTGCCACCGTCCCAATACCGATCAGGACCGCCAGAAGGCGGAGCGCGCGAGACAACACCCGTTCGACCCCATCGGTGGATGCGGCGATCTGAAGCAGATGGATCTGATGTTGAGGTCCGGCCAGCCCCAAAGGGTAGAGCACGCTTCGATACCGCTGACCATTCCATTCGAACCCGAATTCCTCGGGGACTACGAGCTCGGAGACACGTTCCCGGATCGCTACCGGAAGGGGTAGGTCCTCTCCACGGAGGTTTCTGGTTCGGAGAACGGGTTGTCCATCAAGAGTCCAGAATTCGGCGTACCGCGATAGGATCGCTTCTGCGCCGGGATCCCCCGAGAGGAAGACCTGGTCGTGGAAGTGTACCTGCTCGTCGGGGCTGTCCGATGTCGCCGCCGCCTCGATCGAGGCCAGACGTTGGATCGTAAGGTCCAACTCCTGAAAGAGCGTAAATCGGAGGACGAGGAAGGTGACCAATGACACCGCAGTCACCAACAGGAATGCGGTGGTCGCAAACCTGACTGCGAGCCGGTCACGAAAGGACCGCTCCTGGCTCATTCGACCGTCGGAATCGTGAGGCGGAACCCGACCCCCGTTATGGTTTCGATGAGGCGCGGCCTTCCTCCCGTCTCGAGCTTGGAACGTAGGTTCGCCATATGGACGTCAACGAGTCCCGTGCCGGGGTCGAAGCTCATCCCCCACACGCGGTCCATGAGTTCCGAGCGGCGCACAACCTCCCCGGGCCGCCGCAGAAGGGCTTCCAATACCTTGAATTCCGTGGGGGTCAGATGAACGTCAACCCCTGACCTACTCACCGTGTGCTGAAGGAGGTCCATCTCCACATCCTGGAATCGAAGAACGCCGTCGACGATCGATGTCTTCCGCCGACCCAGGGCGCGAAGCCGAGCGAGAAGTACCTCGAAGTCGAAGGGTTTGGTAAGGTAATCATCGGCTCCCACGTCCAGGCCGCGGACGATGTCGGTGGTCGTATCCCGGGCAGTGAGCATCAGAATCGGCGTGGCGTTTCCTTCGGAGCGGAGCCGTGATGCGACGTGGAATCCACTTTGGCCGGGCAGCATCACGTCCAGAATGATCACGTCGTACTGGCTGACGTGGGCAAGGGCGAGTCCTTGAGCGGCGTCCGACGCGGTATCTACGTCGTGACCCTCCTCCCCGAGTCCACGCTTGATGAACTGAACGACTCGAGGTTCGTCCTCTATTAATAGTATCCTCATGATTGGGCAGCCTCGGGTGTCCCGTATCTGTGCGTTTGAGCCTATGGCATCTCCACATGAATGGAAGCCCAACGCTCGTATGCCAAGGAATCTTAATGCCTAGTTTGGACGCTCTTAGCCCGCACATGACTATCATGCGGCCTGATTCGTCAACTTACCTGTGACGCGAACGTCGATGTGATGGTTGACAGGTTGGTCCTGAGAGGGGGCCGGTCCGTAATCCTGTGGGGAGGTGATCCATGCCAAACGAGAAACCGAAGGAGGACGCGTACGACCGCCGAGAGTTCCTCCACACCGGCGCGTTGGGCATGGCCGGAGCCGTCGTCGCGAGGGGGTTGGCCTTGCCGGAAGGAGCGGCTGAGGCGGGGACTCGCGCTGCGGAGGTGAAGGCTGCTGAGACACACGGCGGAGTCAGGGCTTGGCCAGATCGACCGAATGGGTGGTGGCGTAACCAGAATCCTGTTCTGCATCCGGCCAGCGTGCCTGCCCAGGAGGTTCGGGAGGTCGAGTTGGATGTCCAGATTATCCAACACGAGATCGTTCCTGGATACTCATTCCACGTGTTGGCGTTCAACGGACAGGTACCCGGGCCGGAACTGCGGTTCAGGGAAGGCGAGTGGGTCAAAGTCTACTTCACCAACCGTACCGAGCTTCTCCACACGATTCACTGGCACGGTGTGGATCTTCAGTACGAGCAAGACGGCGTGCCGTACGCGACTCAGCAGCCGGTCATGCCGAATGCCACATTCGAATACACCTTCCAGGCCATTCCTGCGGGCACGCGCCTTTACCACTGCCACTTTGGGACCCCGCTCCACATGCAGCACGCGATGCACGGGGCGCTCGTCATCGAGCCCGAGCAGGACCCGATCAAGGAAGAGTTTGGATACACGAGGGACTACACACTAGTGCTGGAGAGCTTCGCAACCAACGACTCGCGAGACGATCTCAACTTCATGCTCGAGCGCATGAAACAGCGTATGTGGCTCATGAAGGAAGGGCTGCTCGACGAAGAGACCCTCGCGGTCTTCGATACGAAGCAGGCTCTTTTCGACGCGATTGAAGGTGGGTGGGACCCGCCCTACCTGCCCAACCGGAATCAGAAGAGGGAGCGGGCGGCACAGGATTACAACTTCTTCGCAATAAACGGGAAGGCCTACCCGCTCACGGAGCCGATCATGATCCGGCGCGGTGAAACGATCCGGGTGCGTTTGGTGAACGGCGGGGGATTGATGCATCACATGCACCTCCACGGTCACCAGTTTTGGCGTGTCGCTGAGGACGGCAACGTGCTGGCGAGCCCTACCCGTATTAACACGATTTCCGTGGGGCCGGGGAAGACTGCCGACATTGTCATTGAGGGCTACAACCCCGGCTATTGGACCTTTCACGATCATGATACGAGTCGGGTTACGAACAACGGGATGTATCCGGGGGGCATGCTGACCATGCTCGTTTATGAAGAGATGGACGATTACGACGGCTACCATCCCAAGATTGCGCTGGACGAATGATTGGGCCGATCATGCTCGCGGCGATGGCTGAGCGTCTCAGGAAGTCCCGCGTTACGGTGTCGCTCCTCTTGATCGTGTGCGCGATGCCGAGACCGGCGCTCGCCCAGGAGTCGTCAGCGCGGTTTACTGTGGCGGGTACCGGACTGGTTTCCTTTGATCTGAACCGAACGACGGCGTTTGGATCAGGATCGGGCGACCCCGACCAGGGAGCAGTCACCAACTTCTCTGATTCGTTTCTTCTCCTGCGGCTCGACCGGCAGCTGTATACGAACCATCGCGCTGGCATGGTTCTCGGCTTTCTCTTTCCAGACGCTAAAACCAATCTTGGGGACGTTTTCTACAACCAGATCAACGTTTTCTATGATACGAAGGCCTTTCGCGGAACCCTTGGGAGGACACGTCTTGAGAACTTCGCCCTCGAATTCCCCACGCTCCGCGAGGAAGACCTGCTCGAGTATGCCTTCGTACTCAACGGTTTCTCGAATGCGGACAACTCCGAATTCAATCGGTACGGCAACGTCGCGCGGGCGGAGCTGTTCGGATTCGGCGGCCGTCTTCACGTTCGGGGACAGGCAAGCAACCGGACCGTTACCGACTTGGAGGGAGAGCGCCAAGACGACTTCGATCTCAACACCGCAAGCGGGTTTGTTGGATACCAACTTCCCGAGGCCGTCAGATACTCAGGGTTTGTCCGTGAGGCTGGGATTGGGTTTACTAGCCAAAAGGTAGATCTCATTGGGGGGAAGTGGCTGCTCGGACTCTCCGCCGGCCTAGCCGTAAATCTCTCACCGAACCCGCTTCGAAACATCGAACTCCGGGGTCAGGTGATTCGAAACCGTGGAGTCAGCAACACCGCACGCCTCGCCTCGGGCGCCGCCACCTTGGCCACACCCTTAGGCCGAGCGCTGTCCCAATCCACCGCGCTTGTCGGGTCGCTGCGATTCCTGCGGCGCCCGTATCAGCTGGATCGCCTGCAGGCGGCTGCGACCGTGGCATACAAGACCTTCGATGGGGTCGACGCGTCGCAGTTCACGCTAGTTCCGAACCTATTCTTTCAGCTTGGCCAGGGAGTGGATCTCGGGGTGCAGTACCAGTACGAGAGCTTTTCGGGGGCGCTGCCTGCGCTGCTCGGTCGTCGCCGATCTCATTCTATCAAGTTGGTACTCGTGTTCTCATTTCAGTCGATGTTCAACGACTACTTCGGGGACCGGGACGACATCCTCAGCCTCGAGCACGGGTACATATCATGACGGTGGTGCGGATCCCTGCCTCTGAAAATCGGGGCGGAAGGGTGTGCCCAGTGACCTGGCTCGTCTGCGCCATTCTGCTTATCGGTGCTGCCGAGCCGGGGCTGGTCAGCGGCCAGAGCGCCGCAGGAATCGGCGAACGCATGCCCATGATGCACGGGGATTCGATGCCCCAGATGGCGGCTGGTCGGATGGTCATGCCGACCGACGACCACAAGGTCTTCCGACTTATCCGACCGTCTATTGCTGCTGTTCAACTCAAGCTTTCAGAGGCTGGTTCCTTTTCGGGAACGATCAACGGTCTACTGGGACTTTCCACGGTCAGGGCGCTCGCAGACTACCAGCGCTCTCACGGCCTCGAGGCCACTGGGCTACCAGACCTGGAGCTCGTTCTGACGTTGATGGACTGGGACGGACCGTCTGAGCGCGTTGGCGAGCACCTTGACCTCGAATCAAACCCTGAAACGATGGACGGTCATCGCATGGGTGGGGAGATGATGAACAGAATGCCGGGTATGGGAGGCGACGCGGCGATGGGTTCGACGCTCCATGAGGACCGAGTCGAGGGAGACCCCCATCTACCCAAATCTCTTGGGTTGATGGAGATGCCAGCCATGGTGGTGGACAACCGTCATACACGAGCGGTCCGCGCCACACGCGAATTCGTCGCGGTACTTCAGCTTCGGCTGATCGAAGACCGTTTCTTCGACGGTTTGGCGCGTGGATTGCCCCAGGATGCGGGTTTGGCGGACGGAATCATGCGGTACCAGCGGTCGCGCGGGCTTGATGAGACGGGTTTCTTCGACGTTGCTACGACGCTCGAACTCCTGGGCTCCGACAGTAAACGATTGATCGCCGAGTACCACGCTCTGATCGATCTGGAGGGTACTCCGGTCGCAATGGACCAGGAGCTGATGTGGGTGAGTAACGGACGTGCGTCGACGCGTCAGAAAGGACGGTAATGGATGCTTGACCCGTTGCGCGAAGCCGTGAGAGAGCGTCTGGCGCTCGACGCCCTCGATTACGAAGTGCCCAAGGCCTCATATCGGTGGCCCTATATGCTTGGCGGAATCACGGCCTTCCTCATCGCCATATTGGTTGTCACGGGCCTGTACATGGGGCAGTACTACAATCCCACTCCGCTCGGAGCCCACGACAGTGTGCTCTACCTCATCACGCGCGTGCCGCTGGGCGATTGGGTTCGCAGCGTTCACTATTTTTCGGCTGGTGCCGTCGTTCTCGCGGTGACAGCCCATCTGGGATACGTGTTCTGGCGAAGGTCGTACAAGAAGCCGAGAGAGGGAACATGGTGGGCCGGTGTCGCGATGGCCGGACTCATCTTCCTTTTCATCGTCACGGGTTCGGCTCTCCGCTACGACCAGGAGGGGTTCGAGGCGCTGGCGCACTTCATGAGTGGAGGAAGGCTGACCGGAGGTTTGGGGACATTCTTCACCGAAAGCTTCACACCCAGCACGTCGTTCCTTTCGCGGATCTTCAGCATTCACACGAGCTTGCTTCCGCTGGCCTTTCTCGCGCTGATGGGACTTCACTTCTGGCTCATCCGCCAGCTCGGCATTCACGCGGATCGCTCCGAAACGGGCACCTTCAGCAAGCACGCGACCAAGCTTGCCGGGATTGGTCTTCTCCTCTTTGCGGGTATCGGCATCCTGGCTGCGGTCGCTCCCGAGGGGATCGGCTACCCGGCCGTCGCGGGTGTAGAGATAACTAAGCCCTTCTGGCCGGTTCTCTGGGTATACGGTCTCGAGAATCTCCTTGGAGCTTGGGGAATGATCCTCGGTCCTTCTATCGTATTCTTGTTCCTCGGATTGGTCCCGCTTCTCGATCGCGGGGAGGATGAGACGCCAGGACGGCACGGATGGGTCGGTTGGATCGGCCTGGCACTTGCCACAGTGATGCTCGGTCTGTGGCTCTACGGAGTATTCGGCGCGGCCCAACAGCACATTGGTATGTAATTCGAAAGGGGAATACACATGCGTGATAGAGTCATGAGAAGAATGGTATTGCTGGTGTCCGCTGGTGTGTTGATGGGTGCCGTGCATCCAGAGGCTATTCTAAAAAGCACCCAGTCCTCGGTGGAGGCGGGGCAAGCCCTTCCACTCGTGGGCGAAAAATTCGACGGAGGTATGACGGTCAACCTCGTTCTGCTTGGGGCGCTCACCGAGTACACACTCGGGGATGTCACGGCAGATGACGCCGGAACCTTCACCCTCGATTTGAGCATCCCGGCGAACGTAAGGCCTGGGCAGTATCAGTTGATCGCCCTCGCTGACGATGGTGACCGGGCGGCGGTGATGGATGTCTCGATCCTGGCGGCGGCTTCGGATACGTCCAATGAGGCTCCGGACGGAGAGGGCGAACACTCTGAGGACATGCGCGAGGGCGCGGGCGCACGCACGGATGAAATGCCGATTGAGCGTTCTACGACCGGGGCCGGCTGGGGATTGATCGGCTTGCTGATCGGGCTGTCGGGTGGGGTGGGAGTGGCTCTTCTGCGGGGGAGCGCTGAGGCGAGTAGCTGAGCTGAACGCTCACACCCGTCCTGGATAGGACCTGTTCCATTTTCTTCTGAAGGAGATAGTCATGAGAAAACGCTCTTCGTGGTTGATGACCAGCTTGGCTCTGGGGATGCTCGCGGTTCCAGGTGTCGCACATGCGCAGGCCGATGATGAGTCTGCGGTGGTCCGCGTCCTGTTGGCCGTCGCCGAGTACTCCCAGGCCGGTGAACTCTCAGCCATGGATACACTTTACTCCGCTGGTGAGGGTCTGCACATCATCGAAGGCACAGGCGTGAATCATGGCTGGGCGGACTATCGTGACCACCACCTTGCTCCCGAATTAGAGAGCTTCGAGAATTTCAAGTACCGGTACTTTTCGATCGAGCCACAGGTTCGCGGAAACGTTGCGTGGTCGGGGTTTCGGTATGAACTCTCGGCAGATACGCCCCGCGGCCACGTCGAGATTGAGGGCAGAGGGAGCGCCGTCCTCGAGAAAATGGACGGACGCTGGCAGATCGTGCATTTGCACACG
>JAZDDA010000122.1:0-2144 GCA_036679625.1 Gemmatimonadota bacterium | reverse complement strand
TTGTTCGTCGAGGTTCCAGGGCAGCCACTGCTCGGGCTCCGGCGGAGCCTTCCCGCCATGCTCGGCGCAGGCCTGCAGGTAGACCGTCAGCCAGTGTCGCGGGTTGAGCTTCCACAGCAGCAGCGTCTGCAGCAGGGTGAAGAGCTGGGCGGTCAACTGGCCGCTCCAGACCGAGCCCGATCCGTAGTAGTTCTTGCGGCCCACGACCGGACCCCTCAGGTCCCGCTCAGCCTGGTTGTTGTCCATCGGCACCTCAGGGTGCGAGACGAACAGCACCAGGCCGGACCAATGCCGCTCCAGGCTCTGCAGGGCCTTGCGACAGGTCGGGTGCAGCTTCGGATCCGCGAGCTGTGCGTCCCGCTCCTTCTTCATCTGGGCGACCCCGGCGACCAGCGCCTGCTGAGCCTCGGCGAAGTCCGCGGGCTCGTCGAGCACGGCGAGCCGCTCGTCATTGAGCAGATACAGCCTGCCGATCCGGTTGACCCAGCCGAGCGCCCAGTCCTCCTGCTTCGGCCAGTCCTTGGCCACCGCCAGGAAGTCCCGCCGCACGTGGACCCAGCAAAAGGCCAGCAGGATCCGCCCATCGGGCAGCATGGTCTTGTACGCGCTGTACCGATCGACGTTGAGGATCCCCGTGGCCTCTTCGCCAAAGTGGCCCTGCGGCACCTTCGCCGAGCGGGACGGATCCAGCCGGAACACCACGGTGCTGACCGAGCGGAAGACCCACAGGTACCACCGGTGCCCCACCTTGCCCTCGAGTTCAGCGAAGACCTCCCACCTCGTCTCGTCGGCGTGCCAGCGGTCCTCCGAGATGTTGCGGGTGACGATCGCCTTGAACAGCGGCTCGAACAGCGGCGCCAGCTGCTTCAGGCCCCCGGTCACAGTCCCCTGGGAGACGTCGAGCCCGAGGGTCAAGCGCAGATCGGTCAGCAGCCGGTACGTCGGGCGCTGGAAGAGGAACTTGTCCAACAGCACGAACACCCAGAACGAGATCCCGTACGCCCCCTTGGGGATCAACTTCGGCGGCAACGGAGCCGTGACGGTCCGAGGCAGGCCGGAGCACGCGCAGGTCCGCTCGTAGCGATGCCGCCGGATCACCCGCTTGTGGGCTCGGACTTCGACCTCGACCTGCTCGGAGTCCTCCGTGGACGACAGCGGTCGCAGGGAGAGCCCGCAGCACTCGCACAGCTGCTCGTCGGGGGGGATCTCTCGGTTCTCTACATGGAGCGGCAGGCCGTCGTGCCGACGTCGGCCGTGCCCCTCGCTGCCCCTTCGCTGCCCTCGCTTTCCGCCGGAGCCCTCCTTCGATCCGCGCTGCTGCCCGCCACCCTTGCTGCCACGCTCCGAACGCCGCTTGAACAGCTGCCGCTCCCGGAGCCGCAGCTTCGCTTCGAGCTGCTCGATCGTCTCCTTGAGCGCTGCCTCCCGCGCCACCGCCTCGCGGTGCATCGAGCGCCAGTACCCCGCCTCGCTGCGGAGGATCCGGTTCTCGATCTCGAGGGGCGTTGGGCCTGGAGGGGCGGTGACCTCGAGGGGCGTTGGGCCTGGAGGGGCGGTGACCGCCGGCAAGGTCGGCGACGCGGACGGCGAGGGCGCTACGTCGGAGAGGGGGAAAGCCGGGCCACCACCGACCCCGGCGCCGCTATCCATCTCATGTGCGAGTTCATCCACCCCTTCATCTGTGCCACAAACTCCGGTGTGTGTCCAGCGTCAGGCTGAGGTTTTCGAGGCAGCGACAGGAAGTCAGCTGGAGTGAGTTGGGCCGTTGAGCGGGACGACCGAATACGTACCAGCGCAGTTCAGCCAAGGGGCTGGAGGGCACACCCTGGGAGCGGGGGGGAACAACCCCGTCTCCCGCACGGCGCTCGGGCGCTGCTGGGCGCCACCTTCTCCGCAGGCGGTCGCGCTCAGGCATTGACCGGGTAGGCTGAAGTAGGGAGCGGTTGAGATGTACGCAGAGATCAGCTTTGAGCGAAGTAACCTGCTGGCCGTTGCTTGCGGGAAGGAAGAGCACAAGCGGCTGGTGGAGGCCTGGGTGTCGTGGCACACCCATCCACACTCCATGCCAAACCCGCCGCAGCCGCGTCCATCTGCGTTCTTCATGAGCGAGGAGCACGGATGGGTGATCTCCCTTCACCGCGTCG
>JAZDDA010000121.1:0-15682 GCA_036679625.1 Gemmatimonadota bacterium | reverse complement strand
CCAGATGGAGGTCGAGCTGATTACGCCGATCGCCATGGACGAAGAACTCCGGTTTGCGATTCGTGAGGGCGGCCGCACAGTGGGTGCTGGCGTCGTTACCGAAATTCTCGAGTAGGCGACCATGGCACGCGATCGAATTACGTTAGCCTGCACGGACTGCGAAGAGCGGAACTACACGGCGACGAAGAACAAGCGTCTGCACCCGGAACGAATCGAACACCGGAAGTACTGCCGGCGTTGCAGGTGCCACACGACACATAAAGAAACGAAGTAGCGGATTCTCTGATGGCCATTTTTCAAAAAATTCAAGAGACCAGTGACTTCCTGGCGGAGTGCTGGGATGAGGTCCAGAAGGTCACGTGGCCGGACTACGAGCAGCTGAAGAGCGCGACCTGGGTCGTGATTCTGTTCGTGATCCTGATCTCGGGCATCATCTGGATCATGGACATCGGCTCGAGGACGGTCCTCGATGTGATCTTCGGGATCTTCGGGGCTTAGAGCCGATGAGCGACATGCACTGGTATGCGGTTCAGAGCTACTCCGGGCACGAGAACAAAGTGCAGAAGCTGATTCAGTTCCGCATCGACGAAGACGAGGCTCCTGAGGAAGAAAAGGAGATTCTCGCCGTGATCGTGCCTACGCAGGATGTCGCAGAGATCCGTAACGGAAAGCGGGTGATGGTTACCCGGCGGTTGTACCCTGGATACGTGTTGGTGCAAATGTCGCTGAACCAGCGCACGATGCACACCGTGAACAACATCCAGGGCGTGATAAAATTTGTTGGAACGGGACCCGCACCTCAGCCGCTTCGTGACGAGGAGATCAACAAGATCCTCGGTCTGGACGTCGTGGCCGAGAGCGGTGATGCGGCGGAAGACTTCCCGTTCCATGTGGGAGAGGTCGTCGAGATTACTCGTGGCCCGTTCAGTGATTTTTCGGGAACGGTGCAGGAGATCTACGTGGACAAGGGGAAGGTGAAGGTCGAGGTATCGCTCTTCGGCCGACCCACGTCCGTCGAGTTGGACTTTACACAGCTCAAGGGCTTTTAGGGCCCTTAGCGCGGCAGGCTAGGAACGAAAGAACATGTCGAAAAAGGTCATCGGCTTTATCAAGCTTCAGGTACCGGGTGGTCAGGCGAATCCTGCACCTCCGGTTGGACCTGCGCTTGGACAGCACGGCGTCAACATCATGGAGTTCTGTAAGCAGTTCAACTCCAAGACGCAGAGCCAGCCGGGCGTCATCATTCCGGTTGAGATCACGGTCTACGCCGACCGGTCGTTTTCGTTTATTACGAAGACTCCGCCGGCGTCGTACCTCATCAAGAAGGCTGCTGGGATTCCCAAGGCCTCTGGTGAGCCGAACCGTGAAAAGGTGGGTAAGGTCACCCGCAAGCAGCTGGAAGAGATTGCTCAGGTGAAGATGGAAGACCTGAATACGACTGATATGGATGCTGCGGTTCGCATGTTGGCCGGCACGTGCCGGTCCATGGGGGTCGAGGTAGCGGGTTAAGGCCAAGCTCAAAAGGATAGACGGGACGCCGAGAATGGCTCGGCGAACCGGAAAGCCCATCGAACCACCTGGTGCGAGCCGCCACAGGTGGGAGGGCGACACAAGTCGGCTCTGAAGATATGTCCAGACACGGAAAGAAATTTCGCGAGGCAAGCTCGCGGATGTCTGAGGGCGATCGCTACTCGCCGGCTGATGCCGTTGCGATGGTAAAAGATCTTGCCTTCGCCAAGTTCGACGAGACGGTGGATGTCGCGACCGCGCTCAACGTCGATCCCCGGAAGGCAGACCAGGTCGTTCGTGGAACGGTTGTTCTGCCCCACGGAACCGGAAGGTCAGTTCGGGTTCTCGTGATTGCACAGGGCGAAAAAGAGAAGGAGGCCACCGAAGCTGGGGCCGACTTCGTCGGAATGGAGTACGTCGACAAGATCCAGCAGGGATGGCTGGATTTCGACGTCTGCGTGGCGACGCCGGATGTGATGGGCAAGGTGGGTCCGCTCGGACGGGTGCTGGGGCCACGCGGCCTGATGCCTACTCCGAAGGGTGGAACCGTCACCTTCGACGTTCAACGAGCCGTATCCGAGATCAAGGCCGGTAAGATTGAGTATCGGGTGGACAAGACCGGAAACGTGCACGCGCCGATCGGTCGCGTTTCGTTCACGGCCGAGCAGCTCGGTGAGAACTTCAGTGCTCTCATGGATTCGGTGGTTCGGGCCAAGCCCGCCGCCTCGAAGGGGACCTACGTGAAGAGCGTTACGATTTCGAGCACGATGGGCCCTGGCGTTTCTGTCGATCCGAACCTATTCCGGCGGGGGGCCTAAATGGACCGCGATCAAAAGACCACCTTTATTGCTGACTTCAGCGAAAAGGTAAAGGGAGCTCCGGTTCTATACCTGGCGGACTTCACAGGACTCGACGTGAAGGCCTCCACGCTGCTCAGGCGGCAGCTCAAGAGTGCCGGGGCTGAGTACGTCGTCGTGAAGAACCGCCTCGCCAAGCGGGCGTTTGAGGAACTCGAGATGGGAGACCTTCTCGACAATCTCACGGGCCCGACCGGGGTGATCTTCGGGTACGACGGCGTCGTTGAGCCCGCGAAGGCTGTTGCGGATTTCGCCAAGGAGCACGACGACAAGCCGGTCTTCAAGGCTGGCCTGTTGGACAACAAGCTCCTGACGGCGGCAGAGGTCGGGCGGCTGGCGATGCTGCCGCCCAGAGAACAGCTCCTCGCAGAGTTGGCCGGGGCCATGGCGGCGCCAATGGCCGCGTTGGCTGGTGCCCTCGGGGCAAAGCTGCAGGAGATGGCAGGTCTGTTGGATGCACTCAAAGACGATCATTCGAGCGAGAGTGCCTGAGTGTTTGTAGGGATCACCGCGAAGATATCAACACGTTTTTTGCCCATTCCCGATCTGGTCGGGGTGACTGAAGGAGAAACAGGACAATGGCTGTGAACACCGAAGAGCTTCTCGATACCATTGGGAACATGACCGTACTAGAGCTTTCTGAGTTCGTGGATGCGTTCAAGGACAAGTTCAACGTTACCGCTGTTGCGGCTCCGGCCGCTGCCGCGGCAGGTGCTGCGCCGGAGGCTGCTGCCGAGAAGGACGAGTTCGATGTCGTTCTCGAGGGCATTGGTGACAAGAAGATTCAGGTCATCAAGACCGTGCGCGAGCTGACCGGCCTGGGGCTGAAGGAAGCCAAGGCTGTGGTTGATAGCGCACCGAGCACGGTGAAGGAAGCGCTTACCAAGGGCGAGGCCGAAGAGATGAAGGCCAAGCTCGAGGGAGCCGGCGCGACCGTCGCCCTAAAGTAGACATTTCATTCTGTATCCCCGGCGCATTTCGCGTTGAGGACGGACGGGGGGTTTGCCGAGGTGGGCATGCTTTTCCGGACAATGCCGAGGGTCCCCGGCCGCGTGAATGCGGCACGGGGATTTCGGCGCTGTATATGCTGTGGAACAACAAGAGCCAGCCTCTGCTCAGCGACCCCTGGGTCGTGAGCGGGCGATAAGGGGGGATCCGTTGGATACTCGGAACGCTGCGCGCCCGATCCTAAGTTTTGCGAAGCTCAAGTCGGTCATGCCGATGCCCAACCTGCTGGACGTTCAGATCCGTTCGTTCGAGAAGCTCGTCGAGCAGGGTGTGCACGCCGATGAACAGTGGGACTTCGGTCTTGACCGGGTATTCGGGGAGATCTTCCCGATCTCCGACGTGAACGAGAACTTCACGCTCGAATACGTCTCGGCCTCGCTGGGTGAACCCAAGTACTCCGTCGAGGAGTGCATTGAGCGGGACACCACCTACGCGGCGCCGTTGAAGGCGATGCTTCGGCTGATTGTGTGGGAGGACCTCGAAGAAGGTGAGCGTCGCCCGGGCGACATCATCGAGAAGGAAGTCTATCTCGGTGATCTCCCCCTTCTGACCGATCTCGGCACGTTCGTCATCAACGGTGCGGAGCGGGTGGTTGTCAGTCAGCTTCACCGTTCCCCAGGTGTGGTGTTCGAACAGAACGTGCACCCCAATGGAACCAAGCTGCACAGCGCTCGGATCATTCCGTTCAGGGGCTCCTGGGTCGAGTTCACGGTGGATATCAACGATATCTGCTATGTGCACATCGACAAGAAGAAGAAGTTTCCGGCGACGGCGCTTCTTCGGGCCTTCGGATACGGAACCGACGCGGACCTCTACCAGCTCTTCTATACCAAGAAGGAGCTGAAGCTCTCCGCAGCAGACAAGAAGGGCGGCCTCCTGATTCTCGGCTACGTCCTCGCAGAGGATGTGGTTGATGCCAAGACCGGCGAAATCGTCGTCGAGGCCTCCACCGAGATCGACGAAGACGTCGCGGAGCTCCTTGAGACGGCAGGAGTGAAGAAGGTCAAGGTATACGGGCGTGAGGATGCGACGGTGAGGGAAAGTCCGATCGTCAAGAACACGATCAAGGCAGACCCGACCACCTCCGAGGAGGAGGCGCTCTACGCCATCTATTCTCTGCTTCGTCCGGGTGATGCACCGAACGTCGAGACGGCTCGGGATACGCTGGAGCGGGTGTTCTTCAACCCGAAGCGCTATGACCTCGGGCGAGTCGGCCGGTACAAGATCAATCAGCGGCTTGACGTGGATGTAAAGTCGAACGTCACGGTGCTCACAAGGCAGGACTTTGTTGCGATCCTCGGGTACCTGATCGACCTGAGCAACTACAGGGGATTCACCGACGACATCGACCATCTCGGGAACCGGCGGGTGCGTACCGTCGGAGAGCTCATCGCGAATCAGTTCTCCGTTGGACTGTCGCGCATGGCTCGCCTGGTGAAGGAGCGGATGTCGATCAACACGGATCCCGAGAAGATCAACATCGATGATCTCGTGAATGCCCGGACCGTCTCGGCGGTAATCCAGGCCTTCTTCGGGTCATCTCAGCTCTCGCAGTTCATGGACCAGACCAATCCGCTCGCCGAGATGACGCACAAGCGTCGCCTTTCGGCGCTCGGACCGGGTGGACTTACGCGGGAGCGGGCGGGCTTTGAGGTTCGCGACGTGCACTACTCCCACTACGGGCGGATGTGTCCGATCGAGACCCCAGAAGGACCGAACATCGGCCTGATCACGTCTCTCACGACCTACTCGAGGGTAAGCGAGCTCGGCTTCCTCGAGACTCCGTACCGCAAGGTGGTCAAGGGTAAGGTGACGAGCGAGATCGAGTGGCTGAGTGCGAATGAAGAGGAAGATGCGACCATCGCCCAGGCCAACGCTCCGATCGACGACAAGGGCAAGTTCACGAACGAGTTCGTGTTGTGTCGGGAGCGTGGTGACTTCCCACTTATGAAGCCTGACACCATCGACTATATGGACGTAGCGCCTGCGCAGATGGTGTCTGTGGCCGCAGCGTTGATTCCGTTCCTCGAGCACGATGATGCGAACCGGGCCCTGATGGGGTCGAACATGCAGAGGCAGGCGGTTCCGCTGCTGCACAGTGACGCGCCGCTCGTCGGCACTGGGCTCGAAGCCAAGGTCGCCCGCGACACGGGTGCCGTGACCACGGCCCGCCGCGGTGGAGATGTTGTTCAGGTGTCGGCCGATGAGATCGTGATCGACACGGGCGTTGTGAAGCCGGGCAAGGGAGAGCAGCCGCTCGCCAAGCTCGCCCAGTACGATCGCTACAGGCTGAAGAAGTTCTGGAGGACCAACCAGGACACCGCGATCAACCAGCGACCGCTGGTCCGTAAAGGCCAGGTGATCGAACCCGGTGATGTGCTCGCCGACGGTCCGTCCACGGACCGGGGGGAGCTCGCGCTCGGTCGTAATGTGGTGGTCGCGTTCATGCCGTGGTACGGATACAACTTCGAGGATGCGATCATCATCAGCGAAAAGCTGGTGAAGAACGACGTCTTCACGTCTATCCACATTCAGGAACTCGAGCTCCATGTTCGTGACACGAAGCGGGGGATGGAGGAGATCACTCGCGAAATCCCGAACGTCGCCGAGGAGAGCCTCGTAGACCTCGACGAACGCGGAATCGTGCGTATCGGTGCTCGGGTTTCGAGTGGTAACATCCTCTCGGGCAAGATCACTCCGAAGGGAGAGACAGAGCTCTCTCCAGAAGAGAAGCTGCTCACCGCCATCTTTGGTGAAAAGGCGAAGGACGTGAAGGACTCCTCCCTCCGCGTGCCGCCGGGGATGAGCGGGACCGTCATCGATGTGAAGATCTTCTCGCGGACGATCGACGATCCACTTCTCGAGAAGGAGCATGGGGACCGCATCGGTGAGCTGCGGCACTTCGAACGGGAAGAGACAGTGCGAATCCGCGAAGCCCGTGACGAAGAGTTGCGGGAGATCCTGCGTCTGAACACCATCTCGCTTTGCCTCAAGCGTGGCACGGTGGAACCGCTGCTTGAGGACGGCACCAAGCTCACGAAGGAGATGCTCGCGAGCTTCGACTTCCAGAGCGCCGACCTCACGACGCTCAAGGTCCAGAACAAGGACACGAGCGAGAAGGTCCGGCGGGTGATCGACGAGGCACAGCGGAGGCTGGACCGGGTCAAGGACCAGACCGAAGACAAGATCGACAAGGTCTTCCAGCCCGATGAGCTGCCGCCCGGGGTTGTTCAGCTCGTGAAGGTCTACCTTGCCCAGAAGCGCATGATCTCGGTAGGCGACAAGATGGCCGGTCGCCACGGAAACAAGGGCATCATCGCACGGATCGCCCCGGAGGAGGACATGCCGTTCCTCCCCGATGGAACGCCGGTTGAGATCGTACTCAACCCGCTCGGCGTACCGTCGCGAATGAATGTGGGACAGGTACTCGAGACGCACCTGGGCTGGGCGGCAAAGATCCTGGGCTTCGAGGCGAAGACACCTGTCTTCCAGGGAGCGACCGAGGAGGAGGTTGGACTGCTCCTCAAGATCGCTGGCCTTCAGTGGTCTGCGAGCGCCCTGGACATCAAGGCGCCGTTGCCGGATCTGAGCACAGATGCGCTCGCGACGGTGATCGGACTCTCGCCCCGCCTTGGCGAAGAAGCCGCCGCGCCGGCCATGACCAACGGCGCTGCACCAAGCTCACTTGGACGGAGCCTGGACAGCTACCTGGCCGTGAAGAGAAGCAAGGCCGAGTCGGTGTTCTTCGATGATCTGAAGACGTTCCTGGTGAGTGCTGCCAAGGAGCTTTCTGCTCGCAAGGGTTGGAACATGACGGAGCGGATGCCTGCTGCGGCCCACCTCAGCAGAAAGAAGAAGTTGGACGAAGGCCTTCATGGGGCCCTGATGGAGTTGATGGCCGAAGCGGGCATCCAGGCCGACGGCAAGGTGTGGCTGAGAGACGGGCGCACGGGAAGGCAGTTCGACTTCCCGGTCACCGTGGGCGCGATCTACATGCTCAAGCTCAGCCATCTGGTGGATGACAAGATCCACGCCCGGAGCATTGGCCCCTACTCTCTCGTTACGCAGCAGCCGCTCGCCGGCAAGGCACAGTTCGGTGGGCAGCGCTTCGGAGAGATGGAGGTATGGGCGCTCGAGGCCTACGGGGCCGCGAATACGCTTCAGGAGATTCTGACCGTGAAGTCTGACGACGTCGCAGGCCGCTCAAAGGTCTACGAGGCCATCGTGAAGGGTGAGAATCTTCCGGAGCCAGGTGTGCCCGAGTCCTTCAACGTATTGGTGAAGGAGCTTCAGGCTCTCGGACTCAGCGTGACGCTGGGCAAGGACGAGTAAATGAGAAACCTAACCCAGCGAAATGAACCCCTAACCGGTCGGGGTGCTTAAGGCATGATCGATTTTCCTAGGTCCAGAGAAAAGCGCGCGTCTGACTTCGACTTCATCCAGATCAAGATCGCCTCGCCTCAAGAGATTGAGGGGTGGTCCTTCGGTGAAGTCGTAAAGCCAGAAACCATCAACTACCGGTCGTTCAAGCCGGAGCGGGATGGACTGTTCTGCGAGAGGATCTTCGGCCCGGTAAAGGACTGGGAGTGCCACTGCGGTAAGTTCAAGCGGATCCGATTCCGCGGTCACGTATGCGACCGGTGCGGCGTCGAAGTTACGCTTTCGAAGGTTCGCAGGGAGCGGATGGGGCACATCAAGTTGGCCGTGCCTATCGTCCACATCTGGTTCTTCAAGACGCTTCCGAGCCACCTGGGATACCTCCTCGGGATGACGCTTCGGGATCTGGAAAAGGTGATCTACTACGCTTCGTACGTGGTCGTTCACCCCGGGAAGCAGGATCTGGAGTTCCTCGAACTACTCGACGAGGACGAGTACTACGACCTTCGCGTGAAGGCCAAGGAAGAGGGCGACGAGAGGTTCAAGGCCGAGATCGGTGCGGACGCCGTCCGGATGCTTCTCCTGCTCCTCGACACTCCGGCGCGCAAGGTCAACGACCGGAATTCCGATGGGAAGGGCCTGGATCGTCTCGCCAAGTGGTTGCGTAACGAGGTCATCACCGAGACGTCACAGCACCGGAAGAAGAAGAAGCTCAAGCGGTTGAAGGTCGTGGATGCGCTTCGCAACTCCGGGACGTCTGCGGACACGCGGAACCGTCCTGAGTGGATGGTGATGGAGTCGGTCCCGGTTCTGCCGCCCGACCTGCGGCCGCTGGTACCGCTCGACGGTGGTCGGTTCGCGACCTCGGACCTCAACGATCTCTATCGGCGCGTCATCAACCGCAACAACCGGTTGAAGAAGCTGATCGACATGAGAGCGCCTGAGGTGATCCTGCGGAATGAGAAGCGCATGCTGCAGGAGGCGGTCGACGCGCTCTTCGACAACGGACGCCGTTCGAAGGCGATCCGTGGGCGCGGCAAGCGGCCCCTCAAGTCACTCTCGGACATGCTCAAGGGCAAACAGGGTCGCTTCCGTCAGAACCTGCTCGGAAAGCGTGTCGACTACTCCGGCCGTTCGGTCATTGTGGTCGGACCAGAGCTGAAGCTGCACCAGTGTGGACTGCCCAAGGCGATGGCCGTTGAGCTCTTCAAGCCCTTCATCATTCATGAGTTGGAAAAGCGGGGCGAAGCCGAGACGGTGAAGCGGGCCAAGAAGATCGTTGAAAAGAACGATCCGAAGGTCTACGAGGTCCTCGAGGACATCATCAAGGACCATCCGGTGCTTCTGAATCGGGCGCCGACGCTGCATCGACTCGGGATTCAGGCCTTTGAGCCTGTCCTCGTCGAGGGTAAGGCAATCCGGATCCATCCGTTGGTGTGCGCCGCATTCAACGCGGACTTTGACGGTGACCAGATGGCGGTGCACGTGCCGCTCTCGTTTGAGGCGCAGATGGAAGCGCGCGTCCTCATGCTTGCGAGCAACAACATCCTGCTCCCGTCCAATGGACGTCCGGTGACCGCACCGTCGCAGGATATGGTGATCGGCATCTACTACCTGACCAAGCCTAATCTCGAAGTTGAGGATGCTGAGCAGGTGTTCAACTCTGCCACCGCCCCGAAGAAGGCGCGTGAAGATGCGGATGCCAAGCTTGAAAAGGCGTTCGCCAAGGCACCGCGATTCTCCTCCTTCGGTGAGGTGGAGATGGTGATCGAGAATCAACTGCTGAAGTTCAATAGCCTCTGCTGGTATTGGATTCCAGGCGCGGAGCAGGACTCGGGTGAAACCGCTGGCAGGTGGATTCGGACCACCGCAGGGCGGGTACTCTTCAACTCGATCATCCCTTCGGTGCTCGGCTTCAAGAACCGGACCTTTGGTAAGGGCCAGCTTGGGGACCTGATCTTCGAGTGCTTCACCGACGCCGGGTTGGCCTGGACGGTGGAGTTCCTCGACCACATGAAGGACTTTGGATTCCGTTACGCCACGATGGGCGGGATTAGCGTCGGCATCGTGGATCTCGAGGTGCCCATCGAGAAGACGGAGATCATCCGCGAGGCGGAGGAGCAGGTGGCTCGGTTCCAGAAGGCCTATGGAGCCGGATACATCTCCAACGGTGAGCGCTACAACAAGGTCATCGATACCTGGACGCACGCCAACAACGACGTGGCGGACGCGATGGTGCGGCGGCTGGAGAGATCCAAGAAGGGATACAATCCCGTCTACATGATGATGACGTCCGGTGCTCGGGGAAATCGAGACCAGATGCGTCAGCTGGCCGGGATGCGTGGGCTTATGGCCAAGCCGCAGAAGAAGCTCACCGGAGGTATCGGTGAAATCATCGAGAGTCCGGTGAAGGCAAACTTCCGCGAGGGCCTGACGGTGGTTGAGTACTTCATCTCGACGCACGGAGCCCGGAAGGGGCTCGCGGACACGGCGCTCAAGACGGCCGATGCCGGGTACCTGACCCGTCGACTCGTCGATGTGGCACAGGACGTGACGGTGAACGAGATCGACTGTGGCACGATCATGGGCCTCGACATGGTCGCCCTGAAGGAGGGCGAAGATGTTATCGAGCCGCTCAAGGATCGAATCGTGGGCAATGTTGCGCTCGAAAAGGTGATCGACCCGATCGACGGGGAGTTGATTGTCTCTGCGAACGAGATGATCACCGAGGAGCAGTCGGACGCAATCGAGGACGCAGGGATCCAGATGGTTCGGATTCGTTCGGTCCTCACCTGCGAGACGAAGCGGGGGATCTGCCAGATGTGTTATGGTCGGAATCTCGCGACGATGCAGATGGTGGATCTCGGTGAGGCCACCGGTATTCTCGCGGCGCAGTCCATTGGTGAGCCTGGTACGCAGCTCACGCTGCGGACCTTCCACATCGGGGGTACGGCCTCTCGCATCGCTGCACAGACGGCGCGGAAGTCGAAGATCGACGGCATCGTGGCGCTCGAGCGAGTTGTGGTGGTGGAGGCCAAGAAGGACGAGAGGATCGTAACCTCGCGAGAGGGTGAGATTCTGCTCAAGACGAAGGAAGGTCAGGTTCGAAGCCGGCTCTCGGTGCCCTATGGCGCGATTCTCTCGGTCCATGAGGGTGATAAGATCGATGTTGGGGACCTGCTCTTCTCCTGGGATCCCTACTCCGAGCCGATCGTGGCGGATGCAGCGGGTGTGCTCCACTACATGGACATCATCGAAGATCAGACGATGCGAGAGGTCCTCGACGAATCGACGGGGCGGCGGCAGATCACGATCATCGAAGACCGTGAGAAGAAGCTCCATCCGACGGTTCAGATTCGAAAGAAGACCAAGAAGAGTGAGAAGCTCCGCGAGTTCATCATTCCGGTGGGCGCGCAGATCATGATTCAGGATGAGGGCGACGTTAAGCTAGGCGACACGATCGCGAAGATCAGCCGGGACGTCTACAAGACGAGAGATATCACCGGCGGGCTGCCGAGGATTGCCGAGCTGTTCGAGGCGCGGCGACCCAAGGACCCGGCGGTCATCACTGAAATCGACGGCGATGTCACCTTCGGGGATATCAAGCGCGGTAAGCGTGAGGTCGTCATTACGCCGGCTGAGGAGGGCGAGGAGCGCATCTATCTGGTTCAGGTCGGGAAGCACATGCGCGTCCACGAAGGGGACCGTGTTCGTGCAGGCGACCGACTCTCCGAGGGCCCCATCAATCCCCATGATATCTTGAAGATCAAGGGGCCGCGGGCGGTTCAGGAGTATCTCCTGAACGAGATTCAGGAGGTCTACCGACTCCAGGGCGTGAAGATCAACGACAAGCACATTGCCGTGATCGTGCGCCAGATGCTCCAAAAGGTACGGATCATCGATTCTGGCGAGACGCATCTCCTGGAGGACGAAAACGCCGATCGCATGGAGTTCCGGGACGTGAACGAGAAGGCGATCGCGGACGGCCAGAAGCCGGCTCGATCCGAGCCGCTCCTGCTCGGGATTACGAAGGCCAGCCTGACCACCGAGTCATTCATCTCGGCAGCGTCCTTCCAGGAGACCACCCGAGTGCTCACCAATGCGGCGGTAAGAGGCGCACGCGATGAGCTCAAAGGCCTCAAGGAGAACATCATCCTCGGACACCTCATTCCGGCGGGTACCGGCATACACCGGTACGACGACGTGGAGTTCATGGTGGAGCAGCAGTTCTACGAAGAAGAAATTCTTCCGCTCGCCGAACCAGAGGAAGTTCCGGGCTTGGTGGGAGGGAAGGGCTCGTAGAGGCAAGAATCGGGTGATGTGATGCCCCCCTGCGGGCGTCATGCTCGAGGGGCGTCCTGCTGAGCGGGGCGCCCCTTCTGCGTGCGGTACGCGCGGGCAGTCCTCGCTGGACCGCGATGGGACGAAGACCCGCATATTTGGTCGGGAAACCCCGTTGACAGTAGGTGGGCCCACCTTTAAGTTTTCAGGTCTGTTCCGCTGGCGCCCTCAAGCAGAGGGTGACCGGCCGAGGTCGCGCCGATGTGGCGCTTTTTTTGACGATAGGTGCTGGGCTGCAATGCCGACGATCAATCAGCTCGTTCGGAAGGGCCGCAAGGCGATTATCAAGAAGAACAAATCGCCTGCTCTTCAGAAGAATCCCCAGAAGCGGGGCGTGTGCACACGCGTGTACACCACCACACCGAAGAAGCCCAACTCGGCTCTTCGGAAGGTTGCCCGCGTGCGTCTCACCAACGGATACGAGGTGACGGCGTACATCGGGGGAGAGGGTCACAACCTTCAGGAGCACTCGATCGTTCTCATTCGGGGTGGTCGAGTAAAGGACCTTCCCGGGGTTCGGTATCATATCGTCCGGGGCACCCTCGACACCTCCGGGGTCGATGGTCGGACCCAGTCGCGCTCGAAGTACGGCGCGAAGCGCCCGAAATAACTGGAATCACAGAATGAGTCGTCGTAATAAGGCCGTCCGCCGCGTAATCGATCCCGATCCCAAGTACGGATCGCTCAGCCTCGCAAAGTTCATCAACAACCTCATGGTGGACGGGAAGAAGTCTACGGCTGAAAGCATCATCTACACGGCTCTCGAGATCGCTGAAGAGCGGTCGGGTCAGCCGGGCGATGTGCTCTTCGACCTGGCGCTCTCGAATGCGAAGCCGTCCCTCGAGGTGAAGAGCCGCCGAGTGGGTGGCGCCACGTATCAGGTTCCGATCGAGGTGCGGCCCGATCGCCGTGCGGCGCTCGCGTCGCGGTGGCTGATCTCCTTCGCACGCGCTCGGAACGAAAAGACGATGGCCGAGCGGTTGGCGGCTGAGATTCTCGCAGCCTCGAAGGGTGAGGGCGCGACGATCAAGAAGAAGGACGATACGCACCGGATGGCCGACGCGAACAAGGCGTTTGCGCACTATCGCTGGTAGCGGTCGAAACTAGACAAATTGCCGGAGGGCGCGCAGGAGACGGTTCCTGACGTGCTTGGTACGCCGCTTTCGTCAGCGGCGAGCGGTAAATGTGATGACGAAAGCTGATTGAGGATTACCAAATAGATGCCTAGACAGACCCCCCTTAATGACCTGCGCAATATCGGCATTATGGCCCATATTGACGCCGGTAAGACAACGACAACGGAGCGGGTCCTGTTCTACACAGGGCGTCTGCACCGTATGGGCGAGGTGCATGAGGGCGCTGCCACCATGGACTGGATGGAGCAGGAGCAGGAGCGGGGAATTACCATCACCTCTGCTGCCACGACCTGTTCCTGGGAGCGCAGCGGCACTGAGTACCGAATCAACATCATCGACACCCCTGGGCACGTGGACTTCACGGCCGAGGTGGAACGGTCCCTCCGCGTTCTGGATGGGGCCGTTGCTGTATTCTGCGCCGTTGGCGGGGTTGAGCCACAGTCTGAGACCGTGTGGCGTCAGGCCGACCGCTACGGTGTTCCCAGAATCGCGTTCGTCAACAAGATGGACCGCACCGGAGCCGACTTCGATCGGGTCGTGGGGATGATGCGCGATCGGCTCGGCGGAAACGCTCAGCCGGTTCAGTTTCCGCTGGGTGAGGGCGAGCTCTTCACCGGCGTCGTCGACATCGTCCGCCAGGTTGCCACGGTGTACGAGGACGAGCTCGGGTCCAAGTTCAGCGAAGCGCCGATCCCGGATTCCCTCAAAGAAAAATGTGCCCAGATGAGGCACGACCTCATCGAGGCTGCCGTCGAGCATGACGACGAGCTTCTCGAGAAGTACCTCGGCGGTGAGGAGCTCTCTGAGGACGAGGTGCGGAAGTTGATTCGCGACGCGACGATCTCGGGCGCCATCTTCCCCGTGTTCTGCGGCTCTGCCTTCAAGAACAAGGGCGTGCAGATGCTGCTCGATGGGATCATCGACTATCTGCCCTCCCCTCTCGACGTTGAGGCAATCCAGGGGCATGTCCCGCATCACGATGAGCATCACGAGGCCCGCGAGGCGAGCGACGACGCACCATTCGCGGCCCTCGCCTTCAAGATCATGACCGACCCATACGTCGGTAAGCTCACCTTCATCCGCGTCTATTCGGGCTCGCTTCCCTCGGGGAGCTATGTGCTCAATGCCACCAAGGACCGGAAGCAGCGGGTAGGGCGGATCCTTCAGATGCACGCCAACAAGCGCGAAGAGCGAGACGAGCTCTTCGCGGGCGACATCGCTGCGGTGATTGGGCTCAAGGATGTCAGGACCGGGGACACGATCTGTGACCCGGACTCGCCGATCATCCTCGAGGCGATGAACTTCCCCGAGCCGGTGATCTCGGTGGCGATTGAGCCGAAGACCAAGGCCGACCAGCAGAAGCTGGGCTCCGGCATGGTCAAGCTCGCCGAAGAGGATCCGACCTTCAGGGTGTTCACAGACCCGGAGACCAGTCAGACGATCATCTCTGGGATGGGCGAGCTCCACCTCGAGATCATCGTGGATCGCCTACGGCGCGAGTTTGGCGTAGACGCGAACATCGGGAGGCCGCAGGTCGCGTATCGTGAGACGATCCGCAAGCCGGCCGACAACGTCTCTGGGAAGTTTGTGCGCCAGACCGGTGGCCGCGGGCAGTACGGGCACGTGGTGCTGAACGTGGCGCCTTCCGAGAAGGGAGCCGGCTTCGTCTTTGAAGACAAGATCACCGGCGGTTCGATTCCGAGGGAGTACATCAACTCGGTGGAGCAGGGGATCAAGGAAGCGCTCGAGACCGGTATTCTGGCGGGCTTCCCTGTGATTGACGTGAAGGTGGAGCTCATCGACGGGTCGTATCACGACGTCGACTCGAACGAGATGGCATTCAAGATCGCTGGCTCCATGGCCATCAAGGAGGGCGTCCGGCGTTGTAGCCCCGCTCTGCTCGAGCCTGTCATGGATGTGGAGGTCGTGACCCCAACCGACTACATGGGCGACATTATCGGGGACTTGTCCTCTCGTCGCGGCAAGATCGGTGGTATGAACGACCGTGGCGATGCGCAGGTGATCGGTGCGAGCGTGCCGTTGGGCGAGATGTTCGGGTACGCCACCACGCTTCGTTCGCTGAGTCAGGGTCGCGCGATCTACACGATGCAGTTCGCGCACTACGAAGAAGTGCCGCAGAGCAAGGCTGAAGAAATTATGTCCACCACCGGGGGTTGATGATGTCCGCGTCCGGGGTTAAAAACCGCTCCCGAGCAATGCTTCGGGATCAACCAGCACAGGATCCGAGAGGGTAGCATGGCCAAGGAAAAATTTGAGCGCACGAAGCCGCACGTAAACGTTGGAACGATTGGTCACGTGGACCATGGAAAGACGACGTTGACGGCGGCGATCACGGCGACGCAGGCGAAGAAGTTTGGTGGAGACGCGATTGCGTTCGATCAGATCGACAAGGCTCCCGAAGAGCGGGAGCGAGGGATCACGATCGCGACGGCA
>JAZDDA010000120.1:0-48952 GCA_036679625.1 Gemmatimonadota bacterium | reverse complement strand
CTCAACGGCCTCAACGGCCAGTATCTCCTCGGTGCCGTCGTCCTCATCCGGGTCTTCGTCGGAGATCGCTTCCGCGGGAGTCCCATACTCAGAGGGCTCATCAGCAAGCAGCTCCCCGTCCGGAGTGGGGGACTCTGAGGGGAGTGCGACCGGGTCGACGGAATCCACGGGATCGGCAATCGGCACCTCGTCCAAGCCGACGGCCTCCGCCTCGGGCACGTCAAACAAAGCGCCAGCGGTGAACTCGACTGGCGCAACATCCTCGGTCACTACGGTGGACGTACCGGGCGTGACAACATCCTCGGTCACTACGGCGGAGGAATCGAGCGTGGCAAGAATTGGGGCAGCCCCGACGTCGGCGTCACCCCCGAGCCGAACCACTGCGTCCGTTCTCCCCAGCAACTCCGAGACCCCTTCACCCTCCTCCGGAGCAAGAATGAGCAGCGCTGCACCAGCATCGCGGAAGGCATCAATCAGCGGACCCCAGCCCTCGTGCTTCAAGAGCGATTCCGTGTCCACGACGGGCGTTCCCGTCCCTACAACCAGGTAATCACCCTCAGCCGCAGGGCGCGCCACCCGCCGGATCGAGCTCCCGTACAGGAGAAGGTCGGCAACGCCCTCGGAGGGGCCAGCCCCCGTGAGTTGGTCGAGAATCGGATTCTCGAAACAGGCGTCGACAACGAGAACAGACCCTCCCTCTGTACCCCAGCACCTTCCGATCGCCAACGCGGCACGTCCTGCCCAATCAGCGTCGGTCTCCCTGCCCCTGAGCAGGGTCAGAATCGGGGTGTCGCCCGGTGTGGACAGTTCGGCGGGGACTGGGTCTGCCGGTGGATCGAAGGGCCTTCGGAGCATGGAATTCTCGCTCATGAGGACTTGTGGAAGCTTGGACCGGAACTCAACTCAAAACTAAGCCGTACAGGCGCAAAGGAGCAATCGAGTCTTGTCACTGAGATCCCTCCCGGCGAAAGCGCCCCACCCGGGGCTGAAGTTGAACTCCGCCCAATCCAGCCGCTTCGATGATCCCGGCCAGGGCTCGCGCCTGCTGTGCATCCGCAAAAGCCCCGGCATACACTCGGTACACATGTCCCGATCCGAACTCGAGCTCGAGCGCGTACCCATCGACCTCCAGAGCCTGGAGAGCGGCAATGCTCTCTGCGGCCTCAGCCAGTGTGGGGAAATCTCCGAATACGAATCCTTGAGGCGTCTCGCGCAAGACCCATGCGTCAGAATCGAGGGAGGAAAGAGCTGACGCGAGAGCATCACGAAGCCCCTGGGCAGCAACCACATCTTCCGCAGGATCTGCGAGTAGGCGGTAGAACAACGCCCCATTCACCTCGATGGGAACGACGATGAATTGGACGCCACCGGCCTGGTCCGCCAGGGTGGCAGCGAGTCTCCGGGCCGTGCCAGGGTTCGAGAACGATCCGATGGCCCAGGAGTACGCAGCCACCGGGCCCACTGGTGTCGGGGGAAGCGGCAGTGCCGGCTCCGGGCTAACCTCCGCAACCGGCTCTGGCTCTACGAGTGCCGGTGACTCCCCTCCGCGCAGAACGACCCAAATTGCAAAGGCGATCGCGATGGTACCGATCACCGCCAAGCTGCGCCCGTGCCTGGCAGCCACACCGTCTGACGCCGCAGGCGTTCCAACGACGCCGTCACCGACGATTTCCAGCGCTGGCCGAGGCGACGGGACATCGTCGACTTCGGGGCTCACGCCAGCCTCCTCTTCGGGTGGGTGCTCCTCCTCGGATGCGACTGCCTCTTCGGATAGGCCCTCCGGTGCAGCACCGTTGGCATCTACCAAATCGCCAACTTCATCGATCGACGCTTCAGCCTCGGTGTCCAGGGGGTCCTCCCCTGGAAGATGATGCAGGTCAGAAAATTGAGGCTCTCCGAACAAAGCCCCGGTCGAGTCCTCCAGAACCAGGTCTACAAAGTCACCAGTCCCCTGCAGGTCCACACCGCTAACCTCCGCACCCTCGCCGCTGAAGATCCCGATGTTTTCGAAGTCGAGCCCCTCGAAGGAGGGCTGCAGGCTGACTTCCACTCGGCTCGCCACGGCTGCTGGTATCGATCGGAGTGACTCTCCCGCACCGGTGAGAGCGACGACGTGCGTGGCGTGGACCAGCAGTGCCTCAAGCCCCGGGATATCCGAAGGAGCGTACAGAATCGCAGACGCCTCCGCCTCGGCCAGTCCTTCGAGCACCTCAGTCCACCCCTCCGACGAAAGGGCGGCTTCTGCATCCTCTACCCCCTCACCCGCTCCGGCAAAAAGGAAGCTGCCTGCCTTGGCGAGATGGACGACCTTATCGAGAGTTGCATCGCCCCTGAGCACATCGCCCATCCCCTGCCCCACTTCGTCCTGTAAAATTTCGTGTAGAACCGGGCGAAGCAGCGAGAGGTCTGCGAGAAAAATGCGATGGCCTGCGTCGCCCCAACTCCGAGCGATCTCGACGGCAGCCGACGGCGCCCACCCACCCTCTTCGGCGAGAGGAGTTGCGATCAGAAGCGTTACCGTACCCTCACCAGTCCCCACGAAAAGCTCAGGGGTTAGGGCGTCGGGAAGTACCCCGGAACTGGGGTCGAACGCATGTCCTGGATTTGGATCGTTCATCGGTCAGGCCCGAGACCGGTGATGGGCGATGGCACGATCCTCACTGGCGAGTACCAAACCGAACTGAGGGGTCGTCCCGAGGTTGGCCGCAAGCTACGGGCCCCGCAGGGTCGAGGCAATCCAAAATAACAACGCGCGCACCCCCGAATTGAGGCAACGGACTCAGTCGACCAATTGAGGGCCTTCGGCCTCGAACAAGATTCTGGGCGCATCGCCCCAAAGGGCCTCTAATTGGTAGAATGCGCGGGCCTGTGGGTGGAATATGTGGACAACCAGGTCCACGTAATCCATAAGGACCCAGTGCCCTCCCTGAACCCCCTCGACGTGCTGAGGGCGCATCCCTGATTCCCGGAAGCCCTCCCGGATCCTCTCGGCAATGGCCTTTACCTGGACATCCGAGCGTCCTGTCGCGATAAGGAAGAAGTCTGCCGCCGAGGAGATCCCCCGCAAGTCGAGACAGACCACATCCTGGGCCTTCATCTCGAGCGCAAGCTCACCTCCACGACGAGCCTCGGCAGTGATCGAGTCACCCCCCTGTGCGCTCATCGACATGCCCGCTCGCCTACCACCTCAACCGCCCAGCGTCTCACAACGGAGGGCGTGGTGGCGCTTGAACTAAGCCTCTTCTCGCTCAACGTTTACCTCTACCTCGGCGTCGACCTGGCTGTGCAGATGCACAGAAACGGTCACGGTGCCGAGCGCCTTGAGCGGTTCGTCGAGCACGACAAGACGACGATCCACCTCGAAGTCGAGATCAAGCTGGTTGAGCTGCTCCGCGACGTCGGCATTCGTTACCGATCCGAAGAGCTTTCCGTCCTCACCAGCCTTCACCGCGAAGGTGATCGACGCACCCTTGAGCTGTGAGGCCCGGCGACGTGCCTCCAGGTAATCCCTCTTGGCGCCCTCTTCGGCCTGGGTTTTCTCAGCCTCGAGCTTGACCAGGTTCTTCGCGCTCGCCACGAAGGCGAGCCCTTGAGGGACGAGAAAATTTCGTGCATACCCCGGCTTCACATCGACGATGTCTCCCGACGCTCCGAGATTTTCCACTGCCTGCCTAAGAATGAGCTTCATACCTTCGTTCCTATCTCGTTTCCGTTCCTCATAGGGTCGCATCGGATGCAGCCCGAGATCTGACGTCGAGCCACGTATCCGCCAACCCAACGATTACCGCTCCCACCGCTACCACCGGCCCTGCCAGCAGCACCGCCAGCACGACGAGAACTACTCCCAACACCGATGTTCGAGGCTTCAAGAACCTCAGGACCGCGACTCCACGAAAGGCATAGAGCGCTCCCATGAATACGGTCAGGTTCAAGCCGACCCTCTCCCATGCGCCCTCTGGCCCGAGCAGGCGCAAACCTACACCTCCGATGAGCATCCACACGAGGTGGTCGTTGAACCGAAATTCTGCCAGCTTTCCAAGTCCACCACCAGCTCCCTCCTCGAGGCGCACGAAGAGCCACCAAGCGACCGCAACGGCGCACAGGGAGGCCAACCCCGTCAGGGCTGGAAACACTGTCACCTGCTGAGCAGCGGTTTGGTGAAGAGTGCTCAGCACCGACTCAGCTAAGAATCCTCCCTCACCCTGAACCGCTGCAAGCAACTGCACCACATTCGCCACGCTTCGCTGGACCGCGGTATCCACTACCCAATCGAGCCAGGCGAATCCCCCGGGACGTGAACCCACGACCACGATCGTTGCCAAGCTCGCACCAAAAACCGCCCCGATAGACCGAGCAAGCAACCCCGCCGCCGGCCTCCATAGCGTCAGGGCGACAAACCATCCGCCTACCAGCAAACCCCAACCCCGCTCCACGAACCAAATCGATTCGCCTGCGCCGCTCGCAAAAACAAGCGTTCCGAGGAAGAGTCCCACTGCGAAGGTGAGAGACCTCTTCGGCCGGAGGAAGGCCACCATCGCCAGGTAGGCGAGAGAGACCTGTGGCCCCACGCTGGACACGGATAGAGACACCGCAAGCCCAAAGAGACCTACTGGCCTGAGCCAGCTCCTTTTCGGACGCTCCCCGCTCTCCACCTGACCTCCGCCGTCTGGGCTTAGCTCTCGTGCCCCCGTACATAAGGAACCAGGGCGAGATATCTTGCCCTCTTGATTGCCCTTCCGAGCTGCCTCTGGAAGCGGGCCGTCACCTTTGTGGTCCTCTTCGGCAGGATCTTTCCCTGTTCCGTCAGAAACTGAGCGAGAGTGGAAACGTCCTTGTAGTTCAGGAGCGTAATCGGTGCACCCTCCATGCGACGCCGACGCCCACGTCCACCGCTGAATTCAGCCGGTCCGGTGACATCCTCACCTTTCTCCTCTTCCTCATCCTCAGAATCGGATTTCGGGGGGCGGACATCCTCCTCTTCGTCCTCGTCGTCACTCGTGCGCTCACGCACCGGACGGTCAGCCTTGATCGAGACACCGGAGATCGGCTCACCCTCGTTGAGAACGACCAGATACCGCATCACCTCTTCGTCCAACTTCAGGAGGCGCTCGAATTCAGGGAGGGCCTCTGCCGAAGTCTTCACCTGGGCAACCACGTAATACCCAGACTTGGTCTTGTTGATGGGGTAGGCAAGCTGGCGGGTGCCCCAGTGGTCCACCGCAACGACCTCAGCGCCGGAGGGCTTGGTTAGAACCGCTTGAACAGTTTCGAGCTTGGTATTGACGGCGTCCTCGTCGAGGTTCGCGTCAAAGATGTAGACGATTTCGTAGAGCCTCATAGGGTCTCCCTCGGTCCGTCGTTTGAACGGGCTCCGCCTCTGGAGCGGAGCGGGATTGTACAGCCCCTAAGTATAAGCTCAATCGACGTATCGGGAAGGGCCGCCAGCCCCCTAATCGCCTAGCGTCCTGTGGAGGGCGTGGATCAGATGCGGGTAACGCGAAAAAGCCCATCGAGCATCCTCTACATCGAGCCGTTCTCGGTTGGTGTGGGCGAAGCGCTCCTCCCCGGGGGCGAACCCGATCGTGGGAACCCCATGAACTCCGCAGCTCCATCCGCCATCTGTTGCAAACCCCCAGGGCCTGAGGCGTGCAGGTCCGTTCCCGGCCCTGCTACCGACGGCCTCGGCAGCCGCTTGCGGGATGGGGTCGCCCGCGTCGATCAGAAAGCCCGGCGTGAACAAGTCCCGGGTCTCGTGCTGACCGGTATAGGTTGCCTGCCGCTCGGTGGCCACACGCACCTCGACGGCGAGCCCGTCGGTCTGTTCCGGGAGCCGGGCCTCGACCGCCTGCCGAATCATGCGCACGAGATCCTCGTGGGTAGCCCCGGGAAGTACTCGCCAATCGATCGTGATCACCACCTGGTCCGGGATCACGTTGCGACTCTCTGGGAGGACCTCGACCAAGGTGGCGACCAACGTGGCAGGCCCAAGAACAGGGTCCTCCGCCTGGGAGGACGCCAGATCCTGGACGGCCTGGAGTGCGCCCGGCACGAGGTCGAGTGCGTTACGCGCCCGACCCGGAACACTTGCATGTCCCGCAACGCCGTGGAGAACGATCTCGATCTCTCCGCGACCCCGGTGCCCGATACATACATCGCCCCCGGTCGCCTCACCGATGACAACCGCGCCGGGGGCGAACGTTGCGCCCTCCATTACCCGCTTCATTCCCAGGCCGCCGCGCTCCTCGAACACGGTATGGCAGACGAGGATATCCCCCTGCGCCTCGCCTACCATGGATGCGGCGACGTAGGTCTGCAGCGCCAGTGGACCCTTGATGTCCATGGCCCCACGGCCATGTAGAAATCCATCAGCGACCACTCCATCGAATGGCGGCCACTCCCAATCTTCATGAGCACCCTCGGCTACCACATCGAGGTGGCAGTTGAGCAGTACCGGTGGAGCTCCCCCCACCCCACGGACGACGCCTATCACGTTCCCGACCTCATCGCGCCGCACGTCGTCGAGTCCAAGCTGCCCCATCTCCTCGAGCACGCGGTCCGCGACCGCCCGCTCGTTCCCCGACAGCCCCGGGATTCTTATGAGATCCTGTGCAAATGCGAGAGCATTCTCGAAGGTGGGGGCCTTGGCATCGCTCACTGTCATCGTTCCACCGCCGCGAGCACACGTTCAATAAAGCCATCTACCGCTGAGCCTTCGATCCAACGTACTACCGCGACAAGGTCATGATCGGGATCGATCCATACCACATTCGAGCCTCCCCCCAGAAAGAAGAAGCTGGATCCAGGCGCGCTGGCATATTGCTGCTGCTCGGTGTTGAGCCAGATCATGAAGCCGTAGTTGGGCTGAATTTCGGTGGGTGTGGTTGCCTCACGAACCCAACCCTGTGAGAGGATCGCTTCATCCTCCCACTGGCCGTCCCGAAGATAGAGGTACCCCAGCCGAGCTAGATCCCGCGATCCAATCCACAGTCCACCCCCCCAATGTCCCCCACCGCTCACGGAGTGCATCATGCGCCCCGCCACTTCGACGGAGGACTCATCGTATCCGTGATATTCCCAGTCGGGGGATGCCCCGATTGGATCCATGACCTCTTCTGTGAGAACCTCGGGGAGCGGGCGCCCCCAGACATGGAGGAGGGAGAGAGCGGCGAGGTTCACCCGCACGTCGTTGTACTCCCAGAAGGTACCGGGCTCCTGAAGCTCCCGGTCGGCGCCCCTCCTCCGGTCTGCGACGTCGGGCTTTCCCCAGAGAGTTCCCTCCCATTCGCTTCGTTGCTGGAGGAGCATCTCCCATGTGATCTTCCCGTTGTGCTCCCCCTCGAAGAGCCCGGAGTCGGTCGGAACATATTCGCTGATAGGGTCTGACACATCGCGAATCAGGCCGCGGTCCAACGCGAGTCCGGCAAGGGTGGCGAGCACACTCTTCGTCACCGAAAACGTCATGTCTACGCGGTCCGTATCTCCCCACTCGGCTACGATGAAGCCATCCTTTACGATGATTCCATTCGCTCCGCCGCGGGACTTCATAGGACCCAGCAGCTCCGGATACGCGCTCGTCGCGAGCCGCGCGCTCAGTGATGCCTCGAGGTCGGGGCCAAACTCCGATTCATTGTCGATCGCAAACTCGACCGCCTCTTCGAGGAGCTCAGTGTGCATTCCAACGCTCTCTGGAGAGACCACCCGCCAGCTCTCGCCGGGAGTCGGAAAGTACGCCTCCCCAGCCTGCATCAGGTTGGATTCTGCCTCGGAACCGGAGCACCCCAACGCGAGGGCAACCCACAGCGCGACGGCGGCGCTGCCAGGAACGTTTCTGGATACTCGCTGCACCTTCATCTCCAGGTCAGGCGGTTTCATGCGACGGATTGGGCGCCAACGTAGGGACAACCGCTCGGAGGCACCATCGGACCAACCACATCGGGAATGCAGAGAGCCCGGCCTCCCCTTTGGAAGGCCGGGCTCACATACCCACCGCAACGGTGCTCCCTTCGATCAGCGACGTTAGCCGAAGAACCCTCGGATCATCTCGAAGAGCGAGGTGGTGGTCGCGGTATCGATGTCGTGTACACGCACGAACCACGGCGCCAGAACCAACGACACTACGCTCATCAGCTTGATCAGGATGTTCAGGGACGGACCCGATGTGTCCTTGAACGGGTCTCCCACCGTGTCGCCAACCACGGCCGCCATGTGAGGCTCGGAACCCTTACCGCCGTGAAGCCCGCCTTCGATGAGCTTCTTCGCGTTATCCCAGGCCCCACCGGCGTTCGCCATGAAGAGCGCCATCAAGACGCCCGTCACGGTGGCTCCGGCCAGGAGGCCGCCGAGCGCCTCCACCCCGAGGAAGTACCCTACGATCACCGGAGCCATCACGGCGGTGACGCCGGGAAGGATCATCTCGCGGAGCGCCGCTTTGGTGGAGATATCCACGCAACGGGCGGAGTCGGGCTTGGTGGTACCCTCCATAATCCCCGGGATCTCACGGAATTGCCGCCGGACCTCCTCGACCATCCCCTGGGCCGCTCTACCCACGGCGGTCATCGTCAGAGCTGCGACAAAGAAGGGCAGCATGCCTCCGATGAAGAGCCCGATGACCACGATCGGGTTTACGAGGTCGATCCCTGTCTCTGCGAGTCCAACCTTAGACGCATAGGCAGAGAAGAGCGCCAGCGCGGTCAACGCCGCAGAACCGATGGCGAAGCCCTTTCCGATCGCTGCAGTCGTGTTTCCGATGGCGTCGAGAGAGTCGGTGATCTTCCGCGTCTCTTCGCCCAGCCCGGCCATCTCACTGATCCCACCAGCGTTGTCCGCCACGGGGCCGTACGCATCGACCGACATCGTGACGCCGACCGTAGCAAGCATGCCCACTGCGGCGATCCCAATGCCGTAGAGCCCCGCCGTCGCAAAGGATACGAAGATCGCGCCGCAGATCAGCAGCATGGGCACCGCGGTGGACTCCATCCCTACTGCGAGACCCGTGATGATTGTGGTTGCAGCTCCCGTCTTGCTCGCTTCCGCGATCTTCCGGACCGGACCTCCAGCCGTGTAGTACTCGGTCACCAGGCCGATCAGGATTCCGACGATCGTCCCCGCCATGATTGCGTACCAGGGTCCCAGGCTGGGCAGCACTTCGCCGCTCGCCGAGACGACCTCAAAGTCCATCGCACCAATGATGAAGTACATCACCGTCAGGAACAGTCCTGCGGCGATGAAGGTCACGTTCCGCAGTGCGCCAGCCGGATCCGACTTTTCGAGCACCTTCATCATCCCGATCCCGACGAAGGAAGCGAGAAGCCCCACCATTACCGTGAAAATCGGGAGGGCCACCGCCTGTGATACGTTGCCTGCCAACGCGGGTGCGGTCGCGGCGATAGCGATCGTCGCCACAATCGATCCCACGTAGGACTCAAAGATGTCGGCACCCATGCCTGCCACGTCGCCGACATTGTCACCGACATTGTCTGCGATCGTCGCGGGATTGCGGGGGTCGTCCTCGGGAATCCCAGCTTCGACCTTTCCGACCAGATCGGCCCCAACGTCGGCCGCCTTGGTGAAGATCCCGCCTCCGACACGGGCGAAGAGGGCAATCGAGCTCGCACCCATCGCGAATCCAGAAACCATCTCGGCAAAGCTCACGTGGTCACCGGCGGTGATCGCGTCCGCGCCGAACACCGCGTAGAGTCCCCCGATGCCGATGAGCCCGAGCGCTGCCACAGACAGAGCGCTGCCACAGACAGACCCATCACGGCACCACCAAAGAAGGCGATACGCAGTGCCTTACCCTGGCCCTCCTGATTCGCTGCGGCGGCCGTGCGCACGTTCGCACGTGTCGCTGCCTTCATTCCAAAGAAGCCGGCGAGTACCGAACTCAGAGCTCCCGCGACGTATGCGAGGGCGGTGGGCCGCGAGACGGCTAGGCCGAGCAACAAAGCCACGATGACCACGAAGCCTGCGAGAACCGTGTATTCGCGGCGAAGGAAGGTCATCGCCCCGTCATGGATCTGGTCGGAGATATCCACCATCATCTCGTTGCCCGGATCCTGAGCCGCGACGTAGCGATAGATCACCCCTGCCACTACGAGCCCGAACACTCCCAGGGCCCAGGCCCAGGGGGTAAAACTGATGAGTTGGTCCATCGTCGACGATTCCCTCTTTTGAATTACCTACAGGCTTGCGACAACCCTTCCCCCGCTTGATCAGCGATTGAAGCGATTCATCGCCTCCTCGATACCCTCATCCAGCCAGATCTCGATACTGCGCGTAAGCTCAGGCAGAAGCCCGGCCACAATGTCCTCTTCTGCGTCCGGCATCGAAGACAGCACCCAGTCGGCGAGATCCACGCCCGCCGGCTGAACGCCGACGCCGATCCGGAGGCGATTGAACACCTCCGATCCAAGGGCAGACGCGACGGACTTCAGTCCGTTGTGCCCGCCTGCGCTTCCATCCCTGCGAAAACGAACCCGCCCCACATCGATGGTCGCATCATCGACCACCACGAGCAGATCCTTCTCCACATCGAAGCCCGCGAGCCTGCGCAAGAACGTCAACGCACGGCCGCTCTCGTTCATGAACGTCACGGGCTTCACGAGCCGGACGGCGCTTCCATCTACCACACCGTCCACACGGAGGGCAAGGCCCACCTGCTCGAACGACCCAAAGTCCCAGTCGTATGCGAGCCTGTCGAGCGCCCACCATCCAACGTTATGGCGCGTGTCGTCGTATCGGCGCCCCGGATTTCCGAGGCCGACGATCACCTTCATACGATCATCGTGACGGAAGACCTACTTCTCGGTCTCACCCTCAGCCGCCTGGCCTTCACCCTCGGCACCTTCCTCACCCTCGGCACCTTCCTCACCCTCGGCACCTTCCTCACCCTCGAGCAGCTCTTCAGCCTCCTCCTCGGGCTCGGGCTCAGCCTTGGGTAGTCCGACTGTGCAAATGGTCCGGATCGGATCGATGAGAATCTCGACACCCTCTTCAACCGGGAGATCCGAGATGTGCAGCGAGTCGCCGAGATCCAGCCCCCCGATTTCGATATCAATGGACTCCGGAATCTTCGACGGGATACAGCTCACGCGGATCTGGTGAAGGATGACATCGAGCACGCCGCCCTTTTCCTTGACGCCAACAGGAGTCCCGTGGAGGTGAACCGGAACGTCGACCTCGAGCACAACACCACGCTGAATTCTGTAGAAATCCACGTGGATGAGCTCTGTACGGTAGGGGTGGACCTGAATCTCCCTGACGAGAGTCTCCATGGTCTCTTCGCCCGTGACCTCAAGGTTGACGATCGTGTTCTCTACCGAGATCGCCTGAAAGAGCTGGAGCGCCTCGTGCGCGTTCAGCGACACGGACAGCGTCTCCTCACCTCTTCCATAAACGACCGCGGGAACCCGTCCCGATGCGCGCATCCTCCGGGCGAAACCCTTGCCCGATTCGGATCTCTTTTCTGCCGAAAGTACTGAAACTTCCTTCATGATCTGTCCTTCGTTTCATCGACCCGCGGGTCGAAGCACCTTATCCGCCGTGAATCAGTCGGAGCTGGGTTGGCCCAGTTCGAACAGTTGGCTGACGGATTCGTTGAAATGAATGTATTGGATAGCCCGCGCGAACAGGCCCGCCACGGAAAGTACCCGTAGCGATTCGAATTTACGGTCCTCAGGAATGTGGATCGTATTGGTAACGACAAACTCCTCGAGCGGAGCCGCGGCAAGCTTCGCCGGCGCCTCGCCAGAGAGGAGCGCGTGGGTCGCTGCCGCATAGATGCCCTTCGCTCCACGGTCCTTCAGAGCCTGCACGGCGTTCGCGAGTGTGCCACCCGTGTCCACCATATCATCGACGAGCAGACATGTCCGACCGTCAACCTCACCCACCACGTTCAAAACCTCTGACGCATTGGCCTGAGAACGCCGCTTGTCGATGATCGCAAAGCTGCCACCCAGTCGCTTGGCAAACCCTCGGGCCATCTTCGCGGACCCAACGTCCGGAGCGACGACAACCAGGTCCTCGAGGTTCTTCTCACGGAAGTACTGTGTGAGGACTGGTGCTGCGTAGAGGTGGTCCACCGGGATGTCGAAGAACCCCTGAATCTGGTGCTGATGAAAATCCATACCGAGCAAGCGGTCGGCTCCGGCAGCGGTGATCAGGTTCGCGACGAGCTTGGCACCGATCGCCACCCTGGGCTGATCTTTGCGGTCCTGCCTCCCATACCCATAGTAGGGCCTGCAGTGACGCGTGCGGCGGAAGCCCGTTTCGCGGCGTCGATGAGGAGGAGGAGCTCCATGATGCTGTCGCCAGGGGCGTTCGTTGGTTGGATGATGAATACATCCCGACCCCGAGCATTTTCGTTGATACGGACGAAGATCTCGCCATCCGCGAAATCGCGAACGGTCGCTCCCTCTGCGTCTGCGTCGAGCAGCTCACCCATCTCCAATGACAACGGCCGGTTCGCTCGCCCAGAAAGGAGAAGCATTGGGCCGCGCGTTAAGGTGTCGTCCATGGGCTCGCGTACAAGGGTTGAACTTGGCTATGACAGCCAAAGAAGTTAGACGGGCAGGAAAGTTGAGTCAACGCATGTGCGGGGGGCTAATCCAGTATTCTGACGCCCCGGTCAATTACCAGTTCTTCCCTGCCGGCGAGCACGATGCGGAGCCTCAACACGTAATCCCCTCGCTCAAGCTCTGGAAGGTCCACATCCACGCTACGGAACTGCGGACCCAGGCCCGCCTCCATGACCTCGGCCCAGGCTAGCCTGAGTGGCGCATCTCCGCCCGACCCACCGATCCACCCCCCGATTCGTGAAAAGAAACCCCCCGACTTGCGGCGAAGGCTCAACTCGAAGGACACGCCCCCGCCAGCCGGTCCGACTCCATCGATCTCCCATGCAACCCGAATTGACTCCCCGTCGGCCAGATCGGTGTGGTGCCGCATCGATTCAAGGGCCTCCCCCACCGTTGTAGGCGCCCGGCCCGTGCGGTCGAGAAGCATGAGATCGGAGACGGTCGCGACACCCTCCGGAACGGTGTCGGATCGCAGACCCATGCGAAGCAGGAGCAGAGAGCATCATTGCGCCCTGTGATCGGCCCTCGAGTCGAGTCGACTGCCGGAGCGCCAGATCCCCGTCCAGGAGGAACAGACCAACCGAAGGCGGAGACGGGGACCGTACAGGAGGAGCCCACGCGCTGCGGCTCAACGTGTCACCCACTCGCCGATCGTCAGAAACCCACTCATGGCCCTCGAGCACCAGCGGAACCAGCGTCGCACCAAGAACCACGATCGAATCACCCCTCCGGATTACTGCGATCTGGCCGACTCCCGGGAGGACATGTTCGGCGAAGGTCGGCGTGTAGGCGCTCGACGGCGTGTCTTCCGCAAGCCCCCACTCGTCGACTGTCAATTCGAAGATGTGCTCAATGACCTCTCCGCGCGGCGTGAACTGCCTCCCGTGCGGGAGCATGTGGCCCACGACCGTCGAGCTGTTTGCAAGTTGATTGCCGCCGGCGTCGCTTCGCTCCCACCCCCGCTCCCACCCGTACCTGATCGTGAGCTCCTCCAGGTCTCCAGACCACGCAAACGACCACGGCGTTCGCGCGCGCTCCTGGATATGAACCATGACCCACCTTGCGAAGTGCTCACTCCTCCGATCGTTGCCCTCACGGAGAAAGAGCGGGTCGGAGAGAGTCCAGAACCGTCGCCGCCAACGATTTCCGGCCGCAGCTCCCTGTCGCTCGGCATCCCGAAGTCGGTCGCGCGCGCGCCCGTCCGAAAGCCGGTCCAACGCCTCCCACCGCTCTCTGCGTTCCGGTTCCATCTCTATGAGGGCGCGGTCGAAGGCGACCTCCGCGTCGGCGAACCGGTCGAATCCGTGGAGCACGAACCCGTGCAACGCGTGGCACCACCACGTTTCGTCTAGCGAGCATTTCTCCGTCTGGGCGAGCGCACGATTCCACTGACCCGCTTCGGCGAGGTAGCGTACGCGTTGGCCCAGGACCCAGGCGTCGCCCGGAAGGGCGTCGCCGACGCGAGAGAGTACGTCGATCAGTTCATCCCGGGCCTCCCGAAGGGCCGGCGCGTCCGGTTCGGGCCTCCAGTCCCCCTCCCCGTGGATCCAGCAGATCCGCCCCACACGTTCGTCACAGGGCGACTCACCGAACCCTCGTGTACGCGGAATCCGACGGATTCGCCTTCGCTCGAAGGTCGATTGGGCGTCACGTGCCAACCTCAGCAGACTCGAAGAATCTGGAGGGGATTGCTGCACCACCGGCGCCGGCAGGGTGCCTACGCCAAGAGTGAACACAACGCTAATGACCACGGGCATCATGGTGAAGTAGCCCCCCCAGGATTCGAACCTGGACCAGCGGCTCCAAAGGCCACTGTGCTGCCATTACACCAGGGGGCCCAACAAGGCGCATCAATCCTACCCGGGCGCCACATCCGGTTCAAGGCCGTGTTGGAACGGGCTCCGGCATTTCCCCCAGGAAATGCGTCTGAACCGTCCTGACATTTGGAAACATGCGACCGCAGGTCGCGGCGGCCTGCTCAGCCGCGCCCTCGTCGGAAAACACCCCGAAGAAGGCAGAGCCGCTTCCCGAGAGCCCCGAGACCTCCGCCCCCGCGTCCCTGAGGAGCGCGCCGAGTCCTGAGAGGGCCGAGAAATGCCCGACTACGACGTCCTCGAAGTCATTCCCCGAGGCCCGGGCGAGGCCGTCGAGGGAGCAAAGGTCGTCCAGCTTCAACACCCCTGCGCCGGTAGTGTAGTCGGTCCCGGCGGGCGCAAGCGCGCCGAACGCATCCGGGGTTCGCACGTGCACGTCGGGCAGGAGCAGGAGCACCGTCGCCTCAACACCCCTGCGTGAGGGGAGCAGCCGGTCGCCCCTCCCCCATGCCAGGGCCCAGGGACTCCCACAAAGGAAGAACGGGATGTCCGCCCCGAGGCTCGCGCCGAGTGAAAGGAGGTCCCGCTCCCCAAGCGGATCCGCGTACGCTGCGTTCAGGAGGCGCAGCGTTGCGGCAGCATCCGAGGAGCCGCCGCCGAGGCCCGCTCCCGAAGGGATGTTCTTCTCCAGCCTGATACGCAGCCCACCCTCGGCTCCGACCTTCTCCCTGAACAGTTCCGCCGCGCGGAATACGAGGTTTTCCCTTGGCGGGCCGAGTGGCGCACCTGAAACGTCCAACGATACGCCTTCACCGGTCTGCTCGACCGTGATCCGGTCGGTGAGGCCTACCGCCGCGAACAGCGTCTCAAGCTGGTGGTATCCCGACGCCTCGCGCGCCAACACCCTCAGGAAGAGGTTGATCTTCGCCGGAGCCAAGATTTCGAGGGGGAGGGCCTCCGGTGTCACGGCTCCGAAACCTGGGGCTGCCCCTCAACCGGCGGCGCGGATTCGACCGTCCTGCCGCTACTCAGATCCTTCAGGGAAAACTGCATCTTCGCTGCATAGTAGAGCCCGATGAAGGTGACCGGGAAGAATCCCCCGAGGTGGTATCCAAACGCGAAGGCGAGCATCGGAGTTTCTGCCACCCCGTAGACCCCGGTCAACGCCAGGGTCACGCCGACCTGAAACGTTCCGAAGAACCCCGGTGCAGCCGGGAGCGCTACAGCAAAACCAACCATCGCCATCGTGAACACCGCGGCGGCGAATCCTGCCTCCACGCCGAAGGCCTTGAACCCGAGCCAAAAAGAAAAGGCGTGCCAGCTCCAGAAGAAGAAGCTCCACAACACTCCCTGAATCAGGAGGGAGGGACTTCGGAGTGCTTCCATCGCGACCAGGAACGACTCGAGGCCCGCAACGACCTTGGGGCCCATTCCTCCGGGAAGACGCACCGCCACCCGCTCCGCGAGACGCACCGTCGGCTGCGGAAGCACGAGCAGAAAGCCCATCACTACGATGAGCGCCCCAAATGCCCAGAAGGTCCCCTTGAGCATGATGCCGATGCTTCCGGAGAACAGCTCCGTCGAGTCCGGGAAACCGGGCGCCAGCGTCGCCAGAAAGAGGAGCGTGATGAGGGTGAACGCATCCAGGAAGCGCTCGACGACCAGGGTGCCGAAGGCGCCAGAGGCACTAACCGGCTCGACGCGGCTCAGAGCAAATGCTCGAGCGAACTCCCCTACTCGGGCCGGGAGTAGGTTGTTCACCATGAATCCCACGGTGATTCCCGCGAATCTCGACCGAAGCGTGGTCGCAGGATGCAGCGGGTGCAGAAAGATCCGCCACCTCATCGCTCGAACGAGATAGCCGGAGGTGCCCACAAAAACGGAGGCCAGGAACCACCATGGGTTGCCCTGGGAGATGCGCCTTGCAACCTCAACGGGATCCACGTCTCGCAACACGAACCAGATGAGGAAGGCGCTGACGGAGAGACCCAGGATGCCCTTCAGGTAGAGCTTCATGAAACCCCTGCAGAGCTTCGGGCACGCCGAATCAGATCGGCCATCTCGCGGACTGCACGTTCGAGGCCGACGAACACCGCCCTCGACACCACCGAATGCCCGATGTTCAACTCCTCGATATCCTCGATGGCGGCTACCGGACAAACGTTTTCGTACGTGAGGCCGTGCCCGGCGTGCACCGCCAACCCGAGTTCTCTGCCCGCCCGCGCAGCGTCTCGGAGCCGCCCGAGTTGGTGGATCTGGTCCGCCCCAGCCCGGGCGTTCGCGTACTCCCCGGTGTGGAGTTCAACCGCATCCGCGCCTATCTCCTTGGACGCGGCCAGCGCCTCAGGCTCCGGATCGATGAAGAGGCTGGTTCTCACGCCCGCCTCCCGCAAACGGCCAAGAGCCTCCTTAAGCACACCTCGCGAAGCTGCGTCGAGCATGAGCCCGCCCTCGGTGGTCACCTCTTCGCGACGCTCAGGCACCAGTGTCGCCTGCATCGGCTTCAGCTCACACGCGAGATCGAGGATCTCGGCGTTCGCGGCGAGCTCCAGGTTGATCCCAGTGCGGGAGGTCTGGTGCAGGAGCCGCACATCGCGGTCGTTGATGTGCCGACGATCCTCCCGGAGATGAACCGTAATGCCGTCTGCCCCAGCCATCTCAACCAGAACCGCAGCCCGAACCGGATCCGGTTCGTCGGTTTTTCGGGCTTCACGCACCGTAGCGACGTGATCGATGTTTACATAGAAACGCATGGTCCGCCGATCGGGGTTGATCTATTCGATTAGTGCGAGGATTTCAGCAATCTGGTCGGCGTCGAGCAATCCAGCTTCTTCCGCCTGTCGGAGCAGCTCCCGCCCCATCGCCCTGTAGAGCGCCCGATCCGACTCACCGAGCGCGCGCATGTGAAGGCCGACAGTTTCGCTATCGCCGCGAACGATGGGGCCCGTGATCGCTCTCGCCAACCCCACCTCCTCGATGTTGTCCAGCGTGCCTCTGGCAAGAGGCAGAATTGCGGACAGCGCCTCCTTCTCGGGGACGCCCGCCTCAGAGAGCAAGCGCACCGAGGCTCCGAGGAGGCCGGCGAGATAGTTCGACGCCATCACGGCAGCGGCGTGGTACGCGGGCCGTGTCCTGACCGGCACGTTGATCGTCGTGCATCCCAGAGCCGCGACGAGGCGGTTGGCTGTCCGTTGGGCCAACTGTTCCCCCGCAACGGCGATCGACGATCCCGGCAATCTGTCCGCACCGGTTATCGAGTGCGCCACGGTCTGCAGCGGATGAAAGGACCCAACCGAGTACCCAACTGCGTGCAGAGGCGTGAGTGCCTCGGTACTCAAGACACCAGAGAGGTGGAAGGCCGAACATCCCTCAGGTGCCGCTCCCAGCTCTGCTATCGACTGGGCCATCTCTGAGATGCGGTCATCCGGGACGGCGAGGAATAGCGCCGTTGTGCCATGCGACGGCCGCACGAGGCCATGCACATATTCGGCGGAGGAATGCATGAAGAGCGGATGGGAGGGGGGTTCAGGGCGCCGACCCATGTAAGCCAGAGCCTCCACGGCCTCCGCCTGCCAGAGTGCGTAGCCAAGCGCGAGTCCCATGCGTCCCGGGCCCAGGATGAGGAGGCGATCGCTCACACTCCACTCCCTGACTCACGCACGACCCGGACTCCATCCTTGGCGACGAGACGTCCGATGGACGCCTCAGAAAGCCGAGCGCGAAGCAGCATCTCATCACCCTCGTGGGAAGAACTGAGGACCTCCCCCTCACGGTAGATCGACGACGCCAGCGCTCCATCCGACGATCTCAGAAAAACGTCTACGACGCAAAGTCGATCTCGGATTCGGGCGATCAACGCCTCTTTGAGGTCATCCAGTGAGTCGGGTTCGTGTGCCGAAATGAAGAGGGACGGCGTGGGCTCGAAGGCGCGAATCCGATTTCGAAGCGCATCTTCCTCAGCGTGGGTCAGCCGATCGCTCTTGTTGAACGCCAGAATGGTTGGTCGCTCTGCAAGGTCCAATTCAGCCAGGACGCCCTCAACGACCTCCTTCTGTTCGGCCCAGTCGGCGTGTGACCCATCGATCACATGGATCAGCACATCTGCCTCGCGTGCCTCCTCGAGGGTAGATCGAAAGGAGGCAACCAGGTGATGGGGCAGCTTTCGGATGAATCCAACGGTATCGGTGATCAAGGCCTCGTACCCACGCCCAAGGTCTACCGCGCGGGTAGCCGACTCGAGAGTAGCAAAGAGGCGATCCTCAACGAAAAGCTCTGTGCCCGAAAGTACCCTCAACAGAGAAGATTTTCCGGCGTTGGTATACCCGACGAAGGCTACCCGAAAGGCACCTGTCCTCGCGCTCCGCTGAACTGCCCGGGCCTTCGAAACCTCTTTGAGTTTACGCTTCAACTCGGAAATACGTCGCCCGATGAGGCGTCGGTCGGTCTCCAACTGAGTTTCCCCCGGGCCCCTGAGGCCAATCCCGCCGCGGATCCTCGAGAGGTGCTGCCACATTCGTTTTAGTCGGGGCAGCAGATATTCCAGCTGCGCCAGCTCGACCTGCATCTTCGACTCGCTGGTCCGCGCCCGCGTAGCAAAAATATCGAGGATGAGTTCGGAGCGATCGATAATCCGGACGCCGATCAGCTCCTCGAGCGCCTTCCCCTGTGCCGGGGTGAGATCCTCGTCGAAGATCACGAGGTCGGCCTCGCACTCCTCCACCAGCACCCTGACCTCCTCCGCCTTCCCAGAGCCGATGTAGAACTTCGGGTTGGGCTTGTCACGAGGCTGGCTGACAACATCGATGACCTCTCCCCCCGCCGTGTCCGTGAGACGCGCCAATTCAAGGACGTGCTCCTCGGCGAGGCTGGAATCAAGGCCCTTGGGAGGTGCCGATACCAGAACGGCCCGGTCGACCGGTGCCTGGGTGTCGATCATTTTGCTCGGAATCGTTTGCTCCTACTCTGCTCTTCGTCAATTCTCAGGCAGACGGTCATGGCTCTTCACCGGCCTCGGGCATGGAGCCACCTCCGCTCCGGCGTTCGGCCCACCAGGCGAGCCGCTTGGCGATCGTCACCTCGTGTCCAAACCGGCTGGGCTCGTAGAACATTTGCTCCCGAACCTCCTCCGGAAAATATTTCTGATCAGAAACGCCCTCTGCTTCGTCTGGGTCGTATCTGTACCCCTTCCCGTAGTCGAGATCCTTCATGAGGTCCGTCGCCGCATTCCTCAGGTGAAGCGGTACGGCGGCGGCGGGGGTGGCACGGGCGGCGGATTGGGCATCGGACCATGCTCGGTATGCTCGGTTCGACTTCGGCGCTGTCGCCAGGAAGAGCGTCGCCTCTGCAAGCGCAAGCTCCCCCTCGGGACTCCCCAGAAACTGGTATGCATCGCGACATGCCATCACGACCACGATCGCCTGGGGGTCCGAAAGACCGACGTCCTCCGAGGCCATCCGCACCAACCTCCGGGCGATATATTTCGGGTCCTCACCCCCATCGATCATCCGCGCAAGCCAATACAGCGCCGCATCGGGATCACTCCCCCGAATGGACTTGTGCAGGGCCGAGACGATGTCGTAGTGGCTCTCCCCAGACTTGTCGTAGACCGAGTACCGATGCTGGAGCGCCTGCCTGGCCACCTCAGAGGTAAGGCACTGATCGTCGTCGACGAGCCGGACGGCCGTCTCGAGCACACCGAGAGCCCGGCGAGCGTCACCATCGGAGCCCTCCGCGATGAACCGGATCGCCTCGGGCTCGGCCTGGACCCCCGTGGCGCCTACCCCCCGCTCTTCGTCTGCAAGAGCCTCGACGAGCACCGCTACGAGGTCGTCGGCCGTGAGCGCGTTCAGCACAAAGACTGGAGCTCGGGAGAGCAGTGGACGCACCACCTCGAAGCTCGGATTCTCCGTCGTGGCTCCCACAAGCATCACGGTGCCATCCTCAACATGCGGGAGGAACGCATCCTGCTGGGCTTTGTTGAACCGGTGAATCTCGTCGCAGAAGAGAATGGTCCGGCGCCCGCTCGTCTGCTTCCGGAGACGCGCCTCCTTGATGATCTCACGAACGCGCGCGACCCCCTCGGTCACCGCCGAAAATCCCACGAAGGTCGCATCCGCAGAGTCGGCGAAGAGACGGGCAAGCGTGGTCTTTCCACACCCAGGGGGACCCCAGAGAATCATGCTACCCGGCTCCCCACCATCCAGAAGCGAGCGGAGCGGCTTGCCCCTCCCCAGAAGATGGTCCTGACCTCGAATCTCATCGAGGGTACGAGGTCGCATCCGCGCCGCGAGCGGCGCGCCCATATCCACCGTGGTCTCCGCACCAGCAGGTGGAGCAGACTCCACCGAGGAAGAGCCTGCCTCCGCGAAGAGGTCGAACTCACTCATGTACCATGCCCTTGGGAGGGCCCCAGAAGCTCGGCGGCGATCTCCATAAGACGTTCCGTCGAATTGAGTTCGGGGCTCTCCAGAACCACGTCGAGAAGACGTTCGAGGACCTCCCCGAACGCGGGTCCCGGTGTATACCCCAGGCGGATCAGATCCCCGCCAGCGAAGGCAATGTCTCCGACGGAAAGTGGGGCACCAGACGCCGCGGCGCGCCGGAGCGAAGAGATCGTGCGGAGGTCCACCCCGTCGTCGATACCCGCCCGGAAGCGCGCGACCCAGAACCGGATGACATCATTCAGAGCCTCGGTGCCGTGGCGAGACAGCCAACGCCTCGCGTCTGCATCCGTACACGCCGGGCCAAGGCCAGGAGGGGCGCTCGCCGCAGCGAGGGTATGGGAGATCGTTCGAGCCTCCGCATTGGAGAAACGCAGCTCCTCGAGCGTCTTCCGAAGCTTCGCTGCCCCCTCAGGGGGGGTAACCCCGACCATCAGTGGCGAGGCAATGAGCGCAAGCCTCAGTAACGGCCGGTCCTGGGAAACCGAGTCGCATGCGGTGAGAACCTGGGCCCAGAGCTCGGGGGAATTTGAGGCGAGCTGGGCCAAGTCGGGTAGAATGCGACCTAGAGCACCAGAGCCCGAGTAGAGAGCGAAAGCCGCGGATGGTGCGGCATCCTGCGCCATCACCTTCATTAGCTCCTCCCTGACCCGCTCCGCCGAGAGGCCCTCCAGTCCCTTGCTGAGATCGCACATCGCGCGCCAGGTCTGTTCCTCGACATCCAACCCGAAACGCCCCGCGAACCGAATCCCTCGAAGGATTCTCAGAAAATCCTCGCGAAATCGGTCAGCGGCCTCTCCTACTGCTCGCAGCACACCACTCCGCAGGTCAGCGATTCCGTCAAAAGGATCCACGACATCGCCCCGCAGCGGATGCCACGCGATTGCGTTGAGGGTATAGTCACGCCGCGACAGGTCCTCCTCTAGCGTGTCAGCGAACTCTACCACTGCGTGGCGACCAAACGTCTCCACATCCCGCCGAAAGGTCGTGACCTCGTATAGGACACCATCGGAACCAAACACCCCTACGGTCCCATGATCGACTCCGACCGGGATAGTGCGTCGAAAGAGGCGCATCACCTCCTTGGGTGTCGCCCTGCTCGCGAGGTCCCAATCACCGGATTCGACCCCCAGGTAGGCGTCTCGAACGGCGCCTCCCACCGCCCACGTGGGAAACCCTGCCTCCTCGAGTTGCTGAACGATGGCGCCAACCGCCTCGGGCGCCCGCGGCCGGGCACTCACCCGGCGAGAACCGTGCCCCCGTTCACGTTGAGGATCTCCCCAGTGACGTGTCGGGCAAGTGAAGAACAAAGAAATAGGATGGGTCCAGCTACATCCTCCGCCGAGGCAATTCGCCCAAGCGGAACGGTGGATTCGATCGCCTCTCGAGCCTCCCCCCGGAGGGCGGGTTCTGCCATCTCCGTATCGATCCACCCCGGCGCAACTGCATTCACGGTAACGTCGCGGGCACCGAGCTCCACACACAGCCCCTTCACCAGAGAGTTGATCGCCCCCTTCGAAGCCGCGTAGTCGCAGTGGAGCGCCTCACCGCGCTGTGCTGCGGTGGAACTCACGAGAACGAGCGCCCCGCCCGGTCGCAATCGCCGTGCGGCGGCCCGAGCCGTATAGAAGACAGAGGTGAGGTTTGCGGAGAGGGTCTCCTCCCACTGGGCGTCGGTGAGCTGCTCAAGCGGCACACCTACCGGAGGCCAGATCCCCGCATTCCCGACGAATACGTCCAACCCCGGAAACTCCTGATCCACCCTCTCGAAGAGCGCATCGACCTGAGCGCGTTGAGAGAGATCCCCCGCCTGGGCCCAGGCGTGCACCCCGTAGCCGAGCAGTTCCTCCACCGTCTCGAGCGCATCTGCCTCTCGGCGACGGTACCCCACTCCGACCGACGCACCAGCCCGAGCAAGCAGGCGTGCAGTCGCGCGCCCCACCCCGCGAGAACCGCCGGTTACCAGAGCGCACTTTCCGCTCATATCGATACATTGGGTCGGCGTCACGCGCTCATCCACTTTCCGGCGAGGTGGGTCAGATGGAACCGCTCCGAATCGAGGATTTCCCGTAGAATTCGACACGTCTCAGGATCCTCCACACGGGCGATCTGAGCTTCGTACCATTCGACCTCCCTCGCCTCCTCCTCACGGGCCGCGTCCTCCCAGCCCTCAAGGTCGACAGACGGACCAGCTCTCATCCGGAGCTCTTCCGGGTTTGCCCCCAACTCGAGTACGCGTGCCGTAAGCCTCGAGAGGTGATGCTGCTCGTCTGCGTGAAGAGCGTTGAGGCGCTCCGCTGCGTCAGAGTCCCCGGCATGCTCAGCGAGAGAGGCCAGGGCTCGATACTTCAGGGTGCGGCCCTTTTCCATCCGACGTCCCTCCTCGAGCGTGGTGAGGAGGCCTTCGCGAACTTCATCCGTCATTCACACACCTCACCGGGTTCTCCGTCAATCATCTCACACACGATATGGCCAATCGCAAGATGGAGCTCCTGTGCCCTCGCGGTATCGTCCGTCGGAATGACGATCGTGAGGTCTGCCATCTCACCGAGCCTTCCACCACCCCGTGCCACCAACGCTACAGTCTCAATCCCAAGCTCCCCTGCGGTTTCAGCTGCTCGGACGAGGTTTTCCGACTCCCCACTCGTCGAGTGAAGGATGAGGAGATCGCCCTTCCGTCCCAACGCGCCGACCTGCCGAGCGAAGATCTTCTCGAACCCGAGGTCATTACCGGCAGCTGTGAGCACCGAGGAATCAGTCGTGAGTGCTAGCGCAGCGAGGGGGGCCCGATCTCGGCTGAAGCGGACCACGTATTCCGCGGCAAGATGTTGCGCGTCGGCCGCCGATCCGCCGTTTCCGCAGAACATCAGCTTGCCACCCCCCCGCAGCACTTCCCGTACTCTATCGGCAAGCTGGTCAATCGCGGGCGAGAGCTCATCCGCGCACCGATGGGCAAGCTCTGCCAACTCCTCCAGGTGCGCGACGACACGGTCAGGATTCATGATTCACTCTGGCTGAAGAATCCCCGCACACGGCGCCAGACGCCAGCGCTGGGAGATGAGATGATAGCTGGAACCGGCTGCGGCCTCAGGCCGTCGGCGATCCGCCCCGGGTTGACCACGGTGAGGAGATGGAACTGCTCGTCGGCGCCAAGTGCCTCGAAGGTCGCTTGAGCTTCCTTAATGTAAAGCTTTAAGTGATCGCGTCCATGAAAGTCTGTAGACAGGACATCCGCCCACCCCCTACGGAGAATCTTGAAGGCAACGCTCTGCGCCTCCTTCCCATACCGGCCGGCGAGTGACGCGTGATTCACCTGCAACACAGCGCCCCCTTGGCGCCACCCTCCTGCGAGGTGAAGCTGCTGCATCATTCCGACGTACCGTTCCGGGTGAGCAATGACGGGGATGACGCCTCCCGCCACAAGCCGGGCGACGGCCCCTCCCGTCTGGGGGGGAATCTGCATGCGGGGCCACTCGACGAGCACGAACGGTGTCCCTGCGAGGTGAAGACGCTCGTCGGAGAGGTCCGGGTCCGGATGGTCGAGCATGACCTCGTGACCACGAAGAAACTCCACCTCGGGAAACGCCTCGCCCACCGCGCGTTGCGCTCCCTCCCAGACTCGCGTCACCTCCTCGAGTCGCACGCTGAGTTCCGAGGGAATCCGGGTGAGGCTCGCAGCGATGTGAGGTGTCGTGATGATCCTGCGCACCCCAACCCCGGTCATTCGCTCCACGCTGGCAAGGGTGTCCTCAATGGACTGTGCGCCGTCGTCCACACCCGGTACGAGGTGGCTATGGAGGTCGGTGATTCCCCCCGTATCGCCCGCCATCACCGAATCCCGTTCACGACTTCACTCAAGATGTCCCGTAACACCTTATCCACCTGGTCTGCGTCCGCGGCTGCTTCGCACGCGTAGGTGGCATACGCATCTGCAGCGAGAAGCCCAAAGGCCGCCTCCCGGCTCCCGCTTGGCTCCCGCAAAGAGGTCCGAAGCGCAGCGAGCGCCTCTTCGACGAACGTCCCGAAAGCCTGGTCACCCATCTCTCTACCCGAGGCGAGGCGTCGGGTGAACCCCGGAGGAGGAGGCGTGACCCTCGTGTCGATCCAGTGCGAAATGGTCGACATCAACGTCCACCATTTTCAAAGAGCCGCCCTACGACCGCCTCACCCGCCTGGAGTGCGGCGTCGATCCCTGCCGGGTCCTGAACACCGGCCTGCGCCATGTGCGGGCGTCCACCCCCTCGTCCGGAAACGTGCGTCGCCACCTCCCGAACTAATGCATCCGCCCGGACACCTTTTTGGATGAGGTCGTCCGTTACGAACGCGAACAGTGTGTGCTTTTCACCGGGCATGTCGGCCGACACGACGGCGACACCACTCGTCACCTCCGAGAGAAACCGGTCTCCCCAATCGCGCGCGTCGTCCGCATTGCGCGCCCTCAGGCGGAGGCCCAGGTAACTGGCCGACTCACCCTCCCCGAGGGGGACCTCGGCTTGGCGCACGATCGTTTCGCCGACCCCTCCCGACGACCGCAGCTCCTTGAGCAGCGCATTCAACTCACGGGTCTCGTCGAGAAGCTGCCGCAAACGCCCTACCACGTTGTCTACCGGAGTTCCAAGCTCCGTGGCGGCAGAAGCGAGCTCGGCCTCCATCTGCTGGAAATATCGAAACGCCCCGGCCCCGGTCACGGCCTCGATGCGCCGAACCCCCGCGGCCACACCACTCTCGCTTACCAGCCGAAACGAGCCGATATCGCCCGTGCCACCAACATGCGTGCCGCCACAGAGTTCGGTACTCACCTCAGGAATGTCCACAACCCGCACAACGTCGCCGTACTTCTCGCCGAAGAGCGCCATCGCCCCGGTCTGGACGGCCTCTTCATAGCTCCGCTCCTCGATCGTGACCGGGTGGTTCTCCCACACCCGTTCGTTGACCATCCCCTCGATCTGCGCCCGCTCCTCGTCCGAGACCGGAGCGGTGTGGGCAAAGTCAAATCGCAGCCTCCCTGGCTCCACCAGGGAGCCGCGCTGGACCACATGATCCCCAAGTACCCGGCGGAGCGCAGCGTGAAGGAGATGGGTGGCGGTGTGGTTGCGCTGGGTACTCCTGCGGGCCTCGGCGTCCACCATGGCGACCGCCGGGATCGCACCGCCCCTGGGTAACTCGCCCTCAAGGCTACCAAGGAGCGCAGTCAGCCCGTCAACGACCTGCACCCCTTCGACGGTAAGCACCCACCCTTCACCCTCAACCCGACCAGTGTCGGACACCTGGCCGCCACTCTCGAGATAGAACGGATTCTCCCGAAGCACGATGCCAGTGCGTCCCTCCGCAGCCCCGAACGCAGTTACAGTCGTCTCCACATCGAGTGCCCCATAGCCCACGAACACCTGAGCAGCGTCCTCTTCGACGACGGTCCAACCCTTTAGCGACAAGTCACCCTGGACCTCAAGGCTCGACGCAACGCGATCGGCCCGACTCCGGTCGCGCTGCTCGTTGAGGGCCGTTGTGAATCCGACCTCATCGACCTGGTACCCCCGCTCCTCGGCCATGAGCTGGGTGAGGTCGAAGGGGAAGCCAAAGGTATCGTAGAGCTTGAATGCCTCGGCACCGGAGATCGTCCCCCCGTGCGGAGCACCGTCGGGGAGCTGCGGCGCAAGCTCGGCGAAGCGGGATAGTCCGCCCTCAATCGTCGCGAGGAAGCGATCTTCTTCGGCTCGTGTCGTCGTAAGCAGGTGCTCGCGTCGATCTTCCAGCTCCGGGTAGGCCTCCGCCATTTCCTCAATGACCTTCTCCACCACATGGACGAGGGTCGCCTCCCGTCGTCCGAGCAGCCACGCGTGTCGGACCCCGCGACGCAGGATCCTCCGCAACACGTACCCACGCCCTTCATTGGATGGGAAAACCCCGTCTGCCAGCAGAAACGCTACCGCCCGCGCGTGGTCCGCAATCACACGATAACTGACACCCTCCTCCGCGCCCCGGGAATAGGGCTCGCCCACGACCTCTCCTACGCGGTTCAGGAGTGGGAGGAAGACATCGGTGTCGTAGTTGGAGTCCACCCCCTGCAGCACCGCCGCGATGCGTTCCAGACCGGCGCCTGTGTCGATCGAAGGCGCCGGGAGTGGGTTGAGCGTTCCCTCGCCGTCTCGGTCGAACTGCATGAAAACGAGGTTCCACAACTCCAGAAACTCGCCGGCCTCTCCTCGGCGCTCGAATTCCTCGCTGCTCGGGATCGTGCCCCACTCCGCTTCAGGCCGAAGGTCATAGTGCAGCTCGGAACAAGGCCCGCACGGCCCGGTATCTCCCATCTGCCAGAAATTGTCCTTGTCACCGAGCCGAAAAACCCGCTCAGGTGCAACCCCAGCCACCTCCACCCAAAGAGCGGCTGCCTCTTCATCGGTGTGATGCACGGTGACAAAGATCCGGTCTGGGTCCATGCCCAGGACCTCCGTGAGGAACTCCCACGCGTACCCAATCGCCTCGCGCTTGAAGTAGTCCCCGAACGAAAAATTTCCGAGCATCTCAAAGAAGGTGTGGTGGCGGGTAGTCCGCCCAACCTCCTCCAGATCATTATGCTTCCCGCCCGCTCGAACGCATTTCTGGGAGGTTACCGCTCGGGGCCCAGAGCCCTTCTCAAGCCCCAGAAACACCTTCTTGAACTGCACCATACCCGCGTTGGTAAACAGCAGCGTCGGGTCATTACCGGGCACGAGGGAGGAACTCGGAGTTACGGCATGACCCCGCTCTTCAAAGAACTCAAGAAACCGTTTTCGGACTTCGGCTGACTTCATGCCCTCATCGGCCTGATTGTAGGTGCACTTCGGAAGATTTCACGACCGCCGCAACTTAACGCCTCAACACGGTTGACGAACCCCACAGATAGCCAAAAGAGCCCGGAGTCGGCCGGGCTCTTTTGTGCGTAAGACCCAGGTCCTGCCGAGTCAGATCACATCCGCGGTCTCCGGTGCGCCCTCGGCGGTTTTTTCGGCAACCGCCTCCGCAGCTTCCTCATTGATCTCCGGCCCCATCCCAAGCGCGATCCGAACCTTCGCGTCTACCTCCTCGCGAACATCTGGATTTTCCTTGAGGAACTGTCTGGAAGCTTCCTTCCCCTGGCCCAGGCGGAGATCCCCATACGAGTACCAGGACCCAGACTTTTCGATGATCTCCTCCTCAACACCGATATCGATGAGAAGTCCCTCGTGGCTGATGCCCACATCGTACAGAATGTCGAATTCTGCCTGCCGGAACGGAGGAGCACACTTGTTCTTCACGACCTTCACCCGCGTCCGGTTCCCCACGATGTCGGTCCCATCCTTGAGCGCGCCGATGCGGCGGATATCCATCCGGAGGGAGGCGTAGAACTTCAACGCCCTGCCCCCGCTCGTGGTCTCTGGACTCCCGAACATGACCCCGATTTTCTCACGAATCTGATTCGTGAACACGACCGAGGTCTGAGAACGGGCGACTGCACCCGTAAGCTTTCGCAGCGCCTGGCTCATGAGCCTGGCCTGAAGACCGACGTGCGTATCTCCCATCTCGCCCTCGATCTCGGCCCGAGGCACCAGTGCGGCGACCGAGTCTATAACCACAATGTCGATGGCACTGGACCGGATCAGGACTTCCGCGATTTCCAGGGCCTGTTCGCCCGTGTCCGGCTGAGAAACGAGGAGGTTGTCGACGTCGACCCCAAGCTTTCGAGCATAGCCCACATCCAGAGCATGCTCCGCGTCGATGAATGCCGCGATCCCACCTTCACGCTGGGCATTTGCAATGACATGGAGGCAAAGCGTCGTCTTTCCGCTGGACTCGGGTCCGTAGATCTCAGTGATCCGCCCTCGGGGGATCCCGCCGATACCGATGGCTGCGTCGAGATTGACCGCCCCAGTCGAAATCGAGTCGATTTCGGACCTCATCCCATCCGAACCCATGCGCATGATGGAGCCCTTCCCGTACGCACGTTCGATCTGAGTGAGCGCCGTGCTGAGGGCCTTTTTTTTCTGTGGGCTCATTTCCTGCGTTAGTTCCACCGCCATCATGTCCTCGCTGGTCCGAGTGTCCTTCAGGCCCGAATTTCCTGCTCCGTGGAACAAGGATACAGGACCCGAACAGAAAGCGAAAGGGGGTCAGTACGCCGACCCCATTTCGACATGGATCCATCATCTTCGGCGGATCCGGTAGGAGCAAGGTATTCGATCCCTCGGGGCGAACGAATGAAGCTAGGGGACCGGATGGAACCTCCACTCGCCGGAACGCATTGAATGGGCCATACTCCTGATAGTACCCCCGCCAATCGAGGATCGGGCAAACCGCAGGACCGATGTCGGCCTGCAGGACTACAACCAATCCCAGGAACCATGACGACAACCGAATACGATCTCATTGCGATCGGGGGGGGCACCGCTGGACTCGTAACGGCAGCGGGGGCAGCATTCCTCGGTGCGAAACCCGCCCTCATCGAGCGCGCCTCCCTCGGGGGAGATTGTCTCTGGACAGGTTGTGTCCCGTCCAAGGCGTTGATCGCATCCGCTCGGATGGCCCACACAATGCGGAACGCGAGTGAGCTCGGCCTCACAGGTGTAGCGCCCGTTATCGCCTTTTCGGAGATCATGGCTCGCATGCGCAAGGCACGCGGAATCGTGGCTCACCACGACGATCCAGAACGCTTTCGCGGGATGGGGGTCGCGGTAGAGTTCGGGACGGCACGGTTTCTGGATCGCAGGACCGTGGAGGTGGAGGGAGTCGGCCGGATGCGCTCCAAACGGATCGTGATCGCCACCGGCGCCACCGCCGCGCTGCCCCCTATCCCGGGCCTCAAGGAGCTGGGATGCCTGACCAACGAGAACGTCTTTGACCTGGAGGTCCTGCCGGAGCGTGTGGCAATCCTGGGCGGCGGCCCGATCGGACTCGAATTCGCTCAGGTCTTCTGTCGTCTTGGGGCCAAGGTGACGGTGGTTGAGATGCTCCCGAGGATCCTCCCCGCCGAGGACCCCGACGTCTCGGAAACTCTCACAGAGATTCTCCGCGCCGAAGGGGTCACCGTCGAGACCAAGACGAAGATCGTCGAGGCGAAGCGGGGGGAGGACGGGAGCAAGCAGCTCGTGTCGTCCGACGACAGGGTCTTTACGGTTGACGAGGTTCTTGTGGCCGTCGGGAGACGTCCCTGCACCGGGTCGCTCGACCTCGAGAAGGCGGGTGTATCACTCGACCGGGCAGCCGTCCAGGTAGACGCCTCGCTGAGAACATCGAATCGGGGGATCTGGGCGGCGGGTGATGTGACCGGTGGCCTCCAGTTCACACACGTCGCCGAATACATGGCCAAGACGGTGCTCCGCAACGCGCTCTTCCCGTTCTCCAGCAAGGTGGACTATTCGGTTGTTCCCTGGGTGACCTACACCGACCCCGAGGTGGCACATGTCGGCCTCGGACAGGCGGATGCCGAAGCACGCGGAGCCTCAACCTTCGTATACCCGTTCAACGACCTTGATCGCGGGATCACCGACGCGCAGACAACCGGGTTCGTGAAGATCTCTGCAGACAAGAAGGGCCGCATATTCGGCGCGACCGTGGTAGCGCACGGTGCCGGAGAACTCCTTCAGCCGATCGTGCTGGCGATTAAGCATGGGCTGAAGCTCTCGGACATCGCGAACACGATATTCCCCTACCCCACCATGGCGGAGGGGGTGAAGCGCACCGCAGACGCGTTCCAGAGAACCAGGCTCGAGGGCACAGGGGGCAAGATCCTGAAGAAGGTAGTCTCGTGGATGACGTGACCCCACCGGGCCACACCTCCCCGCCACGCGCACTCACCAAACTTCTCCTGCTGACGTTTATCGTCGTGGGAGGTGTAACGGTCGCGGTCTTTTCCCCCCTGGGAGAAATGCTCTCTCCGCAGGGAGTCCAGGGGCTGATCGAAGATCTGCGTGGTTCCTTCTGGGCTCCCCTGCTCTTCATTGGCCTCTATGTCGCGGCTGCGGCCTTCGCCATTCCGGGAACGGTCCTGACGCTGGCAGGAGGAGCGCTGTTCGGGTTGTTCTGGGGCTCGATCGTGAACACGATCGCAGCCAACCTGGGCGCCTCGGCGGCATTCCTTATCTCGCGGCTTCTCGGGCGCGATGGAATCGCTCGCCTTGCGGGAAAACGCCTCGCCCGGATTGACGAGGCAACCACGACGCACGGCTTCCGCGGCCTCCTGACCCTTCGCCTGGTCCCCCTCGTGCCGTTCAACGCTCTCAACTTCGGGGCAGGACTAACGTCTATTTCCTGGACCACCTATGCCTCAGCCACCGTCCTCGGCATCCTCCCCGGCACCGTAGTGTACACCATGTTCGCAGACGCCCTACTCGACGGATCTCGCGAAGCGTCAGCAGAAGCCCTCTTACGCGTCGCGGTGTCAGGGGGTCTGCTGCTTCTGCTCAGCTTTACGCCCCAAATCACGAAACGCGTGCGGGCTCGCACACGCAGAGCCGCCCGATGACGCGGGAGGGACCGGTACTCGGGATCGTGATCCCAACACTCAACGAAGCTGAGTACCTCCCCGGCCTCCTCGAAGATCTCCACCTGATCGATGTGCCTCACGTCGTCGTGGTGTCCGACGGCGGATCGGCGGACCGGACCACCTCCCTCGCCGAGGACATGGGCGCCCGAGTAGTGGCCTCTGCGCCGGGCCGGGGAAGGCAACTCGCAACCGGGGCCCGCGTCGTCGACGCCGAGTGGCTCCTTTTCCTGCACGCCGACTCACGGATGGGGGCCGCGGCCCGAGAGGCCCTCACCCGCCATCTGCAAGAACCCCTGGGTCGCCCCGCCCACTTCGCCTTCCGAATCGGGGAAAGCGGATTCCGGTGGCGGATGATGGAGTTCGGCCAACGCGTACGGGAGGCCATGACGGGACTCGCATACGGAGATCAGGGCCTCCTGGTACGGCGAGAGACGCTGCTGCAGGCGGGGGGCTACCCCACTCCGCCGATCATGGAGGATGTCGTCCTCCTCAAGAATCTTAGAAAGCTCGGACGGGTGACTCGCCTCAGCGCCGCGCTGCACACGAGTGCACGGCGATACCGGGAAAATGGGCAACTGCGGGCCTGGCTCAGAAACGCTTTCCTGATCTCGGCCTTTCTGGTCGGCGTCTCCCCGGAGAGGCTGGCCCACCGGTATCGCGCCCGTGGCGCCCGAGCCACCCGGCGCCCGCACGTCTTCGTCTTCGCGAAGAATCCAGAGCCGGGAAAGGTGAAGACCCGGCTCGCCCGTGACCTCGGCGATCGCCGCGCAGCCCTCGTCTACCGGGCCCTGGGAACGCACGTCATCAAAGGCCTGAAGGGTGGCACGTACCGAATGATCGTTGCGTATGCTCCGGCAGAGGCGTGGCAGCCCGTCCGCGAATGGCTCGGTACGGGTGTCGAGTTGGTCCCTCAGGTCGAAGGTGATCTGGGCGAACGCATGGCCGCTGCGGTACGGCACGGAGTCGCCGCAGGGGGAAGAGTCTGTCTCATCGGCTCTGATGCCCCGGACGTTGATCGAGCGGTGGCCCATGAGGCCTTCGGGGCATTAGACGACGTGGACCTCGTCCTTGGGCCTGCCCGGGACGGTGGATACTACCTGATCGCGATGAACGAGGCATACACACAACTCTTCGCCGGGATTGAGTGGAGCACAGATTCGGTTCTCGACGACACCCTCAGGATTGCGCACGAAATGGGGCTGTCTGTCCATCTCCTGGCGGAGCTGGCCGACGTGGACACCGTTGATTCCCTCCCGGACGCGTTCATGCCACCTGAAGAGATGGCTTGATCCTACTCGGTGGGGGGGCCCATCTTTGAGAAGTACCGTCATCCTCATCGCCATCCGCGTTGTAACGCGAACCTCGCTGAAGGAAATTCATGGCCAGCAAGACCACGAGGGGCGCTCGCCTCCGATTCGAGTCGTTTACACTGGAAGAGTTCCCCGACGGCCACTGCCGCGCGGAGGTCGATCTCCAGTGGAATGACAAGAGCCCATATATCGGGGTTTCAGAGGGCATCAGCACCGTCGAGGGACTGATGCGCGCTGCGGCTGAAGCCACCTTGCAAGCGGTGAATGCGGCTACTGAGGGAGGCCTTGAGCTGCACCTCTCAGGCGTAAAGGCGATGAGAGCCTTCGATGTGTGGATCGTGATCATCGCGGCACGGGCCGAAAAAGACGGAGAGATCATTCGCCTGGTCGGCTCGTCCTCTTCTTCTCCAGAAGAGAAGCCGCGAGGCGCCGTACTCGCTTCGCTGGACGCAACCAACCGACTGGTAGCGATGCACGTCGCACGTATTTGAGCCTCCGGGCAGCACCCGCTCCCTAATCTGCCGTACCCCCGAGGCACTCCTCCAACACCGAAACCGCACGGGTGATACCCGCCGAATCAACGTCCCGATGCGTGACGGCCCGGAGCCTCCGTGGCCCGAATCGTGACATCAACACTCCCCTCGCTGCCATTTGCTGGAGCAGCACCTCAGGATCCACCTCCGGGTCCTCGAGATGGATGAACACGACGTTGGTTTCGGGCACAACCGGCCCCAGGCCATCCAAACCCCTTACGCCCGCCTCCAACTCGGTGGCCAGGGCATGAGACGAGGCGATGTCGGGCATGTGGTTGTCCAGGGCGTAGATCCCAGCTGCAGCAAGCACACCCGACTGCCGGAGCCCACCCCCAAATCGCCGCCGCACCCGCCAGGCCCGCCCCATCAAATCCGCTGGGCCGGCCAGGACAGACCCAACTGGAGCACCCAGGCCCTTCGACAACGCTACCATCACGGTATCGGCGAACGTTGCGTATTCGCTGGGGCTCCGGCCATTCGCTGCACACGCATGCCAGAGCCGGGCGCCATCGAGATGCACCGAAAGCCCATGCCGATCGGCGGTCTCGCGGATTCCGCGTGCCACCTCGAGCGGCATCACGCGTCCCCCTGAATCCATATGGGTGTTCTCGATCGCAATCACCCCGGTCACGGGCAGATACCGCGAGGTGGAGCGGATTGCGGCCTCGACGTGTGCAGAGGTAAGGAGTCCGTCGGGGGTGACGACGGGGTGGACCTGAAGCCCGCTCAACGCCGCCGCGGCTCCATACTCGTACTCCACGATGTGGGCGTGCTGTTCGAGGACAACCTCAGAGCCCGGGTCCGCGAGGACGGCCAGCGCGGTCTGGTTCGCCATGATTCCCGAAGGGAAGAAGAGAGCCTGCTCCTTCCCGAGAATCTCCGCGACCCGTTCCTCGAGCCGCCGCGTCGTGGGATCGTCGCCGAGAACATCATCCCCGACCTCTGCCTGAGCGAGCGCCCTACGCATCTCCGCAGAGGGCCGAGTGACGGTATCGCTCCGAAGATCGACCGCCGCCATTTCCCCCGACATCGCTCCCATTTCTTCGGGGCTACTCGTCCCCGACCTGCGCTTCGATGCGGGCGAGCCGCTTCGCGATGGTCACAACCCACGCTGTGATCAACAGCCATACGACGGCATAGGCCACAAAGACATGCGTGTAGGCTCGGCCCAGGCGCTGGTCTGACAGTGCCCCCTGGGCAGCGAGTTCAGAGACGAAGAGAAACGCTGCCAGGACGGCTGGGAGAATTCGCTTGAATTTCATGGTAGGCCTCACGCCTCCTGAGGTTGGCCTGCAACCTCGCGGAGTTGCAGTTTGCGGTCGAGGGACTCGGCGGAAAACCGAATCAGAAACAATCCTAGAAACAGAAGGGTGAAGGTCAGCAGCCCCACCATCAGGGTGATCAACATCGCACTGTCGAGCGTGGGGCCCTCAGGCTTCAACACCACCGGGTCGGGATGAAGCGAACGAAGCCACGAGACGCTGATGTGGATCAGCGGAATGTCGGCCGCACCCACCACACCCACGACGGCTGCAAATTTCTTGCCCTGCTGCGGGTTGTCTGTGGAACGGCGCACGAGAAAGTACCCCAGGTAGATGAACCACAGGAGGAGCGTGAGTGTCAGCCGAGGCTCCCATGTCCAGTACGTGCCCCAGGCGATCTTACCCCACAGCGGCCCCGTAATGAGTACGATCGTCGTAAAGACCATTCCACCCTCGGCCGCCGCGACCCCCGCCTGATCCAAACGGTCGTCGCCCAGCCATAGGTACATCGCCCCAGTGATCGCGACGATCCCGAAGGCCATGAACGCCACCCAGGCCGACGGAACGTGCACATAGAAAATGCGCTGCACGATCCCCATGCTGGATTCGGTGGGGACCCAGAAGAACACCATCCAGTGGAGAGCGACGACCCCAAGAAGCCCAAGTATGCCGAGGGCCGTGCCTGAGATTCGGATGCTACGAGCCGACATGGACATCTCCAATTTCCATTTGGGCCACCCTACTCCTCTACGACAAATCTAAAGAGGACGACACCAGCCATTATTGAGAGCAGCGCAAACGCCGCCAACATTCTAACGTTACCAGCCACTTCCGAAAGTGGCCGTCCGACCAGGATCCGTGTCGTGGCATCGACACCGTACACCACCACCGGAACCAGAAGGGGGAAAGCCAGCACCGGAAGCAGGCTTTCGCCCATCCGGGTGCGGGACGAAACCGCGCTGAAGAGCGTCAAAATTCCCACGAGCCCAACCGCGCCGAGGGAGACGATTCCGATCAGCGCTACGAAATGTCCCCCGAAGTTGAGCCGAAAAAAACCGGCGAACACGACGAAGATCAGAACCGTGATCATCGCCACGAGGATATAGTTCGCAATGAACTTGCCAACGAAAAGCGCGTCGAGGGCGATGGGGCTGTGGAGCAGACCACTCATCGCGCCGTCCTCCTCCTCGAGGTAGAAGGTCCGGCCAACACCCAGAAGCGCAGAAAATATGACCGTCATCCAGATCACACCCGAGGCGATATCCTGTGGGCGCACCACGGTCACATCGAGGGCGTAGTGAAAGAGTAGACCCACGAGGACGGCGAACGAGGCCATCGCCGCAAACCGCTCCTTGGTCCGAAACTCGATGGTCAGATCCTTATGCACGATCGCCCAAACCTGGCCGAGATAGGTCATGCGGCCTCCACCGCTGTCTCCACTACCTCCCGGTAGAACGCCTCAAAGTTCTCCGTGGGAAGTGCATCCTTCGACTCGAACCGCACGAAACGTCCCCGGACCTGAATCGCGACCTTGTCGGCGAGGTCGAGACCCTGAGTGAGCGCGTGCGTCACCAGGACGACGGTGCGTCGTCCATCCTTGAGCGATTCGAGCAGCTCCCTCAGCGCTCCGGCGGCGTGGGCGTCGAGCCCTGTATAGGGTTCGTCGAGGAGAACGATCTCGGGTTCGTGAAGCAGGGCCCGGGAAAGCGCGAGCCGCTGCCGCATTCCGCGGGAGTAGGTCCGGACCATGGAGCCCGAGCGGTTCGCCAGCCCAACATTCACCAGCGCCTCAGCGACGCGCTCCTCAAGCCGGTCGAGGCCAAAGAGGCGACCGAAGAAGATCAGGTTCTCCCGCGCGGAGAGCTGCCCGTAGAGGAACCCCTGGTGCGAGACAACCCCGATGGAGCGCCGCCACTCCCGGTCTCCCACGTCTACGCTCTCTCCGTGCAGACGCACCTCACCCTTGGTTGGACGGAGCCCGCCCCCCAGGATGCGGAGAAGTGTGGTCTTGCCGGCGCCGTTTGGCCCAAAGACGGTGAGAAGCTCACCCGCGTAGAGCGAGAAATCGACTCCATTGAGCGCCCTGAAGCCAGAGAAATCTCGGACGACGCCGCGCGCCTCGAGAGACGGAGTCACCCGCCCAGGGGCTCGCCGCACGAGGCACAGAAGTTACTTCCCGCTGAGTTCACGTGCCCGCAGGAAGCGCATGTCCGACCCTCCGCGATCCCCACACGCACCGCAGCGATCTCTGCTTCGAGCGCCTCGGACCCGGTCGCAGTCGAACCCACGAGGTCGGCGACCTTCTGCTGCACCTCGACCTCCTGGATGGCCTTCAGCGCAGCGTGTGACAGCTCGCTCTGGAGTGCCCTGTAGTCCTCTTCATCCAGTTTCCCCGTCGCAAAGTCCATCTCGACATCGCGAAGCGCGAGCAGGCTGACCCGCTTCCTGGCGTCGGCCTCGGTGCCCTCGTCACTCGTGCGATGGAGGGTGGCCCATTGCCCCTGGATGATCGGATAAAGCACGAAGAGGACCACGCCCCCCACAAGGAGGACCGCCCCGATAATTACCCCCATGGATGCCTCAAACCGTCACTCCGACGGGTTCACGTGTCGCTTCGCGTGGTGTCGCCTTGCTCCGATGCTCTGCAAGCGAGCCCTTGGAGGGCCAGAGGCCTACCATTGCCCCAAAGGCAACCATGAGTCCCCCGTACCAGATCCACCCAACGAGCGGGTTGATCTGCACTTCAAAGGTGGCACGCTGGCCCCCTGCATCGTTGCTCAACGCCCTGCCGAGGTCCTCTGCATTCGCAAGAATCACATACAGATCCTCGAATGCAGTTGAGCGAATCCCCACCTCCGTAACGGGAGCCGGGTACGTCAGGTACATTCGTTTCTCGGTCGTGATCGAACCCACGGGCTTGCCGTTACGGGCAACGGTGAGCAATGCCTGGGCTTGCCACTCCATATTCCGCGTACGGAGGGCTGTGGAGACGCCCTGATAGGTGAGCGTGTAGGTGTGGCCGAACGGGGACTCAATCGTCACGCTCTCGCCGGGTTCGAGCGTCTGGATCAGCTCCATCTTGAATGAGGCCGCAGCAAACGCCGTGAAGATCATCACAATCCCCACATGCACGATGTAGCCACCCCACCGTCTTCGATTGCGAGAGACGAGGTGAAGAAGCGCCGTCGGTGGGGCGCTCCCCTCGATCCGAGCTCGGGCCTTGGTCCCTTTGAAGAATTCGACGGCAATCACCGTGAACACGAACGCCGAAAGTCCGAAGGTGATGAGCGACATCCACTGACGGGATCCGAGGGCGACGAGGAGGGCGAAGACGCCCAACCCCACCCCGAGCGGCATGAAGAAGTTCTTCTTGATATTCCGCTTCGTGGCTCTCCGCCAGGCGATGACGGGGCCCACCCCCATCAGCCCCAGAAGGACCATCCCCAACGGGGCGTTCACGCTGTTGAAGAACCCCGGTCCCACAGAGACCTTCTTCCCCGTGAGAGCCTCGCCAATGAGCGGAAAGATCGTGCCCCAGAAGACCGCGAACGCAATGCCCAGAAGCAGAAGGTTGTTCAGGAGGAAGGCAGCCTCCCGTGAGGCGAACGACTGGATCTCGTTCTCGGCCTTCAGATCGTCGTACCGCCAGATGATCAGGAGGATGGAGACTGAAACCGTAACCCCCAGGAAGGCCAGAAAGATCAGTGCAATCGTCGAATTCGTCGCAAAGCTATGCACCGATTCGATCAAACCCGAACGCGTCAGGAAGGTGGCGAAGATCGTCAGCGTCCAGGTGAGTGTCACCAGGCCCATATTCCAGACCTTCAGCATCCCGCGATTCTCCTGGATCATCACGGAGTGCAAGAATGCTGTCGCGGTAAGCCACGGGAGCAGCGACGCGTTTTCAACCGGGTCCCAGAACCAGTACCCGCCCCATCCCAATTCCTCGTAAGCCCAGCGCATTCCGAAGATGACGCCCACGCTCAGGAAGAACCACGACAGCAGCGTCCACTTCCGAATGATCACCAACCATCTCGAGTCCAGCCTCCCTGTGAGGAGCGCCGAAATCGCGAAGGCGAACGGGATCGTAAAGGCGGTGAACCCCAGGTACAGCGTGGGTGGATGAATCGTCATCCAGTAATTCTGAAGCTGTGGATTCAGTCCACGTCCATCTGCCTGAGCAAAGGGAAGCTGCTCGAACGGGTTGACCTCTGCGAAGAGGAGAACGCAGAGGAAGAAGGTGATCACCGTGAGAAGGACGCCCGTCACATAGGGCATGAACTCGCGGTTCTTCTTGCGGTTCGTGAAGACAGCAATGACGCTGAACATCGCGAGAAGAAGCACCCAGAAGAGCAGCGAGCCGCGCTGCCCCGCCCATAGACCCGCCGCCTTGTAGAAGACGTCGAGCTCACGGTTCGAGTAGTTCCAGACGTACCAGTATTCGAAGCGGTCTCCCAGAAACGCAGCAACGATTCCGGCCGAGGCCAGAGTCAGGAGGCCGAAGACCGCATAGACCGCGCGTTCGGCGCTGAGGACCAGGTCGCCCCGTTGCTGCCGACCGCCAACGAAGGCGAGGACGGTTCCAAACAGCGCAACCGGAAATGCGATCCAAAGCGCGAGCTCACCGAGGATCGTCACTAAGTAACGGCCTCCGGAGCGGCCTCATACCGGCTGCCGCACTTGGTCAGCACCTCAGTCGCCTCGAACACCCCGTCCTGACGGAAGCGGCCCTCAACCACGACCTCGACGTGTTCGTCGCTATCGTTGAAGGTGTCGGGAAGGAGGTTCCGGTACACGACCGGGAAGCTCACCGAGGGATCCTCGAGGTCTTCGACGCGGAAATGGTGCTCCAGTCCCCCCGTCTCGTCGGCGACCCAGCTACCCCGTACCACCCGACCGCTCACCTTGAGCCCCAGGTCGTGAAGCGTCGGGTCCTCGATCACCTGCGCGAGAAGCTCCGTGGGGGTGAGGTAGTAGACCATGGTCTTACTGACGCCGGTCCAGATGAGATAGGTGACCACGGCGGTGACCCCAACGAGGCCGATGAGAAATCGATGATTCTTATTCATTGCGAACCCCTGCTCTGCGGTCCGAGTCATTCAACATTCAGGTCGAACATCAGGAAGATACCGGGTTGTTTCAGGGGATGACACCCTCTGGAACGCACCTTCATTCCCCTGCGGATAAAACCCCCGAAAGGGGATTAGTTCCCCCTCGATCGCTCCGTTGAGAAACCCAACTGCGGGCTGCGCCACACGGCGGTCATCGCGCCGCCGTCCAACCCGTCAGCGCATTAACTGCGCGACGCCATCCCCCGACCAGTTGGTCGCTCTCTTCAGCCGTCATATGCGGCTCAAACACTGTCGATTCGGCCCGCGCTAGAACAAAATTCTCTCCACTCTCCCACACGCCCGTGGAGAGCCCAGCCAACCCTGCTGCACCGAGCGCGGTAGCCTCCACCAGCGCAGGACGGCGGACCGGGGTGGTGAGCACATCGGCCTGAAACTGCATCAGCCAATCGTTCTGAGCCGCCCCTCCGTCGACGCGAAGCTCCGTCAACGCGATGCCAGAATCAGCTTCCATCGCCCGAAGCACCTCGAGCGTCGAATAGGCCATCGCCTCGAGCGCCGCGCGCACCATGTGCTCACTGCGGGTTCCGCGTGTAAGTCCAAAGACCGCCCCGCGTGCCTCTGGCTCCCAATGGGGTGCCCCCAACCCCACGAAGGCCGGCACGAAGTACACCCCGTCGTTGGAAGACAGGCTCCTCGCCATCTCATCGGAATCGCCCGCGTCCGCAATCACCCCCAGGCCGTCCCGCAGCCACTGCAGCGCCGCCCCCGCAATGAACACCGACCCCTCGAGCGCGAAGGCGCGCCCCCCATCCTCGGAGCACGCAGCAGTGGAGAGCAGACCATGCTTCGACTCTACGACCTGGTCCCCCGTGTTCATGAGCAGGAACGCTCCCGTGCCGTATGTGTTCTTCGCCAACCCAGCGCTCCAACAGCCCTGACCGAAGAGCGCAGCCTGCTGATCCCCAGCCACCCCGGCGATGGGCACGTCGATGCCGATCTCGTCGCCACAGGTCACGCCGAAGTCACCGCTGCTGCTACCGCGGACCTCTGGAAGCAGCCCCAGTGGGACTCCGAGCAACTCACCCATCTCGGGGCTCCACTCCCCCGCTCGCAGATCGTAGAGGAGCGTTCGGGAGGCATTCGTGGGGTCGGTGGCGTGGACCGCACCCCTCGTCAGTCGAGCAATCAGCCAGCTGTCGATGGTCCCCGCAGCGAGCTCCCCCGCCTCCGCCCGCCTTCGCAGCTCGGGGTGCTCGTCGAAGATCCACCGGAGCTTGGTCCCCGAGAAGTACGGATCGAGCACGAGGCCGGTGCGAGCCCGCACCATGGGCTCATGGCCCTCGGCCTTCAGGCCCGCGCAGAACTCCGAGGTACGGCGATCCTGCCACACGATGGCCGGATGCACCGGGGCGAGCGTCTCGCGATCCCAGAGTACGACCGTCTCGCGTTGGTTGGTGATGCCCACGCCCTGGACCTCCACCTCCCCCGCATCCTGGATTGCCTCTCGGGCTACGCTCGCAGACACCCGCCAGATTTCTTCGGCGTCGTGCTCCACCCAGCCGGGCCGCGGGAAGTGTTGGGCAAACTCGGAGTACGCACGGGACACCACCTCGCCCCGCTCATTCACGACGAGGCAGGTAGTACCAGTAGTCCCCTGGTCGATCGCGAGGATGCCCTGCTCACCACCCATGTGACGACCTCCGAAGTGCTACGTGGAGAGATGTCTCTCGACTCTGTGGGAACACCCGCCGCGGTCCAGAAGATCAAAGAGGAGGGATACGGGGAGACCAACGACCGCATAGTAGTCCCCCCGTACGGACCGGACCAGCGCCGCGCCGAGGCTCTGGATCGCGTAGGCACCTGCCTTGTCGAGCGGCTCACCGGTAGCCACATAGCGCTGCATCGTATCTTCGTCGAAGTCGCGCATGCTCACGCCCGTCGTGCTGACGCCAGAGTGGATCGAACCATCGGGGACGATCAATGCGAGTCCGGTGGCAACGGCGTGCTCCCGCCCCGAAAGCCGACCGAGCATCCGCACGGCATCCGCCGAATCGGTTGGCTTCCCAAGAACCTCACCGTCGATCACGACGACCGTGTCCCCGGCCAGCACCGCCCGGCCCGGAAACCGCCTGGCAACCGCACTCGCCTTCGTCCGTGCGAGACGCTCGACATAAGGCCCGGGGGCCTCTCCGTCGAAGATACTCTCGTCTACCTCCGGAATCACGACCTCGAATTCCAGGCCCAGCATACGGAGAACATCGGCCCGCCTCGGCGACGCGGATGCAAGAATTAGTGAGTCGGACACGTCAGCGCTCCAACATCAGCGTCACCGGACCTTCATTGACCAACTCGACGTCCATCATCGCACCAAATTCTCCCGTCTCGACTCGCCCTGGGAGGTGCTCCTCGAGGAGATCCACAAATCCGTCGTAGAGGGGCATCGCGAGCTCCGGCGAAGCCGCATGCACAAAGGAAGGGCGCCGCCCCTTTCGCACATCGCCGTAGAGGGTGAACTGGCTCACCACCAGAATTGAGCCTCCCACCTCGCCGACCGAGAGGTTCATCTTGTCTGCCTCATCCCCAAAGATGCGCAGTCCGGCCACCTTGTCGGCCATCCACCGGAGGGTCTCCGGAGCGTCTCCGTCGGTAAATCCAACGAGAAGAAGAAGCCCCCCTTCAATCCGACCCACCACAGAGCCGTCCACCCGCACGGAGGCACTCCCGACCCGCTGAAGGAGTACCCTCACTCCACCGTTACGGACTTCGCGAGGTTTCGCGGTTGGTCAACGTCAGTACCACGAATCAACGCTGCATGGTAGGCGAGGAGCTGAAGGGGAATCGTGGTGAGAATCGGCATCAACGCCGGATGCGTCTGGGGCACCCGGATGATGTGGTCCACCTTGCCCTCGAGTTCCGGAGAATCGTCACTCACTACCGCGATGATACGGCCGTCGCGGGCGCTCACCTCTTCGATGTTGGAGACGACCTTCGCGTACACGGCATCCCTTGGAGCGAGCACGACCACAGGCATGTTCTCGTCGATAAGTGCGATGGGACCATGCTTCATCTCGGCCGCCGGGTATCCCTCGGCGTGGATGTAGCTCACTTCCTTGAGCTTGAGTGCGCCCTCGAGAGCGACCGGAAACTGGTAGCCCCGTCCGAGGTAGAGGAAGTTCCGCGAGTCCGCATAGGCCTCTGCAAGCTCTCGTAGCGTGTCGTTCAGCTTGAGGACCTCCTCAACCTGTTCCGGGAGTCGCTTGAGTGCGGCGACGAGCTCGTTCCCCTCGAGGATCGACATGCGGCGACGGCGACCCAGGTAGAGCGTAAACAACGCCAACGCAACGATCTGGCTCGTGAACGCCTTGGTGGAGGCCACACCAATCTCTGGCCCCACATGGAGGTAGATCCCGAAGTGGAATTCACGATGCCCATGGTGCGCGCCCCGCGAGCCCTGGCTTCCTTGAGCGCTGCGAGCGTATCGGCCGTCTCACCGGACTGGCTGATCGCGATCACCAGGGTGCCCTCCTGGAGAACCGGATTTCGGTACCGGAACTCCGAGGCGTATTCGACCTCCACGGGGATCCCAGCGAGTTCTTCGAGCATGTACTCACCGAGGAGCGCAGCGTGCCAGCTCGTGCCGCAGGCGATGATGACGATTCGCGTGATCTTTGCCAGCTCTTCGTCGCTCAGCGTGATGCCACCCAAACGGGCGATCCCATCCTCTTCGATCAGCCGACCCCTCATCACGTCGCGAAGAGAGTCGGGCTGTTCGAAGATTTCCTTCATCATGAAGTGGTCATAGCCGCCCTTCTCGAGCGCCTCGATACGGCTCCCGTCCCGAGGTTGAGCGTCTCATAACCGTCTGCAGAGAGGACCGCGTAATCTCCGTCATTCAGGTAGATCACATCCCGGGTGTGCTGCACGACAGCCGTCGCATCTGACGCCACCATGAACTGTCCGTCCTGTCCAAGGCCGATCAGCAGTGGGCTTCCATTCCGCGCAACGACAAGCTTTCCGGGGTCACGCGTACTCAGCACTGCGATCCCATACGCACCCTCAACCTGATGCAGAGCGGCAGCGACCGCGGCCTCGAGACTCTCGTTCTCCTTGAACGCCTCGTCGATCAGGTGCACGACGGTCTCGGTATCCGTCTCTGTCTGAAACACGTACCCAAGTTCCGACAGGCCTGTACGTAGCGACCCGGCGTTCTCAATGATGCCGTTGTGAATCAACGCGATGTCGCCCGCGGCGCTCGCGTGCGGATGTGCGTTGGTCCGGTTGGGGGCACCATGAGTCGCCCACCGTGTGTGTGCGATACCGCACGTTCCCGGCGGCATGCCCTCGGCAAGAATCGCAGCCTCGAGCTCCCGGAGCTTTCCGGCCCTCTTCATGACTTCCAGCGAGCCATTCCCGTTGGAGATCGCTATTCCAGCCGAGTCGTACCCTCGGTACTCCAGACGCCTCAAACCTTCGATGAGGATAGGGCCAGCCTGGCTCGAGCCCACGTAACCGACGATTCCGCACATTCTCTATTCTCTCTCGCACCAATTCACATGAATAATTCTACAGCAACCGCTCAAGTACCTCGCTACCGTCCTTCACCATGCTCAGCGCCTCTTCTGCCGAAGGCGCCTCAGCGATCACACGCACGACCGGTTCCGTACCGGAGGGTCGGACGTGCATCCACCGGTGGGCCTCCGCCCATCGGAGCCGGAGGCCATCCGAGGAATCCGCGTCTGCGCCGACCGCGCGCTCCTCCAACGCCGTGTACGCCTCTGCCAGTCGCTCCCGCGGAAACTTCATCTTGGCCTTCACGATCTCGTAGGACGGCAGCGCGCCGACCGCGTCCGAGAGCGCACCGCCTCCATCTACAAGGTGCTGCAAGACCAGCGCAGCTGCCACGGGCGCGTCTCGCGTCAGGTGGAGCTCCGGGAGAATCACTCCCCCATTCCCCTCTCCTCCGATGACGGCACCGATCTCCTTCATGCGTGTCGCGACGTTGATCTCCCCCACCGGAGCACGCTCGAACCCCACACCCAGCCTTGAAGCGACGTCCTCAACGACCTGACTCGTCGAAAGGTTGGTCACGACGGTGCCCGGAGTTCGGGGGAGCACCGTCGCCGCAGCGAAGGCCAGCGTGTAGTCCTCACCGATCGGCGAGCCTGTCTCGTCCACGAGGGAAAGGCGATCCCCATCGGGGTCCACAGCGAGCCCGATGTCGGCGCCGGACTCGCGCACGAGTTGGGCGAGGTCAGCGAGGTTGGCGGCCGTCGGCTCCGGGTCTCGCGGAAACAGCCCGTCGGGTTCAGTACCCATCGAGGTGACGTTACACCCCAACTCAGCCAGCAACTCGAGCATCATCGGGCCGCCCGCGCCGTGAACACAGTCCAGCGCCACCCTCAATCCCCGAGCGCGGATCGCGCCCAGATCGAGCACCGAAAGGTCGAGTAGCGCCGTCATGTGCCGCTCGACCGCCGAAGCATCCTCCGCGACACCGCCCAGTGCATCCCAACTCGCCCGGCTGGGTGTCCCGTCACGGAGGAGCGTCAGGAATTCGCCCATGGATTCCTGATTCAGGAACATGCCCTCCGCGGCGGCGAACTTGAGCGCGTTCCACTCGGCCGGGTTATGGCTGGCCGTAACGCATATGCCACCAATCGCCTCGCCCCGCTCCACAGCGAGCATCAGCGTAGGGGTGGGGACAACGCCCAGATCCACCACGTCACACCCGACGGACATCAGGCCAGCGATGGTGGCACGGGCAAACATCGGACCGGAGGTCCGGGAGTCTCGTGCGACGAGGATCGTGCGCCCCTCACCACACTGTCGCATGAATGCGCCGAAGGCCGCTGCAATCTCTCCCACCAGCTCAGGAACAAGCGGGTCGCCCACGCGTCCCCTGAATCCAGACACGCTCACCATGAGTTCGGCGGGTAGTTGGGTCGCCATTATTCGCTAACAATCAGATGTTTGAAGGGTGCACGGCCCCAGCAGATTGAGCCCGGAGGCACGAGGTGATACCCGGGAGCCTCTCAGGCCCTCGCGGGTACCTACGCAGCGAAACGCATGATTCAGGCCAGATATGTGGCGCAGCAGACAAGCCAGTCGATAGATTCCCTGCAATGGGCCTCCAATACCAAACGACATCCACGGGGTTATGAGCAAAGATAAGAACGAATACGGGTTCGCGACGCGAGCCATCCATGCAGGTCAATCGCCCGAAGCGACCACAGGGGCCATCATGCCCCCGATCTTTCAGACCTCAACCTACGTCCAACCTGCGGCGGCCGAACCGATCGACGGGTACGACTACGCCCGGGTGAAGAATCCCACGCGCGAGGCCCTCGAGGCCAACATCGCCGGGCTGGAGAACGGAAAACATGGCGTAGCCTTCGCGAGCGGGCTCGCCGCGATCGAATCGGTAGTGAAACGCCTCTCCGCCGGAGACCACATCCTCTCGGAGGAGAACACCTACGGCGGAGTAACGCGCATGTTCACTCGCGTCCTCGAGAAGCTCGGACTCGAGTTCAGCTTCGTGGACACGCGCGATCCCGATGCGATCCGAAGGGCCATGCGGCCCAACACCCGCCTCGTCCACATAGAGACGCCCACGAACCCGATGATGCGGCTCTGTGATATTGAGGCTGCCGCAGGGATCGCCCACGCCGGAGGGGCCATCCTGATGGTCGACAACACCTTCGCGTCGCCCTTCAATCAGCGGCCACTCGAGATGGGAGCGGATGTCACTGTGCACTCTGCGACCAAGTACCTGAACGGCCATTCCGACGTGATCGGTGGGGTTCTGGTGGTCAACGACGACGCGCTCGCCGAGGAAATCCATTTCGTACGGAAGTCCTCTGGGGCGGTGCCGGGGCCGATGGATGCCTGGCTCGTGCTACGCGGCGCCAAGACGCTGCATGTGCGTATGGAGCGCCACAACGAGCACGGGATAGCCGTCGCCAATTTCATGCACGAGCATCCGGCCATCACGGCGGTCCACTACCCCGGGCTGGAGTCCCACCCACAACATGAACTCGCTCTCCGTCAGATGGATGGCTTTACCGGCATGGTGTCGGTCGAACTGGAGAGTGCGGAGGCCGCCCGGGAGTTCGCGAAACGAACCGAAATCTTCCAGCTTGCCGAAAGCCTGGGGGGGGTTGAGTCACTCATCAGCATACCTGCGCTCATGACGCATGCCTCCGTACCTGCGAAGATGAGGGAGCGAATGGGTGTCACAGAGGGCCTGGTACGGCTGTCTGTGGGCATTGAAGATCTGGACGACATCCTCGCGGACCTGTCGCAGGCCCTGGCCGGATGACGGATCAGGCGGGGAGCGCAAGATGAAACTTCCCCCGATCGATGGCCGTACAGCGGAAAGAGACATAGCTCCGGCGACGCCCTTCCGGGCTTGCTGCGAACCAAGGAGAGAAGTTCGATGACGGACCAGACCAGCGAAGACGGCACGACGAGCGAAGATCAGGGCGCCTCAGCGAGACGCATTCTCACTGATATCGCCCCGCGCTCCTGGGAGCATCCTGCGGATCGTGCAGCGCTTCAGGCGGTACGACGGATCCCGGTGTTCGACGAGGTCCTGAAGAAGGTGTTCGGATTCTTCGGCGAGAAGCCGATTCGGCTCGCCTTCCAGGCAAATGCCGTGCAGGTGTCCGAGAACCAGTTCCCGCGGGTCCACGAGCTCTACACAGAGGTCCTGAAAACTCTCGACGCACCTGAGCATTACTCGATCTTCATATCCCAAACCCCAATCGTAAACGCAGGCGCATATGGGATGGAGCAGCCGTTCATCATCCTGAACTCCGGGACGGTGAAGCTCCTCGATGACGATCAGCTCTCCTACGTCATGGGTCATGAGCTGGGCCACATCATGAGCGACCACGTCCTCTACCGGACGATGACGGTCCTCCTCATTCAACTCGCCAACATGGGCTTCCCAATCGTGGGGCTCGCGGCGCGTGTGGTGCTGGTTGCGCTGCTGGAGTGGTCCAGAAAAAGCGAGCTGTCCTGCGACCGCGCCGGGCTGCTGTCGATCCAGGATCCCGAGAGGGTCATGGGATCCATGCTCAAAATGGCGGGTGGAGGGGACGATTCCGAGACGAATCTCGACGCCTTCATCGTTCAGGCTGAGGAATACCGGGAGACCGGGGACGTGGCTGACCAGGTATTCAAGGTGCTGAACCTCCTGGGCGCCACGCACCCATTCTATGTGCTACGTGTCTCGGAAATTCGGTCGTGGATCGAGCAGGGCGAGTACGATCGGATTCTCCGCGGAGAGTATCAGCGGCGATCCGATCCGGATCCGTCCTACAAGGACGACCTCAACGAGGCGGCTTCCGCTTATGCCGAGGGCGCCCGCGACCTCTTCAGTCAGGTTACCGGAGCCGCCAAGCGGATGGCCGGGGACATCATGGGGAAGCGCTGAGTAGCCTTTTCGGCAAGGTCTCGAAAAGAGCGGCGGGGTGGTCCCCGCCGCTCTTTTTCGTTGGGTCCATTGTCCTAACCCAGCGGCGTGCTACTGTGAGGTCGTTCAGACGACTCGAGCACTCCTCACAGGAACTTCCATGCGCGTACTGATCGTCGGAAACGGGGGTCGGGAGCATGCGTTACTTTGGCGCCTTCGCCAGGACGCGCCCGAGGCCCACTTCTTCGTCACACAGCCGAACGGTGGGATGACCGGAGCAGCCGAGCCGGTGGAGATCGCGCCTACAGACATCGAGGCGCTCTCAGGCTGGGCCGCCGCTCGTCAGATCGATCTTGCGGTCGTCGGTCCGGAGGCTCCCCTCGCTGGGGGTCTCGTGGATCGATTCCAGAAACACGGCGTCCCTGCGTTCGGGCCCACCAAGAAGGCCGCGCGCATCGAGTCGTCCAAGGCATACGCGAAGGACCTGATGGACCGCGCCGGCGTTCCGACGGCCGCATATGGCATCTTCGACGAGCTCGACCCAGCGCGGGCATTCTCCCGTGACCTCGGTGCCCCGTTGGTCGTAAAGGTCTCGGGCCTGGCCGCCGGAAAGGGAGCGATCATCTGTGAGACGCTGGCAGAGGCCGACGACGCGCTCCAACGAATTCTGGTGGACCGTGTCTTCGGAGAAGCCGGAAGGGAGGTCGTGCTGGAGGAGTTCATGCTCGGTGAAGAGCTATCCATATTCGCTCTCTCCGACGGCACCCATGCGATTCCCCTGGTCGGCGCCCAGGACCACAAAAGAGTGGGCGAGGGGGATGTGGGACCCAACACCGGGGGAATGGGTGCCTACGCTCCCGTCTCGCTCGATACGTCCTCCCTTCTGAAGGAGGTCCAGGCGCGTATCCTGGAGCCCACACTCTCAGCGATGAGGGAGGATGGCAATCCCTTTCGAGGCCTCCTCTACGCCGGACTCATGCTAACGGAGACCGGCCCCAGGGTTGTGGAGTTCAACTGCCGCTTCGGGGACCC
>JAZDDA010000119.1:0-7768 GCA_036679625.1 Gemmatimonadota bacterium | reverse complement strand
CGCCAGGTGAGGAGAGCGGCCAGGCCCGAGGGCGCGGGAGAGGGCGCGCGAGCCGCACCCGCAGTCTGCCCGGCCTCCGCGTTCTGGGCAGGCAGGGGCTGCCGGTCGGTCGGCGGCTCTACAGTCGCGCCGGCCTCCTGCACAAAGGCGGTCGCCATCACCACCGGGAACCCGATCACGAGCAGCGCCAGCGCCATACCGGGGAGCCAAACCGGGAGTCCGGCGCTCTCCACAAGGGACTCCACGACCTGTAGCGCGATCCACGAGGCCACAAGGTAGAGCCCGAGCACCTGCCACAACGTGCGGCGATGAATCTCGTGGATGAGGTTTTTAAATTTCGGCATGGATGCGGGGTGTCTGATGCGGGGTGTGTGGGCCGTCCGGGCACGCGCCATAATGGATTAGATTCAACAGCAAAGGCAAGCTTTTTTACGGGTTTGTTAAACGCTACGCTGCGGAACAGTGTCTGAGGTGTGATGTAGACTCTGAGTCTGACTCGACCATCGAGGCCCACGCAGGGGCGTGGGCCTTCACACGAATGGGGTACATGGGAACGCACATCGACTGGCCCGTCAGGGCCTGGGACCGACGGCTGAAGTTCTCCGCGCTGGTCGTCGCACTCACCACGGTCGCAGCTATGACGGCGTTCTCCCCGCTCCACGGTCAGGAGGCCCAGGAGACGGCCGAGGTGGGCGCTGGAGCCCTCCGCGTCTACATCGACTGCGGGTCTCGTCGCTGCGATCGTGAGCAGTTCCGTCAGGAGATCCAGTTCGTCAACTGGGTGCGTGAGCCCGAGGACGCCCAGGTATACATCCTCATGACCGACGAGCGCTCCGGTGCGGGAGGCTTTCGCTACACCTTCGACTTCGAGGGACGAAACACGCTCGCGGGGATGAGCGATCAGCTCACCCACACGTCGTCGGTCAGCGACGTCGACGATGAGGTGCGGGAATCTCTTCGCCGTACGCTCGCGCTCGGGTTGGTGCGTTATGCTGCTCAGGCGGGTCTGGCCGCCAACGTCGACGTGCTCGCGGTCACGGCGGTTGGGGGTGGGGCGCTCCCCTTGCAGGCGGGGTCGGACAACGCAGCCCCTCAGTCAGATCCCTGGGATTTCTGGGTCTTCAACGTCAACGGCAATGCGGCGATCTCCGAACAGGACACTCGCTCATCCAAGCAGTTCGGGTTCTCTCTGAACGCCAATCGCACGACCGAGGCCTGGAAGCTGAATTTCCGCACGAGTGGGAGCTTCAGGCGCGACGACTTCGAGCTTGCGGACACGACGATCGAAAACAATCAAGACAACTTCGATGCGTCGGTCTTTGCGGTAAAGAGCCTCAGCGACCACTGGGGCGTTGGGACTGAGATCGAAGCGAACAACTCGACACGCCTGAATCGCGACCTGCTGGTCGCCCTGGGCACGGGCATCGAATACAACTTCTTCCCGTACAGCGAGTCCAACCGCCACATCTTCCTGGCCCGCTACGTAGTCAGCGTCGAGAAGGTCAACTACCAGGACACGACCGTATTCGGCCTCCTCGACGAAACCGTCTACCGTCATGAGATGGCACTCGAGTACGAAGAGCGTGGTCCGTGGGGGAACGTGAACCTCAACGCGACCGCCAGCGAATTCCTCGACCGCACCAACTTCTACTCGATCGAATTCGGGGGATTTGCTCGCTACCGGCTCTTTCGGGGGTTCAGCATTACCGTGAGCGGTCAGTACGAGGTGGTTCGGGACCAGATTTTTCTGCCGCAGCAGGAGCTGTCGGATGAAGACATCCTCCTTGGCCGCGTGACGCTCCCCACGGATTCCCAGATCACACTGCGGCTCGGGTTCGGATACAGCTTCGGTTCGATCTTCAACAACGCCGTGAACACCCGCTTCCGGCGCGGAGTGCGTTAGAGCAGAAACCCCACGACGGTGTTCAGCATCGTCAACGGGGCGCTCCTCAAGGGGCTCCCCTTCGAGAGCCTTGGTGCCTTCACATCGCTGCCGGTGAACCTCGCAGAAGAAGGCGCGGCGCCTGGACGACTGCTTGGATCCGGATTTTCGTCCGAGATGCTCGCAGTCCTTAACGTGAAGCCGATCCTCGGACCGGGCTTCATGGAGGGCGTGGGCGTGTCGGTAAAGCGCGTCACGGAGCGGTTTATGGACGCCGAGATCTACGCGGCAGACACGGACTACCCCCTGGCCCGTGAAGGCATCGTGACGCCCGGGAACTTCAAGACCTACCACACAGAGGTGCTGAAGGGGCGCGCATTCACCGTGCAAGATCGAGATCGTAATCAGCCTGTAGCGGTGGTAAACCGGAGCTCGTCCGACTCGTCCTGCGAAAAGGTATCGTCCAGCTCGGGATCGGGTTGGCGATCGGGCTTGGACTCGCTGTGGTGGCTCTGAGTCCGGATTAGGCGACCTGGCTGAAGGACGAAGCCGCGGTCAGCGGTTGCGTTCGTACATCAGATTACGAGGCATGATTCTCCACTCGTAGTCTCTCGTGAAGAGGGCACCGTCGTTGACTCGGATATCCGTCCGGCTGGTGGCGATTGTTGCGGTAATGCGGGTGCCGATGAGGTCGTCGAAGTCGTTCGTGACGTCCGCGTCCGTGATGTTGGCAGCTGGCGCGATATCAAGGTCTTCGAAGATGAGCCAGGTGTCCCAGGCGACCACGTTGAATGCCATCGGCGAGGCTTCCATTCCCCCGATCGAGTCAAAGCTCTCGGCTCGGTAAAGGACTGAATCCTCCACGAAGTAGACCACCGGCTTGAGTTTTTGCACCGTTGTCCCAAATCGATCGAGCTGCAGGCCACCCTCGAATGCAGCGTCGTAGTGAAGGAACGTCGTGTCGGGTAAGAAAGAGACCTGGAACGTCCCCCCCAGGTCTACGACATTCGTTACCACGATAAGGTGGCGCTCGGCATTGACTTGCAGCCGTGCGATATCGCCGCGTGCAAGATCGAAATCGCCGTTCGAGTCCTTGTTCAGATCGATGCAAACCGCCCCACACGTCCCTCCGGGATCGAGCGGGTTGTTGGTCCCGAACGGGGGGCTGATCGAGTAGGCGGGGGCCAACTGAGGCTCCCACGGGACAGCGAGAAGCACCAGGGTGTCGTTGAACATGTTCAACGTACCGAAGTTGACCTCGCTCTCGATTCCGACACCCGCGGTCTGAACGTCCCGATGGAGGCTCATGCCGATGAAGCGGGCGCTGCGGGCGACCTCCTCGCGGAGCTTGTTGCCCTCGGCCCCTCGAAAGGTGGAGGTTGCGAAGGTCAACGACGCGGCGACCACGACAAGCCCGACGGCCAGCGAGATCAGAAGTTCCACCAGCGTGAAGCCACGCCTCTGGCTGGATTCAATCCAGTATGGTCTAGAACGCGCCATCGTAGATCCAGGTCACGAGTCGAATAGGGGTCGATCGGGGCGAGGTGACGGTCACGGTTACCTCGATCAGGTTCCGACCGGGGTCGCCGATCGCGACCGTGCGGGTGAAGATTCCATTCACGTCGGGTTCGCCGTCTTCGTTCACGGCAATCTCGCTCTGCGCCGTCACGGTGAGCGGGTCCATGGCCCGAATCGTCTCCATGGTCGCTTGCGCTACATAGAGCGCATTTGTGCGCTGAGAAATCATCGTCTGCATGCCGACCGACTGCGTGAGCACGCCAGAGAGGCTGAGAATGCCGACGGAGAGTAGGACCATCGCCACGATCACCCCGATAAGGCCGAAGCCCGCGTTGGAACGTGCGGTTGTCGTGTTGATTCGCTTGTGGTGATTCATCGCCATTCTCCCAGGTCGGGTGCCCAGCGCCAGGCCTTGAACGACCCGGACGGTGCAACTGAGATGGCTGCGACCGCCGAAGCGTCTCGCGAGTGCGTGAGGTAGATCGTTCCCAGCGTGCCCCGAGGTGTGGGAATCCCCTGGCGGTCGAGGGAGAGCTGGGCTCCAGACAGCGTGATCGCGGCCGTACCTGGGTCGCTGGGAACCGCCGAAGCAGAACCCCTTCCAAACACGACCAGGTCGTTGAGCTCGCGAACCCCGAATGCGGGGAAGGCTTCGATCTCGGCTGTTATTGCGGTAATCGAGCCGTTCCCGTTGTGGTCGACGTAGGCGGTATACGTCCCGCCCGTAACGTCGAAGTCGATGCGCACCAACTGGCGACGCCCCATCGCGCGGCTCCGCGCCAATTCGAGGTGGGCCACGATCATGTGCGCCGTGTTCTCCACTTGGCGGGACGGACTGATCCTGAACTTCGCCGCGACGATCGACGTCAGTACCAGCATCATGGTCACCACGGCAAGCAACTCCATGAGCGAAAAGCCCATCTGACGCTGCGATTCCGAGGGATAGATGCGCGATCTTTCCGATTCGTACATTTTCTTCGCCACCTTACTCGTAGACCGGTCGGAAGGCCGTGTGGATAACGTTGCCCACCACAGGCGTTCCCGGAGGCAGATTATTCGGGTCGTCGAATCGGGTGTCGAACTCCCAGTCACGCGTCGGCGGGCGGTAGTAGGGGCCGTTCCCCCAGAGGCCGGTCGCCTGCTGCGAGAAGTGGAGCGAGACGAGTGAGCCGCGGTACAGCAATCTGCGTCCGCCACTCCAGTTCTCCAGGAAACGCGGGAAGTTCTCGAGCCCACCGCCGTACGGTACCGATGAGGCACACGGTGCGACTTCGTGGTCACAGGGGGTGCCCGAGTGGCCTGCGAGGATGGCTGCGTAGACGTTCGTGTTCGCGGCGGACGGACGGATCTGGGTGGCGTTCAGGTGGCCGCCGTCGTTCCAGGCGGTCGACAGGAAGGTGATGGCATCACCGGCGAGCGCGGATGCTTGCCACACCCCCACGTTGTAATGGCCCTGCACGTACAACGGGTGCTGCGTTGCGATCGTGATCGGATTGCCGAGAGTTGCGCCGTTGAGTAGCCGCACGATGGGGTAATCGCCGTCGCCCCGGGGATCGGGGCTCGTTCCGGTGAAGCTGATGTACATGATGTTGGTTTCCCGCGTCGCGTCGGTGCCGATCCATGCGAAGAGCGCGCCGATGTTGACGTCGATGACGTCCACATAGCGCTGCTCACGTCCTTCGTACCACTTGTCGTAGTTCAGCGTGAAGATCGTCTGACACTCGGCCTCTGTCGGGAGCACGTTCTGGCCGGTGACGTCCCGGGTACTGATCATTTCGTTGCAGAGATCGGCCGGATCTGCTAGCAAGTTCATCGGAACCTGAATGTCCCAGTCGGCCTTCCAGGCGAACTTCGCCTGGCGTTCGAGCGTTCCGTCGCCCGCGTCGCGGGGCGCCATTACAGTGACCGGGTCCATCCCGGTCGGTAGCGGTACCTTCAGTGAGTCGACGTTGTAGGCGTTGGTCTGAAGTCGATTGTCGAAATCGGAGTCGCTGTTATTGCGAAACTGATTCGGGTTCGGTGTGTCGCGGCTGTCGAAGGTGAGTTGCACGTCGGCCGTCGTGGCGTCCTGAATGAACACACCGTTCCTCACCAGGTGCCGGTCCTTGCGGTCGTGGTAGACGTTGTTCGGCGTTGTGATCAGGTCCTGGAAGTACTGGTTGTTCGAACTCAGATAGATGTTGCCGTTCGAGTGAACCCACCCTGCGAAGTCGAGTCGCGGGCCGTTGGTGATCTCGAGGTCTTTGTCGTAGAAAATCCCGAACTGGAAGATCGGAATCGCCTGGGCCTTCGCAGTGATCACGACGGCCGAGGAGTTGTTGGCGAGGTCGGAGGCCTCCGCATACACCTCGACCAGCTGGGTCAGCGAGAAGAGGCCCGTAAATGGACCGTCCGTAATTCGCTCCGGGACCACGGCGCCGATCTTTGTGATCGAGAAGCTGTCGAAGGCGAACCCGGCCATCGCCGGCGCCGTGATCATGTCGAGCTCCCGATCCTCCAGGACCGCGTCCTCGAGGGCGTCGGCGAGCTGTGCCATTGCCGACTCCGCCCCGGCTTCGGCCGCGTAGTGCGAGCGTGTCTTCCCGAGGTCGTTCGAGCCTGCTCGGAAGGAGGCCATCGCGTTCGCAAAGACCGTCACGACCAACACCGACATGAGAACGAGGACCGCCAACGCTGCTGGAAGCGCGAAACCGCGGTCAGAACACGTAGTTATGCGGATGCAGTCAGTCGTTGGTAGCCTCGGACACATTTTAGATTCCCCTTCATACGGCTTGGATTCAGCTCCTCGTCATCCAACTTCAGATTTCTGATGAGAGGTTGCTCCAGGTGCCGTTAAAGCAAAATGCGTGCCGAGCGGTGGAAGCCCCATAAATGATTATGGTACAACGAGTTGCGAATATGGCGATCCCCGGAAGGGCCGTCGCGATACGGCGCATGAACCAGCATTTCGCGGAAAATAAGAATTCTTTGCCGATCCTGAGCCTTCACTCCCGGGATAGGGCCCCAGGGTTACTCCAGCAGCGTAAGGGTGCTGTCTTCGGGCGCCGGGCAGACGTCCTCCCGTGCGTTGATCACACGCGCGCAGGTGTTCCAACGCAGGAGCGCGAGGTCGTTCCCGTCGGGGCTTACCGCCTCTGCGCGATCGAAGTGGTCCATGGCCTGCCGGAACCAGTCGTATGCGATGTGGCCGGAGGAAGGGCTGAGCACCTGGAACTGGGCGCAGGCGCGCCGTTCGCAGATTACCCCGGAATAGTAGTGGCGGTCGAAATCGTCGGTGAGTTGGGGAATAAGCTCCATCGCCTCGGCGGAGCTGCTTGCGGTCCCCTCCATCCCGAACTGGTCACTCAGCGCCAGAATCAGCGTGACGATCGCGTCCCGGTTCGCAGGGTCCACGCCCAGGATATCTCGACAGATGCTTTCGGCCAACCGGGGCTCGTTGAGCAGACGGTAGCGCACCGCCTTCTCCTGCGCAGTGGCCACCGCGTCTGCAGAGAGACTCTTCAATTCGAACATGACCGTTCTCCTTCTCCAGCGGCTTCCTACTCGGCGGGCTTCTTCTTCAGAATCTGCACCAGCTTGCGAAGCGGGTCGTACGCATCGTCAACCACCCGCTCCTTGAGCGGGATGATGGCGTTGTCTGTGATCGTGATACCCTCAGGACACACCTTTGTGCAGCACTTGGTGATGTTGCAATACCCCACGCCGAAGTCGGTCCTCAGCTCTGGGAGGCGGTCCTCGGTATCGAGGGGGTGCATCTCGAGCGCAGCCGTGTAGACCATCAACCTGGGCCCGATGAATTCCTCGTGCTTGTGGTGATCGCGGAGCACGTGGCAGACGTCCTGGCAGAGGAAACACTCGATGCACTTCCGGAACTCCATGACCCGGTCCACATCGCTCTGAGCCATCGAAGCTGCCGTCCTCGAAGTCCGGCGCGCGCGGCTTGAACGGCTTGATGCGCTTCTTGACCTCGTAATTCCACGACACGTCGGTGACGAGGTCCTTGATTATGGGAAAGGCCTGCAGAGGCTCCACCGTGATGGGCTTGTCGTCGGGCAGGTCGGCTAGCCGGGTCATGCACATGAGCCCGGGCTTGCCATTGATCTCGGCGGAGCACGAGCCGCATTTGCCGGCCTTGCAGTTCCAGCGCACCGCCAGATCCTGCGCCTCGTCGGCCTGGATGCGGCGCACGGCGTCGAGTACGACGAACCCGGGCAGGAGCTCGGCCTCGTACTCGTGGAACTCACCTCCCTCGGAGTCTCCGCGCCAGATCTTGAAGGTGGCGGTAGGCATTATCCCTGCTCCTCGATGATGTCCCTGAGTTCCTGCCGCATCTCCTTCACCGGCTCACGCCTGACATGCATCTCCCCG
>JAZDDA010000118.1:0-2159 GCA_036679625.1 Gemmatimonadota bacterium | reverse complement strand
GGACTTCCGGCTATGCCCCGCGAAGGACTCGAACCTTCAACCTACTGATTAAGAGTCAGTTGCTCTACCAATTGAGCTAGCAGGGCGGGCACTCTCGCAATGAGAGAACAAAAAAGGTAGCCCCGTCCCAATGGCGGTCAACCCCGATCGGGTGCCGAGGGATGGCTTCGGGCCCGCTAACCCTCCGGAGTCCCGAGCACCTCGGGTCGCAGCACATCCAGAACATAATGCGCAACGGCATCGATTTCGCGAAGGGAAATGCCCGCAACACCCCACGTTGGCATGCCTGCAGCGTGGCCGACGAACATCCGGTGCCGCGCCCCTTCGAGGTCTCCGTCCAGCTCCCACCCCTCTTCGGCGTTCGCGACACGCTCCTCAGTGGAGGGTGGCTCGAGTTCGTGCTTCTGGCAGGCGAGCACGCTCAGCATGAACGCGGCGCACACCATGGCGAGTGCAGTGTCGGCCGCAGCTTCGTTGCCCAGCGCCCGCTCGGCCATGTAGATGCCGTACCAGGCCGACGAATCGTCGGGCAGCTCTCACACTGTACGTCGTGGTATCTGGGCTCCGGCGCTCCAGCGAATCCAACATCGCCGGTCGTCGGGTGTCCCAACTCCCCTACCGTGTGACAGCCCTCGCAGAAGCCCTGGGCACCGCCGCTTTCCTGCAGCGGCAGGCGATCTTCAAAGAGCTCTCGATCGCGGAAGACGACGGTTTCGTCGGTACACGCGGAGGAGAGAAGTAGGCCAGCGGTGGCGGGCGCCACCAGCGCGAATTGCTAGAAATTGATCTTCATGGTCTATACCCTCAACCGGATTGGATTCAACATCCCACTATCCGTGTATATCACGATAGCGTGCTTTCACGGTATGCCGTGTCGGTATTTGTCCCCCCCGATTTGTGGGGTTATTCCCCCCCTGACACCGCCTGAAGCCGGTACGTGTGGGGAATTATCACCTACTGGGCCAGAATGCGGCACGGGCACTGTACTTCCAAGGGTTACGCGTTTATGCTCGGGGCCTGATAACACCCCTTAACCATCCCTGGAGGAGATCGGTTGGCGTCCCCAGAGCAGGAACACGGCGCACCCCTGGATTCCACACATCCTGAGCTTCGAATTTTCGGAATCCTGATCCCCGTGCGGCTTGGATGCATCCCGGGTGAGCGCGACCGACCTCAGGATGTCGAGTTCGATGTGGCGATCCGGTTTGCGACCCCGCCAAGGGGCATGGTCACCGATCAGATCGAAGACACGATCTCGTACATCGACATCGTCGCCCGCCTCAGAGGTGTGATCGACGGAAACGAGTTCGCACTCATCGAGTTCCTCGGGCGCGAGTTGTTCGGTACGCTTCGGACGCTTCTGGATGAGGGAGACCGGTTGACGCTGACGGTGCGCAAGCTGACTCCGCCGGTGCCCGAGATCAGACGGGGCGCCGAGTTCATCCTCAGCGACTAGAAGACGTGGTAGTCCTGGGACTCGGCAGTAACCTCGGCCACCGAGAAGTCCACCTGAAGCGGGCACTCAACCTCCTTACGCGAGGGGGTGACGCCCCCCTCGTGGACACCACACTCAGTCGCGTGTACGAGTCACCTGCACTCGTCCCGGAGGGCGCTCCCGGGAGCTGGGATCGGCCCTTTCTGAACTGTGCGCTGGTGGGCCAAACGCGCCTCGATCCCCCGGCCCTTCTCACGGCGATCAAACGAATCGAGGCCACGCTAGGACGAGCGGATGATGCACGCTGGGCCCCACGATTGATCGACATCGACATCCTCTGGTGGCCTGGGAGGGAGATGTCCTCCGATACCCTCACCATCCCGCACCCCGAGCTCCATCGCCGACCCTTCGCGTTGCGCCCCCTGGCGGAGCTGGCACCCGACGGCGTTCTGAACGGCGTTCGCCTCTGCGAACACCCGCTCGCGGCGCCCGCAGCCCGGGGTAGTGGTGGCGGCAAGGACGGTGGGACCCGGCTAGCCCCCGAATGCGAGTTTCGGGTGCGCTTTCCCGAACTCATGGGGATCGTGAACGTCACGCCGGACAGCTTCAGCGATGGGGGGAGCTACGAGCGGCCCGATGCCGCGCTGGACCATGCCCAGAGACTCCTCGCAGGTGCTGCGACCATCCTCGATATCGGCGCGGAATCCACGCGGCCGGGTGGAGA
>JAZDDA010000117.1:0-9226 GCA_036679625.1 Gemmatimonadota bacterium | reverse complement strand
GCACGGCGCCTTTGCGAACCCTGCCGGCAGACCCAGACGCATCAACGCCGCGTCCTAAAAGTGTCACACATGTACCGGAGTCAAAACCGTCGCACGGGTACCGGAACTTGACACCTCGTCTAACGGACGGCTCCCGTGCCTCGATTCGTCTCGAGCCGCTCCGCGATTCCGTCCTTCGAGTTCCCGTAGAGTTGGCGGTGGGCATCCATCGTGACGCGGACGCTCTACTCGATGGGGACAAGATGTTCCTATTCCATCATTCACTACGTGCCTACCGGGTAGACCGCCGATATCTGCTGCGAATTCAGGTGGGCGTTGCGACACTTCGGCGAGTTTGTGTAATGGTGTCATCCATCTGTGGGCTTGTCGAAGTCGGGTGGTGAGCGGGTAGGCGGCTTCGTCGTCAGGTCAGATGATGTGCCGAAGCGCCGGGTCGAACAGGTGACCGGACTGCCGTTTGTGCTCGACCTCGCAGTTGCGTGACCTACGATCCAGACTGAGTTGTCCGCGATCGGACGAATGCCACCCCTCCGAGTCGTACTCGACCTGATGCTCCTACACCGGCAGCGTCGCCCGTTCTCGGATCTCCAGCGTCACCGATTCAAGCATCCCGACTCCACAAACCGGGGACAGACCAGAGTCTCCAAGAATCCCCGAGCGAACTAATGCGGCTCAATCCCCGTGGGGAGGTTGCACGTATTCGAAATGGCCCGGGTCGGGGATGAGCCACTCGTGACCCGATGTGAATCCCCACCGTTCCATCACTTCGAGGAGTCGGGGGTCCTGTGCTGATTCCAACCCTTGGGGGTTGGCTCCCATGTTGAGGTCCACGGCGGCGCCCCAGGCGTGCCGTGAGATGCCCTTGCCACCGGCGATATATCTTGGGTTCCAGCATCCGCGAAAGCCGGCGGGGTCGATGAGGAACGCCAGGTTGCGTTCCTGCATTTCACGCATGGCGCCCGCCAGCGCCGGTAGGAAAGCCCGGTGGCACGTGACGATGCCCAGGAGGGGAATCTCGGAGGTGACGATGTTGGCCTCGACCCAGCCTGGTTCGAGGTCGAGACCGAGGCCATCCAGAGGCCGGTAGGCAAACTCCCCGAACCGCTCTTTGATGAGCACTGGCGACAGCACGGCGTCTCCCTGCCGAAGCACTGGCGTCTCGCCAGGGGCTCGGATACGGACAGGTACACCCTCGGGCAACTCGGCGCGGATCGTTGACTCGAGATTCTTGCGCGACCCTGAGTAGCGGATGAGCAGATATCGCTCGGTGGCGATTCCAGTCGCTTTGGCCTCGGTCAGTGGCAGAGCCGCTTCGGCAGCCCCGATGAGCACGTCGTCGACGATGGCAGTGACTGTGAAACGGGTCCCGTCTTCGAATTGGAGGATCCCTCCTGGTCCGAGGCGGCGAAGTCGAGCCGACGTGGCACCGAGGGCTATTTCTCCGGGTGCGAGGTTCCGAAACTCAGCCGAGTACTGCTTGGGGACGAAAGCAGGGTAGGTCGCCGGATCGAACGCCATGACCTCCATGGGAATCACAAGGCCGCCTGTTGGCTGGTCGATGAGATTGCCGGCCGCGTCGCGGGATTCGATGAGGTGGACGAGTTCGCTGCGAACCGACGTCACTGCCTTCACGCCGGGTAGTGCGGCTACCCGTTCGGCGAGACCCTCAGGGAGACCCCCTGGCGTCCATGCCAGCATGACTTGGTCAGAGGGAGGCGCCGGTTGGACCTCGACGCTCAAAGCTGCCGGCGTGGTCGGCTCCGCCGCCGTGATTTGTGATGGCTCATGTGTGGTTGGCGTTGGGCCTGGTTGCTTGACCGACGAGACATTTTGGGAGGCGAGCATGAGAATGCCGCCGGCTGTCGCGCCTGCAATGAGGCTGGCCGCGAGGGCGAGTACCCGTCTCATGGTGCCGCCATCGCTTCGGCGATCATGATGAGCTCCTGGAGGGAGAGGGTTGTGCTTGTCAGGCTCATCGTGAGTTGTCCTTCAATCCATTCGAGCACGCCGCGATCGGGGCTGTAGCGGCCTTCGATACCGCGTACTGCCACACCCCGCACGTTGGCTTCGAAGGGCGGAGACAGAGCGGTCTCGACCGTCTCCGCCAACCGAAAGCCGCGGTTACCCGGCCCTGCGTACGCCAGTATCGCAACGTCGTTGTCGACTCTGATGGCGGGCGGTCCGAAGCCTTCGAGGTCGTGTGGCACTATCAGACCAGCGACGGCTGCGCGGGCTTCGTCCAAGGTGGCGGTGGCCGCTTCAGTCCAATCGACTGGTACTTGTTCACCGATTACCCCGAGGCTGCCGGCAACATCGAGCAAGATCTCGGTGGGGAGACTTCCAACCACAACGAGGTCGACTTGCTCGCTGTGTAGGGCTACACGATCACCCCGCTCGTTGAGGTAAGCGACTCCGGTTCCGAGTGGAACCGGTCGGACCAGGGTCCCGAGGTCACCGAAAAGCCAGCGCCCTCCCCAGTCCATTGTCGATCGTATCTTGAGCCAGGCACGCCCGTCGCTCCAGCTAGCGACGGACACGGACGGTCCCGACACCGTGCTGACCACGCCGGTGCGGTGAGTCCTCATCCCTTCCGGCACTCGCCGGGGGGTCAACTCCTGGAGGTCTGGTAGTGGCTCGGCGCGAAAGCCCGCGCTAGGTGCCAGCGCCGCTGGTGGTGGTGATGGGAACTCGTCTGGCACCGGCTCGTTTATAGCGACCTCGGACCAGGTCACCTCGAGGAGGGCGATACCCGGATCGTCTGTGTACCCACGACGGATTGCCCACAGTCTCCGGTCGGATGTGTCGGCGGGGAATACTGACAGGGCTAGTGGCACTAGCGCGTCGCGGTCCAGCCACAGCTCAACCCGGTCGGTTGGATGTATATCGCGCCAGTTGCCAGTCGCGGCCAACCCTTCCAGCAGCGAAGCCACCTGAGCGGCTGTTACCTCCACACCGGCTGCCTCGCGCTGGCCAATCCGCTTGAGTCCCAGGGACTCTGGTTCACCGGCCCGCGTGAAGCCGGCCGCGGGCACGATGAGGTCGAGCGGCGCCGACGCGGCGTCGGGGAACGGCTCTCGGTCTGTCAACACCGACAGGCGCGGCTCGGGCGGTGTGCAATGCGGCAGGGCTTCGGTGGGGCATCCGGCTACTCCGCGGGTCCACGCCACGTCCTCGTCTACCACCACCGATGTGTCGTTGGGAACCCAAGCGGTAGAGGGGTAGGGAGTTGTGTCGTGGATCTCGATCCACACCGACTCAGGGGCCCGGTAGGAGATGTTGCCGCTGAACGTTCGTTCCGGGACGGCCGGATGCCAGCCTCGTTCGATGATGTCCAGCCGCGCGGTCAACGACGCCACTTCGCTCTGGGCCGCGACCACCCGCGCCGGGATATCGGCTGCCGCTACTTGGGCCGGCTGCCGGAGCACTAAGCCGATGAAGGCAGCTCCTCCGACCACCCCTGCAGCAAAGGCGGCTGCAATGCTCAGCCGCCGGCGGGATGGGTGGCGAGACGGCTCTGGCTGAATGGCGGCGAGGACGCGCTCTGTGATATCGGGGGGTAGGACAGCCGGCTCGTAGCGGAGGTGCTGTCTCAGTAGCTCGAGTTGAGCGAGATAACCCCGAGCCTCTTCGGAGGAAACGAGGTGCTCTTCGAGTTCGGTCCTCAGCTCTGTGGAGAGCTCCCCGTCCACGTACTGAGAGAGGTCCCTCCGAAGCTGTTCAGACCTCATCGGCAATCCCTTCTCCGGCAGTGAGCCACGAGACGAGTTGCTCCCGGGCATGGAACACCCGGCTCTTGACAGTCCCTTCCGGAACGCCAAGCGTGGTGCCGGCCTCGCGGTAGGTGAACCCCAACGCCTCCACGAGCACGAAGGCTTCCCGTAGTTTGGGAGTGAGGCTCTGAAGGGCGGCCTCGATTTCGAGCCGCAGAACGTTCGCCGGAACCGAGGGGCTGCTCCTTCGCTCCACTGCCTTGAGGAGTCGTTCCCGGCGCCCGCGCGCCCGTAACGCGTCGATCCCGGCGTTCCGTGCTACCTGGAACACCCAAGTCGAGAACTTGGAGCGAAACCGGAACGTTCCCAGCTTGCGATATATCCGAATGAAGGTCTCCTGGGTGACATCCTCGGCCTGAGTGGGATCTCCGAGCAGGTGACGCAGGAACCGCCACACATGCGCCTGATACGCGTGCACCAGTTCCTCGAACGCAGCTGTGTCGCCGGCGGCGGCAGCGCGTATCACCTCCGAATCCGGCTCGTACACCTCGCACGTACCTCCCACAGGAGCCAATAAGAACAAACCCGTACACAATACTGACCGGCATCACACTCCTTGTCCACGGACTCCCTCTGAAGTGATGACGTCGCTGCCACCGCAGACGTTCACTGCTACCCGGTGGGAGGCTGTTCGTGGCGAATTGGGTTGAACCATCGGTGCCCTCCGGGCGTCTCCAGGTCAAGGAGATCGAGCGGAGGTGCCCAGATGTGGAAAGTTCTGATGATCGTTGCTGTGCTGCTGGTGATTCCCGGCACCGCACACGCCGGTGGTGGGGGAGGAGGATCGCTGTGTTCCGGCTTCGCGGAAGGTACCGGGATCTCGATGCTGGACTCGTGCTTCAACGGCACCGCCCATTTCGCGCCCGCTGGCCTCACCCTCACCGTCTCCAACGATGGCCAACTCCCTCACACGTTCACAGCCGTAGACGGATCCTTCGACAGCGGCACTCTGCAGCCGGGACAGACGTTCGAGTTGACCGTCGACGAAGCGCGTCTTGTTCGAGTGTTCTGCACCCTCCACGGCACCGCACAGGGGGACGGCATGGCCGGCGTCGTAGTGGTCGGCGAACCGACGCCAGAGAATGTCGCCGCCACCAGCAATCTCGTTGCTTTCAGGGAAGCAGTGTCAGAGGACAACGGCGCCATCATCGACGCCATCGACCGCCAGACTCAAGAGGTGGCCAAACTCAGCGACAACCAAACCGTGTTGGCAGCCCTTCTGGAGCAACAGAGCGAAACTCGTCTTGAATCGCCTCCGAGCCCGGCGCCGACCGAGTTGACGCTCACCGCTGTAATGGGCTCCGAACGAAACTGGGTTCCCATCACGTCAGGTATTGCTGGCGGGATAGCATTGGCCGCTCTCCTCATAGCGAGCCTCACAGTGAGCTCCGGGCGATCCCGCCTCAGGGCCACAGACGACGAATAGGAAACTGTGAAGGGGCCCAATGTTGACGTTGACGGATTGGCAGCTGTGGCTGGTCGTAATCACGGGGGACGGCGTAGGGCTCGCCTCCGTCCCCTTCGTCGAAGTCTCGGACTGCGACTGATCGAGCGACTCGGTGTTGTCAGCCTTTCGGTGGCGATCGTCGCTGCAGCGTGCACCTCATCGGGGACATTGCCGACGACTGGAGCGCAGCTGGTCACCTCCACGACCCTCAGCGAGGCGGCGACGACGGCGCCACCCAACCACACTTCGACCACCCAAACCCCGACAACGACCACTGCGCCGCTAGCAGAGACTACGAACACGGCGCCGCTGTTCGAGTATGCGGTGGTCGCCGAGGAACGAGCGCGGAGGCTCGCCATCATCGACCCCGCGAGCCCCTGCCTCAGCGACGGCGGCACGTGTAACTTGGCTCCGATCTTGACGGTCGAGCTTTCTGAACGACCCCACAATCTGACCGGTGTCGGTTCGGTTGTGTACGCCACCCACCCCGCCGCAGGGTCCATCTCCCGGGTCGACATCGCTGCCGGCGATATCCTCACCGCCGCGGTCGGGACCGAACCTCACGACATCGAATACGACCCCAGGGTCGGCGCGTTGTACGTGACGGATGAAACCGGGCGTAGGCTCCTCGTTGTCGACTCCGAGACGCTAGATGTCATCGACGTAGTCCATCTCCCGGCAGAGCCCCACGATCTCGCCGTCGCCGATGACGCCATCTGGGTCACTCTCATTGGGCGTAATGAACTCGCCCGTGTCAGCGACAACCAAGTTGACCTCTTCCCTACCGGCGGGTCTCCCCACGATCTCATCGTCGACCCGAACGGCCTGATCTGGTTCTCCAACTGGGGTTCACACGTCCTCGGCGTTCTCGACAGTGCTACGGGAACCACGGCCGAGGCGCCCGCCGGCGTCGCCCAGCCACACCACTTCGCCATCGCCCCCGACGGGGTCGTCTGGCTCTCCGACAACGGCGCCGCTGCCATCGTCGGGTTCACAGCACAGCCGGTAACGGTCGACGTCGGTCCCACGCCGCACCACCTTGAGTTCGTCGGCGACACCATCATCGTCGCCGTCAGCGGCGCCGGCGAGGCCGTCTTGATCAGAGACGGACATGTCGTCGCCAGGTCCCAACTCACACCCGGCCTGCACGGGGTCGCAGCTGTCGAGCTCACACGGCCGCTGGACATCGCCGACAGATGACCCCTTCCGACACCGATCCACGAGTGCGTTGCCGCAGGTCGCCCAGGCTGGTTGCGGTTTCGCTCGCCTGTTCCACTATGGAAACCGGCAGTAGATGAACGCCGTGTGTGATGATTGTCACCACGAAGAATCAGGGGAGTGCGCCCGGCGGGAGCAGAGATGCTCTCACGTCTGGCCGCAGGCGAAGCCTCAGCCGTGATAGTTCTCAAGGTGGATCGCTTCACGAAGTTATTGCAGACTCCCAGCCGATTGATGACTGGAGGACGGGGGGCATTGCGTTCGTCTCGGTGGCTGAAGCGCCGGGTCGAACAGGTGACCGGACTGCCGTTTGTGTTCGACCTTGCCGTCGCGTGAACCCGATCTGCGTGCCTTGCAAGCTTGGCAGACCCAGCCGGCTGCGGTCGGTGCTGGTGGCTTTCGCCATGCATGGGAACCTGCACGGAGCGTTTCCTACGAGTACGCTTTTCTCGTGGCTACATGGGAGGTACCACGGTGAATGTTCTGCGCAACGCGATACGGTTTCAAGCCGTCGTCTTTGCAATCTATGGTTTGTCATTCTTCTTCATCCCGGACTTCACCCTCGGGACGATCTTCGATTGGGACACGTCGTCCTACTGGGCCCGTGGCCTTGGAGCCGCATTCATTGCAGTGGCATGGCTTGAGTGGAACATCGCCGCGAAACTGGAAGAGCGGAGAGACCTGGTGTGGCCGTTCGTATTGCTCCCGGCGCTGCTTCTTGTCGGCGCCGTTTGGGAGAAGGTGGCCGACACATACGAAGGTAGCGACGCGTTCTTCTCGATGGTCGTCGTGGTGACGCTCTTCTTCACGATTCTCATCGGGGGTGCCGCCTGGTACGCCCAACGAGAGATTCCAGCCGACACCTGAAACGCCCACCCGCAACTACACCGACGTAGCCTCGCCCTCGGTGGCGGAAAGGGCTACGCGCAGAAAGCGCGACGCTTTCGATGGAACCCACTTGTCGACGCTACCGGGTCGCGCCGTGACCGAAGCTGAGGGCATGCCGCTGAGCGACCGAGCAATTCAATGCACATATCTGGTGTGGTTTCAGGTGATCGTTGCAACACTTCGGCGAGGCTGTCTGATGGTGTCATCCATCTGAGGGCTTGTCGAGGTCGCGTGTTGAACAAGTAGGCGGCTTCGTCGTCGGGTCAGATGATGTGCAGAAAGCGCCGGGTCGAACAGGTAACCGGACTGCCTTTTGCCTTCGAACTTGCTGTCGCATGAAGATCCCTTGCGAGCCGTTCGGTCTGTCGCTAGCGCCGATTGCCGGTTCACGAGCGGGTCTTGCGCGGGGTTCTCGAGGGATCCGACGCGCTTTGTGCGTGTTGGCGAGGCCGCCCCGGTTTGAGCGATCCGGGGTCGTTCGGCCCTACTGGAGGATTACGCTTGTTGCGTGATCCGCTTGCGTCCTCAAGGGAATCATATAATATGGGCACTTCCCAGCAGCTGAGCGACGTGCCTGATGTGGACAAGGTGAGCCAAGCTCGCCATCGGGTCGAGATCAAAGGCGACGGGCCCGTCCTTGCCTTCGTTGGTACTCCGACTTGTCGACCAACAGCCCGCCCTCCACCAAACCCGGGACCGTTCAGAAGATGACGATGAAAGCGATTGTCTATCACAAGTACGGCTCGCCTGATGTTCTTGAATTACAGGAAATCGAAAAGCCTGCCGTCAAGGACGATGAGGTGCTGGTACGAGTTCACGCGGCTTCCGTGAACCCACTTGACTGGTACCCCCTGACAGGTACACCGTACCTCACACGCATCATGGAGGGGCTGCTCAAGCCCAAGCACACGATTCTGGGAGTTGATGTGGCGGGGCGGGTTGAAGCGGTCGGCAGAAACGTAAGGGAGCTTCAACCAGGTGATGAGGTATTCGGGAGTAGCGAGCCTATGAAGAAGGGGGCCTTCGCCGAGTATGTGTGTGCTCCCGAAGATGGAATGGCGCTGAAACCAGCCGACCTGACGTTTGGACAAGCGGCGGCCGTACCTGTGGCGGCACTCACCGCCCTGCAGGGACTTCGCGATAAGGGACAGATTCGGCCAGGGCACAGGGTGTTGATCAACGGGGCGTCGGGAGGTGTGGGCACGTTCGCCGTGCAGATCGCCAAATCGTTCGGAGCGGACGTGACCGGCGTGTGCAGCACGAGGAATGTGGACATGGTCCGATCGATCGGCGCAGACCAGATCATTGATTACACCCGGGAGGATTTCACCCAAAGCGGGCAGCGTTACGACCTGATGCTTGATGCGGTGGGGAACCGTTCTGTCTCAGATTGCAGGCGCGTATTGACCCCAAAGGGGGTTTATGTAGCAGTCGCAGGACCTCAGGGTCTCTGGCTTGGGCCTCTGACTTATTGGTTCAAGGTACTTTTGGCTTCACTGGTCGGGAGCCAGAAAATGGTTCCGATGCTGGCGAAACTAGGCAAGAAGAAGGACCTGGTTGTTTTGCTAGAGCTTCTCGAAGCCGGAAAAGTGACAGCGGTCATAGACAGACGTTACAAGTTGAGTGAGGTTGCTGAAGCCCTCCGGTATCAGGGAGAAGGACACGCCCAAGGAAAGACCGTCATCACCGTGTGAGGCGCGAACCACCGCTCAGATCACGGGATCTCGGTACATATCGCTCCCGGCCATAGACCGAACCGAACGGCACCTCGGTTCGCTGGACTGCTGCTGCAGTGTGCTGTTTCAGGACATAGGAAACACATGTCGCGCGACATAGGAAACATTCGACGGGTGCTTTCGTTGCCTGATGTCGAAAGCACGTTCCATCATCATGTCCGTCATCG
>JAZDDA010000116.1:0-4352 GCA_036679625.1 Gemmatimonadota bacterium | reverse complement strand
GTATCGCCAACGCCGTGTTTTCGAGACTACAGGGCACACCGATCCCGGCCCCCCGAGGCGGGGGGCCCGATTGCGTCTCAGAAGTGGGTGGGGTTCAGGCCAGCAGGTGGCGAGCCAGCGTGAGCAGGTTGGCCGTGAGGACGGACGCCTGCACGTAGGTTGCGAAAGACAGTTCCCCGCGCCAGGTACAACGCCGGAGTCCGAACGCTCGCTTGAGGAAGGAGATCATGCCTTCGATCCCGGCGCGGAAGTCCCTGAGCCGCCGGTAGACCCACGTGCTCTTCGTCATCTCGCTGACCTCGAGTCCACGCTTCTTGTGGAAGCAGACATCCTGCACACCGAGCGCCTTGCTCCTGCGGAGGTTGTCCTTCGACGTGAAGCCACCGTCCATCGCAGCCTGTCGGGGAGGACGACCGTAGATCTCGCACTGCCGCTCGAGCATCGGCAGCGCCAGGGTCGAGTCTGCGGGGTTCCCCCTCTCGATCTTGCAGTCGAGGATCAGACCCGAGGCTCCCCCCGTCACGAACACCTTGTGCCCGTAGAACGTGTCGCGCCGGTCCTTGACGATGATGTCGGTATGCGGCTCGAAGAGCGACACCAACTTCTCTGAAGACGGCACCTTCTCGCCCCTGATCACGCGTCGCTCGGTCTGCTCGATCACGCGGTGCAGTAGCCCCACGTAGTGGGTGAGTTCCCCCGCCAATGCCTCGGCCTCAGAGTCGCCCAAGTGCTGTTCTCTCAGGTGGTTGGCTGCCCGATGAGCGTAGCCCACGACCTTGCGGGTCACCTTGAGGAGGTCCCTGTACGCTGCCCTCCGCCTGCGCTTGCTCCCCGTGTGCTGGACAGCCAGTTGGCGCCGCTTCGCCCTGCGCCTGTGGTCTGCCCAGAGCTCGAACCCGAAGCCTCCGTCGGCCCGCTTCAGCAGCCGCGTCAGAACCCGCACCCCGTCGAACAACAGGCTCGAGTCCGTGGGCGTGTGAACGTTCGCCTCTACCACCGTCGAGTCGATGCGTACCTTGCGGCCCCGTTCCACCCCGGCCTGCGCCGCATACTTCAGTAGGATCCGCTGGATCCGCTCCAGCGTCTCCGGTCGCACCTTCTTCAGGTTCTCCGCCAGCGTGGACCGCGAGGGTGTCCTGCCAAGAGCGCCGAAGCGACAGAACGTCCGGTAACTCACCGAGTCCGCCACGTGGAACGACAGCTCGGCGTAGCTGAAGCCGTTCATCTGCTTGAGCAGCAGCACACGCAGAACCTGGTCGCCGCTCATCCCCCGGGCGCCCCGCTCGGGGTGGCTCACGCTCCGCACCAGGTCTTGCTCGATCAGCTCCGCCATGCCAGGATGGTAGTCGAGGATCTGGCTCATCTTCGCCAGTTCCTCAGCGTGGCTGTGCTCGATCCAGGGCCGGTCCAGTGACAACTGCTCGGTAGGCTGTGGTGTGACACCTCCAATCTACGAGTTACGCACGACTACGGCGACCACGGGATGCGCCGTTACTTGTTGCCCTACTTGCCTTTCCGAGTTTCCGGATGGGAACTAGTTAGCCGAGCGCTTCCTTTCCCTTGCGGCAGCCCCGGCGTTATGATGACCCGATGGTGCGGACCCCCTCTTATGGGCCCCTTACCTAGCATTATCTGGGGGGTATGCGCCTCCGCCATGGGACGAGGACCAGATGTTGTTTCGCTTGCGGTTGCTGGGTTCTCCCGACTTGACGCGGCCGGACGGCGCGCAGGTACTCTCGGTTCTAGCGCAGCCCAAACGCCTCGCCTTGCTCGCCTACCTGGTGGCCGACTCGGCACGCCATCCCTCCCGTGACGAGCTGATCGGCGTCTTCTGGCCCGATCGCGACGAGGACGATGCCCGCAATGCGCTGAGCCAGGCCCTGCACTACCTCAGACGCTCGCTGGCCGAGGGCGTGATCATCAGCCATGGCGACGGCGCACTCTCGGTCGACCACGATCTGCTCGAATGTGACGTGGTCGAGTTCGAACAGAGCGTAGCGTCCGGGGATCTCGAGAAGGCTCTGGAGCTTTACCGGGGCGACTTGGCGGAGGACCTCTACGTCAGCGGGTGTCCGGAGTTCGACCACTGGCGGGACCAGCGGTCGGCTACGCTTCGTAGCTCGGCCGTCGAAGCGGCAGCGACGCTATCGAGTCGAAGGGAGGAAGAGGGGGTCCTACCGGCTGCGATCGAGTCTGCCCGCAGAGCCGTCGACTTGGCCCCGACCGACGAGTCTCACGTACGAACCCTTATGCGTCTACAGGCGAGCAGCGGTGACCGAGGTGCCGCGGTGGTTACGTACGAGGTTTTCGAGCGGCACTTCCGAGTCGAGCTGGAGCTAGAGCCATCGCCCGAGACGCTGAGTCTGCTTCGCGAGATACGGGAGGCTTCGGCCGAAGTGGGGCTGGCCAGTGCCAGCGACTCTTCCCCTTCACCCACGCTGACGACGTTGGTGGTGAGCGATCCGACGCAGCCTGTGCGGTGGAAGCGGTGGGCAGCGGCGGGGGTCGCTGCGGCGCTCGTGAGTGCGATCGGGCTCGGGCTCGCACTTGGGAACTTGGGAGGGAGTGGCACCGACGGTGAGTCGGTGCGCAGGATCGCGGTGCTCCCCTTCGACAACTTCTCCGAAGAAACGGAACGCGCTTACATCGCCAACGGACTGACCGAGGAGATCACCAGCCAACTCGGGAAGATTGCTGCCTTCCAGGTGATGAGTACTTCGGGCGTGCAGCGGCTCATGGCAGCCGGTCGGACGCTCGAAGAAATCGGTGAGGAGTTGGGCGTGGGATGGGTCGTTGAAGGGAGTGTCCGTCAGGCCGGAGACCAGCTCCGGGTGACGGCCCGACTCATCGACGTGCGCACGGACGAGCACGTCTGGTCCGGAGATTACGACGGGGCGCTCGCCGACATCTTCGATGTGCAGCGTACCGTGGCCGTCGAGATCGCCGCCACCCTCGACGCCACGCTCTCCCCGGACGAAGCACGCCGTCTCGATAGGCGCCCCACCGAGAATCTCGCCGCCTATGCCCTGTTCGAACGGGCGAGCGGCATAAGCACTGCCCCCGATCAAGTTCCCCTGAAGATCCAGATGCTGGAGGAGGTGATCGCCTTGGACTCGAGTTTCGCCCGAGCATATGCCGATCTCGGTCGGACGCATATGTGGATCTCCCTTCGTACCGGCGTGCGCGCCGATTCCGGAGAAGCCCTGGCGCGGACTGCGATCCGCTTGGATCCCGACTCGGAAGATGCGTACTTTGTGCTGGCCGACAACCTTGCCTACACGCAGGGGCGATTGAGCGAGGCGAAGATCGCCTACCTCCGGGCGCTCGAGTTGAACCCCAGCCATAACCCGTCGATATTGGACCTGTCGGACGTTCTCGTGTTACTCGGTTCCTACGACGAGAGCCTCTACTGGGCCGAGCGGGGGTTTGCGATCGGCTCGTCCTCGTCGAACGCGCACTATCACGTGGCTGAGCCCTTATTGGGCCTCATGTCAGAGCGCCACCTCGAGGAGTTCCTCACCCGGGCCACGGAGCGCTTCCCGGACCAGCCCCGGATCCAGGTCATGTGGCTGTTCTTCGACGCCTTTAGCGGGCGCGACGAAGCTGCGGTGCAACGTGCGAGGCGGTTTCTCCCGCTGTTTCAGAATAGCTCTGAACCTTTTCTTGCGGCTGCTGAAGTCCTGTTTCTCCTTCGTACGGATGATGCCGGGGCAGCGCTGGAGTCGCTGAATCGCTCCACGCCGGAGCGGCGCCTTTGGATGTCGAGACGAACGGCCCGTACGGCCTACGCACACACTCTGTTGAAAGCAGGTTTCTCGCAACGCGCCGAGAGTCTGTTCGACGAATCTGTTGCGTTCAACCGTCAGGCGCTGGCCGCAGGAGATGAGCTTTTTGGCATCCCCTACGAGGTGGCGGCCATCGCGGCCGTGCGTGGCAGCACGGAGGAGGCATTGGATTGGCTCGAGCGGGCCTACGAGGCCGGCCTCCGCCAGGCCGCATTGGTCGAGCTCGATCCAATGCTCGATGCTCTGCGTGACGAGCCTCGCTTCGAGGAACTCATCGCCAGAATTCGTCGAGACGTGGAGGCGATGCGCGCCCAGGCGTTGAGCCCGGACGGTGTTTCAATGTTCCGAGATTCTCTGAGCGTGAGATAGTCGTTGGTTGAGTTGCTTGATGACGCTGGCCAAATGAGGATGGGACACACCAGAAAGAGCTTATCGGCTGTTGGCCCCCGTCCTTGACCAGACTGTGAACTGCACCGAAGGCGGGCGAGTGGTGGGGCAGGGGTCTCTATGTTTCTCTCTGTGTTCGCACGCATCAGTGTGGTGAAAACCGCTTATCATCTTCACCAA
>JAZDDA010000115.1:0-2457 GCA_036679625.1 Gemmatimonadota bacterium | reverse complement strand
GCAACAGGACAGCTTCGCCACGTCCTTGTCGAAGGTGAGTGCCGCAAGCTTGATGCCTTCGGCGAGGGTAAGGTAAGGATGTAGCACCGAGGTCAGATCCTCGATCGTGAGTCCGAAGCGGACGGCAAGTGCGGGCTCCATGATCATCTCACCTGCCTCGGGCGCGACGATCTGAGCTCCGACGATCTTCCGAGTGCCCGCGTCTGCGATGAGCTTGATGAAGCCGCGCGTGTCGCGCGCGGCCAGGGCGCGCGGTACATGCTCAAGCGGGAGCGTACTGACCAGGATGTCGAGCCCGCTCTCTCTCGCGGCGCCCTCCGTCAGGCCGACCGCGGCGACAGCGGGGTCCGTGAAGACGACCTCGGGAAGCACCTTGAGGTCGGTTGTATCCTGTCCGCCCAGCGCGTTGGTGGCGGCGACCTGGCCGGCTTTAGCGGCCACATAGACGTGCATCGGTCCGCCTGTCACGTCGCCCGCGGCATAGATTTTCAGGTTCGAAGACCGTCCACCAGCGTCCACCAGAAGTTCGCCCCGGTCGCCCAGATCCACGCCGGCGGCGTCCAGGCCCATGTGTGAGGTATTCGCACGCCGCCCCAGGGCAACGAGGATCTGGTCTACGTCCAACTCGGAGTCGGTTCCGTCTGCAGCGCGGTATCGGATTCGCCTTCCGAGATCGGATCGAGACACCGATTCGACGACCGCCCCAGTGAACACCGAGATACCCTCCGCGCGGAGGTGGCGGGTCAACTCGGCACTCACATCGGGGTCCTGCTTCGAGAGGACGCGTGAGCGGACGAGAATCGTCACGCTGACGCCCAACCTGGCGTAGGCCTGCGCCAATTCGAGCCCGACAGACCCCGCTCCGAAGACTGCAAGCGATCGTGGCAATTCCGCGACGTCGAGGAGCCCTGTGCTGTCCAGGTAACCGGCCTCTTCGAGGCCCGGAATCTCTGGAGTCCAGGGGGAGGATCCGGTCGTGACTACGGTCGCACTTGCCTCGACCGGAGTTCCGTCCTCGAGACGGAGTCGACCCTCCGAGTCGAAGGTCCCCCGGCCGGCCATCAGGGTGATCTCGGGATACGCGGCCAGAACGTCTTCGTACTTCGCCTTCCGGAGTGCGTCGACAAGGTCGTTCTTGCCCGCCCGGACAGCCGCCCAGTCCACCGCCGGCTCGTTTCTCTCGATGCCGTCAAATGGATGCGTGATTTGGCGGTGACGCGCCTCTGCCGCGCGGATCAGCGTCTTCGACGGAACGCACCCGACATTCACGCAGGTGCCCCCGAGCGTGCCATGCTGAACCATCACGACGCGCGCACCCAGCTCTACTGCCCGGATGGCCGCGGCGAATCCCGCCGACCCGGCCCCAAGGACAGCCAGGTCGTAGCGCGCACTACCGCCAACAGAATTCACGCTGGTCGCCAACTCACTCATCGTGAGCCCTCGTCTAGTTTTGGTTTTCGTCGTGTGCGTGCTCGTCGTCCATCTCCGAGTGGTCGCCACCGTCTTCGGCGATGTTCTCTTCCAACGCATCGTCGTCAGGTACCGACTCCGCCGAAACGAACTCCCGAACCGTTCCGCTGAATGCGGTCAGGCGAGAGAGTTCTGCAAGAAACTCCGGTGGGGAGGTGATCGTCGTGTCGAAGGTTACCCACCCCTCTCCACTCGCGTAGGAGAACCTCGCGTCCTCCACTCCCTCCACCCGCTTCACGGCCACCCGGGCCGCTGTCGCACATCCCGTTCAGGTCATTCCGGTGACGTCGAGCGCCACCGTCTTCATCGGGCCGGAAGACTCCGCGCTCTGCATTGCCATCGCAGCCTGGTCGCCGTGATTCATCCCAGCGTCGTCGTGGCCAAGGATCGGAAGTAGTATTCCTGCACCGATCACAACCGCCACGGCAGCCCATTCTTTCGAGCTCATCGTTTATCTCCTATCCAAAGATCAGCGTTTGCCAGCTTGGGAACGTCGCGAACGCAACAGCCAGTACCGTCGCGGCCCAGAGGACGACCTTCATCCGTCGGCGCACCGCCGGATCCGCGCAGGGCCTCCCGGGTTCACATGCGGCCTTTTCCTCGCGGTGCAGCAGCCAGAATCCGAGCAGTAGGGACGCTGCGGTCAGCCCGAGGAAGTATGGCCTGTAGGGCTCGAACGTAGACAACCCGGCACTCGAAACCCCAAGCGCGACCGCGACTACCGGACCGCCGCAGCAGAGGGCTGATCCGAACGCGGCTGCGACGCCGCCAACCCCGGGCAGTACAGCCTTCATTGAATCCTTCACGGCGCTCCCCTGGTTGGGTGACGTTCGTGCCGACGTGGGTCCAGATCCTCTGGCGAACCTTCAAGGATATAGGGTACAACCCTGTACTTTGGTACGGGTCAAGGCCCGAGAATACGGACACGGAAAAGGCCAACATGGCGATCACGGCGATCGTCGCCCGTGGCAACCCACGAGATCGCGT
>JAZDDA010000114.1:0-5664 GCA_036679625.1 Gemmatimonadota bacterium | reverse complement strand
GGCACCAGGCAGTATGCCGAATATCAAAAGCGCTACAAAGCGCATGCACCTCAGTCGGGCCCAGAACCTTCGGAACCGCGCCAAGCGTTCCCGGATCCGCACCGCCATCAAGCGCGTGCGCTCTGCGGAGACCGCTGACGTTGGTCAGAAGGCGCTCCACGAAGTCGTGGTCCTTCTGGATCGGGCGGCCACGAAGAATCTCGTGCACGCCAACACCGTGGCTCGCCTGAAGTCGAGCCTGACCCGGCACGTCAACTCACTGAGCTGACGCCCTAACAGAGCCGCACAACACTGAGCCCCGACCCGTAATACGCCACCTCCACGGAGCTTCCCAGTGGTCAATCGACGCGCGTTTCTCGTGGGCTCCGTCGGTGCGGCGTTGGGCCTGCGCTCACGCGGGCTCGCTGCGCTGGCCGCAGAGGACGGGCTCTACGCGTTCATCCTGGGCTCGGCTCAGGATGGTGGCATGCCTCAGGCTGGTTGTTACGCGCCGCGATGCGATGCGGCTCGGGCCGAGCCTCGCCTCGTCACCTCGGTAGCACTCGTAGATCCTGAGGCGGATCGCTACTACCTCGTGGACGCCTCGCCCGATCTACGGGCACAGATGGATCTGATTCCCGAGCCGGGGTTCCGCCAGCGAGCCGACGCGCGGCGTCCCTTCGACGGCATCTTCCTGACGCACGCGCACATCGGCCATTACCTGGGTCTCGCCCTCCTTGGCCGCGAGAGCCTCGGCATCCAGCCGACCCCGTGCTACTGCTCTCCGCGAATGCAGCGCATGCTGTCGGAAAACGCGCCGTGGAGCCTTCTGGTCGACGAAGGTCGGCTCACCTTCCCGCCGGTGTCCTTCGACGAGTGGATCGACGTGGACGGATCCTTCGAGGTAAAGCTTCTGCCGGTCCCCCATCGCCCTGAATTCTCCGACACCGTCGTTCCGGGGTCCGCGTGCGAGCCTGCTCTACCTACCCGACATCGACTCGTGGGAGGAGTGGGACCGGTCCGTCGCGGAGGTCGTGGCGGGGGTGGACTATGCACTCGTGGACGCCGCATTCTACTCCGCGAACGAAATCCCCGGGCGCGAGGTCGAAGACATCCCACACCCCCTGGTGCCGCACACCATGGATCTCCTGCAGGAAACGGCCGACCAGGGAACCCGGGTGATCCTCACCCACATGAACAACACGAACCCGATGCTCGCCGACGACAGCGCTGAGGCTGCATCCGTACGGCGGCGCGGCTTTGAAATCGCCCGAGCCGGAATGAGGCTGGAGCTGTGACCCGGTGACCGGGCGATCCAGCCCGATGCTGGCCTTCGGCTAGCCTGCGGCCTCGTCTGCCGAAAACACGATCTCGCCACCAACGATCGTGTAGAGCGGGCGCCCCTTGAGCTTCCAGCCACCGAACGGCGTGTTCCGGCTCTTCGAGAGAAAGCGCTTCGGGTCTACCGACCACTCGGCACCTGGATCGAAGATCGTCACGTCTGCGACGCCCCCAACCTCGAGGGTCCCCCCGGGAAGTCCAAAGGCCTTTGCGGGGGCCCAGCTCATCCGATCGACGAGGGTGGAGAGGTCGATAAGGCCGGGCTCCACCAGGTGGCCGTACACGAGTCCGAGTGAGGTCTCCAACCCAACGATGCCAAAGGGCGCGTCGTCGAAGGCACGCTCTTTTTCGTCGTAGTGGTGCGGCGCGTGATCGGTCGCGAGCACGTCCAGGGTGCCATCCTGGAGCCCCTGCAATACCGCCTTGCGGTCGAGGCTGGAGCGCAGCGGCGGGTTCATCTTGGCGTTGGTGTTGAACCCCTCGACGGCTTCGTCGGTGAGGAGCAGGTGATGCGGTGTGGCCTCAGCCGTGACCCACACCCCTCGTTTCTTGGCTTGGCGGATCGCGTCGACGCCGTACGCGGTGCTCACATGCTGAAGGTGGAGCCGGCCGCCGGTGTGTTCGGCAAGGAGCAGGTCGCGCACGATGTGCACATCCTCTGCGGAATTCGGCGTACCGCGCAGCCCCAGGCGACTCGACACCAGGCCCTCGTTCATGACGCCGCCACGCGTGATCCCCAGATCCTCGGGGTGGTCGGCGACCGGAACGTCGAACGCCTGCGCGTACTCGAGCGCCATGCGCATCAACCCAGAGTCCATCACGGGATGTCCGTCATCCGTAATGCCAACGGCACCCGCCGCGACCATCTCGCCGATGGCGGCGAGCTGCTCGCCCTCCTGCCCCACCGAGATGGCGCCAAGTGGGTAGACGCGCGCTCCCCTGGCCTTGGAGGCCTGGCGCAGCACGAACCCGATTCCCGCAGGATCGTCGATCACCGGATCGGTGTTCGGCATGGAGCAGATCGCCGTAAAGCCACCGGCAGCGGCGGCCCGAGCCCCCGTGGCGATGGTTTCCTTGTGCTCCTGTCCGGGCTCCCTCAGGTGGACGTGGACGTCAATCAGACCCGGCGTCACCACCGCATCCGTTGCGTCGATCTCCAATGCTTCCTCAGGGGCTGCGACGCGAGGCTCCACGCCAGCGATCCGGCCATCCACCAGGAGCACGTCCGCGATGTCATCCCGGCGGTTCGCCGGATCCACGACGCGTCCCCCACGAATGACCACCGGGCGGGTCATGAATCCCCTCCGGTCTTCGCGTCTTCTGCCCGGTCGGGCTCGCCCCCAGCGAGCAGATACAGAACCGCCATGCGCACCGCTACCCCGTTGGTTACCTGCTCGAGGATGACCGAATGGGGGCCATCTGCAACGTCACTGTCGATCTCCACCCCGCGATTCATCGGCCCCGGGTGAAGGATCACGATCTTCCGCTTGGCAGCGTCGAGTCGCGCGCTCGTCACCCCCCACACCTGATTGTATTCCCGCAGGCTCGGCAGATACCCTGACTTCATCCGCTCGAGCTGAAGGCGAAGCACGTTCAGGGCATCCGCCCAGGCAATCGCCTCTTCGATGCGATTGAAGACGGTGACTCCGAGCTGGTCGATCCCCCGCGGCAGCAACGTTGGCGGACCGCACACTGCGACCTCGGCCCCGAGCTTCAGCAAGCCGAAGATGTTCGAACGTGCCACCCGGGAGTGAAGCACATCCCCGACGATGCAGACCTTGAGACCACTGATTTCGCCAAAGGAGTCACGCAGCGTGAGCAGGTCGAGGAGCGCCTGCGTGGGGTGCTCGTGCCGACCATCCCCCGCGTTGATCACATTCGATGGGATCCTGTCTGCAAGGAATCGGGCCGCGCCCGACGAGCCATGTCGCACCACCACCATGTCGATCTTCATCGCCTCGAGGTTGCGCGCGGTATCGACGAGGGTCTCCCCCTTGGTGACCGAGGACCCCGAGCTCGAGATGTTCACCGTATCGGCAGAAAGCCGCTTCTCGGCGAATTCAAACGAAACCCGCGTGCGCGTCGAGGGCTCGAAGAAGAGGTTGACGATCGTCTTCCCCCGGAGCACGGGCACCTTCTTGATGCGCCGCTCCGAGATTTCCTTGAACGGATCCGCGGTGTCCAGAATGCTTACGATTTGCGATGCGGATAGGGTTTCGAGACCGATCAGGTCCTTGCCCAGAGATGAGTCCGTGGGGCTCACGAAGGCTCCGTTGAGAGTTGCACTATTTCGACGGCAAGGCTGCCGTCCAGATCGGGAACGCGGACCTCCACGGTCTGCTCCGCCCCCACGGTCACCTCACGCCCGACGATGTCGGGCTGGATCGGGATCTCACGCCCGCCGCGATCCACCAGCACACACAGGAACACGCGAGCCGGCCGTCCAAAGTCCATGAGTTCGTTGAGGGCAGCTCGGACGGTCCGTCCGGTGAACAGCACGTCGTCGACCACAACCACGACCCGATCGTCGACGCCGTCGGGCGGCAGCTCTGTCTCGCCGACCACGGGCCTGGGGCCCACGGCGAGAAGGTCGTCGCGGTACATCGTGATGTCGAGGCTGCCAGAGGCCACCTGAACGTTGGTTGCCCGCTGGATTTCATCGCGGAGGAGGTCGGCCAGATCGACGCCCCGCCTACGGATTCCCATCAATACCAGATCGTCGGTGCCACCGTTCCGCTCGACGATTTCGTGGGCCATCCGCCTCAAAGCCCGTCGGACCCCAGCCTCATCGATGACCGTCGTACGCTCAGCGAGTGCCATGGCCTTTGATGCCTCTCGAGTTCCAGGTACGAGGAAAGCGGTCAATCTACGCCTTCGGCCCAAACGGGCGCCGGAAACTAGAACCGGCCCTGAATCTTTACAAGGGAATGACCGCAGACCATGATGAAGCCCGAAATCACACGCGCGTAAACCCAATCTGACGGAAAGGCAGCCCATGCGGATGCACTCCCGCACGCTCCTACTCAGTGGACTCCTCTTCGCGGCTTCGGTCCTCACCCCGCCGGTGGGGGCGCAGGAGGTCACCGAGGCGCCCAAGGTGATCCTGGGCGGGGTGCCCTTCAGCGTGAGCATGGTGGGCCCCTCGGGTGGGTTCAGCGCAGTGTTGTTTGACATCAAGGACGCTCAGGGGACCCCGCTGGTGAATGGCACCCTGTTCCCCGGAGCCAGCTCTACTGCGGTTGGTATCGTGATTTCAGGTAGGGATGCCCTTCCGCTCCAGGTCTCGATCGGCACCCATACGGAATCCCTGATGCGTCCGTACGCACCGGGGTGGTTCTCCATCCTTCCGCCGCTCGTCGCCATCCTCCTCGCGCTGATCTTCCGCGAGGTTCTCACCGCGCTGTTCGCCGGCATCTGGCTCGGCGCGCTGGCGGTGGCCGGCTACAACCCTCTCGCTGCGCTCTGGAGGGTGATCGACCAATACGCCGTCCCAGCGCTCGGCGACACGGACGGTGGGCATACGCAGATCGTAGTCTTCACCCTCCTCCTCGGCGGAATGGTCGGGGTGATCTCGCGGAACGGCGGAACGCAGGGGATCGTTGACGCGGTGTCGCCCTTCGCCAGGAACCAGCGCCGGGGAAAGATCGCCGCCTGGCTCGCTGGCCTCGCAATTTTCTTTGACGACTACGCGAACACGCTGATCGTCGGCAACACGATGCGCCCGATTACCGACCGGCAGACTCAACCGCCGCCCCCGTTGCCGCTCTCGTACCGATCTCGACCTGGGTTGGGTACGAAATCTCGTTGATCGCGGGAGGCATGCGCGCGGCCGCAACCCAGCCGGGGGTGGACCCCGCGCTCGCTGAAGCCCTCGCGACGACGAGTCCGTTCGGAGTCTTTATCGCCACGATTCCACACCTCTTCTATCCACTCTTCGCACTCGCCTTCGTCTTCATCACCTCGTACATGAACCGAGACTTCGGCCCCATGGCGGCGGCGGAGCAGAGGGCGGCGCGTGGTGACGGCCTGCATCGCGAAGGCGCCCAGCTTGCGGCCGACACCTCCAGCCCCGAGATGGAACCCAAGGAGGGCGTCACCACACACTGGTACAACGCGGCACTCCCCGTGATCACCGTCATCCTGGTGGTGCTCATAGGGCTCTACACGGATGGCAAGAACGGCCTCGCTCCGAACGCGTCGCTCATGGACATCTTCGGCAACGCCGATCCCTTCAAGACGCTGCTCTGGGGCTCCTTCGCAGGCTGCCTGGTGGCGATCCTGCTCTCGGTCATACAGCGGATCCTCACGGTTCAGGAGTCGCTCGACGCCTGGGTCGCCGGCATG
>JAZDDA010000113.1:0-27509 GCA_036679625.1 Gemmatimonadota bacterium | reverse complement strand
TCTGGAGGGCCGGGAAGCGGACTCTTCGTCACCAGAGACGGCGGCGACACCTGGCTCCCTGCGACGGCGGCCGATGGACTTCCACCGGGGCAGCTTGGGCGGATCGGGCTCTCGGTGTCCCGGAGCGATACGGACATCGTGTTTGCCCTCGTGGAAGCAGACACGAGTGCCTTGCTTCGGTCGGAGGACCGTGGAAGTACGTGGCAGACGGTGAATTCCGGTCGGCGAGTAAACCCCAGGCCGTTTTATTACACAGACATCCAGGTCGACCCCCAGGATCCATCGCGAATCTTCAATCTGCATTCACGTCTCGAGGTCTCGAATGACGGGGGCGTGACATTCGAGCGGCTTGGCGCTGGGGTCCACTCCGATTTTCAGGCGATCTGGATAGACCCCGACGACTCACGAACGATCTATGTCGGAACCGATGGCGGGATGTTCGTCTCGCGCGACCGCGGGGAGCATTGGCGGCTGATAGACAACCTGCCGCTTGGGCAGTTCCATCACGTCTCGGTCGACATGGATATTCCCTTCAACGTGTACGGCGGGATGCAGGACAACGGCTCGTGGAAGGGGCCGTCCGACGTGTGGGAGGTGGGTGGAATCCGGAATTTCCAGTGGACGGAGGTCGCCTTCGGGGATGGGTTCGGCACCATCCCGGACCCCATCGATCCGTCATTCGGGTATGGCATGTCACAGGGCGGAGGTCTCGTCCGCTTCAACACCCGCACCGGGGAGCGGAAGCGGATCCGGCCGTGGGCCCCCGACTCCACCCAACTCCGATTCAACTGGGACGCACCCCTCGAGCTCGACCCCTTTGAGGCCGGCACGCTCTACTACGGAAGTCAATTCGTACACAAGAGTCCTGACCGGGGGGACACCTGGCAGATCATCTCCAGGGATCTGACCACCGACGATCCCGCGAAGCAGCGCCAGTCTGAGAGCGGTGGGATAACACGAGACGCGACCGGGGCCGAGAACCACACAACGATTGTCTCAATCGCCAGCAGTCCGGTGGAGCGCGACGTGATCTGGGCTGGGACCGACGATGGAAACGTCCAGGTCACCCGGTCGGGCGGAGGCACATGGGAGAATGTCGGAGAGAACATCTCTGGAGTTCCCGACGGGAGCTGGGTGGCTCACATCGAGCCTTCCAATTTTTCACGCGGAGGGGCATTCGTCGTTTTCGATGACCACCGAAGGGGCAACTGGGAACCCTACATCTTCCGCACCGATGACTATGGCGCCCATTGGAAACGCATCGCCGACGAGGATGACCTCGACGGATTCGTTCATACCCTTGAGCAGGATCCCGTGGTGGAAAGCCTACTCTACGCAGGCACGGAGTTCGGCCTCTTCGTGAGCATGAACGGCGGCGATCGCTGGTTCAGGTGGCGACATGGTCTGCCAACGGTACCCGTCCATTCCCTCGTCGTACATCCCCGGGATGGTGACCTGGTGATCGGGACGCATGGACGAGCAATCTGGATTCTCGACGATGTTCAGCCCCTTCGCGAGCTGGCCCAGTTTCCGGAACTCGCTCAAGAGCCGCTGCACCTCTTTGGTACTCCGGTTGCGTACCTTCACCAGAGCGCACAGTCCGGCGGATATCACTTTCCCGCAGATGCGATGTTCCGCGGCCAAACCAAGCCCGTGGGTGCTCAACTCTCATTCTGGGTCGCGGGTGAGCCAGTCGATTCGGTACTCGAGGTGACCATCCTCGACGAAGCCGGCACGCTGGTGCGCGTCTTCGAGACGATCCCCACCACCGGATTGAACCGAATCGTCTGGGACCTTCACGAGATGCTGCCAGCGGCTGCTCGGGTGCGTCCGCTCAAAGGCCCCCAGGGGAACGGTGCTGAGGTTGTCCCCGGAACGTATGGGATCCGGCTGGCCTACGGGGATATCGAGAGTGTGGGCACACTCGAGGTCCGCCCCGACCCGCGCGTCGAGGTGGTAATGGAGGACCGCCGGGCGAAGCACCTCGCGGTTCGACGAAGTCTTGAGCTTACCGCATGGAGGAGTGAGTTGGAGCAGGCGATTGGGGAGCTGCGTGGAGGTGTCGCCGAACTTCATGCCGGCTCAAACACCGATGTCACCGACGCGGCGGGGTTGGTTCTCAAGGCCCTCGCGGCAGGCCCCGAGTTCGCTGCAGCCGATCGTTTTCGGAGAAGCCTCAGAAGCCTGACGTCTTCCTACGATGCCCCGACCGAGGGGGAGCGCCTGGACCTGATTCGATTTGAGGAAGAGCTGCACCGCATCACCGACCATGTGAATGGCCTGCTTGTGACCTCCGTCCGGGATCTACGGCGGATGGCTCGGGCCGCAGGAATGGACGTGTTCGACGAGGTCCCGTTGGTTGCACGCTGATCCGACCAGATTCATCACTGAGGTGAACGCCCTTTTCCAGGCCCGTGTCGCTGCGTACAGTGGGGCCCTGAGGGAGCGTGGCGTTACGCCCCTCGAGGAGCTGCCTTCGCTCCGCCTCGGCGGGGGCAACTGAACGACCGTTCGGCTCGGAGAAATATCGTGGTTCGCAAAGCCCTTCTTTGGGCCTCGGAAAATCCATTCTTGTCCCACAAGCTGTCCAGGTGGGGCTTTGTGCGCAGAGCCACCCATCGCTTCATGCCCGGTGAGGAGTTGGGTGATGCGCTACGAGCCGCGGCAACGCTTCAAACTGAACACCGGATAACCACGGTCCTGACCCTTCTCGGCGAGAACATCACCACTCCTGAGGAGGCGACGGCAGTCCTGGACCATTACGTCGAGGTGCTCGATACACTTGGCGGCGGGCGCCTCGACTCCGAAATTTCAATCAAGCCTACGCAACTCGGGCTCGATCTGAGCCCAGAGCTGGCTCAGGCGAACCTCGCAAGATTAGTCGCTCGAGCGGCCCAGGTCGGACGTTTCGTTTGGATCGACATGGAGGCCAGCGGTTACGTCGATGCGACGCTCGACCTGTTTCGAGCCCTGCGCCCCAAATACGACAACCTGGGCCTCTGCCTTCAGGCCTATCTTTACCGGACCGAGGACGACCTCAACGGACTCCTCCCGCTGGAACCTGCGATCCGTCTGGTCAAGGGTGCATACGCCGAGCCCTCCGACGTCGCGTTCCCCCGGAAGCGAGATGTGGACGCCGAGTTCCTCAAGCTGTCGAAGATCCTCCTCAAGGCAGTGAGTGCCGAAAAAGCACGGGCGGCATTCGCGACCCACGACCCGCGCATGATTCATAGGGTTCAGGAGGCCGCGGCTCGCGAGAAGCTAGCTCGAGGCGACCTCGAATTTCAGATGCTCTATGGAATCGGCGAACGCGATCAAAGGCAGTTGGCCGAAGAGGGATACACGGTGAAGGTGTTGATCAGCTACGGCGAGGCGTGGTTCCCATGGTACATGCGACGGCTGGCCGAGCGCCCCGCGAATCTCTGGTTCGTTGTCCGTAAGATGCTCTCTTCCTGAGGGTGGAGTGCCGAGCTTGACCGATACCGCCGCGTATTCTCCGGCCCAGAACGGTGAATCAGGGCGGGGGGCCACGCTCCTGCTCGTTTCAGCCTCCGTCCTCATGGGAATGTCGGTCTGGTTTACTGCCTCGGCTGTGGCGCCGGAGCTCCAGGCCAGGTGGGACCTGACCTCGGGTCAGGTAGCGTGGTTGACTGGGCTGGTGCAGCTCGGCTTCGTCCTCGGAACCGCTCTCGCGGCCGTTCTGAATCTGGCAGACATCGTTCCTTCCCGAACGTATTTCGCGACATCCGCTGTGCTCGCTGCGACGGCGAATGCCGCCCTCCTGTTCGTACCGGGCGTTCGTTCGGCGTTCCTCGCACGTCTTATGACCGGGTTTTTCCTTGCAGGCGTCTATCCGCCGGCCATGAAGATGATCGCCACCTGGTTTCGCACCGGGCGTGGCATCGCGATTGGGACGGTGGTCGGGGCGCTAACGGTAGGGAAGGCGACCCCCTATCTCCTCAAAATTCTAGACGGCACCACGCTCAGCTCGGTGGTGCTGGGAGCCTCTGGCGGGGCACTCGCCGCAGCCGTTCTGGTTGGGGCGTTCTACCGAGACGGACCGTTTCCGTTTCCTCGCTCGCCGTTCTCCTGGAGCCTCGTCTTGCGGGTAGTGCGAGATCGTCCGACACGTCTCGCCACCGGCGGATATCTTGGGCACATGTGGGAGCTGTACGCGATGTGGACCTGGGTTCCGGCATTCCTGGCCGCAAGCGCCGCTGCCACCGCCGCGGCTGGGGGGAACGCCCCGGCCTCGTGGCTCGTGGACCTGACCGCCTTCGGAGCCATCGCGGTGGGTGGTCTGGGGTGCGTCTGGGGTGGGTGGTATGCTGACCGCACCGGCCGAGCCCGGGTTGTAAATCGGGCGATGGCGGTGAGTGGAGCCTGCTCGTTATCTGCGGGCGTGTTTTTCGGGGGGCCATTCTGGCTGCTTGTCCTTTTCGTTCTCATATGGGGCTTCTTCGTCGTCGCAGACTCCGCGCAGTTCAGTGCCATGGTCACCGAGGTTGCCCCGCCCGAGGCCGTCGGCACGGCGCTGACGCTTCAGACGTCGTTGGGTTTCCTGTTGACCATCGTCACCATCCAGACGATCCCTCTCGTGCAGGAGGCGTTTGGCTGGCACCTCGCCTTCCCAATCCTCGCTTTGGGTCCGATTGCGGGCATCGCCGCGATCCACCGGATGGCACGTGATGGGTGACGCCACCCTTCCCATCGTTGTGGTTGGAGCTGGAGCCGCCGGATTCATGGCCGCGATCTGGGCAGCCGACGGCCCATCTCCGGTGATCCTCTTCGAAGGCACCGAGGATGGGGGGCGCAAGATCCTGATCAGCGGAGGTGGACGCTGCAATGTGCTTCCATCTGCCTTTGGTCCAGAGGAATTCCACACCGACTCGTCTCCCAACTCCCTCAGGAAGATCCTCACTAGCTGGCCCGGGGCAGAACAGAGGGCCTTCTTCGAGCGGGAGCTTTGCATCCCCCTCAACCTCGAGCCGGAGACGGGAAAGTTGTTTCCCGCTTCGAATCGGGCGCGGGAGGTCCGGGACAGGCTTCAGGTCGAGGCAGAGGAACGGGGGGTTGAGATTCGCTTTGGGACTCGCGTTCGCGACCTGCACCCTCAAAGCGATGGGGGTGGCTGGACCGTCCAGGCGATGAGCGGGGGTCCGATCCACGCGCGTTCCGTGGTGTTGGCGACCGGCGGCCTCTCGGTTCCCAAGACCGGGAGTGACGGATGGGGGCTCGCCCTTGCAAGACGTCTGGGCCATGAGGTCATCGATCCATACCCTGCGCTCACACCCCTCACGGTGGACCCGAATCCATTCTCCGACCTGGCCGGGGTCTCGTGCGAGGTGACCATCACGGTACCGCAGGTGTCGAAGCCCTATTCCACCTCAGGCGGTTTCTTGTTCACCCACCGGGGGTACAGCGGCCCCACCGTACTCAACGTCTCGCATTACGCCGTCCGAGCGAAGGACCGGGGAAGCAGCCAGCCCCTGCATGTGGCGTGGGGATCCCGCCCTGGAGACGTGTGGAATCAGGAGCTTCGATGTGGTGCCGGCACGCCTCGGGCCATCGCTCGGAGGCACCTTCCCAACCGTCTCGCCGATGCCCTGATCGCAATAGCGGCGCTCCCAGGCGACACCCGGACATCTCAACTGACCAAAGAGGACCGCGGCCGGTGTGCGCGAACGTTTGGTCGGTTCGACCTACCCTGGAGTGGTTCGGAGGGGTACAAGAAGGCGGAGGTGACGGGCGGAGGCATCGCCCTCGAGGAGGTGGCCCCGCGCACCCTCGAAAGCCGCAGGCATCCAGGTCTCTTCCTGTGCGGAGAAATTCTCGATGCCTTCGGGCCTATTGGGGGTTACAACTTCGCCTGGGCCTGGGCTACCGGTCGACTCGCAGGGCTGGGTGCCGCAGCCCATTGAATACGGGAGGCTACCCGCCCCAGAGTACCCGCATGCCTTCCTGGAAGGGAACGAGCTCCGCCGCCGCCTCGGGTGCTTTTGGAACGAACACATAGGGAGTGCGTTCTGGGAACGCCGCCAGCAATCTCGCGTTCTTGTCTGGCCCCAGGTCTCGCACGTAGAGTGGACGGCCCCGGTCGACTCCGGGAAGATCCCCCTGCCAGATCAGCGGCGCGAGGGCAACCACTCCAAAACGGTCTGCGCTCATCTCCCGTAGACATGCGTCGGTGATGGTCTCTCCTGGAATAAGTCGGACGGTAGCGCCCGGGGCGACGGCCTGGCGCTCTATGCCCGGGGGCGTTCCTTCTCCCTGAAGCAGGTCCACGACGGGGGCGGGACGGGAAGCGTCGTTCTCTCGGGCGAGTCCCTCGCGGTACACGGCAAACTGGTGGAGAGAACAGTTTGAATTCCTCCGCAATGCCGAGATCACACTGTCCTGACGCATCCCTCCAGCTCCTTGCAGCGACGCGCTGAGTCGTTCGTTCCATGAGGTGTGAACGAACACGATCGCGGGGCCGGGGGTGGGAATGGAGGGCTGTGTGATGCGGTCGAGGGTTTCCTGACTCCACCGATACGTTCGCACCCGTTCGGGGACACCCCAGGCAACCGCGAGCACCAGGCTGACCGGCGCGAGCCACGCGACCGCGTTCCGCGCCAGGATTCGCACGGGGGGAGCGCCACTCTCGGGCTCTCTTCCCAACTCTGCGAAAGCCAGTACCCCGAGCGCGATCCACGCTGGAGCCGCCTCAAAGAGCATGCGGCTCGCATGGAACCAGTACAGTGCGTTGCCGAGGACAGGCAGCAAGGCCCAGCCGATCAGGAGCCCACCCCCGCGAGGAAGCTTTCTGCCGGCGAGGAGCAGCGCCGCGACGAGGGCGGTGAGGGGAAGAGGGGTCTCCAGAAACTGAACGCCAACGCTCAGGAGATCGGTTGAGGTGAACCCGAGCGCCTCACCAAGCTGGTAGGAGTATCCCCACGGATCGCGATGAAAACCAAGGCGATGATCCTCTCCAAAGGCAGCGAGGTAGCCGAAGGCTCCAACTCTGCCGAAGAGAGCGTGGTTGTACCACCCCAACCCGATCGCGAACGGGATACCTCCGAGAGCCGTCGCAAGGGCCCTGCGCATCCACCAACCCACTCGGCGCGTGAGTGGGGGGGCCACCCAGATTCCCAGCGTGAACAGGGTGCCCAGGATTAGCCCAATGAGCGGTCGAGAGCTCACCATCATCCCCACGGCTCCTCCGGCGAGGACCCCCCAACCCCATCCTCCATCGCGGGCACGGAGTGCTGCGTAGAGACATACCGCCCCCGCAGCGCCCGCCGTCAGGTGGCTCAGCGCCCCCCCGGCCAGAAATACCAGGAAGGGGCTCATCGCCGTGAGAAGCGCTGCCGCCCTCGCGAGCCCCACTCGGTTCGGGAGCAGGCGGGGAAGGGCCAGAGCGGTGAATCCAACCATGATCGCGAAAAGCGTCGGCCCTACGAATACCGAAGCTCCCAACCGCACAAAGAGCGCCATCACCATCAGATGGGCGGGTGGGTACTGAGATACAAACCCGTCCCCCGTCATGAGGGTGTTTGGAATCAACCACGCCTCAGGAAGGTCGGGGAGGATGCCCACGAGGCTCCCCGAGGCAAGAAACTCGGCATTCAGACGCGACGCGATCTCGTCGACATTCGTGTAGAACCCGTCGAAGAGTCCCACGCCTGCGATGAGGGCGAGTGTGAATCCGAGGAGGGCGACTCCGAGGGCGTAAGAGGGGAGCGGCACAGCCTCGATGCGGGCAAGAAACCAGCGGCCCCAGACGCGTGGGAGGCCGCCGGCGAGATGGGCAAGTAGCCCGGCCAGGAGGATCGTGACCAAGCTCCCCCACCAGACCAGCTCCAGCGTGACGTCGGCGATGTCGACACTCGCCTGGCGAAACGGTGCTTCGCCGGTGGTGTCCAGGACGCGGTAGATCGGGAGAAAGGCAAACACCAGGAGGAGCCCCCCGGCAATTCTCTCCACCGTCTTACGCAACCTCAAACGCCAGCCTCGAACATTCTGCTCAACGCTCGCCGACGCCACGCGGCGTGACTCGCCACTCTACGCTCGCCAGCATGGCATCGACCACCAACGAGAGGAGGGCAGCCGGCACCGCACCGGCCAGAATCATCTGAATGTCCGACAGTGCGAGCCCCGCAACGATCGGATCTCCCAGCCCACCGGCGCCGATGAATGCCGCCAGCGTGGCCGTGCCCACGGTAATCACACCTGCCGTGCGAATCCCGGCCATGATCACAGGCGTTGCCAGCGGGAGCCGCACATGCCGAAGAATCTGACTCTGAGTCATCCCCAGCGATTTCGCGGAATCCACCGCTGCGGCGTCGGCGTCGCGGATGCCGGTAAAGGTATTTCTGACGATCGGGAAGAGTGAATAGAGGAAGAGGGCCACCAGCGCCGGGACGACTCCAATTCCAAGGAGGGGGATCATGAAGGCGAGAAGCGCGATGGAGGGGATGGTCTGAAGGACGCCGATCGCGCGAATCACAGTTTCGGCCCCGATCTTTGCCCGCTCGAGGATCAGCCCCAACGGCACGGCAACGAGAACCGCGGCAAAGAGAGAGATGGAGACGAGGAGCATATGGCGAAGGGTGAGGCGGAGGGTCTCGGATCGTCGCGCCCACATGTAGGTGCCGAAGTGCAGCTCGGTGGATTCGTCGCCCCGCAGGAAGCGCATCGCCGGGGCCTGGACCAGATCCAACGCGGCGAGGGCTGCCCTGGCGACATCTGCGACATCTTCACCGTCGTCCTCAACCCGCCGGTTCAGGTCGCGCATCATGGCTTCGTCCATCGTACCAGAAAGCTCGATGAGTGCTTTGACTGCATCGGGCCGAGTTTCCCACAAACGCCTGCTGATGAGGGCTGCGGCCTGGTAGGGTGGGAAAAAATCACGGTCATCTTCGAGCACCGTAAGGTTGTATCGAGCGATGAGTCCGTCTGTGGAGTACCCGTCGATGACGTCCACCTCGCCGAGGGCGAGCGCCTGGTACTTGATCGACTGAAGGAGTGCACGAACCTCGGCAGGGCGAATGCCGTATTCGGTCTGGAGCCCTGGAAGCCCATCTTCGCGTCCAATGAAGTCGGGTGAGAATCCACCGGTAAGCCCCGCCGAGACCGTGGCCAGCTCCGAGAGAGTCCGCAAACCGAGAGAGTCGGCCATACCCGGCCGAATCGCTATCGCATAGGTGTTCTCGAACCCGAGCGGCGGCAGCCAGTGGATCCCCCAGCGCCCCCGGAACTCCATCGAAACTCTACGAAACACCTCGCCGGGTGATCCAGCGGGGTCTTCCCCCAGAATGGCGACGAGCCCCGTGCCCGTGTACTCAGGGTACACGTCGATGGCGCCGGCTCTCAGCGCCTGGAATGCGATCTCGGTAGCCCCGAGGCCAGGACGCCGTTCCACCGGGATTCCACGGCTCTCGACGAGTTGGGCAAACATCTCTGCAAGGAGGAACGACTCGCCGAACGGCTTGGAAGCGATCACTACCGGAGGGTTCTGCTGATCCGCAGCGCGAGCCCCAGTCGAAAACGGCTGGAGAGCTACCTGAGCGTGTGGGGCAACACCAGAAACAGGAACCCCGAGGATGGATATGAACCAGAATACAGCCCCGAGCGGGTTCAACGCTGGACCTCGACACCGGCACTCTGAAGCAGATCGGCCACGTACCCTGTGGCGGGTGCCGAACAGAGTGCCTCGGGCGTGTCAATTTGCTCCAGCTTCCCCTCGCGGAGTACGGCAACGCGGTCCGCGAACGCCATCGCAACGTGAAGGTCATGGGTCACCATGAGCGCGGACACACCTATTTCGTGGAAGAGCTCGCCCACGTTCTTCGTCAGTGTGGCGCGGGTGATGGCGTCCAGTGCACCGAACGGCTCGTCCATGAGGATGATCCCTGGGCGAGCGGCGATGGCCCTCGCTACTGCAACGCGCTGCCGTTCACCCCCCGAGAGCTCACGCGGAAGACGGCCCCCAAAGGCTCTCGGCGAAAGTCCCACACGCTCAAGGGCCTCCTGAGCAAGCCGCGAAGGATTCTCCATCCGGGTAAGCCAGGGGACCAGCCCAACGTTTCTCGTCACGGTCCAATGAGGGAGGAGGCCACCCTCTTGTTGGATGTACCCGATCGATCTCCGGAGCCGAACGGAATCCAGCTTCGTCACGTCCCGACCCGCGACCCCAACGAACCCATCGTCGGGGACGACCATGCGGTTGAACATCCTCAAGAGCGTCGTCTTACCCGCGCCGCTCTCACCCACGAGCGCGACACTCTCCTTCAGGCCCACCTCCAGGGATACATCGCGGAGAACCTGAGTCGAACCATACTTGAGGGTAACGCCGCGAGTCTCGAGCGCGGGGCCGGCTTCATCCTGATTCATGGATGCAAAGTCACGCATCGCCCCGCCCGCGGGCAAGGAGTATCCATTGATTCCCCGAACCGGAATCTGTGGGTTATCTTAACCCTCGCGTCCGCTCCGCCCCCGACGTCCTCTCCCGACGATGAATAATTCGCCTGATCAAGCGCTGTCCGTCGATGCCGTGGTGGAACTTCTCACCGAGGCTAGAGCACGCACGCTCCACCTGATTGCCCCGCTTTCTGACGACGACCTTACGCGCCAGCACGATCCGCTGATGAGCCCGATTGTCTGGGATCTGGGGCATATCGCCCACTTTGAAGAAGTCTGGCTCATTGAACGGCTTCGCGGCGGCGCGGATGGCTCCGAGGGGCTGCGAGGGATGTACAACCCCTTCGAGAATCCGAGGAAGATGAGGGACACACTCCAGCTTCCGTCGATGCACGAATGCATGGACTACATGGCTCGAATCCGGCGGGCGGCGCTGGACGGACTCACCCACCTCGACCTTGCATCTCCAGATCCGTTACTTCGGGATGGCTTCGTTTTTCGCCTGGTTCTGCAGCATGAGTACCAGCACAACGAGACAATCCTGCAAACCCTCCAACTGAAACACGGCGAACCATACCGTGCACTACGGGCCTTTCTACCATCGGAGTCTCATCTCCCCTTTGAGGGTGGCGAGATGGTTCGCGTTCCAGGGGGGACGTATCCCATTGGGACGCTCGATCGTTCTGCCGCCTACGACAATGAGCGACCAACGTTCGAGGTCGAGCTGGATCCGTTTCAGATCGATGCCACCCCGGTAACCAACCAGGCCTTCGCCCACTTCCTCGACGAGGGAGGGTATGAACGAGCGGAATTCTGGAGCGACGCCGGGTGGGCATGGCTCCGCGAATCGGGCGAGGCCTGCCCCATGTACTGGGAGCGTGCTGGGGAGACCTGGCAGGTTCGCGTGATGGACCGCGTTGACCAGATCGTCCCCACCGCACCGGTCTGCCACATTACATATTGGGAGGCCGAAGCGTATTCCCGATTCGCGGGGAAGCGGCTTCCAACTGAGTACGAATGGGAGGTTGCCGCGTCCTGGGATCCAGCCGCCAAGGAGGCCCGCCCGTACCCCTGGGGAGACCGTCGGCCCTCTAGTGCACTGGCAAACCTCGACAGTCTTTCGTTCGGGACGGCCCCTGTCGGCTCCTACCGGGAGAACGTGTCACCCCTCGGGTGCTACGGGATGATCGGGGATGTGTGGGAGTGGACGAGCAGTGACTTCACTGCGTACCCAAACTTCGAGATGTTTCCGTATCCTGAGTACTCGGAGATATTCCTCGGAGACGAATACAAGGTGCTCCGTGGTGGCTCCTGGGCAACCAGGCCCGGCGCGATACGAAACACATTCCGGAATTGGGACTATCCGATCCGGCGACAGATCTTCAGCGGGCTACGGTGTGCCCGTGATGACAGCGGAAAGGTGACCGATGGCATCTGAGCCATGGGAGGGCGAGGCGATCTCTCCTTCGTCGAAGGCGGGGCCGCTCGAGTTAGACGATGACGCCAAGCGAGCGGACCGGGCACGAATGCTTGCGGACCTCCGTTGGGGGCTCGCTCAGAATCCAAAGCGCCTCTCCTCCAAGTACTTCTACGACACCCGCGGGTCTGAACTCTTCGAGGATATCACCCGGCTCGAGGAATACTACCTCACGCGAACGGAGCGGGGACTTCTCGCCGAAAACGCCGACGGATGGATGGAGGCCTTCGCCCCGAAGACTCTCGTCGAGCTGGGGGCAGGCAGCGCTCGCAAGACCAGGATTCTGCTGGACGCAATGATCCACAAGGGCGCCTCCCCGAGATATGTCCCCGTAGACGTCGCGGGTGACTTCCTGGAGGAGGTCGCCTCGGAACTCAGCGTCGAATACCCCACGCTCGACATCACGCCGGTGGTTCGGGACATCACACTGCCGCCCACCTTCCGCGAGGGTCTTCCCGGGCCGGTCCTCATGGCCCTCCTGGGGAGCACCCTGGGTAACTTCGATCCACCGGCGGCAATCGATCTCCTCTCGGGTGTCCGTTCTGTAATGGAACCCGGAGACCGCCTTCTGCTCGGCGTCGACCTCCGGCCCGGGGCGGGGAAGTCGCAGAGAACGCTCGAACGAGCCTACAACGACGCCCTCGGGGTCACCTCACAATTCAATCTCAACATCCTCGACAATTTCAACCGACAGGTTGGCGCGACCTTCGATCGGGATGCATTCGAGCACCGAGCGCCGTACAACGCCGAGTTGGGACGGATGGAGATGCACCTCGTGGTCAATCGAGACACGGTGGTCCAGGCTCCCGGCCTCGCCCCCGTCTCCTTCGAGACCGGCGAACACATCCTCACCGAAATTTCATGCAAGTACGATCGACCCACGATCGACGCGCTCTTCGAGAAGGCCAGCCTCGTCGTCGAAACATGGGTACCCGACTCGGCTGGGCGCTATGCGATGGTAGTGGGAGCCCCGCAGGCGTGATCCCGGGCACGACCGAGGCCTTTCGGACGCTGGAAGATCGGATACGGGGCTCCGCGTTTCGCCTCGGAATTGAGAATGATGGGGCGGACCTCCGCATTGGTATGGAGGTGGAGTTCATCCCGACCCACATCGCTGACGGTTCCCGTGTGCCGATCACCAATCCCTCGGGCACAGCTTCGCTCCCCTTCCTCCGGGCCCACGCTGAGCGTGTGGGGTGGGGGGAAGGTGTCTCGTATGCGGGGTCTCCGAGTTTCGATGTGGGCCGGGGAGGGGCGTTGGCCTTCGAACCGGGGGGGCAGATCGAGTTGGCGACGGGGCCGATGGCGTCGGTGGCCGCGCTCAGCGCTGAGCTCGACCGCCTCATTCCGGGGCTCATCCGGGGCGCTCAACAATCGGAGATCGTGCTCGTTACGCGGGGAATCGACCCACTTGGCAAACTCGAGGACACCGTGCTCCTGCTCGAGAGTGAGCGGTATCTCCGCATGCAACGCCACCTCGATCGGCAGGGAACCTGGGGGCGACGCATGATGCGGCAGACCGCTGCGATCCACCTCAACCTCGACCTCGGACCTCATCCCCTCGCTCGCTGGCATGCGGCCAATTGGATGGCACCAATCCTCACCGCCATGTTCGCCAACTCCTCCGAGTATGAGGGAGGGGCGACCGGTCATCGAAGCTATCGGGCACTTCAATGGAGAAATCTGGACCCGGCGCGTACCGGACTCGTGCTCGGTGACGATCCGCCGGCTGCCTACACGCGAATGGGTCTAGAGGCACCAGCGCTCTTCCTCGGCCCCCCAGGTGAACCGGCCGAGTCGTTTCGCTCGTGGCTGGAACGCGACGCCGCAACCGCAACGGATTGGGATCGTCACGTCAGCACTCTCTTCCCGGAGGTGCGGGCGAGGGGATACCTCGAAATCCGAGCCATCGACGCTCTGCCTCCGGAGTTCTTCGTGGTTCCAGCGGTAATCGCCACCGGTGCACTGTACGACGCCGAGGCCTGTGAGGCTGTCACCGAGACACTCCCCGAGCCATCCCTCGCGCTTCTCGGACGAGCGGGGGAGTGCGGACTGAGAGACCCCATCACGCCTTCTCTGGGATTCGGAGACTCCCTGAGGGGTATGCGGACGAAGGATCCCTTCAGGTTACGCGGGACTTTCTCAGCACGGTGACCGCCCGGGGGTTAGATCCCGCGAGCCTCCCAGAGGGTGACCTCAGAGCGGGGTGACCTCGAAGCCTCCACTCGCGTCCATCTGGACGAGGTGATGCGGAGGGACACCCTCCCATCCACCATTGGGGTCCAACGGCTCTGAGGCGAGCAGGCGCCCCCCTCTCATGAGGCCGGACCCGCGGCTGAAGTACAGCGAGTTCGTGTCTGTCTCGGATCCCGTCCTCACCACGGCAACTCCCCCAGCGTCTGCTAGTGCCATCGTGAGCTGCGCAGTCAGTCCCTCCCCACGAACCGCAGCGCATACGAAATCGGTGAGGTCAGCCAGCGCCTCGCCCTGGGTCGCGCCCGCCTCGATGCGGGCGAGCGCCATCAGGAAGAGTGTCTCGGAGTCGGAGCTGCCGCGGAGCGCGCCGTACAGGTGATCAGGAAGAGTCGCTCGGAAACGTCGCATCCAGCGCGAGCGGAATTTTTCGACGAACCCGTTAAGGACGAAGGCGTGACCTGCCTGCATTAGCGGAAGCAGCCCAGATCGATCCACCGGGATACCGGGAGTCGCGTTCCTCACCGCCGCGAGCCCTACCGAAGCTCGCACGCTGGTCAGGAGGGTCTCGAGGTCTTCATCGTGCCAGATCGGAACGGGTTGAGCGACACGAATGAAGTTCTGGCCATCGTGCCACACCACTCCGTAACCGTCCACATTTACCGACCCGGAGAGTAGCTCGCGCGGCTCCCAACTCTGGCGGAGCAGGGAGTGGGCTCCACCGAACACGAGGGGGTGGAGCGCCTGCGGCGGACCACAGTACACAGTCATGCGACACATTCAACGGCGCTCCCCGATCAAGTCTGGAATCCTGGCGAGATCTACGTTGCCCCCGCTCAGCAATGCTACAACGGGCCCGTCTGCCTTCGATACTCTTCCGCAGAGGAGGGCCGCCACCCCCGCTGCAGCCGCCGGCTCCACCACCATCTTCGTGCGGTTCAGGATGACGCCCATCGCTTCTGCGATCTCCTCGTCGGATACCCGCACGACATCGTGGACCCTCTCCCTCACGATATCAAAGTTGAGGCTGCCTGCCATAGGTGCTGCAAGGCCATCGGCGATCGACGAAACCGCGTCGAGGTGAAGCGGTCTGCCGGCCTCGAGGCTGCGACACATGGCATCCGCCCCCCTGGGTTCAACCCCTATGATCCTCACATTCGAATCAAGGCACGCGACCGCGACCCCACTGATCAGGCCACCTCCACCCACCGGGACCACGATCGTCGCAACCTCAGGGCACTGCTCCAGAATCTCGAACCCAACCGAAGCATGGCCGGCGATGACTCGCGGATCATCAAAGGGATGGACGAAGGTGAATCCTTCTTCTTCTGCCAGAGCACGCGCACGCGCAAAGGCTTCCTTTGCAGACCCGTGTACGATCACCCGGGCACCGTACCCCTCGCTAGCTGTGATCTTGATCGGGGACGCTCCGTGGGGCATGACAACGGTCGCCTCGACTCCCATCTCCGTGGCTGCCCATGCAACGGCCTGGGCATGATTTCCCGCAGAAATGGTCACGACCCCCCTCGCCCGGGCATCCGGCTCGAGGCCGGCGAGGCACCAGAGAGCCCCACGGACCTTGAAGGCTCCAGTCCGTTGCAGGTTTTCACACTTGAGAAGTAGTGGTGCTCCGATCATCTCACCGAGGGAGTGGGACGCGACCAAAGGCGTGCGGTGGAGTCGATCGACGAGAAATGCGCGAGCCGCAGCCGCATCGTCGAGGGTGGGGGACAGAACGGTCAGGGGAGTCCTCCTCGTGTGTATTCCAGGACCCTCGCCACAGGGAAGGGTCGTCGACAGCGCGTCGGAAAGCGTACGCGGACTGCATTTCCATTCGTTGCGACCAAAGTTTCTCCACTGTACCTTGCCCTCGCAAGCCCAGTGGCCCAACTAGGGGGAATCCCCCAGTACCGGTTCGTTCCCGCCCGAATCGGTAACTCCAACAGTGAGGAAATACCCATGCGCGCCAGATTCGGGGTCTCGGCATCAGTCTTCGCACTCGTCTTCGCGGTGGCGGCGGCACCCGCGAGCTCCCAACAGGGGTCGCTCACCGGAACGATCACCGACGCGGAGAGTGGCGTGCCCATAGCCGTTGCGGCGGTCGAAATCCTCGGCCTCTCCGGGCAGGGTTCGTCGGCGCTTTCAAACGCCTCGGGCCAGTTCCGGATGCAGGTCCCGGCCGGCCGATATACCCTCGTGATTTCGGCCCTCGGCTACCAGACGACCCGCCAGGACGGCGTCGTGGTCTCTTCAGGATCTACCACCACGCTCGACATCTCCCTCACATCGATGGCGCTACTCCTGAACCCGGTCGTGGTCACCGCATCCCGCAGAGCTGAGAAGCGGACCGAAGCTCCTGCGACGATCTTTGTCGTCGGCGAGCAGCAGATTCAGGAGCGCCCGGTGACCAATCTTGTGGAGCACCTGAGGTCCGCCCCTGGGGTGGACGTCGTGTCCTCCGGAGTGCAGTCGACCAACGTGGTGCTTCGCGGCTTCAACAATATTTTCTCTGGATCTCTGCACGCCCTCACCGATAACCGCATCGTGGGACTACCTTCGCTGCGGGTGAACCTGCTCCACTTCATTCAGGCCACGGACGAAGACGTGGAGCGCATGGAAGTGGTTCTTGGCCCGGGATCCGCTCTATATGGTCCCAACACCGCAAACGGCGTACTCAACATCCTCACCAAATCGCCGATCGATTACCCTGGAACGACCGTCAGCATAGGGGGTGGCGAGCAATCCGTTTTTCGTGGATCCTTTCGCTCTGCTCACAGAGTATCTGAGCAGTTCGGAATCAAGGTATCGGGACAGTACCTCAACGGGAATGAATGGCGGTTTATTGACCCATCCGAGGCCGCTGCGCTCGCGGGTGTACAGGCCGACCGTCCAGCGTTCGTCGCCGGACTCGTGGCACGTGGCTTTTCGACAGAGGTGGCCAACCTGGCGGCTGACCGCGTCGGTCGGCGCAATTTCGACATCGAACGGTTCTCCTTTGATGCGAGGAGCGATTGGCGCTTCGATGAGGGCTCCGTCATCGCCCAGTTCGGGGTTACCGACGCGACGGGTGTGGAGCTCACGGGGATCGGGGCCGGTCAGATCGACGGCTGGACGAACAGCTACGCCCAGTTGCGGTTCAACTATGACCGGTTCTTCGCCCAGACGTACCTCAACACCACGGACTCCGGGGACAGTTACCTCCTGAGGGACGGCGTCCCGTTGGTCGACGAGTCCAGGATGTTCGTGGCGCAGGCCCAGCATGGACTCGCTGTTGGAGATCGCCTCGACTTCACCTACGGGTTCGACTACTTCCATACGGAGCCCAAGACTCTCGGGACCATCAACGGAATCAACGAAGGTGACGACATCGTCAATGAATACGGTGCCTATATTCAGACTGAAATCGGCCTCACCGACCAGCTGAAGCTCGTACTCGCGGGCCGCTGGGATTCCCACTCCGAGGTTGAGGACGACATCTACTCCCCACGCGCGGCACTCGTATTCTCGCCCGACGAAAATCAGAGCTTCCGGTTCAGCTACAACCGTGCGTTTTCTCCGCCAACCTCGCTGAATCTGTTCCTCGACATCAACGGTGGTCGTGCTCCCTCACCGCTCGGAGCGCTCGGGTACGGAATTCGTGCTCAGGGGCCGAACAGTGGGTTCACATTCCGCAACGCCGACGGATCACTCAAGGGCATGCGCTCTCCGTTCAACCCAGCAGGAAACGGCGGGCCAGGCCAGCTGCTCCCGGCTGACGTCGCTCTGATGTGGCAACTCGCCGTCGGCGTCATGCTGGCGCAGGGCGCGATCGATCCGGCGACCGCTGGGCTGCTCGCTTCACTCAACCCATCGGCGTCGGACATCGGCATCAACGTCCTCAACCCCTCCACGGGCGAGGCGCTTCCGTTGGCTCTTGCGTCGATTCCCGATGTCAAGCGGCTCAAGGAGGCCACGACGACCACCTTCGAGGTCGGGTATCAGGGAGTCATCAATAACCGGTTCGTTCTTTCGGTCGATGCCTGGTACACAAAGAAGGAAGACTTCGTATCTCCCCTGGTGGTGCGGACGCCACTCCTTCTGTTGAACGCCGTCTCCGCGGCAGGCCCGGACATCGCGAGCTTCCTGGTGGCTGCGGGATTACCTCCAGCCACGGCTGGCGCCCTCGCCGCCGGCATGGGGGCGATTCCACTGGGTGTTGTGTCCTCGGCAGACGTTGACGCTTCGGGCGCGGACCTTCTGGTGACGTACGTCAACGCCGGCGACCTCGACTTCTGGGGTGGCGACGTCTCCTTCCAGGCCTTCCTCGACGATCGGTGGACGCTCTCTGGTTCTGCTTCGTTCGTGAGCGAGGACTACTTCCCCGATGCGACGACCGCAGCCCTCTTCGGGATCGATCAGAAACTCGACAACGGTGTCGCGGCGATCGCTCTGAATGCCCCGAAGTCCAAGTTCAGCCTTGGGCTCGCCTTCCGCGAGCCACGATGGGGATTCAACGCCGAGACCCGTATGCGGTACTCGAGCGAGTTCCCAGCCGAATCCGCGGACTTCGTGGGTACTGCGTGCGTCTCGAACGGCCAGGGAGGCGTCTTCGAGGAGGACTGCGTCGAGAGCATCGCCCTGGTAGACGTCACGCTCGGGTACAAGCTTCCGACGACGAATGCGACGCTCCAGGTGGCGATCTCCAATATCTTCGGCACGCCATACCGTAGCTTCGTCGGCGTACCGAACATCGGCCGTTTCGCGATGTTCAAGGTGAAGTACGACCTGTTCTGATCCTCTGATGGTGCGGGACTCGGTCACCTTGGCCAGGTCCCGCACCCTTCCTCATCCACGTCGGAGTTCAGCGCCTTGCCCCAAGCTCAGGCCAATACAGTCTCTCTCAGATGTGGCTTCTGTCTGACGCTGAACGATGTGAGCCTTGGCGGGCCGTCCGCTCAGCCTTCCTGCGAGAGTTGCGGGCGCCCGATCCTCGTTGATCGGCCCGTAACGGTTCTCGACGAGGACTTCGATCAGACGGTGTTGCAGGCCGGCGTTCCATTTCTCGTTGATTTTTATGCGGAGTGGTGTGGTCCATGTAGGTGGGTCGCACCCATCATGGACGAAATCGCTCAGGAGAATCAGGGGCACCTCATGGTCGGGAAGGTCGACACGGACCTCGCCCCCGACGTCGCAGCCCGATTCGAGGTAAGGAGCGTCCCCACCGTCGTGCTCTTCAAGGAGGGCGTCGAGGTAGAGCGGAGCATCGGCCTTGAACCGGAAAAGCTAAAGGCGATGGTGCTCCAGGCCGTGGGGGTGGGGAGTGGGTAAGCGACGACGGCAGGCCGCGATCCTCTCGTTGATTCCGTCGAATCGTGTGACGAGTCAGGAGGTTCTCAGAGAGCTCCTGGCGGAGCAGGGTATCGACGCAACCCAGGCCACGCTCTCACGGGATTTTCGCGAACTGCGGCTCTCCAAGGCCACCGATGCCAGCGGAAAAGCCCACTATAGACTGCCGGACGATCCAGAGAACTCGCCGCCGCTCGAGACCCTCCTGCCGCTTCTCTTTCTCTCGGTTGATGGCACAGGCAACCTTTTGGTCGTTCGGACGGCGTCTGGGTCGGCGTCCGCCGTATCCGTTGCCCTGGATTGGGAGGAGTGGCCCGAGGTTCTTGGGACGATCGCCGGCGACGATACGATCTTGATCGTCCTTCGACACTCGCAGGATCTCGACCTCGTTACCCGGCGGTTGACCGACCTCGCTGGGATGTAGGTCGGTAATCGGATCTCGTCTTCAGGCGAACATGACCAACGACGGCACTGTCCGGGCCTGCAGGTGGGGAGAACGGTCCAAAATGTCCTATAATCTTCAAGGGATTTTGGGCACAGTTCTGCTTGACATCAATACCTCCAATGAACATATTGTTTCAGCGATACAAATAAATATCCGGTTTCGACGGATAAACTTCTTCGGGAAGTTTAGGGTCGGGTTCGGGAGTCAGGTGTCAAGACGTTTTCGTCACCAGCGCTTTGGCGGGAAGTTGCTGGTTCCTGTGCTCCCGGCCCGCTCCTTTTTATATTCCCACCTCATATCGACTCCCTTCATGCTCACGAGGACATAAGCCGATGCCGTTGAAGGTGGTACTAGGATACTCGGGAGGGCTGGACACCTCCGTGATCGTTCCCTGGCTTCGGGAAAACTACGACGCCGAGGTTGTGTGCATGGCGGCCGATGTGGGGCAGCAGGGAAGCCTCGAGGGACTGGCTGAGAAGGCACATGCCTCGGGGGCTTCTGCGTTCTTCGGTGAGGATCTGCGACAGACCTTCGTCGAGGACTTCGTGTGGCCAACCTTGCGAGCCGGTGCCGTATACGGACGTAAGTACCTTCTCGGAACCTCCATGGCCCGCCCAATCATCGGACGACGCATGGTCGAGGTCGCGCGCGAGGTGGGTGCAGACGCGCTGGCGCACGGCTGCACGGGGAAGGGCAACGACCAGGTCCGCTTTGAACTCACCTTCACGGCGCTTGCCCCCGACCTCAAGGTCATCGCACCGTGGCGCGAATGGGAGATGAAGTCCCGTGAGGATGCGGTTGCGTATGCGCACGAGAGAAACATCTCACTCGACGGCATCGACGAGACCAAGCTGTTTTCGCGTGACGAGAATCTCTGGCATATCTCCCATGAGGGAGGTCCGCTCGAGGACCCGGCGTATGAACCGGATGAAGACATCTTTCTCTGGACCCTCTCACCTGAATTGGCACCCAACAAGCCTGAACTCGTCGTACTCGACTTCGAGGAGGGGCGCCCCACCAAGGTGAACGGTGAGGAGCTCGATGCCGTCGACCTGCTCACCCTGCTCAATGACATGGGGTCCCGAAACGGCGTCGGGAGAGCCGACATTATCGAGGACCGCCTCGTAGGCATGAAGTCGCGGGGCGTGTACGAGACACCGGGGGGTACCATCCTCCACACGGCGTTGAGGGAGCTGGAGCAACTCACGCTCGACCGACGCGCCTTGTCGCTCAAGGACTCCGTTGCGAATCGGTACGCCGACATCGTATACGAGGGCTGGTGGTGGACTCCAGAGCGGGAGGCGATGGACGCCTTCACCAAGGTCCTCATGACCCGCGTGACCGGCACGATCTCGATGAAGCTCTACAAGGGATCCATTCGGATAACATCGCGGACGAGCCCGTTCTCACTCTACGACGCCGGTCTGGCGTCATTCGGAGACGACGGTGCCTATGACCACGCTGACGCCGAGGGCTTCATCAAGCTCTTTGGTCTGCCTGCGCGGGTTTCCGGAAATCGCGACCGAGCCATGGGCAACGGGGACGCAGCGGTTGGAAAGCTGCTCGAGGAGATTCTCGGAAGTTCATCGGGTTAACTCCGATGACCGACGATAAGAGGGATACCTCAGCGCCGCTCTGGAGCGGCAGAATATCCGGTGATATTTCCCCGGCGATGGCGCCTCTGAACCAGAGCCTCTCCTTCGATCAGCGTCTTTGGGCGCACGATATTCGTGGAAGCGCCGCGTGGGTCAGGGCGCTGGGCAGGGCGGGCGTACTCAACGCGAAGGAGGTCGAGTCGATACTCGGCGGCCTCGACTCGGTAGCAGATCGGATCACCTCGGAGGGCATTCCGGCCGATGCCCCAGACGAAGACATTCATTCCCTCGTAGAGCGGTGGCTCCATGAAGCCATCGGCGAAGTCGCCGGTAAGCTCCACACGGGTCGCTCCCGCAACGATCAGGTGGCGACCGACTTCCGACTCTGGGGCCTTGAGGCGATTGAAGAGGTAAGCCGCGAGCTAACCTCACTCGTAGGTGCGCTCGCGAGTTGGGCGGAAGCTTCCATCGACATCATAATGCCCGGGTACACCCACCTCCAGCAGGGGCAGCCAGTGCGCGCAGCGCATTGGGTACTGTCGCACACGTGGCCGCTGACCCGGGATCTCGAGCGCCTGCGGGGCGTGGCGCGTTCGACCTCCGTTCTCCCTCTCGGGTCTGGGGCGATTGCGGGCTGTCCATTTCCCATCGACCGCGAGTTTCTGAGGCAAGAGCTCAACTTCGACAGCATCTCAGAAAATTCCATGGATGCGGTGTCCGACCGCGACTGGGCGGCCGAGCTCGCGTTCGCTGGAGCGATGATCGGGATCCACCTATCGCGGTTGGCCGAGGACCTCGTCCTGTTCTCTTCCAGGGAATTCGGTTTCGTTCGACTCTCGGATGGGTTCAGCACGGGCTCCAGCCTGATGCCGCAGAAGAGAAATCCTGATGTCGCCGAACTCACGCGAGGTAAGGCTGCCCGCCTCCATGGGCATGTCACGCATTACCTGACGCTGCTCAAGGGGACGCCGGGCGGGTACAACCGAGACCTCCAGGAAGACAAGGAGGCGCTTTTCGACTCCGTCGACACGCTACTCCTGGTACTTCCGGCCATCGCGGGGGCGATCACTGAGGCTCGCTTTGACCCAGAACGCATCGAGGGTGCCCTCGATCCGCTCCTCCTCGCAACGGACCTCGCAGACCTTCTCGTTGGCCAGGGGATTCCCTTTCGCAAGGCCCATGAGATCGTCGCCGGCCTCGTCCAGTACGCCGACGAACATGGAATTCCGATCGACTCACTCCCCGAGGACGTACTCCGGAGCGCGCATCCTACCCTGGGGGTCGAGATCTGGAAGGAACTTTCCTGGGATCGATCCGTTGATCGCCGAAGTACAAGCGGTGGAACGGGCCGTTCGAGTGTATTCGAGCAGATCACGGCACTGCGGACCCGACTGGGTGGGGGTTGACATCCCCCGTCCGATCAGGATAGTCATTCATGATGACAGGGACTTCAATTTCACAGAAGATGGCTCGATTCGCGGTGATCAGCATGGTCACCGCGGCCGGAGCGATTTCTCCGATCCTCGACGCCGTCCCTGCGGCTGGCCAGGAGTTCGAGTCCCATCACGACGTGACCTGCAATCTGGCGGTTCACGACCACACGCTCTGTAGCCAGCTTCACCACGGAGGGGTGGCGGCCAGCCCGTCGAGTGTTGACGGTAGCCCCGCTGCGGAAGGTATCCTCCTCGCACCCTCAGTTGGTTTCACGCGACCCGCGCTCCTCAATCTCGATCTCCCCGCGAGAGCGCCCCCCCCGACGCGACACCCATAGGAGTCGGTCGGGGGCTCTGTCCAGGGCGCCCGGCCCGTTTTCCACCCTCCCGAAGCAAATGCTTCGTGCGGAGTCGCGATTGAAATCGGTAAATAACATCTCAGGAACACCAGTCTACCAAAGGCTGGGGACACGTGTGTTTGTGGTCGTTTTGGCCCTCATCCTCTCGGCGTCGGTATCGCCACGAGAGGTGAGCGCGCAGACGCCGACTCAGGCCCAACTCGATTCCATCAGGGCTGAACTCAAGACAGCCTTCTTCGCTCGCAGAATGCCGTCCGCCAGCAAGACGCGCTTGCGCGCCTTCGGGCAGCGGCGCGTGCGGCCGCCCAACGCGGCGGTGCCGACGTGAGCGACGACGAGGCCCAGGAGTTCGTCGGGCGCCAACGCTCCCTCCAGGGGCTGAATCCTGAGATCAGCCTTACCGGCGACTTTTTCGCGGCGATTGCAGACGACGCTGCCGATCAGGACAACTTTGTGCCCCGGGAGTTCGAGCTGGCCATCGTCTCGGCACTCGATCCCTTCTCAAGAGCCAAGGTGTTTTTTTCGCTCGAGCAGCCAGGAGCTGAAATCGAGCCGTTCTCCGACGGTGTAGAGGTGGACAACGGCGCCGATTTCTCGGTCGAGGAAGGGTACATCGAATGGATTGGCCTCCCGGGCGGCATCTCCTTGAAGGCTGGGCGTTTCTTTCAGCAGTTCGGCCAGATCAACCGCTGGCACGCCCACGCACTTCCATTTCAGTCCCGATCCCTACCCCACCTGGCGTTCATCGGGGCGGAGTCACTCACGGCGAGTGGGCTCTCCTCACATTGGTTGCTCCCCGCGGGGGAACCTATGAGGCGACGGTTGAGGTTACCCGTGGCGAAAGCGAGGGCCTCTTCGGTCCATCCAACAAGGTCACCGTTCTCGGCCACCTCAACAGTTTTTGGGAACTCGGCGAGACGATGGACCTCGATCTTGGGCTGAGCGGTATCTGGGGAACGCGTGAGGAAGAGAGCGGAATAGACCGAAGCCAGGCTCTATACGGTGCCGAGTTCTCATTCAACTGGGCTCCCCCCAGTCAGGCTCGCTATCGTGGCCTGAACGTCCGAGGGGGAGTGATGCTCAATGACCCCGAGGAGGTCGCGGGCTTTTCGGGTGAGAGAGCGATGGGCGTCTGGACTCTCGCGGAGTGGAAGCTTACGAGCCAATGGCTGGTGGGTGGCCGCTTCTCGCACGTGGAAGACCCAACCAACCCAGACCGGACGGCGTGGCTCACCACACCGTCTCTAACGTACTGGCAAAGTGAGTTCGTGCGCCTGAGGGCCGAGTACGACGTGCTCCACAACCCAGGCGACACATCTGGCCTGTTTACCCTCCGCATCACCTTCGCGATGGGTCCGCACAAGCACGAAACCTACTGAGGAACGAATCATGAGTTGGTTATATACGCTACTTCCCGTCTTCCTTGCCGTCCCGTTGGGCCATGGGGTATCTCATTCGGGCTCGGCTCGGCAGAGCAAGGTGGTGGACCCCGTGCGCGTCGTTGCGACGCTGCCCGTGTACGCATCACTCACACGCGAGATCGGGGGTGACGAAGTCGAGGTCACGTCGATCGCAAACCCCAACGAGGATTCACATTTCGTACGCCCCCGCCCAAGCTTCGCCCGAGACCTGAGGCAGGCCGAGCTGTTCATCACGACGGGGCTGGACCTCGAGCTCTGGGTGCCGGTGCTACTCGACCGAGCCAGCAACCGCGACGTCTCCGAAGGGGGGCGTGGGTACGTAACAGCCCATACGGGGGTCACCCTACTGGACATTCCCTCCGCAGTCGACCGTAGCGGCGGAGATGTCCATATCTTCGGGAACCCACATCTGACCACGGATCCGCTCCGCACCCTTCAGGTCGCCCGCAACATCACGACCGGGCTCATACGTGTCGCTCCGGACCGGCGTGGGGTGTGGGAGTCGGGTCTCGAGGCGTTTCAGGGGCAGATTTACGAGCGTCTCTTCGGTCCGGAATTGGTCGAGCTTCTTGGCGGTGAGACCCTCGAGGAGCTCGCGAAGGGGAACGCACTGATCGGGTTTCTGGAGGAGAACGAGATCGACGGCACACCCTTGATCGAGCGCCTGGGTGGCTGGCTGGGAGAAGCGAACGGATTCCGAGGCCGCGATCTGATCTGCTACCACAAGAACTGGTCGTACCTTGAAGAGCGCTTCGGCGTTCGATGTGTGGATTTTGTCGAAGCGAAACCGGGGATTCCACCTTCACCCGCCCATGTCGCGCACCTCGTGGAGCGAATGACCACAGAGAATATCCGCGTGGTGCTCGCCGCGTCGTACTTCGATTCGAGGAAGGTCGAGGCCGTCACGCGAAGGAGCAACGGCATTCCCGTCATCGTTCCCATGAATCCCGGTGCGACGGAGGGGGTCGGTGACTATTTCTCGCTCGTGGATCGCTGGGTTACCGGCCTTAGCGATGCGTTCGCGGCCGCCGGTGCTGGCTAGACTGCGGTTTCCGTGTCGGGTTCGGCCCCACTTCTTCACCAGGCTTCCAGGCCATCTGGATATCAACGATTGATTGACACGAGGAGATGTTTTTGATGCTCGACCTGATGCTCACACCGCTCGCAGCGGGGCTGGTGATTGTCGCCATCAACGCATATTTCGGGCTTCACGTGATCGGTCGTGGAGTGATCTTCGTCGACCTCGCCTTTGCCCAGATCGCGGCCTTGGGTACAACGCTTGGGCTCCTGCTCGGGATGCCACATGGGGGTCTTGGCTCGTTGGGGATGGGAATCGGCGCAACGCTGTCGGGCGCGCTCCTCTTCAGCTTCAGTCGCCTTCGCGGAAGCCTCGTCCCTCAGGAGGCGATTATCGGAATCACCTACGTGGTCGCCTCTGCTGCGGTGATTCTGCTCTCGAGCTTCAGCGCCGACGGTGCCGAGCACATCACCGAGACGCTGACCGGGACGCTGATCTGGGTTGGATGGCCCGAAGTGATCAGGATGGCCGTCATCTACGCCGTCCTGGGCATCATTCACTATATCTTCCGCAAGCCTCTCCTCGCGACGTCTTTCGATTCAGACCGGGTTGAGCGGCAGCGAGGCTGGGACTTTGTGTTTTACGTCACCTTCGGCCTCGCGATCGCCTTCTCGGTTCCGATCGCAGGTGTTCTCGTTGTATTCAGCACCCTGGTGATCCCCGCCGCCGTCGCCCTCCTTCTCACAGACCGGTTCATGAAGGCCCTCCTGATCGCATGGGTCACCGGGGCGCTGGCGCTGGTTGCCGGGATTGGAGCGTCCTTCGCCTGGGACGTCACCACCGGGCCGCTGATTGTGGTCACCTTCGGAGCGGCCCTGGTCGTGGGTCTTGTGCTTCGGGCCGTGATCGGCAAACCCGAGGGAACGCGCGTCAGGCTTTAGCCAGGGGCCTACCCGCCGCCGCAGCGAACGGTCGAAGTCCGTCCATGAGCGACTGGAACTCTCCAAAGTCGAGGGACTGATCACCATCGGAGGTTGCCGACGACGGGTCAGGGTGTACCTCAACCATGATCCCATCTGCCCCGGCCGCGATCGCCGCGTATGAGAGGGGGGCCACCAGATCTCGGCGGCCTCCCGCGTGACTCGGGTCGGCGATCACAGGGAGATGTGTCTCACTCTTGAGCACGGGGATCGCGGCAAGGTCGAATGTGTTTCGTGTTGCGGTTTCAAAGGTTCGAATCCCGCGTTCGCAGAGAATCACATTCATGTTGCCCTGCTTCATGACGTACTCTGCGGCGAGCAGCAGATCCCTGATCGTCGCCGACATCCCCCGCTTGAGGAGGACTGGGCGATGGAGCCGCCCCACCTCGGTGAGGAGGGTGCGACGAGCTCGACCTTGCGGGTGTCCATCACCTCTGTCACGATCGGCGTGCCGACTTCCTCGCGAACCTCCATCAGCCACTCAAGCGCCTGTTCCCCAAAGCCGCTGAAGGCATACGGAGACGTGCGGGGCTTGAACGCCCCGCCTCGGAGCGCGTTGGCTCCTGCTGCCTTAACCGCGGCGGCCGTGCTTCCAAGCATTTCGCGTCCCTCAACCGAACACGGCCCGGCAACGACGAGCAATTCGTTACCACCTACCTGTGTGTCACCAATCGCGAACTCCGTCGTCCCCACGGCGAACTCCCGGCTTGCGAGCTTGAAGGGCTTGGTGACCCTGTGGACGGCGGCGACGCCCGACATCGAGAGAAGTGGGAGATGTTGGAGACGTTCCTCGTCGCCGATGCAACCAATGATCGTGTGTGTCTCGCCTCGGGAGATATGGGTCCGCAGACCCAACCCCTCC
>JAZDDA010000112.1:0-6340 GCA_036679625.1 Gemmatimonadota bacterium | reverse complement strand
ATGCCGCACAGAATGTGGAAGCACACCTGCACTGAAGACGGCTCGGCGTTTCTGCTGGGCAGCCCCGTTTGTGGCGACTGCTCGGGAGGGGCCGAGTACGACGGCTGGCACTACAGCATGTACGAGGCGATGGGCCGCTATCAGACCTTCTTCGGGCTGAAGCCGATGGGGCCCCACCGCCCGTTTGCAGACCGCCTGCTCGAAGGCTCAACCACCAGCTGCGAGGCATGCGAGGGCCGCGGCCTTCTGGATGATGCATCGGCCGACGGCTGGGCCTACTGCAAGCCCTGCCACGGTTGGGGCCGACTTCTGACGGTGCCGCCAGCTTGGATCGGGGAGTCACGCAAGCAGGTGCTCAAGGCCTTTCCGGATGCCGCACTCACCCCAGCAGCTCCAGCGTCTTCTTCACGCGGCGCTTGATCGTGCGTTCCAGCTGTTGGCGCCTGGGGATCGAGCCGAGTCGGTCGTGGAGCGTCGCCATCTCTGCCTCGAGAGCCTTGGGGATGCGGTCGGCCATCCTCTCGACGGTACTCAGGATCAGTGATTTTCCGATCCCGACATCCGACGCCAACGCCACCCAGTTGCTCTTGCTGACGGCCCCGGGATCGAACTGCCTGCCGACCGACATCGCCATCCGGTGGTCCAATGGATAGGCACCGGTACAGACGAGATCGTAGAAGGGGGCGAGCACCTGCCGACCCTCGGCAGTCCGAAGGATGGAGACATTCTTCGCATGGGCGTCCGCGTTGTGCACGAGCACATTGAAGACGGTCCAATCCAGCAGGGTTCGTGCGGCGCTCAGCGGATCCGCGACCTCGTCCCTAACGAGATCGAACACGGCCCGAAGCGACGGACCTCCTTCGCTTTCGTACTTCGTGTCGGGTGGAAGTCCGGTGGCCTGGCACAGGTCCTGTTGATGCAGTCGCAACACCTGGCCGTCCCTCACCTCACGGTCGTAGCGCGTCAGCAGCAGCATTCGGGTTTCACCCAGAGTGATGACCTCGTGGTCGACCACCGGCAAGCCAACCGCCGCCGCCAGCGACAGCGTGAGCGCTTCGTTTTCTGCGAGGCCCTTGTAGTCGGGGTTCGGCAGCTTCAGGATGTGCGAGCTCGGCCGCCCGTCGAGCGGTACAGCCAGTCCATCATCGGTCTCGATCACCGCCAACTTGTTCTGGGCTCCTGCGAGGGAGAGGCGAACGCGCGTCCCAGGCAGGAATAGACCTCCGAACCCTACCCTCGTCCCCAGCCGTTCACCGTCTTCGGAGGTGAGTCGGAGAAAGTCTGGGCCGGCGATGACGTGCGCCACCTCGTCGGGGTCTGTGATCTCAAGGGAGCCCGCGCAGTCGGCACCGAACATTCGCAGGAAGGCGAAATCGTTTTCGGGTGAGATCCCCGCGCCTCGGGCGATGTGCTCCCGTGCCCCGGCTTCGGGCAGCAGGTTTCTGAAGAATGAAGTTTCGCGTGACCCCTCGATCAGAGGGAGGCTTGTCGCGATGGCGAACCCGGCTCTGGCGACCCCGGCTCTCCCCAACCAGCTGTCGGCATACTCGAACGACAGGGCTCCGCTACTCGCGCGAGTGATCATGCCCACCTCTCGCCCGAAGTGCCGAACAATCAGGCGGTCGGTACTCATGGTCGCTCGGTCAGCAGGGGTCCGCCTTCGCGAACATCCAGCTCCAGCGTCAGACCGAAGCGATCGAGCACCTTGAGCACGAGTCCGATCTCGGCGGTCGGCTTGCCCCGTTCGAGTTCAGAGAGGAAGCGCTCACCCACACCGGCCAGCGCGGCAGCCTCGACCTGCGACAGTCCTCGAGACTTCCGGTAGGCACGCAGGAGTTTCCCCAGGTCGGCCGTGGTTCGGATGCGGTTCTCGGTCGTCATCGAGTCCTTCCCGTACGGTAGGTAATCAAGGCATCAACATCTCAAGCGACAAAGTCTTCCCGTACGGGAATAGTACACCCGCCGGAGTCTCTGTCCAGGCAAATCTTCCCGTACGGGGTGGCGTTCGAACATCTCACCCCACTTACGGCACCTGCGTCCCCTCGCTCAGCACGTCCAGGTAGCGATCGTACGCGAAGAGTCGGTTCCGGCGCTTGCCTGTCAACTCGCGGGCGATTCCGAGGTCGACCAGGATGTTCATCGCGGACGAAACGGCAGGAAACGACAGACCGGTCGCTTCGCACGCAGCCGGGAGGGTCTGGATGGGACGTACCTTGAACGCCTCGTGCAGGCGCAGCGCAGACCCAGCGCGCCGCCCCGCCTCCTGGAGTCGATTACGATCGGTCACGAACAGCTCCGCGAGCCGTTCCGCCGTCTCAACCGCGCCCTCCGCTACCTGCTGCACACCTCCCAAGAAGAAGGCCAGCCACGCCTCCCAATCTCCGTCCTGGCGTACCCGGTCCAGCAACTCGTAGTAGCGTGACCGGTTCTCCTTGAGAAAGAGACTGAGGTAGAGCAGGGGTTCACGTAAAACACCCGCCTCACAAAGCATGAGAGTAATCAGCAAGCGGCCAACTCGGCCGTTCCCATCGAGGAATGGATGAATGGTCTCGAATTGAACGTGCGCCAGACCCGCCCGTAGCAGCACCGGGAGACCGTCATCCTCGGCGTGCATAAAGTTTTCGAGCGCCGCCATACAATCGGGCACCGCCGTGTTCGGGGGCGGCACAAACGCTGCGTTTCCGGGGCGTGTACCGCCGATCCAGTTCTGCGAGCGCCGGAATTCGCCGGGTTGAGCACGGCTCCCGCGCCCTCGCGAAAGAAGCACCCCGTGGATTTCTCGGAGCAGGCGGTTGGAGAGCGGAAACCCCTCGCGTAGTCGGGCTAGTCCATGATCCAACGCGGCGACGTAGTTCGACACCTCTACCACGTCGTCGAGCGGCACGCCCGGCGCCTCGTCGAGCTCGAATAACAAGAGATCGGAGAGTGACGATTGAGTGCCCTCGATCTGAGACGACAGCACTGCTTCCTTGCGAACGTAGGCATAGAGGAAGAGCGCCTTGTTCGGCAGAAGAGTAGAAACACCGTCCAGTCTGCCGAGCGCCAGGACGGCCCCTTCGAGCGCCGGTTGAAGCGCTCCTTCATACGTCAGGGGTGGGTTCGGTGGCAACGGGTCGGGAACGAACGCGCGGATCTGCTCGCCACCAAGAACGGTTACCTCGTATCGGCCAGGCTCGCTGCGCTTCATGCCCGATGGGCCTTTCTGCTCAGGAACGCTTAATAGCGATATCGCTTATTAACATTTAACGTTTAAATATTAATAACGGTACTGACTGGGGTCAAATGGTGCGCTCCTCCCGCCCCCTACTCCACCAGCGAGTAGCTCGTGCTGCGGCCGCGTCGATGCCCAGCCGCCGTGCGATCGACGACCGCACCTGGTCGGGCGCCAGGATCTCTCCCTCGATCTCGCTCGACTTGACCACGTCCGCAGTCAACGTGAGCAGGTGGGCCTCGCTGCGGAGCTCGACCCCAAGCCCATCCATTCTGCCGAGCAGCCGTCCCTGCTCCCGCGCCACCTGAGCGAGCAGCTTGGACAGCTCCCTCTCGTTACAGGTAAAAGCAGGCCAGGCTGAGTCTTCCCATAGATACATATCGTATTCTCCGCAGATTCTGCCGAGATTAGGCGCACACGAGACGGGTGGATAGCCTCTCATCCGCCCGTCACGGGTGTGGCGAAGGGTAGCAGGGGGATCACGCTCAATACGGTCCACGAGGAAGCTTGTGTCCCCACATCATTCAGTGGTGGCACTGTGCTTGTTCACGCCACATCTTGGCTACTATGCCGAACCCCATCACCCGCCTGAACACCTCCCTTTCCGGTCGCTACACCATCGAGCGTGAGCTCGGTGAGGGCGGCATGGCAAACGTGTACCTGGCCGACGACCTCAAGCACGAGCGGAAGGTCGCTCTCAAAGTTCTGAAGCCGGAGTTGGCCGCCCTGGTCGGAGCCGAGCGCTTCCTGACCGAGATCAAGACCACGGCCAACCTGCAGCATCCCAACATCCTCCCACTCTTCGACTCGGGAGAGGCAGACGGATTCCTGTTTTACGTGATGCCTTACGTGGAAGGTGAAAGCCTGCGCGACCGGCTGGACCGGGAGAGGCAGCTTACCATCGACGAGGCCGTGCGCATCGCCACCGAAGTCGCGGACGCGCTTCAGGCCGCCCACGAGCAGGGCGTGATTCACCGGGACATCAAGCCAGCGAACATTCTGCTCAGTCGAGGGCGCCCGCTGGTCGCAGACTTCGGGATCGCATTGGCCGTGAGTGCATCAGGTGGAGGCCGACTGACGGAGACCGGTCTTTCGATGGGGACGCCCTACTACATGAGTCCCGAGCAGGCTTCCGCAGATCGTGACCCCAGCGCGACGAGCGACGTGTACTCCGTAGGGTGCGTGCTGTACGAAATGCTGATCGGAGAGCCGCCGTATACCGGCCCGACCGCTCAGGCGGTGCTCGTGAAGATCCTGACGGGCGACGCCCCGGCCCCCACGGAGTCCCGCGCTTCAATTCCGCCCAATGTGGACGCGGCAATCAGGAAGGCGCTGGAGACGCTACCGGCAGATCGGTTCTCCACAATGGAGGGCTTTGCCAAGGCGCTTGCGGACCCGGAATTCCGATCGGGAGTGGTGGATGCACCTTTCGCGAACTCAGGCGCGGGACCCTGGAAGTGGGCGGCGCTGGCGTTCGCAGCGCTGGCCATAGCGCTCGGCGGTGCACTCGCCTGGCCCACAACAGCGTCTGAGCCCGCCTCATCGGGGGGTCGCTTCAACATCAACCTGCCCGATTCCATACCCATGGCGTATATCGGGTCTGCTTCGCTCGGCAACGGTCGAAGGGCCCTCTCGATCTCGAGAGACGGCAAGACACTCGTCTACGTGGGCCAAAGGGACGGGGTGAATCGGCTTTACCTGAGGTCCTTGGATTCCTATGAAGTGCAGGTGATTCCGGGAACAGAAGGCGCCTATAACCCGTTTTTTTCGCCAGCGGCGGACTGGGTCGGCTTTTTCGTCGGCAACCAGGTCGTGAAGGTGTCGTCGGACGGGCAGAATCGCGTGCCGCTCGCGGAAATCAAGAATCCCATGGGGGCCGACTGGGGGTTGGACGATCGAATCGTGGTAGGAGCGGAGGCCAGCACCCTGTGGGAGCTTTCGGCCGAGGACGGCACGGCCCGCATGTTGGAGCAAAATCCAGATGCGGCCGACCTCTATCCTCAGCTACTGCTGGGAGGTGAGCAAATTCTCTCGCAAGACAACCGCGGGGCCGTGCTGCGTGATCGCGACGGCCGTAATATTCGATTGCTCCGCGAGGCCGTCCGCGACGCGAGGTACGTGGCCTCGGGACACTTGGTGTGGAGTCAGCTCTCGACACTCTTCGCGGCCCCCGTGGACATCGACGCCGGCGAACTCACTGGCCCAGGCGTGCCCATTGTGTCCGGGGTCCGAAATGAGATTTTCGGAGTGAGCCAATGGGATGTCTCAGATTCAGGTGTTCTGGTGTACGCGTCGGGCGAGGCCGTGGCGACGGGCGCCCTCACATGGGTGCGTGGCGAAGAACGGGAGCAGCTTCCCTTCCGGGGTACGAACCACGGCACCTTTCGGCTTTCCCCAGACGGCGCCCGCCTGGCCATCACCGTCAGAGGAGGTGGCGGGGACATCTGGATCTACGAACTCCAGACGGGAGCCAAGGAACGCTTGACCAGCGACGGGGGATATGATTCGCCGGTGTGGTCCCCCGATGGCAAACAGGTCGCGTTCACAAGATATGAAGACGGCGGGCCGATGCTCTTCGTGACAGACGTGGACGCGGGGACTCAACAGCAACGGCGCTTCGACGGCATAGAAGGTGGCTGGATTGAGTCGTGGTCCGCGAGCGGAGGTCTCATCTCGACACGTACCGAGACCGGTGTGGGCGTATTCGATGTTGCCACGTCCGAATTCATACCCGTGGCCCCTTCGCCGGCATGGGGTGGCATGTTGTCCCCCGATGGTAAAGCGATCGCCTACACCACGGGAGCTTCGGGCGAGTACCAGATCTTCGTGGAGCCTTTTCCTCCCACGGGCCGGCGCCGTCTCGTCTCCACCGAGGGTGGATCCGAGGAGCCGATCTGGTCGCGCGACGGGGAGCGGCTTTACTACAGGAACGACCAGCGCATCATGGTCTCCACCATTACGAGACTTCCCGAGATCTCACCAAGCACCCCCACCGTGGCCTTCGAGGGGGACTTCGTGAACATCAGCGGGCGGTCCTACGACGTCGCGGCCGACGGCAGCTTCCTGATCGTTGACGGAGGAGTGGGCCTGACGACGACGCTCAACGTCGTCCCGAACTGGTTTGCAGAG
>JAZDDA010000111.1:0-11679 GCA_036679625.1 Gemmatimonadota bacterium | reverse complement strand
CTCGCGGGGCTGGTCGCCCCGGCCTCGTCCAAGTTTCTGATCGACACCGTCATCACCGAAGGCCGCGTGGAGGTGCTGCCCCTCCTTGCCGCCGCCATCGCCGTCGCCGCTCTCATTCAGGGGGCAACGTCCTTTTCGCTCTCCCAGATTCTGGGGGTACCGGCTCAGCGGGCGATCGCAGACATGCGCAAGCGGGTTCAGGCGCACGTCACGCGCCTGCCGGTCAGCTACTTCGACTCCACCAAGAGCGGAGTCCTGATCTCGCGCATCATGAACGACGCCGACGGGATCCGGAACCTCGTGGGTACCGGGCTCGTGCAGCTGACCGGAGGCATTCTCACTGCGGTCATCGCGCTCGGCGTACTCCTCTACCTGCACTGGGCCCTCACCCTCTACACCGTCACCGTCCTCCTCGGGTTTGGTGGAGCGATGGCGTTGGCCTTCAAGCGGCTGCGCCCGCTCTTCCGCGAACGTGGGAAGATCAACGCCGATGTCACCGGCCGCCTGGGCGAGACGCTCGGCGGAGTACGAATCGTAAAGGCGTATACCTCGGAGCGGCGCGAGAACCTCGTCTTCGCACAGGGCGCGCACCGCCTGTTTCGCAATGTGGCTCAGTCGGTGACCGCGGTCTCGGCGATCACCTCGTTCACCGGGGTCATCACGGGAGCAGTCGGGGTGGGGCTGATCCTCGTCGGCGGGCGAGCCATCATCGACGGCACGATGACGCTCGGCGACTTCGTCATGTACCTGTTCTTCACGGGGATGATGATCAACCCGCTCGTACAGATGGCCAACATCGGCACGCAGCTCACCGAGGCGCTCGCCGGTCTCGACCGCATCCGTGAGATCCTGTCGATGCCCACCGAGGCCGATGCGGACGAGGGCAAACACCCGATGCCCAACATCCAGGGCAGCGTCGCCTTCGAGGACGTCGAGTTCGAGTACGACGAGGGCGTTCCGGTGCTGAGAGGCGTTTCGCTCGAGGCTCCGGCGGGCACCACCACAGCGCTCGTGGGGTCGAGTGGCTCGGGCAAGAGTACGCTCATCAGCCTCGTGCTCTCGTTCAACCAGCCCCAAAGCGGTCGCATCCTCATCGACGGCAAAGACCTCGCGGGGCTGCGCCTCGCGGACTACCGATCGCAGCTGGGCGTCGTCTTTCAGGACAACTTCCTCTTCGACGAGACCATCCTGGACAACATCCGCTACGGGCGGCGTTCGGCGACACTCGAAGAGGTGCAGGCGGTGGCCCGCCTGGCCCACTGCGACGAGTTCATCACCGGGTTCCCCGACGGATATCAGACGATTATCGGCGAGCGGGGGGTGAAGCTCTCGGGAGGTCAGCGACAGCGCATCGCCATCGCGCGGGCCATCCTGGCCGATCCAAAAATCCTGGTGCTCGACGAAGCCACCTCGAGCCTCGACAGCGAGAGCGAGGGCAAGATCCAGGCAGGGCTGCGCGCGCTCCTCAAGGGCCGCACCACCTTCGTGATCGCCCACCGCCTCTCGACGATCCGCGACGCCGATCAGATCCTGGTGCTCGAGGAGGGTCAGGTGGTGGAGCGAGGCGACCACGATACGCTCATGACGCTCGACGGGCGTTACCGCGAGCTGTACGAGTACCAGCACAATGTAGAGATGAACCGCTTCGTGAATCCGGGTGAGGACTTCACGCCGGAACCCCTAGCAGGAGTTTGATCAGAATGTTGAAGCCCCCATCCCGCCGCGCCGCGGTGCTCGCATTCCTCATGGCCGTAGCCGTAGTTGCCGTATTGCCCGCCCTCGGGCGCGCGCCCGGCCAACTTTACGCCCAAGATGCCGCAGCTGTGGTCGTGCGCCTCGAGGCGCGTCCCACCCAGATCACGATGCGCGTCGGCGAGACCGTGTCGCTGCAGGTGGTGGCGCTGGATGCCCAGGGCAATGTGGTCGACGCGGCGATCCGTACGACGGGCCCCCGCGGAGCGGTTCGCATCCGCGGCGGTGAGCTCGAGGCCCTCGCGGCCGGCGCGATCGAGGTGGTCGCCGTTCTCTCGTCGCCTGACCGCCCGGGAGGACCGCTCACGCTGCGCATCCCGGTGACGATCTCGTGGCCCGCTGTGGCGTCGATCGATATACGTAGGCCTGAAGCGGGATTATACGTAGGCACCGTGATCCCACACACCGCGGTGGCGCGCCACGCGGATGGCTCGAGCCGGCCGGCGTCGCCCTTCCGCTGGAGTAGCTCCGACGAGGCCGTCGCCACGGTGGACGCCTTCGGCACGCTCATCGGAGTGGCACCCGGATCGGTAACGCTGACGGTCGAGAAGGAGGGCGTGCGCGCCAGCACGGACTACCGGGTGATGGCGTTCCCGGAGGGGGCCACGCTGCACATCGGGGGCAGCACGGATGGCACGCGCACCGGCGACGTGGTGCACTTTTCGGCCGAGCTGAGCGACCAGGGCGGCGCCCGCCTGGATGATGTCGTCGTCGAATGGAGCCAGGCCTACCGGCGTCTCGACGGCCTCCCCGCCCCACCGGCGCCCGGTCAGATCGACGACGGCGGCACCTTCGTGGCCGACGTGCCGGGGCTCTATACGGTGCACGCCTCGGCCGGCCCGCTCAGCGCCCGGCACAGCTTCGAGGTGGTCCCGCGCGATGCGGTCCAGGAGCTGGAGATCACCGGCGTGGCGCTGCAGAACACCCTGCGAACCACCGACTTCTGGGTGTTCGAGGGCCTCGACGGCCGCGACTACGTGATCACCGGCTCCAAGCGGGCCGATGGACACGCCTTCGTCTTCGACGTCACCGACCCGAGCGCACCCGTGAAGACCGACTCGATTCAGGTCGACGCGCGCGCCGTCAACGACGTGAAGGTCTCGCCCGACGGGCGTTACGCCACGATGACGCGTGAGGGCGCCTCCAACCGCCGCAACGGAGTCGTGATCCTCGACCTGGCCGACCCGGCGCACCCGGTGATCGCCGCCGAGGTGAGCGAGCGGCTCACCGGTGGAGTCCACAACGCCTTCCCGACCAACACGCACGTCTTCGCGCTCTCCGGTGGTGACAAGTACGTGGTGCTCGACGTCTCTGATCTGTACAACCCGACGTTCGTCTCGGAGTACGATCACCCAGACAGCCGCGTGCACGACATCTGGGTTCACGATGGGCTGGCGTACACCGCCGAGTGGGGCACCGGCGTCGTGGTGACCGATGTGGGCAACGGCCGCTGGGGCGGCACGATCGAGCACCCGACCTTCGTCACCTCGCTCCCGCTCACTGGGTCCACCCACGCGGTGTTCCCGTACGTGAGTGAGTCCACCGGCAAGTTCTATCTCTTTGTGGGCGACGAAGACATGAGCCGCGAGGGGCGGGCCTGGGCCGGATATCCGCGCTCGATGGGCTCGTATGCAGATCAGTACGACCCCGAGACCGGGCTGGGCGGCATCCCGCTCACCACCGAGGGCTACATCCAGGTGATCGACTTCAGCGATCCCGAGAACCCCGAGATGGTCGCCCGCTACGAGGTGAGCGAGTACGGCACGCACAACATCTGGGTAGAGAACGACATCCTCTACCAGGCATACTACGAGGGCGGCGTGCGCATGGTGGATGTGTCCGGCGAGCTGCGCGGCAACCTGTACACGCAGGGCCGCGAGATTGCGGTGTTCAAATCGGCCACGCCGATCGGCTACACGCCCAACGCCACCATGGTGTGGAGCGCGATGCCGTTTAGGGACCACGTCTGGTTCAGCGACACCAACTCCGGGATCTGGTCGGTGAAGATGCTGCCGAAGGGCCGCCCGATCTCGTAGCGGCGAAGCTGCCGGTCGGCGCGCGCGCCAGCGCACCCGCCGCAGGCGTTCGAAGGCGGGAGTCCGAGTCCCAATTTCGGGCACTGTAGAGTTGGTTCAGGCCTCCATGCGCGCGTGCTTTGCTACCCTATTTCTATCGTTATGCCGTTACTTCTCAGCGATTTAACGAATTTTCCAGAAATTGTTCTGAGTCTGGCACGGACCTTCCACTATCGTCCTAGGCCATGGAAATCTTTCGTAACGACTTTCGCTTTGCCCTCCGAACCCTGATCCGCAACCCCGCATTCACGGCGGTGGTGGTGATCACGCTCGGGCTGGGCATCGGGGTAAACAGCGCGATCTTCGCGTCGGTCTACTCGGTGCTCGTGCGCGCGCTTCCCTTCGCGAATCCAAGCGAGCTGGTCGAAATGCACCTCGAGCCCGAGGCGCTGGCATCCAGGGCAACGCTCACCCGGAGCTGGGACCGACTGCAGCACGTCGATGACGTCGCTGGGTGGACGTCCGGCGCGGTCACACTCACCGGGCTCGACCAACCCGAGCGCCTCTCTGCCGCGCGGGTGACGGGCAACCTGCTGCCGCTCCTCGGCACTCAGGCCATCGAAGGCCGCACCCTCATCCTGTCGGACAGCGAGCCGGGGGCCGAGCCGGTCACGGTGATCTCCCACGCACTCTGGGAGCAGAGCTATGGGATGAAGGAGGGGCTGATCGGCGAGTCGATCGTGCTCGACGGCACACGGCACACGGTGGTCGGCGTCATGCCGCCCAGCTTCCAGTTCCCCGCTGCCGACGCAAAGCTTTGGGTCCCCATTACGATCGACCCAGCCGCGGTAGGCGTGTTCAATCAGGAGGAGCTGCGCCTCGTGGGGCGTCTCGCGGAGGACGCAACGCTCCAGCAGGCCACCGTCGAGCTGCGCCGCGTGGGTCAGGACCTGCGCGAGCTGTACGCCGACTACCCGCGCACCTTCGGCAATCAGGCCTCCCTGAAGCCGCTACGGGAGGCGCTCGTGGGCGACACGCGCACCGCGCTCCTGGTGCTCTTCGGCGCGGTAGGGTTCGTGCTGCTGATCGTGTGCGCCAACGTCGCAAATCTGCTGCTCACGCGCTCCGCTACGCGCCAGCGCGAGATGGCGATACGCGCAGCGCTGGGAGCTGGCCGGCGGCGAGTGATCCGCCAGCTGCTCACCGAGAGCCTTGTGCTCGCGCTGCTGGGTGGGGTGGTGGGGCTGCTCCTCGCCGCATGGAGCGCCGAGCTGCTCGGCGCCGCGCTGCCGCCCGAGGTACCGGGAGCGAGCGAGGTGGGCGTAGGTCGCGCGGTGCTCGCGTTCACCTTTGGGCTTTCGGTGCTCGCGGGGCTGCTCTTCGGGATGGCCCCCGCGGTGCTCGCCTCGAGCGAGCGCGTGCGGCGCACGCTGAAGGACGGGTCGAGAGCGACCGGCGGCACCTACGCCAGCGCCCGCGGGGTGTTCGCGGCGCTGATGGTCTCGGAGGTCGCGATGGCCCTGGTGCTCGTCGCGGGCGCGGGCCTCATGATTCAGAGCTTCTGGCGGATTTCGTTGGTCGATCCGGGCTTCCACGCCGAGTCGGTGCTCACCATGCGGCTCTCGCCCGACGAGGCCCGCTACCCAGAGGCCCAGGACCGCTGGGAATACTGGGACCGCATCGTGCGTGAGGTCTCGGCGGTGCCTGGGGTACGTTCGACCGCAGCGTTGCAGCTGCTCCCGTTCAGCGGGACCAACGCCACGACCTCGATCGATTTCGAAGACAACCCCGTCTTGCCGGGTGACGCGCCACCCCAGGTGGACCTGCGCATCGCAACCCCTGACCTGTTCAACACACTCGGCATCCCGCTGCTCAACGGGCGGGGATTCAGCGATCAGGACCGTGAGGCCACGGAGGCCGTGGTCATCATAAACAACACGATGGCGCGCAGGTTCTTCCGAGATCAGGATCCGGTCGGCAGGCGAATTCGGACCGACATGGAGGCCGAGGGGCGCTGGCTGAAGATCGTGGGGATCGTTGCCGACACTCGCGATCAGACGCTCACCGGCGAGCTGCGGGCGCAGCTGTACCGGCCGCATGGGCAGCGGCCGATCGGGAGCATGGCGCTGATGGTGCAGGCGCGTGGGGATCCCGCGCTGCTGGCCGCGCCGCTGAGGGCCGTGATCTGGAGCGTCGACGAGCAGGTTCCGATCTCGCTGGTGCAGCCGCTCTCCGACGTCGTGGCCCAGTCGGTGGCGCAGCCCCGGCTGTTTACCGCACTGCTCGTCATCTTCGGGGCGCTCGCGCTGATTCTGGGTGCCGTGGGGATCTACGGGGTGATGTCGTTCGCCGTGACACAGCGGAGTACTGAGATCGGGGTGCGGATCGCGTTCGGGGCCCAGAGCGGGACCGTGCTGCGGCAGGTGCTTCGCGAGGCGTTCACGCTCGTTGGGGCTGGGCTGGCTCTCGGCCTCGTCGGCGCGCTCGCGCTCACCCGAGTGATGGCCAACCAGCTGTACCAGGTGGAGCCCGGCGACCCGCTTACGCTCACAGCCGTGGTGGGCATCCCGGCCCTCGTCGGCCTCGGCGCGAGCTACTTCCCCAGCCGCCGCGCCAGCCGCATGGACCCGATGAAGGCGCTCAGGAGCGAGTAGCGGGGGGGGTTCCGACCGAGGCGTAGGCTGCGAAGCACCAGGAAGGCCGCGCACGTCGGACACGCGTTGTTAGAAGCGCCACTCAGTACTCAGAGAGCCTTGGCCAAGGCCTCGAACCTGTCGGTTCTCGACTTACTCTTTCCGTCGATCAGATCCTCCTTCGCCGCGAGGATAGCACCCCTCGTCAGGACACTCAAATTCGCCCCCGCGACAAAGCTGCTGGCCTTCTTCACTCGGTTTCTGAACGCAAGACTAGAGCGGAAGGAAAGACGCGCTCCTGTCTTGCCACGAGCGATTGGCCGCCCCGCAAGCTTTACCAAGCGTCCGCACAGCCTTCGACTCTCAGATGCCTCTGATAGGTAGTATCTAAGCAAGGCCGGCGTGAATTTCTTGGGGTTGGCTTTGAACCGATCGGCAATGACCACTAGCACATCATCCAACTCGTGCGGAACCTTCACCTGGATCGTCTCTTCCTTCACTTGTTCTCGCGCCACCTTGAGTCGCGGCGTCGACTGGCTGGGGATAACCAGAATCTCATCATTTTCATCATCCACCCCAACGAGGACGTTGGGGACGTCGATCCCCGTAGCCTCAAGTCGAACTGACCGATACCGATACGTGACCGGCACCCACCCTCGGTCATCGGTCGCCAGGCCGATTCCCCTCTCACCCTCCCGCAAGATCTTCATGCGTAGCCTCCTCAGTCGTTGCCCCTGGATCTTCGCAGAAGCGAAATCACGAACTCTGCTGACACCTCGCCGACGGCCAGGAGGTTCCTTTCCTCTTGCACATCTCGGAGCTCATGTCCGTACTGCCCGCTTTCCAGGACGGCTATCAATTCCGCCTTTGTGTTGCGAAAACCCATGCACAATCGTACCACAAACGCGGTACTCTGTCAATTACGATCGAGCGCCGTACTTCCTGACGCGCACCTGTTGCTTGCGGCTAACCTTGCGTGCCATTGGCGCGAATTGCATGCTGATCGGCAGCCGAACCGCAGCTCCTCCACATTGACCCGCCAACAGAGGTGTTACACGATGCGCCATGCCTTGAACGCCCGGATCAACCCCTGGGCTCGCTTCGCGTTTCTACTCTTCGGGGTTGGGCTCTTTGTGGGTGACCTCTCCGGTCAGTCGGCTACACGGAGCCCCGACCTCGGTGTGCATTGGAGCGCCTCGAACTCATTCGCACCTCTCGAGATCGAGGGAATTGTGATCGATGTGAGTACGGGCCTCGGTCTTCGTGGGGCGCAGATCCAACTCACCGGAACGGACATACGAGTATTGACCGACCAGGATGGGCGCTTCAGGATGAGCGTACCCTCTGCAGGCCAATACGAGATCGTGTTTCAGCGTCTCGGCTTTTGGAGCATCTCATCGGACATCGAGGTGCAGGCCGGCAAAGGAGTAGGACTTCAGATCGCTACTGAAAGGCGATCCATCCATAATTGCCCCCTCACAGTCTGCACCCGCCCGGAGTGCGGAGCAGGTGTACGCGTGGAGGTTAAAGCCCTCGACACCGGCGTGGCTCCCGCCAGGGTGGAGCTTACGGTCACCGCCGGGGGCCGGAGTGCCTCAGCCCTAGGGGTCGCACCGGCATCGGACTCAGCATATGTGAGAGAGCGGTCGTTCATGGCGCCCGAGCACGCGGCGGCGGCGGACCTCAGAAGAGCCCTTCAGGCGGGGCAACTGCACGCAGGTGGCGAGTTGGCGACGCTCGGGCCGTTCGACGTGATGGTGTCCGCCCCCGGTTATGCGACGTGGGATGCGTCACAGGTCTGGCTGAGGGACCGCGGCCCATGTGACCCGCCAGCAAGTTCCGTTGTGAGGGTGTGGCTGATTCCGCTATGACGCATTTCTGCGGGAAGGCGGTGCGGAGCGAGTAGCGCGGGGCGAAATCTGCTCGAAGGCATCCCAAGCATCTGGCGGAGACTCGGCCAATGTAGATATCATGTCCTCTCGGATGTATTCAGTCTCTTCGGCGTGAGCACTGGCGAAGTGGTCGGATAAACCGAGTGAGAAGACATCGGTGAGTAGTGAGAGGATCAATTATCCAATGAACCGCCCCATGACGTTGTCCAGGTCGATTGTGCCGGTGACGTGCATCGCTCTGCTGGCCTTCTGGGCATGCGCTGACGGAGCCGGTAATCCGGGAGACGGTGGGGTTCCCGAAACGAGCATCGACCTTGACCCGGCCGTAGTTATCGGGGAGATCGACGGTGACCCCGCCTATCTCTTCGGGGATGTTCGAACGATCGCGGTGGACGACGACGGGCGCGTGTACGTTGGTGACCGGATCGGCGCCACGATTCGGGCCTACTCTGCTGCAGGAGACCTGCTCGGACAGGTGGCTGCGGAGGGTGAGGGGCCAGGGGAAATCTACGGGTGGCCCGCCGACCTGAGCTTCGGTCCTGGTGGCGACCTCTTCGTGCGTGACGGATCACGGATCACGGTGTTCACTCGCTCGGGAGACGGTGGCATTGCGGACTCCGTAGCCAGCCTCTCGAGGGTGCCGGGTTATGGGAACCTTTCATACTCGCAGAGCGCAGTCGGCGATGACGGTGCGTACTACTACCCTGATGGTTTACTCCGCGTTGAAGACCGCCCCCGGTTCTTCTATTTGGTATTTCGTGGAGGGGAGGCCACGGGAGATACGCTTGAGGTGCCCTATCATGAGGGTATGGAAGGCCAGCGCAGGGCATTCTACAGGCTGGGCCCAGGTGGGGGCCGCATGGTGGACGGACTTAGCCATGTGCCCTTTGCACCAGTTCCAACGTGGGGCGTGACGCCGAGAGGTACCATTCTGAGTACGGACGGCCAAAGCAATCAGCTGCTCGAGACGGATCTGGCCGGGGACACGGTACAAGTGCTTGTGCTGGGGGGTGGGGCGCCGCGCCAAATTCCGACCGCAGAACGCGCCGATAGCCTTAGAGCTCTCGAGGAGCGCATCGATTCTCTCCCGGTCCGCCTGGAAGAGGTGATGAACCTCGGCAAGAACGTGGCCGAGCGGCTGCTTCCTGACGTGCTGCCCACTGTGGTGTCCATCCATGTGGCGGTGGGTGGCCTGATCTGGGTCGAGCGCTGGCCCGCGGAGGGGTCCACGGCATCACGATTCTATGATGTGTTCGACGCTACCGGAGAGCACGGGGCGTTCGTCTCTCTGAGGGCGCCGTTGGTGTCGGAACCGTCGCCGTTCTTCGGACGCCGGGCAGTCGTAGGTGTTGTCAGAGACGGAGAAACCGGAGTAGACCGCGTTGTGAGGTTCGATTTGGCTGATTTGAGACGGCCGGAGTAGTGACTATTGGATCTCCGCCCAAGAGCCCCATGACCCTCCCCCACCTCCTACCCTCGCTCCTCGCCGTTCTCCTCCTGGCCTGCGCAACCGACGACTCCGCGACGTATGGCCCTCCGACCTTCACCGTGGTCGAGAGCGCTGACACCACCTTCATCCACTGGGAGTCAGGGGCCGAGTGGGCCCGCGCACCCCGACTCCGCGAAGATCTTCGCATCGGAGCGTTCGAAGGGGAGGATCACGAGATCCTCGGACTCGTCAGCGAGATGATCGTCTTGTTGGACGGCTCGATCCTGGTGTTCGATGCCCAGGTGCCGATTCTTCGTCGGTACGCCGAAGACGGGTCATACATCGGAGCGATCGGGCAGGAGGGTCAGGGCCCGGGCGAGTACGGAGCCCGGGTCAGAGGGCTCGGTCAACTGCCCGACGGACGAATCGTCCTTCAGGACATGCGCAACCACCGGATCAACGTCTACTCCGCCGAGGGCGAGAGCCTCGATTCCTGGCCCGCGAGTGGGCTCTTTACCTCGCGGGCTCTGACGGTCCGCTCGGATGGCCACCTCTTCGTGAAGGCCCTGGCCGTCGCGTTCCGAACGGCGAGGTCATCGATACCCTGCCCCCTCCCACTCTATCCAACGATTCCGAGGCCCCGCCCCGCATATGGGGCCTGCACCCCGCCGGACACCTCGTGCTGGCTCTGGGTGAGGACTACAGATTCGAGATCAGGCGCCTAGACGGATCCGTCATCCGCGTCGCAAAGTCGTATGAGCCTGTCAAATACTCTGAAGACGAGATCGAGGCGTTCCAGGCGTACCTGAGGCGGGACGGCGAGGAGGCGGCCAACGTGCCTCGGACGAAGCCGGCGATCCGTGACTTCTACTTCGGCTCCGATGGTTCGATCTGGGTGCAGCGGAGTACGCCGGCGGTCCCGACCGGGAGCAACGCGCCAGCGGCCACCCCCATGACCTCGGGTTATCCGAACTCCCCCTTCGTCGAGCCGATCACCTTCGATGTGTTCGGCGAGGACGGGCACTTTCTCGCGAGCCTCAAAATGCCGGTCGACTTTCAACCGCTCGCCTTTTCGCTCGAGTCCCTCCACGGGCTCAGCTATGGCCGCTACGACGAGCAGTACATCGTGAGGCTGAGGGTGAGGCGGTGAGGTGGGTCAGCGCTTCCCTCCCACCTCAATGCTCACGTCAGAACCGGTGGGGGAACCACCAACGGGGTTTGGTCGAATTTGCCGTAGCATGACAGCCGTGCTATCGTGCTAGATGATTCGATCGTTCCGAAACACGGGAAGTGAGGACCTGTTCTACGGACCGAAGCGGGTCCTATGAACGTAGAGATAGTCGACTATCACTGAGGCGAAGTCATGGTTCGAGTTCCAACACATCGAGTGCCGACGCACCCCGGAGAGATGCTTCTTGAGGAGTTCCTTCAGCCGATGGAGATCACTCAGCGCGAGCTCGCCGAGGCGATCGCCGTGCCCTATCAGAGGGTCAACGAGATCGTGAATGGACGCCGCGGGGTAACGCCGAGCACGGCGCTTCGCCTCGCTCAGTACTTCGGGACATCGACAGAGTTTTGGATGAACTGTCAGCTGCGTTGGGACTTGTATCATGCGCAGCGAGCTGAGGCCGACGTGCTCAAGCGCATCCCGAGGCGTGAGTCCCGGCGAGGAAAGGTCACCGCCTAGGGCAACTCAGATCATCAACGGTCGACATGGTTCGGTCGATCGACTAGCGGCTGACCCTGAAATGGTGTCCCTCGAAGGCGGGTGTAGTCTGGCAGCCGGTCCAGACGGGGTTCGGTCCCAGACGGACATGGTGTAGATCGACCCTGCTCCTATCTTTGGTGTAGACGGCACGGTGCCCCGTTTGATTGAGCGAGGAGGCTGCGTGACTACAAAAGAGAAGGTTCAAGACGTATTGGACCGCTTGCCGGACGACTGCTCACTCGACGAGGTG
>JAZDDA010000110.1:0-81745 GCA_036679625.1 Gemmatimonadota bacterium | reverse complement strand
CACGGCCTTGAGGCCAGAGCCGCAGACCTTGTTGATCGTCAGCGCGGGCACCGTCGCAGGAATCCCTCCCTGCATGGCTGCCTGCCGCGCAGGGGCCTGCCCCTCACCCGCCACGACCACGTTACCCATGATGACTTCCTGGACTGCCTCAACATCGATTCCCGAGCGCTCAACGGCAGCCCGGATAGCGATGGCACCGAGGTCGGTCGCCGCGAGCGGGCTCAATCCACCGAGGTACCGGCCGATCGGGGTGCGGGCCCCGGAGAGGATCACAGGAGTGTGCGTCTTATTGGTCATGATCGCGATGTCGAATTGTGATTGGGCGGTGTGGGATGGTGCAAAAAAAGATGGCACAGCGCTCTAAGATAAGGAAAGGTGACCCCGAGATGCACCCCAGCCGTCGAGGCATGGAAACTCGGAAAGCACGGTGACTAACGTCCCACGAGAACCGGACGGTCCGAGTCAGGAACGAGGCGGCCCCACGCGGTCGCGGGGTCATGCTCAAATATCAGCAGCCAGTCCTCAGCGCGCGCGCGCGCCCACAGGTTCCGCTTCGATTCCAGCGTCACGAGAGGGTCCAGGTCATACCCCATGATCCACGGAAGCGGGAGATGGGCCGTTGTCGGGCATACATCGGCCAGAAAACACCCAACCTCACCGTCGCTCTTGAGGAGCACCGACTGGTGGAATGGTGTATGCCCTGGGGTTACCTCCACCTGAACTCCCTCCGTTACCTCTGCCGCGCCGTCCACGAAGTCCCACAGACCGGAATCGGCCACCGGCAGGAAGTTGGGCGCAAGGTAGCTCGCGCGGATCCGCTCATTGCCGCTCTGTGCGAAGTCGAACTCCCGCTCCTGGACCACATACCGCGCCTGGGGGAAGGACGGGCGGACCTCGCCGTTCGGGAAGACCCTCGTGTTGCCGCCCGCATGGTCGAAGTGAAGGTGGGTCGACAGCACGATGTCTACATCCGCCGGGGAGAACCCCGCGGCCCGGATCGCGTCTTCGAGGCGGGTGGGGTCTCCCTCGTTCTCGACGCCAAAGAGTCCCCTGAACTTCTCTGACTCCTTGTTGCCGATTCCCGTATCTATAAGCACGAGCGCCTGGGGTGCCTCCACCAGGAGGCATCGAAGCGCCAGAGGAATCCGGTTCCGTTCATCGGCTGGGATCCGCTTTTCCCATAGCGGCTTCGGTACGACGCCGAACATCGCACCCCCGTCGAGCATCTGCCGCCCAGCGTCCAGCGCGTGAATTCGCAGGGAACCCACCAAGGTGGACTCCACGAGCGGGGCGGACCCCCCAACCGACGAAGTCACTGCTCCGTCACGGTTCTGAGCAGCTCGAGTTGGGCTCGGGCAGAGGCCGCACGCTTCCGGGGGCTGCGCTTGAGGTAACTCCGAAGAGCCTCGAGGTCGGTAAGCCCCTGGCCCTCTGCCTCGTCGATGAGCCGAAGAAGCACCTGGGCCGTCGCAAGGGCGTCTCCCCACGCGCGGTGGCGCTCCACAATTTCGATCCCGAAGTGGCGCGTGACCGCGTCGAGGTTTCGCTGCCGGAGTTCCGGGACGAAGCGTCGTGCCATCCTCACCGTGCACAGGCGCTCCACCCCAGGCACGTCCCCCATGGCGTCTTCGAGTGACCGACTCACGAATCCCCAATCGAAGCTCACGTTGTGCGCAACGAACACCCTCCCCTGAAGACGCTCCGCTACGGATTCCGAGATTTCGTCGAAGAATGGCGCCCCCGCCACCATGGCGTCCGAGATCCCTGTCAGGCCAACGATGCGACCCGGGATCGACCGGCCAGGATTGACGAGGCTCTTGTACTCGGCCACCACCACCCCGCGCTCCACCTCGCAGATGGCGATATCGGTGATGCGATGGCCATTGCTGTAGGCCCCCCCCGTGGTTTCCACATCGACGACGGCGTAGCGAAGGGCCGACAGTGAAGCACCGAGGGGCGGGCCGGCGTAACTCCAACAACCCTCCGGGTCGACACCGAAGCGGGCGTCTGACCCGAGCAGAGAAAAGACCGCCGCCGCCGCCGCGCCGGAATTCCCGGTCAGCCCCAGGACGTGGTCCGCCAGCTCGAGGGTGTGCACCGGACCGGAGGTGAGGGCCGTCGCCACAGCCCGCACGAGGTCAGGTCCGTGGGTAGCAGTCACTCCTCGTCGGGTCCCTGGCTCAGCGCAAAGGACAGCGCTTCGAGTTCCATCATCAGGTTGACGTCGCGCACTACAACTCCTTCGGGCACCTTGAGCGTCGTCGGCGCGAAGTTGAGGACTCCACGTGCGCCGGCACGATTGGCACGGTCCATCACCGAATGTACCGCCTCGGCGGGAACTGCCAATATCACGATCTGAACGCCCTCGTCTCTGATCGCATCTTCGAGCTCATCTACGTCCCGCACCAATGAGTCTCCCCACGGGCGTCCGACCTTTTCGGGGTCCACGTCGAATACTGCGACGATGCTGAATCCGCGGTCCCCAAATCCACCGTGCTCCAGCAACGCGGAGCCAATCCGACCCGCCCCAACGAGCGCGACGCGCCATTCCCTCTCAAGCCCGAGGATGCCGCGAATCCGGTCCGCAAGCTCTGGAACGGAATACCCGAGACCACGCTTTCCAAACGACCCGAACACCGAGAGGTCCTTCCGGACCTGGGCAGCAGTGGCGCCACCGCCACCGGCCAGCTCCTGGCTGGACACCACCATTCGTCCTTCGGCCTCCCAACTCTCGAGGACCCGGAGATAGAGGGAAAGGCGATGGACCACGGAATCAGAAACTCGCTTCGACACAGCCAGCCATTGCTCAGGTTCGACTCACGCCCAGAATCTGCATCCGGACTCTACGCTTCGTGCTTTGTGAATTTCTTCACATACGCAATTCTATTGTACCGTTGCCGAAGTCCTCGAGCCACCAAGAGGGTCGGGGCGCCGAGGTCAGCCCCCCGGTCAGAGGGTCTCGATCTCCCGCTGAAGGCGGAGGAAGTCGTCGGGCGAAAACGTCTCGGGTCGACGGGTTAGATCCCACCCGGTGACGACGCCCAGACGCTCCACATCTCCGCGAGAAAGGGACAGCTCGGAGTGATCCCGCAGGATCTTCTGGAACTGCTTCCGTCTCCACTGGAAGGCAGCACGAGTCAGAATACGGAGGCGTTGTTCCTCCTCCAGGCTGCTTGGAGCGGGATTCTTGGGCGTGATCCGCACCACCGACGAATCGACACCTGGCACCGGCCGAAACGCACCACGGGGGACCTGCATCACCATCTCGGGAGTCGCCACCGTCTGCACGCCCACTGCCATCGCCCCGTAATCGGAACCTCCGGGCACCGCGACGATTCGCCGAGCCACCTCATGCTGCACCATCATGAGAATGTCCCGGGGCCGGGGCCGGTCCAGGAGCTTGAAGAGGATTGGAGCCGTGATGTTGTAGGGGATATTCCCTACGACCCTCAGCTCCCCCGGGTCCTCAGTCAGCTCCTCGAAGTTGACGGTGAGAATGTCGGAGTGGATAACCCGAACATCCGGATTGTCGGCATACCGCGCTTCCAGGTCAGCGGCGAGTGCGTCATCGAGCTCGACGAGGAAGAGTCCGCGGCACTGACCGACGAGATGCTGTGTGAGCGCCCCCCTGCCGGGGCCGATCTCGAGGACGAGATCGTCGGGCGACAGCGATAACGCCGAAACGATCTTTCGCTGGATGTTCTGATCGACGAGGAAGTTCTGCCCCAGGGACCGCTTGGGTCGCCCCTGGCGATTACCGGATTCGGAGGACAATCGCAGTCTGGTCATCGGAGGGGATCGACGGTGTGGCATCCCGGGCCTCCTGGAACAGTGTATCGACGATCCAACTCGGCGCCTCGGCCCGGTGCCGTCCTACGATGTCCAGCACCGCCTCCTCTCCATTCCTATCCGCCATGGTCATGGTGTCGGAGAGTCCATCGGTAAAGAGAAAGAGTGTATCCTCGACGTCCCACGGTATCCGGGTCTGTTCATAGGAGGCTGGACCCGCGATGCCGACGGGGGGATCCGTCGCGAGAAGGCGTTGTGCCTCACCGGAGGAGTCGATCTTGAAGGCGTGGGGATGGCCGGCGTTGGAGTAGAGGAGCTCGCCCTTCTCGGGGTCAATCACACCGTAGAAGAGCGTGAGGTACATTTCCGTGGACTCCAATTCATCCCGCAGCGCGTCATCGAGGTGCCGCATTACGTCGCAGGGATCCCGGTTCTCCAACGCGTAGATACTCGACGCACTCATCGAGAGCGCCATGATCAGCGCAGCGGGGAATCCGTGGGTTGAGACGTCGCCAATCATCACCCCCATCCGACCGTCGGGAAGGTTCAGGAAGTGGTAGAAGTCGCCCCCAACCTGTTCGGCCGGCACCACCCGAGCCGCTGTCTCTGCCCCTTCGAGGGACTCCGAGCGGCTGAGGAGCTTCATCTGCAGGTGGTGGGCCAGCTCCATCTCGTGGCCCATCCTCTCCTGCGCGATGCTCTCCTGGAGGAGGCGGTAATTTTCGATCGCCGCTCCGACCTGGCTGGCGATCGCAGCGAGTAGCTTCTGGTCGCTGGTTGTAAATCGACCCCCGTTTCGCCTACCGATGAGGTTGATGACGCCGACGCTCTTCGCGAGGCCCGTCGGGGGCGTGTACCGCACAGGGACCGAGAGGATGGAGTGCGTCTCGCTTCCATTTCCCTCGTCGCCTCCACCCCGCTCCTGCTCATACAGACGAGAGGTGATCAGCGGTCGGCCGTCTCGAAACGCCTCAGAGGTCACCGCGTCGGGATCCTCCGTGTCCAAGGTGCCCTTTCTTCCGGGCATGCCAACCGAGGCCTGCAGATGAAGACGGCTATCCCCGGGATCGTGCACCCAGAGAGAGCCACGTCGCGCGCCCAGCACGTCACAGACTTCCTGAAGGATCGCCACCGCTGCGTCATCGAACCTGGTGATGGATCCGAGCGTCTCGCTGATGCTGTAGAGGAGGTTGATCTCCTCATAGCGTTCGGAGAGCTCGTAGGTGAAGAACCGAACCTCCTGCGCGAATTCGAGCACCTGCACGAGGTTGGCGAAGATGAGATCCGCGAGGGCCTCGATCGAGGCGGCGGCGGTTCCGCAAACCTCGAGGGTGAGTACGGGTCCGTCCCGAGGCACATGCTCACGGACAGCCGAGCACTTCGCTCCCTCCTGGGGGGCACACCCTCCCTCGGGGTAGAGCAACGCCCGCTCAGCTCCTTCCCCACTCCAGATGAACACCTCGACCTCAAGCGCCTTCTGGAATTCGTCCATGGACCGTCGGACGCCCTCGGGAAGTACCGGGGCCGCCCACAGATCCGAGGTCATGCCGAAGCGCCTCCGGAAAAACGGGATCCCGCATTCAGCCGTAGTACAAGCGTTACGGAGTTCCCTCTTTCGTTGAACACGACATCGTCCAGAAGTGACCGCATGAGGAAGATGCCTCTCCCCCCCGGTCGAACGATGTTGGCCGGAGACGTCGGATCCGGGACCCCAGTCGGGTCGAACCCCTCTCCCTGGTCGGTGACACACGCAGTGATGGCGTCGAGGTCGACCGACACCTCAACCCGAACCCGCTTCTGCGGATCCTGCGAGTTGCCATACAACATCGCGTTGGAGAGCGCCTCGGTGAGGCCCACGCGAAAATTGAATCGGTACCTATGCGCAAAACTGCTGCAGATCTCGCACCGGTCCATCACGTAGTCCACCGCGTGCTCAATGCTCCGAACGTCGTTCGGGAGCTCGAGAACGAGTTCCGTTTCGTCCACTGACTACAGCCCCTGCAAAGCTTCTTCGCGCGAGTTGGCGATCCGAAAGAGCGTGTCCAGCTTGGTCAACTCGAACAGGGTTCGCAGATCCTCATTCAGGTTGGCCAGACGAAGCTCCCCACCCTGCTCACGAATTTTCTTGGAAAGCGACACCAGCACACCGAGGCCTGACGAATCGATATATCCGGTGTTCGCGAAGTCGATTACAAACTTCCGCTCACCGCCCTCGAGCTCGTCGAGCACCTTCTGCTTGAGCTCCTGACGGTTTCCGACAATGAGCTGACCCTCAACGTCGACGACGCTGACGCCGCCGGACTTGGTCACCTGGAATCCCATGGGTCCTCCGTTTAATTGACGTTATGAGCGGCTTCGCTCAGTCACAATGAACGATAAACAAATATTTCCTCGATGGGCAACCGTTTATTCGGTTTTGCACGCCATCAGCGCGGTAATACAGGCGATATCCACCACATCCGTCGCCGAGCATCCCCGCGAGAGATCGTTGTACGGGCACCGGAGTCCCTGAACGATGGGTCCCAATGCAGTGGCTCCAGCCAAACGTTCCACCAGTTTATACGCGATGTTCGCAGCGCCAAGATCAGGGAATATCAGAACGTTTGCCTGGCCCGCAACAGTCGATCCGCCAGCCTTTCGGTCGGCCACAGCCTGAATGAGCGCTGCATCTCCCTGAAGCTCCCCGTCCGCAGCCACATCGGGACGTAGCGTTCGGAACTCCTCGAGCGCGGATCGGACCTTATCGACCGCCGCTCCGGCTGCACTTCCGTGTGTGGAGAACGACAGAAAGGCAACGCGAGGCTCGTCCCCCACCACCAGTCCGCGGGCATCTGAGGCAGCGGCAGCGATCTCGGCGAGTTGCCTCGGGTTGGGGTCCGGGACCACCGCCGCGTCCGAGAAGGTGAGCACCTCAGCGTCCTCCCCGCGAAACGGAGGCACCACCATGTAGAACGACGACGAGACGGTATCAAGGCCGTCGGCGATCCCGAGCGAGCGGATTCCAGCCCGAAGTACGTCTCCGGTCGAGTGGACGGCTCCTGCGACGGCACCGTCCGCCTCCCCGGAATCGACCATCACTCCGGCGAGTAGAATCGCCTGCGAGACGCGCGCCGCTGCATCGGCGGCAACGGCAGCGCCTCCCCCACGCCGTCGAGCATAGACGGGAGCGTACCGGTCAATCACCTCGGGATGGGTGGGATCCACGACGGGTAGCTGGTCCGGATCGCCCCCCAGCGCGGCGAAGGCACTGTGTACCTCGTCCTTCTGTCCAAGGGCTACAGGGCGAGCCAGCCCCTCTGTCTGCAAGGTCACGAGCGCTTCGAGGATTCGCTCATCCCCACTCTCGGGAAAAACCAGCGTCTTTTGCAGCTTCCGGGCCCGGCTCCTCAGTGTCTCACGGTAACTCAACTCCCGTGCCTTTCCTTCAGGCGTGCGAGAACCGGCGGGGACACAAACCGAGCGACGTCACCCCCAAGCCGAGACACCTCTCGAACAAGGGACGCCGAGACGAACGAGAACTTTACATCCGGCGTCAGGAAGAGCGTCTCGAGCTCGGGGTATAGCTCCTGGTTCATCTGAGCCATCTGGAATTCGTACTCGAAGTCAGAGACCGCCCTGAGGCCCCGGATCACGAAGTGGGCTCCCACCTCCTGGGCGAAGTCCACAAGGAGGCCAGAGAAGGGTACTGCCTCGATCCGATCTTCCTCAGCGAAGACCTCACGGATCAGCTCCACCCGCTCCTCGACGTCGAACAGCCCCTGCTTGCTCTGGGTGGCGGTGTGCGCCACGCCGATAATGAGGTGGTCGGCTACGCGGAGTGTCCGCCGGGCGATGTCTTCGTGACCCACTGTGATGGGATCGAAGGACCCTGGATAGATCGCTACTACTCTTTCGGCTCGTCTCATTTTTCAACAAGGGTGAGGGTGATGTCACCGTAGGTGCGTTGCTTCATTCCGGGATATTCTGGAATGTCCTCCGATGCACGATGCTCGACCCAGAGTTCATCCGCAAACGGGTTCTTCGCAAAGAGGGCGAGCAACTCCGCCGCAAGACCCCGATCGTACGGTGGATCAGCAACGGCGAGGTCGAAGGTAGAGGGGGCCAGATTGCGCACATAGGCGAGTGCATCTCGGCGCAGGACGGTACTCTGCTCGGCAGCATCCAGGCCCTCGATATTCTCGTTGAGGACTGTGAGTGCGCCGCGAGCCTGTTCCACGAAGACACAGGAATTCGCTCCCCGGCTCAGCGCCTCCAGCCCCAGTGCACCGGATCCAGCGAAGAGGTCGACGACCTCGGCGTCGATCAGCTTGGGGCCCAGCGCGGCCATCCAGGACTCTCGAACCCGGTCGGTGGTCGGCCTCACGGCGGATCCCCTGGGCGCTCTGATTCTTCGTCCGCCCCACTTCCCAGCGATGACTCTCATTCAAGCTTCTCCGGAGGGACGCAGGTGCTTGAGCTGCACTTCGGCACTCTCGCGTCCACGAAACGTCGAGACCTTGAGCTGGAACACCGCCTCGAGGTTCGCCCCTGGCAACCGCTTGATGTCGATGCGTTCGGCGAGTCCGAACCCGATTCCCCCGATCGAGCTCCCATCCTGCTCGAGCACCACCTTCAGATGACCCTGCCCCACTACGCTCGGTGTGCGTGCGAGGGCAAGGTTTCGGGCGATCAGCACCGGCCTGGGGTTCCCCATCCCGAAGGGGCCCATGTACTCGAGGTATCGTGCGGCCTCCAGCGTCAACTCTGAGATGTGAACCTCCAACTCGGGCCTCAGCCTTGGAGCGAGAGACTCGCCCTCCAGCCTTTTCCGCGCTTCCCGGGCGAATGCAGCCTGAAACGCAGAGGCGTTCTCACGTTCGAGATCCATACCCGCCGCCTGCGGATGACCCCCGAAGCGCCCGAGGTGTTCGGCGCAGCGCTCGATTGCCGAAAGCAGGTCGAAGCCGGGAATCGAACGACCGCTTCCCCTCCCTCCCTCGTCACCGAGCGAGACGATCACCGTCGGACGGTGCAGGCGATCGACAACCCGCGAGGCGACGATGCCGATCACGCCGGGGTGCCACCCCTCCCCAATGGCCACAAGCCCGAAGTTCTCCTCGGGGTCGTAGGCTTCGGCGATCTGACCCATGACTTCGTCGAGAGTCCTGCGCTCCTCATCCTTGCGAAGCTGGTTGAGCTCCTCGGCCCGCTGCGAGAGCCGCGTGGCCTCTCCAGCGTCCTCGGTGAGGAGAAGTTCGAGCGCGAGCGCGGCGTCGTCCATCCGCCCCACCGCATTGATTCTGGGGGCCACGCGGAACCCCACCGCCCCCGCGTCGATCGAGCCATACACGCCCGCCACCTTCAGGAGTGCCAGCAGCCCCGGCTTCTCGGTGCGGGCCAACGCCTTGAGTCCAAAGCGTACCAGGGTGCGGTTTTCGGCATTGAGAGGGACCACATCGGCCACCGTGGCCAGCGCGACGAGGTCCAGGTCGGGGTGCAGCTCCGATCGATCGATGCCCTCGGCGTCGGCCAACAGTTCACAGATCCGGTACGCCACTCCGGTGCCGCACAATCCCTTGTTCGGGTACGGACACCCAGCTTGGTTGGGATCTACGATCACCGCTGCGTTCGGCAACTCCGAGCCGGCCGTGTGGTGATCCGTAATGACGACGTCGATCCCAAGCTCGTTCGCCTGCAGAACGGTTTCCACAGCCCGAATCCCAGAATCCACGGTGAGGACAAGCGAGGCTCCGGCGTCGGTCGCGGCCCGTAGCCCGCCCGGACCGAAGTCGTATCCGTCGCGGATCCTGTGGGGCACGAAGGGGACGACCGTGCCCCCAAGTCGTCGGAGCCACCTCGTAAAGAGCGCCGCGCCGCACACGCCATCGACATCGTAGTCGCCGTGCACGAGGATCGTCTCGCCCTCATGCAGGGCACGCAGAATGCGCCGGGTGGCCTCAGCGGCCCCCGCCAGCTGCGAGGCCGAAAAGGAGGATTCGAGCTCGAGACGAAGAAACCGCTTCGCCTCTTCGCTATCCGCGAGCCCCCGAACCACCAGGAGCTTGCAGACGAGCGCCGGTAGGGAGAGGGCAACTCCAAGTGCAGCGGCGCGTGGGCCGTCGGGAACGGGAGGAACCTCCCAAACGGGCTCAGAGAACGGGAGGGCGGCAGGGCCAGCCACCGGAGTGACTCCGGTCAGCCCTGGATCGGCGCTTCTGGACTCTCCTCACCCGCAGCGGAATCGGCCTCGGCTGGGGCCGCTTCGCCGATCACATCAGCCGGCGTACCGTCGACGGCCAGAAAACCCTCCACCTCGGATTTCGCGCCATCCGCCTTCTCCTCGGCCTTGTCCTCGGCCTCCTCGTCGAGTCCGAGTAGCGCGTCGAGCAGCGGACTTCCCGGAGCGGTCTCGCCCTCAGCCTCGGCATCGGCCGTTTCCTGGGTGTCGGCTTCCGTCGCTTCTTTGGTCGCTTCCTCGGCCTCCTTCACCGCAGCGGCCCTTTCTTCGGCAGCCTCAGCAGCGGCGGCCTCGGCCTCGAGGTCCGGCGGCATCACGATCACCCCACACCCCTCACAACGCACCAGCGTCTCGGTGTTGCGGATGACACTCTGAATTTGTAGTGGGATGATCTGGAAGCACGAACCGCAGGCACCGTCCTGGGTCATGCTGGCAACAACCGTGTCCCGCCCGCCCATTTTGATGCGCTCGTACATCGCACGCTCACGCTCATCAATCGACTCTGCGAAGCCGTCCCGAGCGCCTGTGAGCTGATCGAATTTCTTCTGGGCAGACTTCTGCTCGGTCAACAACTCCAGCTTGCGCGGCTCAATTCCATCTTTTTCAGAGGTGAACGCTTCCGTCATCTCCGCGAGGCGTTCCTCCATCCGGCGAATCTGGTCGATGAGCGTGTACACATCCTGCTCATCGGATTCGAGGCTCCGCTTCACCATGTCGAGCTCGGTGTTGACCGCCGCCTCTTCCCGAACCGTACGGACCTGAGTGAGCCGGTCGCCAAGCTTCCCAATCCGTTCGCGTTTGGTCTCCGCCACAACCTCCAGCCTGCGTTCCTCGACCTTGCTCTCGGTGAGTCGCTTCTCGAGCGTACCGATCTCTCCTTCCAACGCGACACCTTTGGCCTCGATGCTTTCCAGCTCCGGTGCAAACGCACCGATCCGGTCTCGGACGAGTGCGATCTCCTGGTCAAGCTCCTGGAGTTCTTTGAGAGACGCTCGGCTTTCGGTCATGATCCGTCCTGTTGGTCATTATTTTTGCGGTTGATCCGTCGGGCAGTCGTATGCCACCCTGCGGTCCCGGTCTTAATCTGGCTGAGCCGAAGGCGTTCCTTCTCGCGGAGGAGCTCGACGACCACATCGTCATCTGCCTGCTCATGCTCTCGCGCAGAGATGGCTCGGTCAAGCTCGGCAGAGCGCTCTTCGTCGGATCGTCCAAGAATTCGATTCACCGACTCGGCGAACACCCTCCCCACCTGGGAGAGTTCGGACGGGTCCGCCATCAACTCCTCGAAGATCCGGGCAACGCCCGCCTCCATGCCCTCCGGCAACCCGGTCAACTCCGGGGACTCCACCAGAACCTCAAAGATGGCCCTGTGATTGAGATCGACAAAGTCCCCGGGCCCAACTCGCTCCCCTGCCCTCTCGACCCAGTCACGCGCCTTCACCATGAGAAGCAGGAGTTGACGTTCCGCCCCCATTCGCGGAATCCGGTGCTGTGCTTGTCTTTCCTTGCGGCCAGAGGGTCCTGGCCGGGGCCGTGTCGGCCCCGGAGTCTGGCGGCTCAACTCCTCTTCGAGAGTCTCTCGCCGAACCCCCGTGCGATCCGCTACTCGGGCAACGTAGATATCTCGGAGCGCCGGATCGGTCGCAGAGCGCAGAGTTGGCAGCAAGCGATCCACTGCACTTCTGGTGCGCTCAATCGAGGAGAAGTAGTCGTTTTCTTCGAGGATCTGAATCTTTCTGTCGAGGATATCCATCGCCTGCCCGATGAGCTCTTCGATCGCCTCCCTCCCCTCTTTGTGGACCAGGGTGTCGGGGTCTTCCCCCGGAGGAAGCGTCACCACCTTGGGCTGGAGCCCCGCCTGCAGAAGAAGATCCGCGGCACGGAATGTCGCCTTGAGCCCCGCCTGGTCGGAATCGAAGAGGAGGAACGCCTGCTTGGAGTAGCGGCCGAGCAAGGTCACCTGCTCAGGCGTCACAGCAGTCCCCAGCGGAGCGACCACGTTGTTGATTCCGGCAGCCCCAAGGGAGACGACGTCGGTGTATCCCTCGACGAGCACCACCGCATCTTCTTTCCGAATGTGATTCTTTGCCCACGAAAGCCCATAGAGCATCTGGCCCTTATGGTAGATCGGCGATTCCGGGGAATTCACATACTTGGGCTGACCCTCCCTGCCACTCTCGAGCACCCGGCCTCCGAAGCCCAGGATTCTTCCCCCGAGGTCCTCGATCGGAAAGATGAGCCGGTCTCGGAAACGATCGTAGGGCTCCCTGGAACGCTCGCTCGAGGTGATGAGCCCCACCTCGAGGAGCGTTTCATCGGTGATTCCGTGGTGGGCAGCCGCCTCACGCAGACTCCGCCATTCGTCCGGGGCGTACCCGAGGCCAAACCGCTCCGCTGTTTCGCGGTCGAGATTCCTGGATGCGAGGTAGGCCTGCGCTCGCGTCCCGGATTCCTCGCTCCAGAGCGTGTCCTGAAAGAACATTCGGGCGAATGCATTCGCCTCGTAGAGATGCCGGAGTGGATCCTCCTCGGCCCGGCCCCGGGTCACCTCGCGAATTTCAACCCCCGAGCGCTCGGCCACATGCTTCACTGCATCGACAAAGCTCATCCCGGCTCGCTTCATGAGAAAACCGAAGACGTCACCTGCCTCACCACAGCCGAAGCATTTGTACAGCCCCTTGGAGGGTGCCACGTAGAAGGAGGGGGTCTTCTCTTCGTGGAACGGGCACCGAGCCTTGAAGTCCTTTCCACCCCGCTTCAACGAGACGTACTCGCCGATGATGTCGACGATATCGGCGCGGGCCCTTACCTCTTCAACCTGATCGTCTGGTATCATCCGAAGCTCACCACCGTAACCCCCGCACCTCCCTCACCTGGGCCGCCCAGCCGAAAATCTCGGATGCGCGAGTCCGCCTTCAACACCTCTGTCACGCGAGCGCGCACGGCCCCAGTTCCCTTCCCGTGAATGATTCTGAGTTCAGGAAGTGCGGCCACATAGGCCTGGTCGAGGGCCGGACCGAGCGCAAACTCAACTTCATCGATGCGCAGTCCACGGAGGTCCACCTCAGATCGGGCGTTTCCAGCCACACCCGACCAACGCACACCGCCGCGCGCTGGTGCATCATTCTGTCCGCTCCCCTCGACGACTGACAGTTCCTCCAGCCCAACCTGGAGCCGGACGCCGGACACGTCCACTACCGCCCGGCGATCGCGAAGCTCCAGCACGACTCCCCTGGACGAACCGTCTCCAATCCGGACCCGCTTGCCAACCTCGATGTCGTCGTCGGATCCGAGCGCTCCTTTGCCGGGGCGAAGGGATTTCTGTCTCTCCGCCGCCTCCTCGATGCTCCTTCGAGCGACCCGCGCAGCCTGGGAGACCTCATCGGCGGTCCGTGCCTCCCTCACCTCGCGAATGGCCTCCTCGACCTCCCGCCGCCCCTCGAGGAGAAGCGCGCGGGTTTCATCGCGTGCTCTGCGTTCCGCACCCCGCTCAGCCTCGTGGAGGACCGACTCCCTTACCTCCAACTCTGCGCGCAAACGAGCGGCTTCTGTCTTCTCGCGCGCGAGGGAAGCCACTAGCTCATGCGCCTCACGGTCCTTGCTCTCCAGACGCTCGAGCAGGTCTTCTACGCTCACCTCACCGGAAGACACGAAGGACTCGGCTCGATCGAGGACGGATTTCGCCACCCCCAACCGCCGAGCGATGGCGAGCCCAAAGCTCCGCCCCGGACGCCCCTTCAGGAGGTGGTATGTGGGCTCGAGTCGCTCAGAATCGAACTGCAGCGAGGCATTCACGATTCCGCTACCCTCCGCATCCAACCTCTTGAGCGCTCCCAGATGCGAGGTTGCAATCGTCAGCGAACCCCCCTCAACCAGGTGCTCGATCACCGCCCGGGAAAGCGCTGCACCCTCCGTCGGATCGGTCCCTGTGCCCATTTCGTCTATGAGCACGAGCGAACCAGCATCTGCGTGATCTACGATTTCCCGGATGTTGCCAACATGGGCAGAGAACGTCGACAGGCTCGCCGCAATGGACTGTTCGTCTCCGATGTCCGCGAAGAACGAGCTGAACACCGGCACCCGTGAGCCGCTTCGGACGGGGGGAACGATCCCGCTCTGCGCGAGGGCCGAAATCAGCCCCACCGCCTTGAGGAAGACGCTCTTACCTCCGGTGTTCGGACCCGATACAACGAGGGCTCGTTCTCCAGCCTCGATCACCAGATCGAAGGGGATGATCTCTCCACCCTCAGGGGCATCGAGGAGGGGATGGCGCCCTCCCTCGATCACCAACGCCTGACTCCCGACCTCCAGAAGCTCGGGAGGACTCGCGCTCCACTCCGCCATCATGCGAGCGCGAGCACTCAGCGTGTCGAGCTCGATCAGTGCGTCGAGCGATGCCGAGATGCCGTCGCGGACTCCGCCCAGCTCTCCGGTGAACTCCCGGAGGATGCGCAGCACCTCACGAGACTCGTCCCCCTCCAGCTCGCGAAGCTCGTTCATGAGCGCGACGGCGACCGGTGGCTCGACGAAGAGCGTCGCTCCCGTGCTGGACTCTCCGTGCACGATTCCCCCCACCCCACCGCGCCCCTCGCGACGGATGGGAACCACGTACCGCCCCTCGTGAAGCCCGATCGAGGCATCGGCCACCACCGTGCGTTCAGGAAGGTCCCGTACGAAGGCCTCGAGGCGCCGCACGATCTTCGAGTGTGCGCCCCGGATCTTAGCGCGCAGGCTCTTGAGGGCGGGGCTCGCCTCGTCGAGCACCGCGCCAGACTCGTCTACCGATCGGAGCAGGCGCGCTTCGAGTTTCGGTGCGGCGAAGAGGCGGTCACCCAAGGGCGCCAGCAGCGCCTCGGTGCCGGCATGTTCGTCGAGCAGCGCGATCATCGTGCGGGAGGAGGCGAGCACCACGCCCAGCCTGTACACGTCGAGTCCCTCGAGGACACCTCCCTCGACGCCGAGTCGCCCAAGGCCGGACTCGGCCTCAGGAATCGCGGGCATTCCCCACGGAACGATTTTCTCGGTAAAGGCGTGCATCGCCGCGACCCGCGAGAGCTCAGCCTGCAGCGCGGGTCGGTCGGTTCCGGGAGTCCGGGCAAGGATGGCGGCCTTGCCCTGGGGGCTCGCCGCTCCGGAGGCCACGCGCTGGAGTACCTTCGAAAACTCAAGGACGGAGAGGGCGTGTCCGATCACGAGTTGTCTACGACATTTCCTCGCGCACGATTCGGTTGGCCTCTTTCCCGTCGAATCGACCGCGGAGGGTGGGCATGAGGCGCCCCATCAGCGGCCCCATCTCGCTGACCCCGTCCTCGATCGCAGCGCGAACGAGCGCCCGAACATCGTCCTCGGTGAGCTGTGGAGGCAGGAATTCCTTGAGTATGACGATCTGGGCCTCCTCGACCTCAGCCAACTCTGCACGCCCCGCATCCCTCATCTGCTCCGCCGAATCCTTCCGCTGCTTGATCCCCCGAGCGAGCACCGCCTCAACCGCGTCGTTGTCCAGCGGGGAGCCGAGCTCGATCTCCTTGTTCCGAACCTCGGAGATAATCGTTGAAATGACGAGAACGGTGGGCTTTTCCCGACCCTTCCGCGCCTGAGTCAGTGCCGCCCTGAGTCGGTCCTTCAGATCGTTTTCCATGGGAGAAGCTACCGGGGCCTCCATCGCGGGGTCAACGGACCGCCATCTGTCCCATCCGATCATGTCCTCCGGGCAGGCAGTGCTCGAAATTCCACCCCCTCAAACTGAAGGAGTAACAGATGAACCTCACCAGGGACTCCCTCACGGAAATGCTATCTCGCCGTGGCATACCGGGACTCTCGCTCGCACAACTGAGAGACATGGTCGCGCACGAGCAGGGACACCTCACCCCGGGCTCACGACTCCGCGGATGGCTGAGATCCGAGTCGGAGGGATTTCGCCTGCTCGACCCCTGGCTTGGACCCTGGAGAACGTGGGCCAGCCACCCCACCGTGCCTTCTGTCCACCGTGCCGGCATCGACGAACACGACGAAGGGGAGAACACCTGGGTGGTCCCGAGGGATGTGCGTCCCGGCGACCTCCCGCCCCGTCGGTGGGAGCGAATCGGCGTCGCAATCCGAGCCCTCGGTCTCCACGTCGACGAGGGATCCCCAGCTCTCCTCGCCCGATGGGTCTATCTGGTGCAGGAGGCCGAAAAATGGAGAGCGACGTCCACACCGCCTCCGGCCGCCTCCACCGGAACCGATGAGACGCGGCGATTCGATACGATCCGGCGAGCCGCCTGACGGATGGAGAGCGTTCTAACGACGAAAGAGGCCGGAGCGCCATTCCTCGTCGGGATCGTCAGCCTGAAGGGTAAGCCCAGCTGCTTTCGCATCTTCGACCAGCGTGGCCCACTCCTCCCTGAGGATCCCGCTGAGGATGATCCACCCGTCGGGGCTGATCGCGCCGGCGAGGGAGGAGAGCAAGGGTGTGAGCACCGAGGTCTTGATGTTGGCCACAATCCCGTCCCACGGACTCGAGTCGCTGAGGAACGTCGTCGATACGATCCCCGTCTCGATCCGCACCACGCCCTCGACACCATTCGCCGTGACGTTCTCCACGGCGGTCGGACATGCGGACTCATCCGACTCCACTCCAAGCACCTCTCGCGCACCGAGCATCGCCGCCGCAATGGCGAGAATGCCAGACCCCGTCCCAGCATCGAGGAGGCGCTCCCCTGGCCCTACAGTCGCGTCCAGAAGCCGGAGACACCCACGCGTCGTGCCGTGCTCTGCGGTTCCGAAGGCCATGCCGGGGTCAAGAACGATGACGTGTTCGCCAGGCCGCGGGTCGTAGCTGCACCAGCTTGGACAGACCACCAACCGTGGTGTGATACACCGGGGGGCGAGGCCCTCCTTCCAGAGTCGCGTCCAATCCTCATCCGCTTGCCAATCCCAGGTGACGGCGTCGGCCGCAACTCCCCGGATCGCCGCGAGTGACGATGCCATGTGGAGCCTAAAGGCGACCAGGTCGTCCGGTGGTCGCAAGAAGGTACGAAGGCCACCCACGACCTCCTCGATGGCGCTCCCCCCCTCGGCGAGGAGCGTCTCGGAAACCTGCTCCCTTGCGAGGTCACCCTCTACGCCCACGGTGAGGACTATCCACCCGTGTGGGGCGGTATCGTTCAGGTGAACACTTCTTTCATTCGGGCCCAGAAACCCTTTCGCGTCCCGGCATCCAGAGTCTCCGGCGCCGGATCTTCGACCTCACGGAGGGCCCTGAGTGCCTCCTCCTGCTCGCTGGTCAGCGTCTCCGGGGTCCACACGTAGACCTGCACCAGCTGGTCCCCCCTATGGCGCCCATTCAGCTCGGGGAGCCCCTGCCCACGAAGCCGGATGACCTCTCCGCTCTGGATTCCAGGCGGAATGGTGATGTCCACGGTACCGTCGACGGTCGGCACCTCCATCTCGTCTCCGAGCGCCGCCTGGGCAAAGGTGATCGGGAGGCCATACCTGAGGTCGGAGCCGTCCCGCACGAAGCGCGGGTCCTCCTCGACCTCGAGCAGTACGATGATGTCGCCTCTTGGACCGCCTCGGGGGCCCGCGTTGCCCTGACCCCTGAGGGAGATGTAGTTCTCGCCCGTAACGCCGGGGGGGACCTCCACCTCCACCTCGCGTTCGTGGCGCTCACGTCCATCTCCTCTGCAGGTGTCGCAGGGGTGCTCGACCACGCGCCCCTCACCCCCGCACGCCCGGCATGGCGCCGCGCTCACGAACTGACCGAAGACCGTTCGCTGAACGACACGTTCCTCGCCACGGCCACCGCACTGCCCGCAGGGGGTAGGCTGAGCGCCATCCCTGGCACCCGAGCCCTTGCAGACCTCGCAGGGTTCGAGCACCGCGACACGAATGCGCTTCGACACACCGGATGCGACCTCAGCGAGCGTGATCAGGAGCCGAACCTTGAGTGTCTGCCCCTTGCTGACCGTCCCCCCCTGCCCGCGCCGCGACCGCCCGCCGAACAGATCCTCGGCACCTCCGAACCCTCCGAAGTCGCGCATGAAGATGTCCACCGCTTCTGCGAAGTCGAAGCCTCCCGCCCCGAATCCACCGCCACCCGCGCCCCTCTTTACGCCCTCCTCACCGTACCGATCGTAGAGCGCCCGCTTCTCGGAGTCTCGAAGCGTCTCGTACGCCTCAGTGACCTCCTTGAAGCGATCCTCGGCCTCCTTGGAGCCCTTGTTTCGATCCGGATGGTATTTGAGTGCCTTGCGGCGGTAGGCCTTCTTGATGTCTTCGCTGGACGCATCCCGCGAGACACGAAGAAGCTCGTAGTAGTCTGCCATATTCAGTCTGGTCTAGAAGGCCCCGTCAGGAGGCGAGAATGCTATTGATGAGGCTCGTGGCGTTGTCGACGATCGCGATCACCTGCTCGTAGGGCATGCGCGTCGGTCCGATCACCCCGATCACCCCCTTGAGGTTCCCCACGTGGTACTCCGCCGTCACGAGCGTGAAGTCCGCCAGGGCGGCGTTGGAGTTCTCTCCGCCAATCGTAACCGTGAGCCCGCTCCTGTGGTCCTGGCTGAGCAGGGCATCGGCGAGCACGGCCTTCTCTTCAGTGAGTTCAATGAGGTTCTTGAGCCGCTCACCGGTCGTGAACTCAGGTTGAGCCGCGAGCACCGAGGTGTGGCCGAGGTGCACATCGGCACCGTCAACGTCTGGTCCACCGAACAGCTCTGGGCTCGCCTGCACAAAGATGTTCAGGAGCGCCGACGTCGTCTGATCGGTGCACACGTCCCGCAACCGGGCTGGCAAGGTCTCGCTGATCTCCCCCAGCGTGAGTCCAGAAAGGCGCTCATTCAGAACCAGTTTGACGGTCGCCAGGACCTCGACCTCGACTCCCCCGGGGAGATCGACGTACACCGTACGCACGACCCCACTCCGCACAGTCGCCACCATGAGGACCTTCTCTGCGGACACCCGTACCAGCTCGATGCGCTCGAGCACCGCGCTTCGGAGCTGCGGACCCACGGCCACGCCGAGTTCATGCGTGAGAATGCTCAGCGCCCTCGTCGCGCGGCTCACCAGACGTTCGATCGCCGATGAGCCCTCGCTATCCAACTCTCGCTCGAGCCGACGCCGATCCCCCTCGCTCAGAGGACCCGGCCGGATGAGCTGGTCCACGAAGAATCGGTAGGCAAGATCGGTTGGTACCCGCCCCGAAGAGGTGTGCCGGTGGAACAGATAACCCTTTTCCTCCAGGGCCGTCATCGTGTTCCGCACCGTCGCAGCAGAGACACCGAGCTCGAACCGGTCGACGAGCGTGCGGCTCCCCGCCGGCTCCGCCGACGCGACATACGTGCGCACGACGGCATCGAGAACGCTTTGCTCGCGGTCGGTCAGTGCGTCGCCTACGCCTTGGCTACCTCTCTCTTCACCCATGACAGAACTTATCGCCCGGACAAGGCCTCCTCCAGATCCAACGTCAATCGATCCATTACCAACCACCCCTCGGCAGTCAGCCGCAGGGTGCCCTCCAACACGCTCGCCAGCCCTCTCTCGACCCAGGTGTTCAGGAGCGCCGGGGCCGATCCCTCGAGGCGATCCGTGGCGATACCCGTGTCGGTTCGGAGGCCAAGCCATAGAGCTTCGAGCTCGGCCTGCTCCGTCGCGAGGGATTCGCGCTCTTCCTCGGGGCTGCGCCCCTCCCGGACGGCCTCCCGGTACTCCTCCCACGATCGGATATTCCATCTCCGCACCGGAAACCGGTAGCTGTGGGCGCCGTTGCCTACCCCAACATAGGGGGCCCCACTCCAGTAGACCGAGTTGTGACGCGATCGGAGTCCCGGCCTCGCAAAGTTCGAGACCTCGTAGTGCTCGTACCCGGCTCCGGCGAGGGTGTCCGCCGCCATCAGGAACTCACGCCGATACCGTTCAGCCTCCGCCGGCTCAGCGTTTCCCTCTGCGACGATCCGTGCGAGCCGGGTGCCCGCCTCGACGGTGAGGCCATACAGGCTGATGTGTGAAACCTCCAGCGCCAGCGCCGCCTCCAGGTCTCGCTCCCAGGAGCGTGACACTTCGTTGGGGAGTGCAAAGATCAGGTCTATGCTGATGTTCTGGATCCCCGCATCACGGGCGATGGACACGGCTCGGGGTCCACCCTCGGGGCCATGAAGTCGGCCCATCCATTCGAGGGCACGGGCGTCGAAGCTCTGCACGCCCAGACTCAGGCGGTTGACCCCAGCCGCGCTCCAACCCCCTGCAACCTCAGCGGTGAGGCTCTCGGGGTTCGCCTCGGCGGTCCACTCAAGGTCTGGAGCGGCAAGGCGTTCCTCTCCGATGGCGTCGGCAAGCCCCCGCATGACCCCTGGTCCCAGCAACGAGGGAGTTCCCCCACCGACGTAGAGGGTCTCCAGCCGGGGCGAAAGCCTGAACGCGGGATCCGCCTCGAGGAGCGCCAACTCCGCTGCGACCGTCTCGATCCACGAGGTCACACGGGGATCCCGGTCAAGGTGAACCGCAAAGTCGCAGTAGATGCACCTGCGTGCACAAAAGGGTGCATGGATGTACAGCGACCCAACGCCCTCGTGCGGGGGCGTCATGAAGCTCTGCGGAACCGCTGTCCAGGTTCCTGGACCACGCACCCACGAATCTCGAGCTTCGTCAGGCCAATGAGCGCAACGCGCACCTCGAGGCCGGCATCGGCAGCGAGTTGATCCACATGCACCGGGTGGGCATCGAGCTTTGCCCACAGCGCCTCCCCCCATTCGTCGAGGCCTGAAGGGAGATCGCTACCGGTGCTCCTGGCACTCGCCCCGCGAGGCCCGAAGAGGTCACCCACCCACCCCTGACCCACCACGGCAATGAAGTCCTCGACCGACGTCACGATGCCCGCTCCATCGCGAATAAGGAGGTTGGTACCACGGCTCTGGGGAGCGTCGATCGGTCCCGGTACAGCAAACACGTCCCGCCCGAGATCGGCCGCATGCATGGCCGTGATCGACGCACCGCTTCGCTCAGCGGCCTCCACCACCACCAACGCGACGGAAAGCGCCGCGATGAGGCGGTTGCGTCGAGGAAAGTGCGCAGCCCTTGCTGGGGTTCCCGGCGTGAACTCCGACAACACCAGCCCCTGTTCCACGATCTGCATTCCAAGTTGCCGGTGGGAAGCAGGCGTGAGCTGATCGGGGCCAGACCCCAGCACCGCTATGGTAGCGCCACCTGCGTCGAGAGCCCCGCGGTGGGCGGCGCCGTCGATCCCGAGCGCCATCCCGCTGATCACCGAAATTCCGTCGCGAACGAGCGCGCCGGCGAGAGACCTCGCGACCCCTCGCCCGTACTCGGTCGAGCGCCGGGATCCGACGATGCTGACTCCGCGGCGAGCCAGGAGTCCCGGGTCGCCGCGCAGGAACACGACCGGGGGTGGATCGTGAAGCTCGGCAAGCGCCGTGGGGTACGTCGGATCCGTTCGGGTAATCCACGCGATCGACCCCGCCTCACACGCCCGCATGGTGGCCCCAACCACCGAAGCACATTCGGAGCTGCGGGCGTACCGAACAGCTCTGGGCCCCACGACGGTGCGCAGCCCCGCTGGGTCCGCCAATGCTGACGTGGCCGTACCCCACCGTTCGAACACACCGACCATCATGCGTGGCCCCACGCGCGGGGCCTCCAGAAGCCGCAGTGTGGCTTCCAGCTCCTCCAAACGGGCTGACGGCCCCTGGCCTGGAGCTGGAGCTGGGGCTGGGGCTGGGGCTGGGGCTGGTACTAGGGCGTCCACCATTCGTCCTCGCCGCCGCGCTCCTCAGCAAGCGCCTCCTGAGCACGAGCCCACAGTCCCTCGAGCAGCTCCGTCATGCCGTCACGGGTCACCGACGAGATCGAAAACGTACCCCAGGCTTCGGGAGCAACGATCGACGGGACAGCCTCAGCGTCGGAGAGGAGATCCACCTTGGTAAGCACCACACAGTGAGGGCGGCCGGCGAGCTCCTTCGAATAGGAGGAGAGCTCCGTGCGGAGCGTGTCGTACTCAGCCTGGCAGTCCTCTGCATCGACGGGGACCATCAGGGCCAGACTGCGGGTGCGCTCAATATGCTTGAGGAACTGGTGGCCGAGTCCCTTCCCCTCGTGTGCTCCCTCGATAATTCCCGGGATGTCGGCGACCACGAAGGAGCGGAAGTCGGAGATCTGCACGACACCCAGGTTTGGTGACACGGTTGTAAACGGGTAGTCGGCAATCTTCGGCTCGGCCGCAGAGATCACGGAGAGAAAGGTCGATTTGCCGGCGTTCGGTTCTCCGACGAGCCCAATGTCTGCGATGAGCTTCAGCTCGAGCTCGACACGGATTTCCTCGCCCTCAAAGCCAGGTTCCCAGTACCGGGGTGCCTGCCGCGTGTCGGTCGTAAAGTGGATGTTCCCCCGCCCCCCCCGGCCACCCTTGGCTACGACGAGGTGCTCGCCATCCTTGAGGAGCTCGCCGAGAAACTCCTGGGATTCGGCGTCCCGAAGGATTGTCCCCGGGGGAACCCGCACTATGAGATCCTCCCCCGACCGCCCCGTCTTGGCGTTGCTCCCTCCATGCAAGCCGCGCTTGGCGCGGAGGTGGTGCCGATACCTGAGGTCCATAAGGGTCCCCAGTTGGGCGTCCGCAATCAGGATCACAGATCCCCCTGCTCCCCCGTCTCCACCCCCAGGGCCACCGCGCGGCACCCCTTTCTCGCGACGCATGGCCTCGGAACCGGAGCCTCCAACGCCCCCGTACGCGATGATTACCGCGCGATCTATAAACATGTCCCTCTTATCCTGGTTGACGCTGGCTCTTGGCGAGCACGCGGTCCCATGTCTTCCACGCCGAGGTGCGCAGCTCTGCGCCCCCGGCCTCGAGCATTTCCTCAACCTCTTCGAGCGCCTCCCGAACCTCCTCCGGCTCGGCGCCGACATTCAACGCTCCCCGCAGGTGGGAGTACAGCTGCTTCGGGGCACCGAGAACGGCCAACAGCGCTACAATGCACAGTTCGCGCGTGCGGAGCCCCAGCCCAGGCCGTCCCAGGACCTTTCCATAGCCCTCCGCGACCATCCACCGCTCCATGTCGGGGTGAAGCTCTCTGATGTTGCTCCTCAACGCCTCGTACTGACCCCCGTACACCGCTCCAAGCACTCGTTCGCCCCGCTCCCTCCACGCACCCCACTCATCTCCATCCGACGCCGCCACCTCATCTGCCGGCTGCCCCGACACCCTCCTCCAGAGGGAGAATGCGTTCAGCGCCGCGGGAAACCCCAGGAAGAGATAGGACTGAAGAATGACCTCTTCGACCTCACTGTTCGGCGCCACATCCCGAGCCCTCTCCATCTCCTGGCGCAGGATCTGTCGGTCGGACGCTGCCAAGGCACCGCTCAGCCTGATCAGCGCTCGTTCGGTGTCGGTCATGCAGGTCACTTTCGATGAATGCGAGACGCGAAAGGTACCGAAGCCCATGGGGGCGGGGGAATACCGGGATGGGCCCCCCAGGAGCCTCGAATCCCTTCCGGGGGATTCAGGCCTCTAGAGCGCGAGCTCGTTGAGGATCAGCAACCGGCATCCGAGCGCGAGCGGGGTCGCGGCAAGGGCCTCCGTCCCGCCCGTTGGGCGTTAGCGGGAGGCACCCTCTTCCACGGGCTCGGCGCCGACGACCTGGTCTATCTCGGCGAACAGCCCCGCCTGGGAGTCGACGCGGGCGAGCAGACGCATCGCCTCCCTCACGGGAAGATCCCACGCCACCTCATGCATGAAGCGGCCCTCATCTCCGCCCGCCTGGTTCATGATCTCCCGCTCGACGCGCCGCTGGAGGAAGCACCTCGACTCCCGTAGCACGGAGGCCTCGATGCCTTCTCCGCCTGCCCCGAGCTCGTCCAGGAAACGATCGAGCTGCTCAGAGGGAAGGGAGAATCCAACCTCGACCTCCCGATCCTGCACAAACCGCACTGCGAAGTCGAACACCGCCGTGCTGACCATCCCCCCCCGCGCACCGAGTGCTAGCACCGCTTGCCTCACCGAGGCGGAGAGCGTGTCGGGCATCACCTCCACGTCAGGAGTAATCCCACCGCCTCCCATCAGCGTGCGCCCTCCCATGGAAGAGAAGGTGGGCACGTCAGGATCGCTCGGTATGGGTCGTACGATAGGCTCCCCCATCAGCCCGACCGCAACGTTCCTGAGGTCCGACGCGGCGCTCTGGGCCGCATAGTCCTTCTGGATGGTCCGGCCAGAGGGGGTATACCACTTGGCGGTGGTCAACCGAAGAATGTCCCCACCCGTGAGCCGATACAGCGTCTGGACCGAGCCCTTCCCGTAGCTCTGCGCCCCGACCACAAGCGCTCTGTCGTGGTCCTGTAGAGCGCCGGCGAGGATCTCCGAGGCACTGGCCGAGCCACCGTCCAGCAGCACAACGATCGGCAGATCGGGGTAGAGCTGCCCGGCCCGCGACACAAATGCCTGGTTCTGCTCGGGAGTCCGCCCCTTGGTCTCGACGATGGAGACACCGGGTTCGAGAAACAGATCGGCAACGCCCGCACCCTCGTCGAGCAATCCACCCGGGTTCCCTCGAAGGTCGAGGACGAGCGATGTCATGCCCTGAGCGTCCAGGGATGCCAGCGCTTCTCTGACCTCTTTGGTCGAGGTCTGGCTGAATACCTGAAGTGGCAGATACCCGATTCCGTCCTGGAGCATCACCGAAAACGGCACCGAGAGAAGCTCGATCACAGCCCGGTGGATCGCGAAGGGGATCACGGTCTCCACCCCAGGCCGCCGGATGCCAATCTCGACCGCGGTGCCCGGCCTTCCTCGGAGCCGGTCGGCAGTCACATCCGTGTCCCAATCCGCAGTCGATTCCCCGTCGACCTCCGCGATCACGTCACCGGTCCGAATCCCGGCGCGAAGCGAGGGTCCGCCGGGAAGCGGGGTCATGACGGTGATCGCTCCTTCACGGCGGAGGATCTCCAGACCGACGCCACCGTACTCGGCGTCCGCCCCCGAGCGGAAGCGGAAGCTCTCCCACGTCTCGGCGTCGATGAGCGAAGTGTGCGGATCACCAAGCGACTCCAGCACCCCTTCGATCGCTGAGTCGTACAGGTCAGAGTCCTCGACCTGATTTACGAACCCACGCGAAACGTGATCCATGACCTCCTGGAACACGCGCACCTGAGCATACAGGCTTTCATCGCGGTCCATCCCCTGCTGGAGAAACCAACCTCCAGTCACGAGGGCGATCCCGAGCACCATGATAGGTGCGAGAATGTTTCTACTCTGCCTCATGTGCGCTCCACCCCACTTCGTATTCCCACTCCAGAAAACGGGCTACCTATTCAAGAAAACTAATCGCCGGCGCAAGGGAAAGTTTCCGGGAAGATCGCACGGAAGGCTTTCCTGACCTCCTCATGTACCTCCTCGGCCGACTTCGAGGCGTCGATGAGGTGTGCCGTCGGATCGTGTTCCGCCATTTCCAGGTATCCCCTGCGAACGCGCTCAAGCAGCGCCGGACCCGCCTGCTCAATGCGGTCATCGCTCTGATTTGCTACCTGTTGGCGCCGCCGACCCGCCTCCACTGGGAGGTCGAAGATCAGGTATAGATGGGGGACGAGTCCGCCCGTGGCGAAGCGGTCCATCGCCCGGACGGACTCCAAATCAAGCCCGCGACCATACCCCTGGTAGGCGTACGTCGACATCGAAAACCGGTCGGCGATCACGAGCTCACCACGCGCCAGCGCAGGCTCTACGATCTGGCGCACGAAGGATGCCCTCGAAGCCAGGTAGAGCAGAAGCTCGGTCTCAATAGAGACGTCGAGCTCAGGCCGATCCTGGACTACGGTCCGGATGGCCTCGCCGACCTCGGTCCCCCCCGGTTCCCGCGCCAGCGTGTAGGCGATGCCCTCGCGGGTCAGCCACTCCTCGAGCAGCTGCGCCTGCGTGGTCTTGCCCGCGCCCTCCACGCCCTCGAGAGCTACGAACCGCTCATTGGCCATCGCTACGCGTGGTACGTCACTCGTCGTAATACTCTTGCCCCAGGTGCGTGATCTGATCTTCGCCCGCGATCCAACGGAGCGTGTTCTTCAGCTTCCACTGCTGAATGAACAGATCGTGTTCCACGTAGAGGCCCGGAAGCGCCTGTGGGCTCTTGAAGTAGAATGAGAGCCATTCCTGGATACCACCCATGCCACACCGGCTCGCGAGGTCCATGAGGAGCGCCAGGTCCAACACGAGCGGAGCGGCCAGAATGGAGTCACGGCAGAGAAAGTCCACCTTTATCTGCATCTCGTATCCCATCCATCCGAAGATGTCGATGTTGTCCCAACCCTCTTTGTTGTCACCACGGGGCGGATAGTAATTGATCCGCACCTTGTGGTAGAGATCGCCGTAGAGGTCGGGGTAGACCTCAGGCTGCAGGATGGTGTCCAGCACGCTCAGCTTGGACTCCTCCTTGGTCTTGAAGCTCGCAGGGTCATCGAGCACTGCTCCGTCCCGGTTCCCCAGGATGTTGGTGCTGAACCAGCCGCTGACGCCGAGCATGCGGGCCTTGAATCCAGGTGCGAGAATGGTCTTCAGAAGGGTCTGCCCCGTCTTGAAGTCCTTCCCGCAGATCGGGATTTTATGCTCCTTCGCGTAGTTCTCGAAGGCCGGGAAGTCCGCCGAGAGGTTGGGCGCGCCGTTTGCGTAGGGCACGCCTTCCATCAGGGCGGCGTATGCGTACAGCATGCTCGGCGCGATGGAAGGATCGTTCGCCTCCATTGCCGCTTCGAACGACTCGATGGTCTCATGCGTGGGGCCGGACCGCAGGAAGATCTCCGTGGATCCGCACCACACCATCGAGATCCGGTCGCAGCCCTTCTCTTCCTTGAAGCGGCGGATGTCCTCGCGGATCTGCTCGGCAATCTCCCGCTTGTTCGCACCGGTCTTCTTGTTGGGCCCGTCGAGCCGGGTGACGTACTCCTGATCGAAGGCCGCCGTCATCGGCTTGATCGCAGAGAGCTCGTCCTTGATCGGATCGAGGTGCTCATTGCTGAGAACGCCTGCGTTCACCGCACTCTCATAGGCATTATCCGGGATCGGGTCCCAGGCGCCGAAGACGAGATCGTCGAGCTCGGCGAGCGGAACGAGATCCTTGATGAGCGGAGTGCGTGACTCGGTGCGCCGCCCCAGGCGAATCGTGTTCATCTGAGTCAGGCTGCCAATCGGCTTGGCAAGACCTCTACGGGCCGACAGTACGCCTGCGATCATCGTCGTGGCCACCGCCCCAAGTCCGGGAAGCAGAATTCCGAGCTTTCCCTGGGCAGGCCGAATTTCAGGACTATCCTTCACCGTTCACACGCTCCTTGATTGTTGGCAGGGCAGCGGCGTCCTCGAGCGGGATGCCTGCGGCCTGTCTATAAACCCAAATAATCCTGTGAATCGCGGTCGCATTCGTAAGCACCGCGAACAGGACAATAACACCGCTGATGACCAACCCGTCCCAACTGAGGCCAAACAGCAAAGACCCCAACCCCAAAAGTACCACGCGCTCGGCCCTCTGCATGAGCCCGACCGAACACTCGATACCCAATATCTCAGCCTTGGCGCGGGTGTAGCTGATCATCAGAGACCCCGCCATCGCCAGCACGATCATGTAGATCATCCCCATGCTGAGGAGGGTCATCTCGTACTGGTTATAGAGAGAAATCAATCCAATGTATATTGCGACCTCGCTGATTCGATCCAACGTCGAATCGTAGAAGGCGCCGAACTTCGACTCCATCCCCCTCAGGCGTGCGACCCGCCCGTCGAAGATATCGTGCGCACCACCGAGCAGGACGCAAAATCCCGCGAAGCGAACGTGGTCCGTGCCGTAGAGGAACGCGGCCGCCACGGTCACCAGGAACCCACTGGTGGTGATCGCGTTGGGGTGTACCCGGTGCCGCACCAGAAAGTTGGTGAGCGGCGTGATAATCGGATAGACCCGTTCCCTCAGGTCATCGAGGTTCTTAGCCATCTAGCTTTCCCCGGCCTCGGTCACGGAAGGATGATCCGACTCTCTGAGCCCTCGTGGATCCCCTTCTCGATCGTCTCATTCACCTTCATCAGAATCTTGTCGAAATTTGTCTGCGCCGCCACGAGACGTTGATACATCGTACTGGTCTGCATCTCCGAGACCTTGGCCTCGTACTCCTGCTTGAGTTCGTCCGCCGGCTCGGTCTTGGCCTGGATAGCCGTCGTGATGTCACGCTCGAGACGCTCGAGATCGTTGCGAAGTCCGGCTAGGCTCTCGTCCTTTCCGACCTCCTCGATCGCGCGCCTGAGCGCCTTGTACTGCTCCGTCCGTCCCAGGCCATTGCCAAGGTCGGTCGCCATCTGTACGAGCCGATCCATCTCAAACTCCTCTATCTATTGATGTTTTCCTGGAAAACCGCGTTCACGCGAGCCTGCACGCATGTACGACGCGGTCTTGATTTGCCAAGTCCTGCATCACCGTGGGACTTTCAAACTTCCCCGTCTCCTCTATCAGGCGTGTTACAGCAGACGCCTGTCCAGCTCCGATCTCCAGACCCAGCAGACCTCCCGGGAAGAGCCGGTCAGCCGCACCGGAGATCACCCGCGTGAGCACGTCGAGCCCCTCAGGGCCCCCGTACAGCGCCTGGGCCGGGTCAAAGTCCCGCACCTCCGGCTGGAGGTCGGGCTCACACCCATCCTCAACGTAGGGCGGGTTCGACACGACCACGTCGAAGCGCTCATCCTCGCGAACGGGCTCGAACACGTCACCCACCCGCAGATCGATCCGGTCCCCTACTCCCTGAGCCAGCGAGTTCTCGCGGGCAAGGGCGAGGGTCTCCAGGTCGACGTCGGTCGCAATCACGCGCTCAAACGGGCCCTCCACGAGCAGCGAGAGCGCGATCGCCGCAGTACCCGTCCCAATTTCCAGGGCGATCAGGCTCTCCTTCTCGTGGCGAGCTGCCCATTCCAGCACGACGCCCACGAGCAACTCTGTCTCCTGCCTCGGGATCAAGCCGCGCCGATCCGACTTCAATTCCAGCTCGCGAAACCCCACCTGCCCGAGGATGTGCTGAAGCGGCTCACGACTCCCCCGCCTCAGGAGGAGGGGCTTGAAGGCCGCCAGCTCCGCCTCGGACATCGGTCGATCGAAGTCCAGATAGAGCTGGAGCCGATCCATGCCAAGTGTGTGAGCAAGCAGATGCTCCGCGTCCAGCCGAGCCGAATCGACACCCTTGCCTGTCAGGTACTCCGCACTCCACAAGATGAGCTGGAGCACCTTCCATGTCTCACCGGGACCCGGCTCAGCACGGCGAGCAGAGTGCCCTCGCGCCGCAGACATCATACGCGCCTGTCGTCAAGAAGCTCTTCCTGGCTGGCGAGCCGCAACGCGGTCGTCAGCTCATCCAGATCCCCCTCCAGAATCTCACCCAGGCGGTAGAGGGTCAGCTTGATCCGATGATCCGTCACCCGGTTCTGCGGAAAGTTATATGTCCGGATCTTGGCAGAGCGGTCGCCTGTGCCGACCTGAAGCCGACGCTCCCGCGCCCGTTCGGACTCCTGCTCGGAAATCATCTGATCCAACAGCCGACTGCGGAGCACCTTGAGCGCCTTGTTCTTGTTCTTGAGCTGGGACTTTTCGTCCTGACACGACACCACGAGCCCCGTCGGAAGGTGCGTGATACGAACAGCCGAGTCCGTGGTGTTCACCGACTGCCCCCCGGGGCCAGACGACCGAAACACGTCGATGCGCAAGTCCTGTGGCGCGATCTCGAGGTCTACCTCCTCGGCCTCAGGGAGCACCGCCACCGTCGCCGCTGAGGTGTGAATCCTACCCTGGCTCTCGGTTTCTGGGACCCGCTGGACGCGGTGCACGCCTGACTCGTAGCGCAGCTTCCCGTAGGCTCCCTTCCCGCGAACCGTGAAAATGGCCTCCTTCACGGACCCAGAAACGCCCTCCGAGAAGCTGATCAGCTCAATATTCCAGCCCTCGCGTTCGGCTGCCCGCTGATACATGCGGTAGAGGTCGTGGGCAAAGAGCCCGGCCTCGTCACCGCCCGTACCGGCCCTGATTTCGACAACCGCCGGTCGAAAGTCCAATGGGTCCGTTGGCACGAGGAGGGTACGTAACTGTTCAGAGGTGGCTTCCAGCGCCGCCACAAGCACCTCGATCTCCTCCTGGGCGAGCGCCTTCATATCGGGATCTTCGGCCTCGCCGGCCAGCTCCCGTGCCCCCGCGAGCTCGCCTAACAACCCCATGACCTCCTGGCCAGCCCGTGCCCTGGGCTCGACGTCGGAGCGCTCCTGACCGAGCGCCTTGAGACGGTCCGGATTCCGAGCTACCTCGGGGTCAGAGAGCTCCGCGTCGATCTCTTCGATCCGCACCTGGGCTTCGCGCAGGCGCTCCAGAAGCCGCTCGTCGATGGGTGAATCCTTCATGATCCGGCCGAGATCGGAGCGCTAACCCTGCTTCTCGTACCTCTTCTTGAACCGCTCAACCCGTCCCGCAGTATCCACCAGCCGCTGCTTGCCCGTGTAGAACGGATGGCACGAAGAGCAGATCTCAACGTGAACCTCATCCTGCGTAGCCATAGTCTCGAACCGGTTTCCACATGCACAAACCACGGTGGCCTGCATGTAATCCGGATGTATTCCCTGCTTCATGGTACTCCTCCTGAACAGAAATCGGGCGTCGTTGGCCCGACCTTAGAACGGCCACCCAACTAGTGGCGGCTCCGTAGCCTGGAGAATATAGACCGTGTGGCAGGGCAGTTCAACCGAGGGAAGCAGAATATGGCTTCCCCGGCCGTGGAGCGAGATTTTGGGAAATTCAGTCGTCCAAAGTTGGGTGGCGCTCCGGGGCCACCCCCACCGCCAATACTTCCGCACGTTCGTCTGCGACCTCCCATGCGCGTACGGATGCGTGCCTGAATGAGGCGCATACGTTGGCAGGCCCGAGTCGATCGAATGCGCCCGACTGGACGAGGGTACGCATCGGTTGAGCACGCACCCCGGAAATGATCAGCGTCACGTCGTTTCCCACGAAACGCTTGTGGACCTCCTCCAGTGCATGGAGCCCTGTCGCATCCATCGCGGTCACCTCCCGCATCCGCAGAATCACGATCCTGGGACGTTGATGCAGCTCGCTGAGGCACTCCGTGAAACGCCGAGCTGCACCAAAAAAGAAGGAGCCAGCGATTTCGAATACCTCAGTTTTGGGCGGCAGGACAACGTCGGGATTCTCTGCTTCGAAGCCGAGTTTCTCCGCCTCCTGGAGTTGATCGGTAATGACCCGCACCTCCGTCACCTCGGCCATCCGCTTCATGAAGAGGAGGGCCGCAAGCACCACACCCACCTGAATCGCAACGGCGAGGTCGATGAGAATGGTCAGTCCAAAGGTTGCGAGAAGGACAAGCACGTCGCTCTTAGGCCCCTTGAGCAGTGCACGGAACACCCTCCACTCGCTCATATGGTACGCCACGACCATTAGAATTCCGGCGAGCGCCGCCATCGGAACGAGAGCGACCCATCGACCCACTGTCGTCAAGATTATGAGCAGTGTGAAGGCATGGACTATACCGGCGATGGGAGTTCGTCCCCCATGCTTGATATTCGTCGCCGTCCGCGCGATTGCCCCGGTGACAGGGATGCCGCCGAAAAGGGGCGAGGCGATGTTTGCGACACCCTGCCCAACGAGCTCCGCATTCGACCTGTGGCGCCGGCCGGTCATCCCGTCTGCGACCACTGCGCTCAGGAGCGACTCTATGGCCCCAAGGAGCGCTATTGCCACGGCCGGTGAAACGAGCTGTGGGAGTACCTCCAGCGGCACACGTGGAATCCGGAACGAGGGAAGAGAAGTTGGGACGCCACCGAAGCGACTCCCAATCGTTTCGATTGGAATTCCAAAGAGTTGGACGACAACCGTGGCGAGGATCAGCGCGACAAGAGGGCTGGGAATACGCTGCGACAACCGGGGCCAGAAGAACAGGACGAAGGCCGTACCAGCGCTGACGGCCACGGCCCCAAGGAGCGCGGTGTCCATCGCACCGACGTACGAGAAGATACGGGGAATAAAGTCAGAGGGCGTCTCATCGAGTGACAGGCCGAGAGCATCCGGAATCTGACCAACGGAGATAATCGCAGCGATTCCCGCCGTAAACCCAACGGTAACCGGATAGGGGATGAATTGGATAACCGAACCCAGACGGACCAAGCCCATGCCGATGAGCAGCACACCCGCCATGAGCGTGGCTACGGCAAGCCCCTCGTAACCGAACTCGGCCACGACCGAGAAAGTCAAGACGATGAACGCGCCGGTTGGACCGCCGATCTGCACCCGGCTTCCCGAGAGCAACGAGATCAGCAATCCGCCAACGATAGCTGTGTACAAGCCCTGTTCGGGACGGACTCCAGAAGCCACTGCGAAGGCAATGGCCAGAGGAAGTGCCACAACGCCCACCACGATACCCGCGAGAAGCTCGCGTCCGAGATCGGCCCGCGAACACCCCTCTCGGAACGTCGTGAGGATCTTGGGCTGAAGGTCGATCGGCCAATTCATGCGTCACCGCCCACGCTGACGAGTGGAACGCCTCCCAGGCCTCTCTGGGGCCCACACCGCGAGGCTTCGTCAAGACACACTGACACGAACGCGAATCTCCAGCTTCAAGGACGGAAGCGGGCCTGGGGAAGGCCACGCACGCCCATGAAACTAGCGAGCTTCCTCTACCGAGGAAGTGGGGGACGCGGAGACGAAAGCAAGAAGCGCCCACGCCAGCACAACGTTGATTGGAAGGGCGAACGCGATGACCACGCCATTCACCTGATCGACGCCCGGAAACACCTGCGCGACCGCCCCGAGTGCGGAGAGTCCCGCGCAGAAAAGTGCGATTCGGGTAGCCCATACCCCGCCCCGCCTAGCGACGGCGAGCGGGAATAGAATCACGAGCGGAAGCGCGACCGGACTGAGCTGCATCACGTTTTCGTTCCACTGCCAGAAGACGTGACCCGTGTAGATCCACGAGAGCACCAGCGCCAGGCCAAGGAGGCCTGAGAGGAGGCCCCAACCGCCCCCGACGCCTCCGAGCACCACCCGTGCGAGCCGCCCACCCGTAGCAGCCCGGTGGCCCAGCCACCCAAGACCCCCGGCGGCGGCCAGCCCAACGAGAAGCGCCACCCACACCCGTGCAGGCGCCTCTGTCGGCACCTCCGGGCGCTGAGTGTCCGCAAGCAATTCGCGCGGACCGAGCAGCGGAACATCCTCCCCCAACGCGTTGAGCACGGTCATCGTCTCCAGGCTCGCCTGGAGCTTCCTCGGAAGGAACATCTCCTCCCAGCGGCTTATCGGCCGGTCGCTGGGGTTTCCCAGCAGGTACTCGATGCCCGCCCAGGCCCAGAGCTCGTCCTGGAGCAGGCGAGACGTGTGCCAACGATAGCCGTGCTCGGTCGCGACGCCCGAAGTCGCGCGCTCGATCTGCCCTCCCAGAACGAGGTCGAGGGCATCGCGAACCCGGGTCGAACAGTTGTCGCCGAAGTAGTCGTACCGGTAGAAGCGGTTCTCGGGGGTGTCCTGGTCGAGCAGGTACCGCAGAAGCTGCCAACGTTGGGCGGCCGTCAGCGAGACGCGTTGTGACCAGACCCTGCGCCCCGCGCGGCGGTACCCTTCCATCTCCTGTGCGGGATCCTGGCCCGCCATCCAGTAGAGCATCCGTCCCTGGGCGAAGCGGGCCACGAAACTCTCCTGCTGAAAGGAGAAGAGTCCCCAATTGAACGACCGCTCGAAGCCCGTCGTGGAGTCACGAACGAGAAGCGCGTTGTGGCTGAAGAGCTCCCAGATGGCATCGCCTGGCTCAACCGTCACCAGGAAGACCTCCAACGTCGCCCCCAACTCGACGGGGGCAACGTCTTGCGACGCCTCAGCATCCTGAGCACCGAGTGGGGCCGCTGCGGCACCCCAGAGCACAGCCAGCATGAACACCCCGCCGAGCACATCCCTGAGGCCGCCACACGGCCCTCGAACGCCGGCTATAGCTCTACCTCCGCACCTTCGCGGGCCGACCGATAGGCGGCCTCGATCACCTTCATCAGCTCGACCTGCTCCTCGGGAAGCGGCGAGTCGCATTCGCCCGCGCTCGTGCGCACGAACTGATCCAGCAGACGCCGATAGGCGTTCATGAACGGGTTTTCACCCCCGCGCGGCGCCGGCTGACGAGGGGTGACGTCCTGGGGTCGCCCGCCCAGCTGCTTGTGGATCTCGAGCGGCGGGAACGACCCCGACCCCTCCGATCCCATCACGCGCGCATAATGGCGATCCTCTCCGGCGAAGAGGCTCCAGCTCACCTCGATCGAGAATGAGACCCCCTCTTCTGAGACTGCGAGCACCGAGGCCGCATCCTCTACCCTGTGCTCGCCGCGGGGCATCACAGCCGTCACACGCGCGATCCTGGGGTACCCGACCAACCAGAGTGCGAGGTCGGTGATCTGTACGCCCAGGTCCATGAACGCACCTCCCCCCGCCTCCTCCGGATGCTGCCGCCATGTATCGCGCACGAGGGGCACCTTCTTGGTGAGCGAGCTGGCGCGAACGGCGGTGATCTCGCCGAACTCCCCCCCCGCAATAAAGGCCCGGAGGGCTCCCACATCTGGGCGAAACCGATGGCTCATACCCACCATGAGGCAGCACCCAGCCGCTCTCGCGGCGTCGAGCACCCGGACCACTCCGTCGGCGGTAAGCGCCAGAGGCCGTTCCACCAGGACGTTCTTCTGCGCCTCCAACGCCTGACAAACGAGGTCTTCATGCCGGTTGTTCGGGGCACAGATCACCACCGCGTCGATATCGGCGTCGTTGAGGAGCTCCCCATCGTTGAGTACCCGCGGAACCCCAAATCGGGACGCGATGGACTCAGCCTTCATCCCATCGGCGTCGGCTATTGCGATAACCTCAACATCCTCGCGTTCGGTGAATACGGGTAGATGCACGATCTGTGTGACCGCGCCCGCACCGAGGATTCCTACCCGCACCGACTCACGCGAGGCCTGCATCAGCGCCGACGTTCGCCCGGTGCCAGCCCCCCCCAGAGCACCCGCACACCCGCGCTCAGCTGGAAGTACCGCACATCGTCGGTGAACTCGTACCGAATCCCGCCTGAACGGAGTCCAGAAGATCTTCCACGAAGGTGTCCGAGATCGCAGCGCCCGATCCGTTGAGGAAATGCGCCGACACCCCGGCACCGAGGAAGCTGACCATGTTCCCCGGAATGGACCAGACGAACTCACCATCCAACGCGACCACGAAGTCACTCCGGTCGATAGTGCCCAGATCCAGGCTCCCCGGAGGCAGTCCCTGACCCACAAGAATCGACTCGAGTCTATTGGACAGGCTGGCGACCTCACTGGCCTCCAGCTCCGATGACCAATACGAGAAGCTGGGCCGAACCCGGAATCCCGGAGCGAGATATCCGAGATCCAGCTGCACCCCAATCGTACCGGTTCCCTCGATGTCGGAGGGAAAGATGTACCCTCCAAACACCGAGAAGCCACGGAATGTCAGGTTTTCGTAGTCGAATTCATCGATACTCTGCGCCGCCACGGATTGAGCGCCAGCCACGAGGCCAATCAGCGCCCCCACAACCACAAACGAACGAACGACTCTCACCATTTTCCTCCGAAGTCCTTTTCTGAATTCATTTCGCCGTCACCCCACGATACGACCAACAAAGTCGTATTCCATCGAGTCCTCGATGCGGACCCGTACCATCTGTCCCTGCCTCAGCCCCTCATGAGGGTATAGGTGCGTTACGCCGTCCACGTCCACGGCCTGAGAGGCGGTGCGGGCAACCGCACCGAACTCCGGGTCATCGTCCAGCACCTCGTCCACCAATGCCAACATCTCCGTCCCCACGAGGCTCGCGCTCCGCTCGGCCGCGATGTCGCGCTGAAGGTCCATGAGCTGCTCCATGCGCTCACGCATCAGGCTCTCGGGGACCTTTCCACTCATAGATGCAGCAGGCGTGCCATCCTCCTCTGAGTAGAGGAACGCGCCGACACGGTCAAAGGCAAGCTCCTCGATCAACCCCAGCATGTCGTGGAAGTCCTCATCCGTCTCCCCGGGGAATCCCACGATGATCGTCGTACGCAACGTGAGGTCCGGTATCGCATCCCGAAGCCAGCGCACCCGCTCCCGAATCGTCGCCTGCCGCTCGGGCCGACGCATCGCCTTGAGCATCCGGTCGCTCCCATGCTGTAACGGCATGTCGAGGTACGGCACCAGCTGGCTCTCGCTGGCGAGCAGCTCGACCATCTCGCGCGTGATTCCGCTCGGATACATATAGAAGAGTCTGTACCAGGGGACGTCGGTCTCCGACACCAGCGCGCGCAGAAGGTCGGGTAGCAACGGAGCGGTTCGATCCTGGCGCCGGAGATCCCTCCCGTACCAGGTCGTGTCCTGCGAGATGACGTTGATTTCCTTCACGCCCTGCGCTTCCAGGGCCTGAGCCTCGCGTACGAGCTCCTTCAGGGGAGCGGAGCGATGCAGCCCACGAAACGACGGGATCGCGCAAAAGGCGCACGTGTGATCGCACCCCTCGCTGATCTTGAGGAAGGATGTGTGCGGGGTCGCGGTGGCCAATACGCGCAGCGGCCGCTCCATGATCGAAACCGGCTCTGCCGCGTCCTCGAGAAGCCCCCGATCCCTGAGCTCCGGGATCAGCTCGCTCATCTCGGTCAATCCGAGAAAGAGGTCCACCTCGGGGATCTCCTCTGCAAGCTCATCCTTGTATCGCTGAACCATGCATCCCACAGCGACGACAGCCTTGATGGAGCCTTCTGCCTTCAGCGAACACGCCTCGAGAATCGTCTCGACCGACTGCTCCTTCGCAGCGTCGATGAAGCCGCAGGTGTTCACGATGACGACATCCGCGCCGTCGACCTGGCTCGATACACAGGCGCCGTGCCCAAGGAGAGCCGCCATCATCTTCTCGGAATCCACCGTGTTCTTGTCGCATCCGAGCGTAACCAGCGCGATGCGCGGGCCGTCCTCGGGACCGACCGGATCGATGTCGAGCACGACGGCCTGGGCGTCGACTCCCACATCGTCCCGGATTGGCTCAGCGGAAAGCGGAAAAACTGGAAGATCCCGCGTCCGTACTGCCATCAGCCTGACGTCACGCGGGCACCCGCCGGTGGCGTGAAGGTAAATATCCCCGGCTCCAGCGGCGGGTCGATCCTGGTGTTGGAGAGGTCTACCGTGCGCACCGTGTTGTTCGCGTCGAACACCTGAACTCGAACGAGGAGCGCGCTGACGTCGTCGATCCACAGGATGGCGCGCTTGAACCCCGAGGGCTCGATCGGCACGAGCTCGAGCCGGTGCGCATCGTGGCCTGTCACGGTCTCGCTGCCTTCGTAGGTAACCTCGAAGCGCTCTTCGGGCCGGTGCAGGAAGGTGCGATAGAGGTCGAATCCCTCTTCGCCGCCCAATGCCTGAAAGCGGTATACCTGCTGGGTGTCCAAGCTGGGATAGTAGGCCCACACGTAAGTGCCATCCACTACCACCAGGTCCCCCTCCGGGGCCGAGAACCGCATAGAGAAGAGCCCCGGTCTCTTCTGGCAGAGCACGCCCTCGCCCTCGGTGGTCTGCCGGAGCAGGGTGATCTCCACGACCTGGTGAAAGTCCGCACAAAGCGCCTCGAAGCCGTCGAACCGCGCGGCAGCGCGAGCGAGAACCGCACGGGCGTCCGGATCTTGGCCAGAGAGGGCGGCAGGTGCAGCCAGCATGCCCGCCATCAACGCGGCGTGAAGGGCCAGACGGATCGGCGCAGAAACATTGCTCATGACGGCTCCATACACGGGCGTCCTGCACCCGTTCCGGGACAACGCGCGGCGGCACGCCTCACTTTCAACGGTGCACTAGAGTCCATGGTTTGAGCAGATGGCATCCAGCTCGCCCATGTCTATGCGCACTTCACGGGCCTTGGAGCCCTCTGGAGGCCCGAGAACACCGGCGTCGTAGAGTTGATCGACAATCCGTGCCGCTCGACCGTACCCGATCTTGAGACGCCTCTGAAGAAGGGAGGTCGAACCCTGATCGTGCGAGATGCAGACCTCGGCAGCCGCCCTGAAGAGTTCGTCCCAATCCGACGTAGCATCGTCGCTGAGCGCGGCGTCCGCCGCCTGGGTGAGCTCATGGGATCGAATCTCCTCCAGGATGTCCATCTCATCCGGTCCGTCATCCTGGTGGTCACTCGCCTCCGCGATCTCCGCCGCCGCTCGAGCCTCGGCCTGGGCCCGGTACCAGCCGGTGATCCGATCGGTCTCCTGGGTGGAGATAAAGGCACCCTGGGCTCGAACCGGCTCACTCTTGGCCGGCGGGAGGAAGAGCATGTCGCCATTGCCCAGAAGCGCGTCGGCGCCGTTCTGGTCGAGGATGGTGCGTGAGTCCGTCTTGGATGCGACGCGAAACGCCATCCGGCAGGGGAAGTTGGCCTTGATCAGGCCGGTGATCACGTTCACAGAGGGACGCTGAGTCGCCACGATGAGGTGAATCCCGATCGCCCGCGCCTTCTGCGCCAAGAGGGTAAGCGGCTTCTCGACCTCGCTCTGCACCGTCATCATGAGGTCCGCAAGCTCGTCCACGACGACGACGACGTAGGGAAGCTTCCCACCGCTGTAGATCCAGCGATCCGGGTCTCCCTCATCGTTTTCGTCGGTGTGGATTCGCCGCAGCGTAACGCCCTGGTCCACGCGCTCGTTGAACTCCGCGATCGATCGCACACCGTTCGCACTCAGGAGGGCGTATCGCTTCTCCATCTCGAAGACCGCCCACTTGAGCACTCCCGCTGCGTCGCGTGGATCGGTGACCACAGGGTGCCGGAGGTGCGGAAGATCACGATACGCCGACAGCTCCACCATCTTGGGATCGATGAGCAGCAGGCGTAGCGTCTCGGGTGTGTGCTTGTAGATGAGGCTGGTGATAATCGTGTTCAGGCACACCGACTTCCCGGATCCGGTGGCACCCGCGATCAGTCCATGTGGCATCTTCGCGAGGTCGGTCACATAGGGACGACCCGTGAGATCCTTTCCGAGCGCGAGGGGCATCACGGCCTTGGAGCGCTGGAAGGCGCGGGACTCCAACATCTCACGAATGCTCACGACCTCAGGGGTCGGGTTCGGGATCTCGACTCCCACGGCTCCCTTCCCCGGGATCGGCGCAACGATTCGTACGCTCTCTGCCCTGAGGGCGAGCGCTAGGTCCGCATCGAGGTTGGCGATCTTGTTGACCTTGACGCCGGCCGCCGGGACGACCTCGAACTGGGTGACCACAGGTCCGGTGGTTCGTCCGGCAAGAGTGCACTCCACGCCGAAGGTCCTGAGCTTCTCGACGAGGATCTCACCCAGATCCTGGAGCTCCGCCTCCATCTCCTCCCGATCCCCCGTATCACGAAGCGCCAGGAGCTCGATCGGCGGGAGGCCCGTCTCACTCAGCTCCGCGTGGCTCCGCGGGTCGGGCAGCTCCTCGAGTTCCGAGTCGTCGTCCGGGTCATCACCCGCGTCCTCTGCAGGCGAGTCCTCGACCGGTGGGTCGGGTTCGTCAACCACAACCGGCCCCGCCGCGAAGGGCACCTCCTCTTCGAGGGTGCTGGCCAACTCGGCGGCCATCGCAGCCTCAGCCGCATCGGCTATGGCGCGGGCCTCCCGGGCTACCTTGCGGTCAGCGAAGTGGCCCTGAAGCTGACCAGAGACATCCTGCGCGGCCCCACTCACGATCCCGGCAACGCCCTGAGCAGCCTCGCCTACCTGGCCACCAACCCTCTTCGCCGCCCTTCCACCCCGCGCCGCGCCCGCAAACATCGTCCGAATCGGATTCCACCCGAGGGTACCAACGGAGAGCACGACCACGAGCATTCCGAGGAGCAGCATCGAACCCAGGAACCCCAGCGCACCTTCGATTGGCGGCCCAACGACCATGCCGAGCCAACCCACCACCTCGGGTGGCTGCCCAAGGACGTTGAGCCCGATGGGGACCAGAATGATCAGGCCGGCCCCCAGCACCGCGAGCCGGAGGCCCAGATCCCGCTTGAGCCATCCACCCGCGTGGAAGCCACCCGCGGCGATGAGCATTGGGACGAGTACAGAGGTCGAGCCGCTGAAACTCAGGAGGACGGCGCTCAAACGATTCCCAACGAGCCCCATCAGGTTGCCCGACGGAAACCACTGTTCAGCCGGAACCCCGAAGACCGAAGTCGGAATCAGTGAGAGGAGAAGGAAGAGGGCGACTGCCAGGAGGCCCACGGCGATGATCTCCTCCTGCTGCTCTCTTGAAAGCAAGCCTACCCTCCTGATGAATCCGCTGCAGAATCCTTCTGGCGCCGGGTCTGGAAACCCTCGATAAACGCCGTGTCGATCTTACCGTCGATAAAGTGCGGATCCCGGGTGAGTTCGGAAAGGAAGGGGATCGTCGTGTGGATGCCCTCGATCACGAACGAGTCCAGCGCGTTGCGTCCTCTCACGAGCGCCTCCTCACGTGTGTTGCCCCATACGATGAGCTTGGCGAGGAGCGAATCGTAGAAGGGCGGGACCCGATATCCCGCGTAGACGTGGGTATCGATGCGCACGCCCGGGCCGCCGGGAGGATGGAAGGTCTCGATCGTCCCGGGTGATGGAGCGAAGTTGCGCTCTGGATCTTCGGCGTTGATCCGAAACTCGATCGCATGACCCCACAGCTTTCCGACGTTCCCCGGGAACGAGAGGGGCTCACCCGCCGCGACGCGAATCTGCTCCTTGACCAGATCCAGTCCGGTCGTCACCTCGGTCACCGGATGCTCTACCTGGATGCGCGTGTTCATCTCGATGAAGTAGAAGTCACCGCTCTCGTCGAGGAGAAACTCCACGGTGCCCGCGCCGACGTAGTCGATGCCGGCAGCCGCCTTCACGGCAGCCTCACCCATCGCCGACCTGAGCTCGGGGTTCAGCGCGGGCGATGGAGCCTCCTCGACGAGCTTCTGATGCCGACGCTGAATCGAACAGTCCCTCTCCCCCAGGTGCACGACCTTTCCGTGTGCATCACCGAATACCTGAAACTCCACGTGCCTGGGTCGGATAATGCACTTCTCGAGGTAGACGCTGTCGTCCCCAAAGGCAGCTCGTGCCTCGTTCTGCGCGGCCTGCAGCAGGGATGGGAAGGATTCGGCGTCGGGCGCCATCCTCATTCCCTTGCCGCCACCACCCGCCGACGCCTTCACCATCACCGGAAATCCGATCTCGCCCGCCGTCTTCAGCGCAGCCTTCACATCGGTCACGATGTCTTCTGTACCGGGCACCGTAGGCACGCCCAACTCAATCATGGTGCGGCGGGCAGTCGCCTTGTCACCCATCGATCGGATCTGGTAGGGGGTGGGCCCGATGAAGACGATGTTGGACCTTGCGCAGATCTCGCTGAACTCAGCGTTTTCGGCCAGGAACCCATATCCTGGGTGGATCGCCTCGGCTCCCGTAACCTCCGCCGCCGCAATCACCCTTGGGATGTTCAGGTAGCTCTCGGCTGCCGGGGCGGGCCCAATGCACACATCCTCGTCCGCGAAACGGACGTGGAGGGATTCGCGGTCCGCCTCAGAGAAGACCGCCACGGTCTGGATACCGAGTTCGCGACACGCCCGAATAACGCGCAGGGCAACCTCGCCGCGGTTGGCGATGAGAATCTTCTTGAACACCTGGAGCGCCCGCTAGTTGGGTAGAGTCACGCGGGAGAAATGCGGAACAACACCTGACCGTATTCCACCGGCTCGGCGTTCTCCACACAGATCTCTCGAATGACGCCCGAGACTTCACACTCCAGCTCGTTCATGAGCTTCATCGCCTCGAGAATGCAGAGGGTATCCCCCACCTTCACGGTCTTGCCAACCTCGACGTAGTCGGGCGCATCTGGAGCTGGAGCCCGATAGAGGGTCCCGACCATGGGAGAGGTGATCTCGATCAGGTCGCTCGCTGGGGCCTCGGAGGCCGCGCCTTCTGCCGGGGCGGCTTCAGGTGCTGCCCCTGCCTCCGCCGGTCCAGTGGGGGCCAGCTGAGGGGCCGAATACTGAGCAACCGGCGGGGCGACCTGCATTGGGGGCGGGTAGTACCCGGCCGCCTGCACACCCGCTGCCGGCGTCTTCGAGAGGCGGATTCTCGTTCCACCGCGCTCGATCTCAATCGAATCGATGGTGCTCGCGTCGATCGCGCTGATCAGGCTCTCGAGAAAGCTGAGGTCGATCATCCAGTCACCCGCGTCAGGTACTTGTCTTCGCGTCGGTCGATCTTCAGGACATCACCGATCTCGATGAAGAGCGGAACATGAATCGTTGCTCCGGTCTCGAGCGTGGCCGGCTTGCTCCCGCCCTGAGCGGTGTCACCCTTCAACCCGGGGTCGGTCTGGGTAACCTCCAGCTCGACGAATTGGGGAAGCTCGACGCTGATCACCGTCCCCGAATGCACCAGCCCCTCGCACGGCATGTTCTCCTTCAGGTACTTGAGCTGGTCCTCGCCGAGGAGGTCCCCTGAGATGGGAATCATCTCGAAATCCTGCTGGTCCATGAAGTAGTAGAGATCGCCATCCGTGTAGCTGTAGTTCACCGGGCGCCGCTCGAGGCGTACGGCGGTGACCTTCTCGCCAGACCGGAACGTTTTTTCGACAACAGCACCGGTCAACACGTTCTTGAGCTTGGTACGAACGAAGGCGGGGCCCTTCCCCGGCTTCACATGCTGAAAATATGCGATGGACCAGAGGGTGCCACCGATATCCATCACCATACCATTTCTGAAATCGGCAGTACTTGCCATGAGTCCTCGAAGCTAAAAGGCTGGTTCAGGCGGTTCCTGAGGACCCGGCGATACAACCCACCAGGCCCCGAAGCCCAAGAAGATAGCTCTCCGAGCCGAATCCTTGAACCACCCCGGCGGCTATGTCGGCAAGAAACGAAGTCGACCGGAATGACTCCCTCGCTGCCGTGTTCGAAAGATGGACCTCAACGAAGGGGCGCTCCACTCCGAGCATCGCGTCCCGAAGCGCCACGCTGGTGTGTGTGAGGGCTGCCGGATTGATCAGGAATCCATCAACATGCCCTGAGGCTTTGTGAATGAAGTCGAGGATTTCGCCCTCGGCGTTGGACTGAAAAAACTCGATGTCCACACCCAGCTCCCCCGCCAGGGAGAGGAGCTCTGCGTCGATGTTGGCGAGGGTCTTCGTCCCATACACCTCCGGCTCCCGGCGACCCAGAAGTCCGAGGTTGGGGCCGTGGATGACAGCAATCTTCATGGAGTTGGGGCCAGAGAGGCGATTGGCGTGATCGGAAGCACCTCGGGGCCGTCCGGCGCGAGGCTGGCGATGGAGACCGGCTCCGGATCCGTCCCTGCCTCCACAGACTCATCGTCGAGCGCCTCGCTCGGCGAACTCTCGAGCTCGGCAATGCGCTCGACGAGGGAAACGTCACCCGGATCCTCTTCGGAGAGTCGTCGGTACACCTCCACCGCCTTCGCGACGTGTCCCTGCCTGACGTAGATCTCGGCGAGGGTGCGTGTGACAATCTCTTCCTCTTCGTCCTCCGTAGTCATCTCCGCTACGGCAACCGTCTCCTCTTCGACGATCTCTTCTTCCACGACCATCGCTGGCTCTTCGACGGTCGCCTCTTCGGAGACGGGCTCGTACTCGTCAACCTCCAACCCCACGCCGCCGGTTGCATCGAGTTCACCCTCGAGGGCGGCCAGGCGGTCCGCGAACTCGATCGAGCTGTCTCCATATCCAGCTTCACGGGCGAGCTCGGCCGCAGCTCGAAGCGCGACGGTGTTCTCGCCGTCCAGCTCGACACCTCTCGAGAACGCATCGAGTGCGGCTTCGGCGTCTCCCATCTCCCGATGAACCCAGCCAGCGACAATCTGGGCAGACCCAAAGTCCGGCAACCTGTGCATTCCCTCGGAAACCACCGCGAGCGCTCGGTCCATCTCACCCGCCCTGCGAAGGGCGTCGGCGAGGGGGACGAAGGCTCGTCCGTCGGGGTCCCGGGCAGAAAACATCAGTGCCTCGAGCTGTCGAATTTCGTCGTTAAAAGAATCGGGCACACGGGGCTCCGGAACATTGAGGAGGTGACACAGCGTACTAATGCCTGATGATGACCATTCCCAAAGTACGATTTGCCATGAAAACGTGTCAACGCGAACGGTTGAGAGCATTTTGGGATGCGGTTAGTTTTCCGGATCTTATCTCAGTCATTTTGTATAACAGGCCAACTGGTATGCCACACCGAGGAGTGTCCGGCCTATGATGCGTCAGATGCGGGAGAACACGAAGTGGATCATGCTGGCAACAGCTGTCTCCTTTGTGGGTCTCATGGTTTTTCAGTGGGGAATGGACATCACCGGGCGAAGCGGGCTCACCACCGGGTCCATCGGAAAGGTGAACGGAGACGCCGTCCCCTGGGAGGCGTACAACTTCTCCTATCAACGTATCTTCGACCAATATCAGGCGGGGCAAGCCGATCCGGTCACCTCCCAGCAGGTGTCCGAGATCGAAGACGCGGCCTGGGATGACGTGGTGAATCAGATCCTCATCCAACAGGAGCTTCGCCGCCGCGGGATCCAGATCACGGATGACGAGATCCGCAGCGCGGCGCGGTTCAGCCCGCCGCCGGAGTTCAGGACCAATCCCGCCTTCATGACGGAGGGCCTCTTCGACATCCAGAAGTATCAGCAGTTCATCACTGCGCCCGGAGTCGACCTGCAGCTCCTCCTTCAGCTCGAGGCGTACTATCGGGACATCATCCCTCGTGGAAAGCTGCTACGTCAGGTGTCCGCGGACGTCTTCCTGACCGATGCAACACTCTGGGAGGCGTTCCGAGACCAGAACGAGCGAGTCGAGGTACGGTACATCCCGTTGAATCCCGCCCAGCGCATCGCCGACTCCCTTGTCTCGGTGTCCGACGCCGAGGTGAGTCGGTATTACCGGGATCACCAGGAGGAATTTTCGATTCCCGCTCAGGCACAGGTGAGCGTCGTGGTGGTCGATAAGACCCCTGTCGCGAGCGACTCCGTCGAGGCTGGGGCACTCGCTGCTTCGGTCCGTCAGGAGCTTCTCGATGGAACCGAGTGGGACGAGGTGCTTTCTCGTCCGTCCGTGAGCGACGGAAGTGGCGAGCTGGGATGGTTCGACCGCGAGCGGATGGTTCCAGAGTTCACCGATGCAGCCTTCGCCGCATCCGTTGGCCGACTCACTGAGCCGGTGCAGACGAGCTTCGGCTTCCACATCATCGAGGTTCAGGAGAAAACCGCCGACAGCATTCGGGCTCGTCACGTACTGATTCCGTACCTTCGCACCGAAGCGTCGGAGTTGGAGCTCCTCACGCTGGCGGACTCTCTTGAGGAACTGGGCGAGAATCAGACCCTCGCCGACGTAGCGGCTGCGTTGGGCCTCGAACTGGACAACGCCACCCTCAGCCAGGAGTTCGCATTCATTCCCGGCGCTGGACGGGCGAGTGAAGGGGCCGACTGGGCCTTCGAGGAGGCGGCTCCCGGCGATGTGAGCCCGGTCTTCGAGACTGAACAGGCCTTTTATATGATGGAGCTGGTGGAGGCCAGCCCTGAGGGGTTCATCTCGGTCGAGGACGCGCGGGGGTCGATCGAGCAGGCGCTCGGCTTCGAGAAGAAACTTGCCATGGCGATGGAGGAGGGTGAAGAAGTCCTCAACGAGATTCGCGGTGGGGGTGCCTTCGCGAATGTCGCATCCGATCGTGGACTCGAGATCCGCGCCCCTGAGCCCTTTACCCGGGGCGACTTCGTGCCGGGCCTGGGCCGTATGAATGCTGCAATCGGTGCGTCGTTTGGAATGAACGAGAACGAAGTCTCCGAAGCGATTCAGGCCAACAGCAACGTGTTCCTGATTCAGCAGACCGGGTTCACGGCGGCCGATTCGGCAGCGTTCGAGACGCAGAGGGTCGTCCAGCGCCAGTCGATGATCGCGAGTCTGCAGCAAGCTCGCCTCCAGCAGTGGCTTCAGGGGCTGCGCGACAGCGCAACGATCGATGACAGGCGAGACGAGGTGTTGAATCAGGACCCGGCGACCCAGGCACAGCACCAGCTCTTCTAGTGTGCCGTTGCCGAAGTCCTCGAGCCACCAAGAGGGTCGGGGCGCCGAGGGATCAAGGCGGGACGACGCGGCGTAGCACAGCTACGGCAAGGAGTTCCAACGCTGGGCACCTCGGATGCACCGTGCCGTCGACTGGCCGAGAGACTTCGGCAACGGTGCACTAGCGTACTGCACCTCGTGGGGGCTCCCAAGCTAGGGGCTCCCGAGCCGGCACCAATGCAAACGGCGCCCGGATTCTGATGAATCCGGGCGCCGTTTCATGATCCAGAGGGGACCGGCAAGCGGTCAATCCCTCAGTCGGTCGTCAGCCTCCGAGGCGGACCCTCGTTCCCGTCCTCACCGCTCTCATCGGGTGTGTCCGTAGCGTCGGGTACAGCGGGCGTGCCCGCAGGCGGTGAGATGGTGTTCCTACTCTCACTGGGGTCCTGAATCTCACGCTCTATCTCCCTGACGGAGCCCTTGAATTCACGGATGCCCTTTCCGAGAGCAGATCCGATCTCAGGCAGACGCTTGGCGCCAAAAAGAAGGAGTACTACGAAGAAGATGAGCATCATCTCCCACATTCCCAATCCACCGAGTCCCATGAGGTTTTCCTCCGATGCCGGCCCTGGTTAGATCCAGGACCGAACGATAAATGTCACGATCGCAACGCCCACCAATGTCAGGACGTTGAGACTCAACCCGAGCGGTCCGATGGAGAACGATACCGCAACCAGATCAATAGAAAAAGGCCCGACGGATGCTGCCACCGAGGTCGTCAAAAAGGACCGGGCCGCGCTCTCCGGCAAGAAGAGATCGGCGAGCTTGGTCAGCAATCCCCCGAGCAACAGTCCGATGACCAGCGAAAAGATAAAACGCCTGAAGTTCCTGCGATGTGTATCAATGAGCATTCATGTCCTGAAGCACGTTGGCCAATCTCGAGTCCCTACCGAGTCCTGTCGATAGCATAGGTTACCGCATCCCGCAGGGCATCGAGCGTCGGACTCTCCTGCCCCACCCCGTCGAGTCGTAACACGGCCCGACGGCCGTGTTCCTCTGCCTTCCCCTGTGCATATTCCAGGCCACCCAGCTCGCCGACGAGGTTGATCACGTTCTGGATCTCGTCATCCGAGGGTTTCGGGTTCACGAACAGATCCCTTACCTGACCCATCTGAGAGGCATTCGTGTGTTTCAATGCACCGATGAGTGGCAGCGTCACCTTACGCTCGCGCAGATCGTGTCCGATAGGCTTGCCAGTCTTCGCCTCGGACCCGGTGTAGTCGAGCAGATCGTCCGCGATCTGGAATGCCATCCCGAGATCCTGACCATAGAGGCGTAGCGGCTCCCTCAACCCCGAGTCACCGGCGAGCGCCCCCATCTCACACGCCGCGGCCATGAGGGACGCGGTCTTGGCACGGATGAGGCGGAAGTAGTCGTCCTCGGTGAAATCCAACGCCTCGTACGAGGTCAGCTGTCGCATTTCACCCACGGACATGTCGTTGGCAGCGGTAGCAAGCACCCGAAGGGCCTCCAGCCGGGAAAGCCGGGTCAATTCGGTTACGGCACGGCTATATAGGTAGTCCCCCATGATGATCGCGATCTGGTGCGTCCACAGCGCATTTACCGTGGGACGGCCCCGGCGTAGCACCGAGTGATCCACCGCATCATCGTGGACGAGCGTCGCCAGGTGAACGAGCTCCACCACGGAAGCCAACGTCACCGAGTCTTCGGCCGGCTCCCCAGCGAGCTGTGCCGAGAGCAGGAGAAGCGTGGGGCGGAACAGCTTCCCGCGCATGAGGAGGAGGTACTCGTTGACCTCTTCGATCATGTCGAAGTCGGACACTACAATCCGCCTCAACTCTTCGAGGACCTGATCCAGTCCGTCGTGAACGGGAGCCTGGATCGCGGTAAGCCTGGGCTGCGCCTGTTGCACCTCAGCCATATGCCGTCTAATCCCTCAGGGCCCGAAGACGCTCGGTCACGTCCCCAAAGTTGATATCCAGGGCGAACACACGGTCGAAGAAATCCAGGGCTTTAGTCGGCTCGGCAAGCTCCTCATGAGCCCGCCCCATATAGTAGTAGATTCCGATGAGCTCGTCCTCTACCTCGTATTTTGTATCCAGGGCCCGCGTGAGCGACCGTACGGTTGCCTCGGGCTCGCCCTTCTCGAGGAACGCCCTGCCCAGCATTTCGAAGGTGGGAAGGTGATGCGGCGAGGCTCGCAATGCCTGTTGAAACTCCGCCACGGCCTCATCGATGAGGCCCATCTCCAGGTAGGCGGTTCCCAAATCATGGTGGGCAGCCACATCGTCAGCGTCGAGGTTCTCGGCCACCTTGTCCTTGAACTGCGCCAACATCTTGGCAAAGTCCGCTTCTTCGTCTCCGGACGGCTCCTCATAGGCGACGACGAAGCGCGTGGATTTTTCTTCGGGCTCACCGAGGATCATTGCGCCCAGGTCGACAAAACTCTCCGCCGGATCGGATTCTTCATCGCCCGAGGGAAGCTCAGCCATGCGCGCAACCGCGTCCGCAGCCTCCCGGTTATCGGGATTCGCCAGGGCAGCCTGCTCGTACACGTCCCTTGCCCGATCGAGCTTGCCGTCCTTCTCGAGTGCCCGAGCCAAACCGAGGTTGGCAGTCGAGAGCAGCGCTGGGTCGAAGAGCTTGAAGGCATACTGGACCATCGTCTCTCGCAAGGCGACGTCAGCCGGACTGTTTTCGATAAGTTTCTCGAGGGCAGAAATCGCGCCACCGATGTCTCCGACTGCCGCAAGGCCGCCGTGTCCTTGCTCCCGGGCCATACCAGAGCTGTCGTCGTCGACCTCCTCGACGTCGACCTCTAGATCGATGTCGAAGTCGGTGTCCTCACCCTCGGAGTCCTCTTCGACGGCCTCCTCACCCTCGGCGTCCTCGGTAGCGACGACTTCGTCGGCCACCTCCGGGTCATACCCGAAGGTGGGCAGTTCCGCCGCTTCCTCTTCATCCTCCTCTGTTGCCTCTTCGACCTCTTCAGCCTCTTCGACTTCGTCGGCCTCTTCCTCGATTTCGGCCTCGACAGCCTCCGACTCGACAGGAGAGGCCACCTCTTGGGACTTGGGTGTAGAAGCCAACTCTTCGAGCTCACCCACGAGGTCGTCTATGGAATCTGTATCGCCCAGCGCCAACTCGTCCTCATCGCTCTCGTCTAGCTCAAGCAGACCCACTGAGTCGGAGTCTGAGTCTGCTTCGTCCTCATCATCCTCCCAGATGGTTGTCGATTCGAGATCCAGGAGAGCACCATCGACTTCGAGCTCAACCTCCTCTGACGATTCCTCCAGGGGCGTCTCTTCTACGACCACATTGGGGCCCGGGATGACGGCATCCGGGTCGAGCTCAAATATCTGAGCGGCAACCTCGCCGGCCTCCGTTGTCATCCCCCGCCGGGTAAGCTCCTGGTGAGCCATAACGAACTGCTCGATCGCTTCGTCACCGCGCTCATGGCGCTGAAGCTGCTGTCCAAGGCTCAGACGAATCTCAAAGTCGGCCGGTACGAGCGCGGCAAACTCGATCAGGGCGCGAAGAGCCTCATCGATCTGGCCCATGGCCTCCATTCGGCCGGCATACTCGAGAAAGCATTCGCGCGCGTCGGGAACGAAGCCCTGAGCCGCCCTGATCTGCCCCATGCGAAGGAAGATCTCGTGGCGGTCGGGGAGATTGCGGAGCACCTTCTTGCAGATCGCGATCGCGTTGTTGGGCAGCTCCGCCTCTACATAGGCGGTTACTGACTTCTCATAGTATTCGACAGCGGTATCGTGCTTCTTCAGCCGAGTGCAGAGATCACCCGCCCGATTGTAGAGGCTGATGTCGATCTGATCCGCGCCGTCGAGCCGCGACATCGCCTGAACGTACAGATCCAGGGCCTTCTGCCACTGCTCCTTCTGCTCGTGGCGGCGGGCTTGCTCTTTTAGCGCTTCTATGCTCATTCACCGTCGTCCGCAGTGGGGGTCACGACGCCATGTACCTGTCCCGGCAGGGTCTCCCGCCGACCCTCGAGGTGCTGTGCAACACGGCGAGAGAGGAAGCGTTCCGGACTCGAATCGAGAAGTTCTAATCTGGCTTTGCCCGGCTGTAACACAAGGGCGTCTGGCATCATCCCAATGACTTCTGTGCCCGCAAGCCACCCCCCAAGGCTCTCTACCCGCTCTCGAATGGCGGCGAACACAGTGAAAGGTGATGTCCTGTCGGGCGCCTCGAGGTTCATCGAGATCTGCACCCTCCCACCCGCAGACAGCTCGAAGGCCAAAGCCCGCAGGTGCTGAAATCCGCCCCCCGTCTCTCTGATCTCACCCGCAACGGCCCTTGCTTCGGCGATCGAAATGCCCTCCACGAAGACGTTCCAGGCAAGGAGGACCTCCCGCGCGCCGATGCATACGCAGCCGGCCGACGGATGTGGCCCCCCTGGGCGGGCGCCGGAAACGAGGTCGGGAACAAAGCCCGACGCCATCCGGTCTTCAAGCGCCTCGAAGCCTCCTCGGCGGAGGACTCTCAGCCGCTGCCCCGGGGGATGAGAGGCCATACCGTAGAAGAATACTGGGAGGCCAAGGTCGGCTATTCGGTGGCCCACCCTGTGAGCGCACGCCACCGCCTCTGCCATTTCCACGTCGACCATGGGTACGAACGGGAGGACGTCGATCGCCCCAACGCGCGGGTGAACCCCCGTGTGTTTCGTGAGGTCGAGTGTCTCGATTGCAAACCGGGCCGCCGCAACCGCCGCATCTTCTACGATCTCAGGCGCGCCGAGGAGCGTCACCACAGAGCGGTTATGGTGCGGATCAGCCGACCAGTCGATTACCTCGGCACCCTCATGCTTGATGCACTCAATAACCTCCCGCACCCACCCGAGGTCACGCCCTTCGCTGAAGTTCGGCACTGCCTCGAGAACCGGGATCATGGCTCAGAATATACCTGCGGATCCTCTGCACAAGGTAGGTTGCCCAAGGGCGGCCCGGGCCGAAAGCCCGAACCGCCCATCCGTCAGCTCCCGCCCCCCGGGGCGAGGTTGGGATTCCCCGGCTGGATCTGGTAGGCCCAGTCGAAGACCATCAGCCCGTTACCGGTCTGATCCGTGCCCAGGATCGCAATCCTCACCGCTCCGTAGTGGGCAGCCCCGTCGTCTCCTATCACGCGCAGCATGTAGGTGAACTCCTCGGCCAGATTGGTGTCGGTCGTCACATACCCACTGGTGGGCGCCACCGTCCAGTCCTCACACGAGGCGTCCGCCGCCGGACCACACTTGAGCGCGGTCGTAAAGCGCGGGTCTTGCTGGATCTCAGATCCTGGCCCGAGTACGAGCCACCATCCCGCACCGTCCACCTCCAACCGGAAGTGCCTCTGGGGTGACGATCCCGAGACGATTGGGTCCGTGAGATCGGATTCCTGGAATCTGAAGCCGGCCGCACCCGGAACGTCGGCGTTGGCGAAGAGCAGCTCGCCGACAAAGTCGGGGCGCGGAGTACCACTGCCTCCTAATCCGGTGTCGCTCTCGTGTCCGAATTCGTCCACAGAAGACACGACGTATGTCGAGGTCACGCCGTTCTCGGCGAGCAGGTCGAGGAAGCCCTCCGAGTCGGTTTCGCCGAGCAGGAAGAGCGATCCGTCGGCGTCATCCTCGAGGTAGACCTTGTAATTCGAGAAGTCACCGGCGTCACGCGCGTTGTCGTTCCAGCGGATGAAGTTGGCGTCGTCGAGCGCTACGATGTTCACGCCCGTCGGCACATCTGGTGCATCGAAGAAGGGCACATCCACCTCGGCCACAAATTCAGAGTCGGTCTCGATTCCAGAATCCGGATCGACCGCCGACACGGAGTACTGATAGATCCGGTTCTCCTCGATGTTCGTGTCTGAATACTCACAGACGCCATCCGAGCAGCTCGTAACCTCGGCGATGAGGAGGAACCTGCCCGAAGTCCCCACGCGGGAGTAGACGCGGAAGCTCTCTCCCGCCCAGAACTGAGAGAGTTCCCAGGTAACCTGTACGGCGTGGTTGAAGTAGGTCGCATCCAGGTTGATCGGGGGAGCAGGATCTGTCCCCCCGTCCACGATAATGATCGTCTCGTTGTTGTCGCAGGCGGCTAGTGCCACCAGGAGGCCTGCCACGCCCAGCCATCGCATGAACATCGTGCTCACCTCATTACCGTTCTTGGTCAGTTGCCCGTCTGTCGATAAGAGGGAATGCACGATGGGTACCAAACCTGTTTTCCCTTATGCGACACGGTCTTTCATGACCTTGGACGAAACATGTGTCCCCTATCGAGGACATTTTTCCGAGAGGTAATCTCCGCTAGAAGCGATTCCCGGCGTTCTCGCTTCGTTGGTCGTACTCGAACTTGAGGTCGCGGAGATCGATGAGCGCCACATTGAATCGGAAACTCCAGTTACCGGTGGCCGTCTGCAGAAAGTCGAAACGGGCCTCCCACCTGCCGAGATCTCGGGTCAGGCGGATGCTGTGGTCGAGGAAATCTCCGTTGGCCACATCGAAGGAGGTCCTCCAATTCACGTCCCAGTTCTCGGTCGCCTTGAAGCGGAGCGTACTGCGGAGCATCTGCGAGGCGGGTGTCTCCTGATCCCTCACCCGGTTGAGTGAGTACGAGAGAGACAGGTTCCACTGCCCCGTCGAGCCCGATCGGCGCCGCTGGCGTAGTTCGTTCTCCCGTTGGGCGTCGCGGTCGAGGTTGCCCTGCCCGGGCACGATCATCGATGGGTCGTTGGGACTCACATCGTCGAGCTCATCTCGGAACTCCTCATCCTCGAACTCCTCCGGAGCCTTATCCCCACCGATAAAGGGCAGAAAGCCGAGGATGTTGGTCCGATTGTTCATCGAGAACGAGAGGTTCATCGATGTGAGGAGCGGGTCCCAGGTACGATCGCCCGCATCATCCTCGCCGAACAGGTTGTGCGTGACGTCCACCGAGAGGCCGCGCAGGAGGTCCGAGGTAATGCTGTTGCGGATGCTCGTGGTCTGGAAGCCGTCGATGAACCGTCCGTCGCCTCCCCGCACGAAGTCGTAGGTGACCGCCTGAGTGCGCAGAGAGAGCAGGTTTATGATCTCCTCCGCTGCGGTGCGCGGCGCCGGAGCGGTCGGGTCGAGCGGCGGAGCCTGGAGCGCGGTCGAGTCTGCGGCGATCGAGTCGAAGACACCCGGATCGGGGGCGGCAGCCTGTGCATTGATGCTCCGCTTCGCCTCGAAGGTCTGGTTGATGCCTAACGTGATGACGTTGCGGGCCTTCTGCTCGCCCGCGCCGAATACGGCGACCTGAAGGTCGGTGGGCGTCACAGAGGGAGCGTACCGGTAGTCGATCGACGGCGTCAGCTTGTGACGAATGCGGTCGTAGCTGCCGAATCCTCCAAAGAACCCGTAGATGTCGCTCTTCAGGATCGCACCAAAGGAGGTCCGCATCGGCCCAGAGACAAAGGAGCTCGCCTCGGGGATGTCGTCCGAACGCCGGGCCTGGCCGCTAAAGCTGAGTGTGGGCGTGAGGGTGGTGGTTCCCACGAGGCGCTGCTGGTACCGGAAGCCCGTGTTCCAGTTGAGGTCGGTCGTCGCCAGATCCTCGATGCCGGATCCGGGAGCGTTGAGGAGGCTGTCCACCACCGAGAGCGGGATGTCGACCTCCACGGCATCGGCCACTCGCAGCGACTGACTCCACGACAGCCCCCCGGCATTCAATGAACTCGAGAACGAGGCGTTGGTGGCAATCCGGTCGCTCAGCCCCCGCTGGAACCCCAACTCCGCCTGATCCGGTCGGTCGACGGTGCTACGGCTGAAGCTCGACGATCCCGACCAGGTGAGGTTGTTGTAGAAACTCGACTGGCCCTCGGGAGCACGAAAGAGCGTCATCGAGCTCAGCGACAAGCCGAGGGTCGGAAGCGTCTGCTCCACCCTGTCGTCGTTCAGGAACTGCCTGCGATTCGCCGAGAGCGAGAGCGAGCCCCAATCGAATCTATGGCTGAATCCCCCCTGCGAGTCGATCGACTGCGTCACCTCGCGAGGATCGAAGGAGTTTCGCCGTACGAAGTCGGTGCTGGAGGCGTAGCTGGCCGACATCGTGAAGGAGGTACGCTCATTCATCTGCCAGTTGTGGTTTGTGTTGAAGGTGAGTTCGCGGCCCCCCTCCGACCTCCAGAACCGCCGGAAGTTCACCGTTCCCCTCAGAAACTGCCGGGCGATGTTGTAGCGTCCCACTCCGGTGAGCGAAAAGAAGTTGTCGCTCCACCAGTCCCCCGTTACGGCAAGATCTGAGTAGTCGTTGGTGGCCCAGTAATAGCCGAAGTTGGAGACCCTTCGACTCTGTCCTCGGGAGGTACGCACGACATCGGTAAGGCTGAACTGCGGAAAGAGAATCCCGCTCGACCGGTCTCCCTCGACGTTCTGCAGGAGGAAGGGAAGCCACATTACCGGCACGTCGTCAAAGTTGAGCGTGACGTTTCGCGCTACGAGCCACCCGCCGCCCACGATCTTGGCCTCCCGTGCCGCAAAGTGGAATCTCCATTCCTCGTCGGTTGTGAAGTCGACCTCCTCTCCAAAAACCGAATCGGGGTACACCCCCGGCATATCTCCACGCAGATACCAGAGCGCCTGGGAGCTGAACTGGGTATTGGCGGCGATCGCCGTGCCCCGGGCGGCGTTGATATCGAAGATGATGTTCTCGCTGATAACCGGTTCCCCGCCGCGCTGCTGCGTCACGGTTTCGCCGCGGGTCCGAATGAATCCGGTCCGGTCATCCATGATAATCGAGTCGATCGCGCTGATCGTCTGTTCGGACTGCACCACCTGAGCGGGATCGTCCTCCTCCCCCAGGAGGATCAGAACCTGGTCTGGGGCATGGTATTCGGCTCGGCGTCCCTCGTAGTCGGTGGCGGTGTACCCACTCAACTCCAGCAGGCGCCGCATCAGCGAGTCGGCCGGAGTGAGCACGGGTAGCCCTCCCGACCCCCGACTCCCGCGAGCCCTTGCGAGGGCGGCGCGATCGATGATCAACGACGAGTCGACCCCGAGGGGCTTGTTGAGGTTGCCGAGTCGGCGCAGCACCCTGGATCGTGCGGAGGCAGAGTCGGCAAACGCAGCCGCCGAATCGGCGCGCGCCACGATCGAATCCGGAATCTGGGCGGCGATCGGCTCACCCCATCCCAGCGCCACCGCGACAAGAGTGACGACCGCCGCTCCGATCACACGGCGGCCGGGCCTCATTCCTCTCGCTCCACCGAGGCCACGGGCGGCTCCTGAGCCTCAGGCTCCTGGCTGCGCTTCTCCTTCCCGCGATAGACCATCACCGAGAGGACGATACTGAACTCGTAGAGCACGATCAGCGGCGCCATCATCATGATGGTCACGGTGACCACGTCACCCGGGCTGAGAAAGCTGGCGAGGATCGTGATGATCACGATCGCGTGTCGCCGTTTGGCGCGAAGGAATCGCGGCGTTACGAGCCCCATCACCGAGAGGATCAACACGACAACCGGCAGCTCGAAGAGCACCCCGAAGGCAAGCAGGAGCTTGGTCGCAAACCCAATGTGTTCGCGGGCCGTGATCATCGGCACCCAATATTCCTCCCCCACGAAGAGCAGGAATTCCAACGAGACTGGCAGCGCGATGAAGTAGGCCATCGCCACCCCCGCCGCGAAGAGGACCAACCCCATGTAGAGCGCTGGAACAATCGCGCGTTTCTCCCTCTTCTTGAGTGCTGGAGAGAGGAATGACCAGGCTTGGTAGATCACTACAGGAGACGCAAGGATCAGCCCGAGGAGTGCGCCGATCTTCAGGACGAGAAAGAACGGCTCCGTCGGAGATAGGAACACCAACTTGGTGTCCGGCCCCATGACCTTGGTGAAGGGCTCGATGAGAAGCTGCAGCACACCGAACTTCATCACGAGCACGAGGCCCACCACAGCCCCGATGATCACCGCGATCAACGCCTTGAAGATACGCCAACGAAGCTCCTCGAGATGATCGAGGAACGGCATTTCTCCTCTGGTTTTTGCGGAAAAAAATGCTGTCACGGGCCGCTCAATATTCTAGAAGGGTGTCGAAGAAGGTCAGAAAAGCAGTTCTTCTTGCCCCTTGGCACGGAGTCCCCGCGCCTCACGAACCTCAAGGTCCTTAACTACGTCGTGGAACTCTCCGATGTCCTGGAAGTTCCTGTAAACCGAGGCAAATCGGATGTATGCGACCCGGTCGAGCGGTTCGAGGTGGGCCATCACTCGCTCCCCGATCTCAGAGGAGGGCACCTCGACCCGAGCGCTGCCGGTGAGGTCACCTTCGATCGCATCAGCGAGTCCCTCAATAGCTGACGCCGAGATGGGTCGCTTCGCACATGCGAGGGCAAGGCTGCGAAGGAGCTTCGATCGGTCGAAGGGCTCCGCACTCCCGTCGGACTTCACAACCTGAAGCGGTCGCTCCTCCACGCGCTCATACGATGTAAATCGGTGTCCGCAAACGCCGCACTCCCTGCGTCGGCGTACAGCTCGGCCCCCTGAGCTATCTCTGGTATCGACGACCCGGTTCTCCGGGGCGTCGCACTCAGGGCACTTCATTGGGATGGGGGGAAGTCGGAATGTTGCGCAGCGTCACTGCACCCTACCTGCCAGCTTGTCGAGTTCTTCCTGCGCGAGGGTGGCCTGGGAGGTCTCCGGATAGGTGTTCACCACCCGCTCGAAGTAATCCCGGGCCTGCTCAGAGTCATCGAGCCTCAGGTAGATCAGACCTACCCGGTAATAGGCCCGCGGAACCTGGTCCGATGTCGGATAGAGTTCGGAGACGCGAAGGAAGCCCGCAAGCGCGTCCTCCAGCCGACCCTCCTGCTCCAGAACGTCACCAAGCAGCAACAGTCCCCGGGGCGCGAGTCGGTGATCGGGGTACATCTCCACGAAGCGTTCGAATGCGAGGCGAGCCGTACCAAGCTGCCCTCGGTTGAACTGTTCAACCCCCGCATTCCAGGCGTCACCCGCGAGATCCTCATCGGGCCCGCCACCGCCGGTCGATTCCATGCCACCCAGACCAGCCGTGGGGGTCACCACTCTCTGGTCCGAATCCTGGATGCTCTCCAGTCGGCTCTCGAGCGCCGCGATGGTGCGCTGCATCTGAACCATCACCTGGGTGAGGCGGACCAATTCGTCCGTCACCTCACGGAGCTGACGGCTCAACCCACCTCGGGTGTCGAGTACGACACCTGACTGCATCTGGAGGGTGTCCTGGAGGCTGATCATATTCTCCGCCAGGATGGTCATCAAAGAGTCCTGACGCGTGGACTGCTCCTGGACTACATCCCGAAGCTGCTTGAGGTCCTTCTTGGTTGCGCACCCCGAGGTGACCAGGAGCGTAAGGACCAGCAGAAAAGCAAAGCCCCCTCCCCCCCGACGAAGTCTTGAGGGCACAGAGGCACCTCGATCGCGGGGAGGAGGGGTGCAGATCATACGGTTCAAACCGTCCGGTTACGGACGGTCCTCCCCGTCTTCGCTACCCTGAACCTGCCCACCCGTGATGTGGAACTCCACGCGGCGGTTCTGGGCCCATGCCTCTTCATCGCTGCGGTTCACCGCCGGCCGCTCTTCGCCGAGCGAAACCGTGGTGAACACATCGGCGCTGATGCCGAAGCCCGCGAGGAACTCGACGACCGCCTCGGCCCGGCGACTGCCCAGCGCAAGGTTGTATTCGGTCGAACCCCGCTCGTCGGCGTGGCCCTCGAGCCGTAGTCGGACGTTCGGGCTGTTCCGCAGAATCGGAAGCTTCGCACGCAGATCGCGCTCGGCTGCGGCGGTAATGGTCGACTCGTCGTAGTCGAACAGGACCACTGCGGTGAGCGTAGCACGTGCTTCACGAACGAGCCTCTCGGCCTCGGCGCGGGCGCGTGCAGCCGCTTCTTCGGCGCGACGGATGCTGTCCGCCCGCTCACGGGCAACCGCTTCCTCGGCACGACGGATGCTATCGGTGTTCACGGCCGGCTCAGGCTCGGGTGCCGGCGGGGGGGGAGGATCGCTGCGGCAAGCTCCGAGCAACAAGCTGGCAGCTACCGCCGGAATGATCAGGCCTCGAATACTCATCCAATGCTCCTGTTTCTCTCGAAGGAGGTTCCTAAAACCGGGCCCGCTGGGACCCGTGAGTCATACGTGAAAACCGACGGGCAATCTTCGCTCCCAATCGGCCAAAAGTCCATAGGGCATATACCCAAAAGTCCGCCGATATGCAACGGTTCCCGGGAGATTCGCTGCATCATCGCGCGCCCAGAGAAGGGGACCATTCGGGGACCCGAACATCGACCCCCCGAAGAAGCATCCGAATCGCACCCGTTGCGGTGTCGACCACCATGAGTCCGGTTCCCCAATTCCTGCGCCCGATAAAGACCAGATGACGCCCGTCGGGAGCCCAGCTCGGGTCCTCGTTGTTTCCCTCCCAGGTGAGTTGGCGCAGGCGCCTTCCCTGATCCGCAACGTCCGCCACCAGAATCTGATACCGCCCAAAACGGCCTACCCGCCCGTGAAACGCCAGATGATCCCCGAATGGCGCCCAGTCCGGCGAGGTGTAGTAACCCTGCTGCCCCGACATTCCCGGCGAAACGAGATCGGCCTCACCCCCGCCCGAGGGCATCATGAAGATCTGCGGTGTCGCCGTCCCCAGACGCGACGAATTGAAGGCCATCGACCGACCGTCGGGTGAGAATGTGGGCGAAAGATCCTCCCACCTGCCCCCGGTCACATTCGTCAGGCAGCAGTTCCGCTCCACATCGAATGTGTAGATTCCGGTCCGCCCGCTTCCGGTCATCGAAAACGCCAGCTTTCGCCCGTCGGGCGTGTAGGAAGGCGTACCCACCTGCCCTCGGCGGTTCGGCTCGATCTCCCGTTCTTCACCGGTAGCGAGGACCATCTCAAAGAGACCCCACTCGCCGTCCCGGTAGGACTGGTACGCAATCTTGGTCCCATCCGGCGACCAGCTCGGCGAGAGCGTGATCCCGTCGAACCCTGTAATGCGGTGATAGTTCTCACCATCCGAATCGATCTGGTAGAGCTCCTGGCTCTGCCCATCGCTCGAGCGACGGGAGAACACGATGCGGGTCGCTGCCATCCCCGGATCGCCCGTCACCCACTGCACGATGGCATCGGAGATCGTGTGCACCGCCATGCGGAACTTCTCGCTTGCAGGGTTCGGAATGGAGAATCGACCCTGGTTGGCGATCTCGCCGAAGACGACGTCATGCACGCTGACATCGAGCATGAACGCTCCCCCAACGTTCTCCACGCGTCCCGTGATGAGCCACACAGCACCCAGCTGATCCCAGAGCTGGTAGTCCAACTCGTCGCCCACGAGCGCCGCGGGAAGCGAGTCGATGACCTCGAACCGGTCGCTGTACCGAAGATCCCGGCCGATGATGGCGCCGAGCTGGGGGCCTACGTCCTCGGCCCCAGCCTCCATCTCGAAGGGCATCACGGCAAGCGCCGGTTGAAACGCAGCCTCGTAGACGAGGCCGAGTGTAACGCCGGGAATGCTGTCGCGTTCCTGCGCTGCGAGGCCGGATGTCCCCACTCCGATGGAGACCACCCCACCCAGCACCATCACGCACACTCTCACCCAAGAATTCACGCTACCAAACCTCCGCATCCCCACCCCTCCTGGGATCGATGTTGAACCGAATCGGGAGCCGATCGAAGGGGAGTTCCTCCGGGAGCGGCCCAAGCCGATTTCGCTGCCCTGCACACTCCGCCGCGCCCGCGGCGGCAATATCAAAAGAAAAGCTCCCCGAACTCGTCACGATGTCGACGTCCGAAACGGTGCCGTCACGGTTTATCACGAAGTAGATCGTCGTGCTGAGGTTCTGGGCTCCCTGCCACCGAAAGCACCGATCCATCTGACGAATGATGTTCTCGTAGTACCGGGGGTAGTCCCGCTGGATGCCCTCGATCCGCACGTTGAGGTCCTCGCCGCTCTCCTCAGCCTCAGGATCCGGCGTCTCACTCCGGGCGGGCTCCTCTGTCTCTTCTGGCTCCGGCTCAGGCTCAGGCGGCGCTGTCTCGGTCTGCGGCTCGGGCTCGGGACGCACGGGCTCCACCACGACGGGCGCCTCCTCCGTCTCGGGCTCCGGCGGCACGGGATCGGGCGTCTCGACGACAAGCTCCTCCTCGGGAGGCGGTGTCGGAGCGCCGAGCTCGGTCGCGGGGGGCGAGAAGACCTCAATCTCGTACACGATAAAGTCGTCCATCCGGCGGTCATCCGTGCTCACCCAGAGCGCCAGGACTATAGCGACAATGTGAACCGCGCCTGAGGCGATCACGGGCCCCTTACCCGGTCCTCTACCCGGTCCACCGTTTCTCTGCCTCGGGCCGGTCATCGTACTCCTACCGACGCTCCGGCGGGCGAACGCCGATCAGCCCAAAGTTGATCCCGCTCTGCGACGCCAACGCGATCAACTGCATGACCGGGCCGTAGTCGGCGAGGGAGTCACCCTTGATGTGAATCACGTCGGGTCGGGTCGCGGCTACCAGCTGATCGAAGACGGTCTGCAGGTCTTCGCGGGGGACCTGGGTCTCCCCCATGAACACCTCCCCGTCTCTGGTCACCGAGATCAGGAGCGCGTTGTCCTGCACCGTCAGCGGGTTGACCGCCGCCTCTGGCACCGCCACCTCGATCCCACCCTGAAGGATGGGCATGGTGATGATGAAGATGATCAGCAGCGTGAAGGCCACATCCACCATGCTCGTGACGTTGATCTCGGCCTTGACCTGCAGGTCCCCATCCCTCCGGCGCCCGTGCGGCATAGCTAGATGGCTGCTGGAGAAGTGGGGCGAGCCGCGTTACGAGCACCACAGGGCAAGCTCCTAGGCGGATCGCCGAGGACATAGCCACAGCTATGTCGAGGTGGTCCAACGACACGGGCACCGCGCGTAGCGTGGTCGGCCCTGTGCTGCCCGTAACCCGAAGGGCGCAGGGGGACCTTCTGCTTCGCAGTGGTGCCCTCGCGGTTCATGCTTCGTCTTTCCTCCTTGCCGTAGCTTTGGCTACGACTCGTTGTCTCTCCTACCCCGAACACGCACAAGACCCGGCACCGCCGCGTAGCGGTGGTCGCGCGGCCGCACCCCACTTCTCCAGCAGCCATCTAAACCCTGCCCTCGCGAGCGAGGGTGCCGATGAACTCACTCGAGAAGCCCTCCAGCTCGCCGCTCACGAGGTTCAGACGCGCAACGAAGTGGTTGTAGGCGATCACGGCGGGAATGGCCACGGCCAATCCCACCACAGTTGTGACCAGCGCCTCGGCCACACCCGGCGCCACCGCAGCGATGTTCGTCGACCCGGACTGCGTGATCCCGAGAAAGGTGTTCGAGATGCCGATCACCGTGCCCATGAGCCCCATGAGGGGAGACACCGAACCGATGATCGCGAGCCAGGTGAGGCCTCGAGCCAGCTCGTCGCGCTCCTGGGCCTCCTCCTTCTCCAGGACCAGGCGAAGCGCCTCGAGCTGGGTGGGCGCGAGTCCAGGCACCTGGGGAGCACCCTCGCGCAGGGCGCCGGGACGGAGTTCGCTGAAAAAGTTCACACCCTGGCGAAACACCCTTCCGTACGGGGATTCGGGGAGCGTCATGATGGCTCGATACGCGTCCTCGAGCCGCTGGGCCTTCTCCATGTGGGTGATGAAGCGATCTCCCTGACGCCGCACCTCTCTAAAAACCCGGAGCTTCCAGAAGATCAGGATCCAGCTGGCGACGGAAGCTCCAGCGAGTAGGAGCAAGACCAGCTTGGTCCAGATGGTGCCGCCGAACAGCATGTCGAGCGCGCCCATGGGCTCCCGCCCCTGAACGAACAAAAAGCTGAATGCCATCACGTCGTCGGCACCTCGTTCGCAATGTGCTGGTAGGTCTCTCGGAGGCCGTCCCGCAGGTCGTACCTGGGGGCCCAACCCCGCTCACGCAGCCGCCCGCAGTCCAGGGAGCTGTGCCGCAGCTCGCCCTCGCGTGCCGCCCGGTACTCTCGCCCGGGGTGCACACCCGCGACTTCCTCGAGCACATCTGCGAGTCGATTCACGGAGGTTGGGGTGCCCGTAGCGACGTTGAATGCCACATCGTCGAGCGAACCCCCAGAGGCCAAGCTCATATCCGAGGCCCTCAGGTTGGCGCTCACGACATCCTTGACGAAGACATAGTCTCGGGTCTGCTCTCCATCGCCGTAGATCGTGAGTTCCTCACCGCCAAGTAGCCGTTTCGAGAAGATCGCTACTACACCTGCCTCGCCATGGGGATCCTGGCGCGGACCGTAGACGTTGGAGTAGCGGAGGGCGGCGTATTCAAGGCCGTGAATCACGCTGTAGTAATGGAGGTACTGCTCCCCGGCGAGCTTGGTCACACCGTAGGGAGAGAGCGGAAGCTTGGGCGCGGTCTCGTCGGTAGGGATCTGCTCCGGTTCGCCGTACACCACCCCGCCGCTCGAGACGTAGACCACACGCTTCGTACCAACCTCGCGCGCGCCCTCGAGCAGGTTGAGGAGCCCGAGAACGTTCACCGTGGCGTCCCGGATCGGGTCGGACACCGAGATACGAACATCGATCTGTGCCGCATGCAGGCTCACGAGATCGAACCGCACCTCGCGAAAGAGATCGCGGATCGCCGGGTCGGTGATCCCCATCTCCACGAACTCGGCCCCCTCTGGGATGTTCGCTCGTTTTCCGCTCGAGAGGTCGTCGACAATCCAGACTTCCTCTCCCCGCTTGAGGAACGCCTCTGCGACGTGGCTACCGATGAAGCCAGCGCCGCCAGTCACCAGAACTTTTCTAGGTGCCTCACTCATGTGTTCTATTCCACCCGTGTCTGAGTTGGTTGTTGCCCTACCCCGTATGCAAAGAACGAGCCGCTCAGGGCTCGTTCTTCACCGGCGAAACGCCGGGCATTCCCATACTTCGACCCACCAGCTCCCGTGCCGCGCTATCTCATCTTCTTGTCGAGTCGCACGGTCTCTCCTGCCGCAAACACCGCTCCATCGGTCTGCAGCACTCTGGCCGTCGCGGTTCTGGCTCCGACCGCGACAATCTGAATTCGTCCGCTTATGTCGCGCTCCCATCCGTCGCCGGCGGGCGTGAGCAACACGTACTCATCTCCAATGGCAGCGCCGTCGGCCTCACCGTGATCGATGAAGGTGAAGGTGCCGACACCTGGGACCATGTGCCGAGCTGCAAACCCGATCAGCGTGGCCGTGGTTTCAGCTCCGGTAACCAGCTCAGGGTACTCACCCACTTCCAGATCGTAGGCTGGTGCCATTCCGACCAGGTCTCCGGCCCGAATGCGATCGTAGGCTTTGACCACAACCGCGACGACTCCGCCGTCTTCCAACCGCACGACGGTCAGTGCTCCGGTAGGCTGGACAACCTGTCCCACCCGCGGAATCGAGGAGACCGAGCGGTAGGTGATCAGGCGGTCTCCCAGCTCAACATCGGTGAGCCCGGTCAGACGAATCTTCAGCCGGCTGAATGGAAACGCCGTCCTCAAATCTCCGGACTCGATCAACTCAGAAACCGCTCCTATCGAATCAGGGCCTTCGGACACAGGGGCAAGCCAGGGAGCTGAGTACACCATGTCTCGCGACACAACGCTGAACTCCCTCCGCGTGGCGCCACCGACGTCTGAATCGGCAAACAGATCTCTATAGAAGACGGTACGGAGGTTGCGCTGGGAATCTCCACCCGTGGCACCCTCGTCGCCCTCACCGAATGCGCCGGCGTCGCGCTGACCGCCGATCTGACCCGACACAGCACCTCCGGCGGCGTTACCGACGGCAGAAGCATCTTCCCCCGCAACGGTGACTCCGCCGACGATCGTCGGCCCCGAAATACCCGGGATCTGGATTTCCCACTCGGGAAGAATCAGGTCCGGATCCAGGATCAATGGCCGATTCGCCTCCCAGATGCGCGGCCATAGGAAGGCGTCTCCGTAATAGCGCTGGGCGAGACCCCAGAGCGTCTCTCCACGTACGATTACGTGAGCGCGCGACATTTCTTGTGCCGGCTGCTGCGCCGAAGCAAAACTCGGAAGAATTGCGACAACGAGCGCCAAGGTGGACGACCGAAGCATGGTCGCTCCCTTCTGTTGCAGTACACCAACTTACGAGGCCTATCGATCTTATCGAAGATAAGACCCCAGACTCGATAAGGTCAACGAAGTTTTCGGTATTAACTACAAACGTTTCCCATCTTGCCGTCCTCAGATAGCGAGGTGGGCGAGGGTGATGCAAGCGTCTTGCGGAGAACTCGAGCGTCTTCCTTTGGCTCAGCGTAGTAGCCAGAACGCACCGCGATCTCCTCGAATCCGTGCGCCTCGTACAGCGCGCCGGCCGCTGTGTTGGAGGGCCGCACCTCCAGGTATACGTGGCACACCCCTCTTTCCTGTGCGACCTCGAGCAGGCGGGCGAGCAGCGCACTCCCAAGGCCTTTGCCGCGACGATCCTCGCGAATCGCGATGTTGGCGATCTCCCCATCATCCTGAATGCACCAGAGAACCGCGTACCCCAGGATCTCGTCGTGACCCTCGACCACCACCCACGCTTCTACGGGGTCTCGCTCCAGGAGGGCGATGAACGTCGAGGCCTTCCATGGCGTGGAGAAGCTCTCTGTTTCGAGCGCCTCCACCCGGTGAACGTCGTCGGGGGACATCCGGCGCAACACCACCTCAGCTGGCAATGCCGTCCTCACCCCGCTCGGACGCGTTCGGCGCCGGTCGCGCGCAGATAGTCGGGCGACCATGCCGCAGCGTCGGCGACCGGAGTGGCATCCACCTGCGTGGCCCAGAGGTGAATCAGCCCATCCGCAGTGGGGAGCCCGTGGGGGGTGGCCAGCACCGCGAACCCGGCACCCTGGATCTCGCCGGAGTGTCGCACGGCCCCGTCGCCACCGAAGACCGCGTAGGGCGATTCCCCGGCGAGAAGCTCGCTGATGGTCGTGGCGTGCGGTGCCACCAGCACGTCGAGCCCAGTCTCGCTAGGCAGGTAGCACGCGGCGTAAACGCGGTCCGCCCGTGCGTCGAAGAGCACGTACCGGCCCCTCCCCCGCTCGAGCCCGTCCAGCGGCGCGGGAGTCACGTCGATGCCGTACGCGTTGGCCAGCCCCATCGAAGCGGCGCCCGCAGCGAGGCTCGAGAACGCCCACAACGGGCACCCCCAGACATGTACAAGGCCCTTGGCGGTCGCTCCCGCCACCCTCACCCCGGTGAACGAACCCGGGCCCGCTCCCACGATTACCGCCTCGACCTCACTTTTTTCGACGCCGGCCTCGTTCAGCGCCTCGTTCACCTGCACCAGAATATGCGAGGCGTGGGTCCCCTGTTCGCGAAGCGGAGCCCTGCCGAGCACCTCGCCGTCCTTCGCCACGGCCACCGATCCAATCCGGGTAGAGGTGTCCAGCGCGAGCACCATCCCCGAGCGTACCGCCTTCACGCCGCACCCCCACAGCTGATCGCGAGCGGGAATCCCGGTAGCGGAGGCGGGTGACCGATCTGATTCACCTCGACCCGCCGAACGTCCAGCCCCGGCTCAGGAATGGAGAGCTCGATCTCCCACCGGTCACTGGGCAACAGCTCCCCAGCCCGCTCGGGCCATTCAACGAGCACGATCTCGGCGCCGTTGCCCAGCTCCTGCCATCCGATTTCCCAGAGCTCACCTGGATCCCGAATTCGATAGAGGTCTATATGGACCACATGCCCCCCGCGCGCTGCCGGGTAGCGGAAGGAGAGGTTGAAGGTCGGGGAAGGCACCGCGCCCGAGACTCCAGCACCCCTCGCGATGGCCCGGGCAAGGACCGACTTCCCCGCCCCGAGCGGTCCACGAAGCATCACAAAACAGGGCATCTGTATCGATTCACCGACGCTGTTCCCCCACCGGACCAGCTCCGGCTCCGTGACCTTCATCGTGCCCCCACCTTCGCCTTCAGTTCGAAGAGCTGGTCGCGAAGCAGCGCGGCTCTCTCGAAGTCCAGCGCCTCGGCCGCCATCTCCATCTCAGCCTCGACGACCTTGATGTACTCCTCGGTGTTGACCTCGTCTGCGTAGCTGGCCTTGGATTCAGCCACACCCGAGCTTTCCGGAGCGTGTCGTGCATCCGCCACTCGAGTCGAAAACTCGATCTCCTCGACGCTCTTCTTGATGGTCTCCGGCGTGATCCCATGGTCTTCGTTGTACTGTGCCTGAATCTTGCGGCGACGGCTTGTCTCGTCGAGACACACCCGCATCGACCGCGTCACACGGTCTGCGTAGAGTATGGCCCGGGCGTCCACGTTCCGTGCACACCGCCCAATCGTCTGGATCAGCGAGCGAGCATCCCTCAGGAAGCCCTCCTTGTCGGCGTCCAGGATCGCGACCAACGACACCTCCGGCAGGTCCAGGCCCTCACGGAGCAGGTTGATGCCCACCAACACATCGATCTTGCCCAAGCGGAGGTTTCGCAAGATCTCCATGCGTCCGATGGCGTCGATGTCGGAGTGCATATAGCTCACCTTGACCCCAACCGACTGCAGGTATTCAGAGAGGTCCTCGGACATACGCTTGGTGAGCGTCGTGATCAACACGCGCTCCTTCCGCGCCTCACGCACGCGGATCTCGGCGAGCAGGTCGTCTACCTGGCCCTTCACCGGCCGCACCTCGATCTGTGGATCGAGCAGGCCCGTGGGCCGGATGATCTGCTCCACCACCACGCCCTTCGACGCCTCCAGCTCCCAATCGCCAGGCGTCGCGCTCACGAACACGGCCTGATTCACCATGCCTTCCCACTCCTCAAATTGGAGCGGACGGTTGTCGAGCGCACTGGGCAGGCGGAATCCATGGTCCACCAGCGTGGTCTTTCGGGAACGATCGCCCTTGTACATGCCGTGGATCTGGGGAAGGCTCGCATGCGACTCATCGACGACGAGGAGGAACTCCTCCGGAAAGTAATCGATCAGACATCCCGGACGCTCCCCGGTGCGCCGCCCACTCGTGTAGAGCGAGTAATTCTCGATGCCGGGACAGGTGCCGACCTCCTTCATCATCTCGAGGTCGAAGTTCGTCCGACTCTCGATCCTCTGGGCCTCCAGGGCCATTCCTGCCGTGGTGAACCTGCCCACCTGCCCGCGAAGCTCCTCGCGGATACGCGGTGCCATCGCATCGACCGTCTCTCGGCGGGTCACGTAGTGGGTGGCGGGATAGATGGAGGCCTTGTCCATCGACACGATCGTCTCTCCGGTGAGCGGGTCGAAGCGCGTAATGCGTTCGATCTCATCGCCCCACAGCTCGATCCGCACGGCCTGCTCTTCGTACGCTGGAAAAACCTCAACCGTGTCGCCGCGTACCCGAAACGCGCCACGCACAAACTCGTAGTCGTTGCGCCGGTACTGGATGTCGATGAGCGCTCGCAGGATGTCACGCCGACTGCGGGTCTCTCCTACCTTCACGTGCAACATCAAGGCGCGATAATCCGCCGGGCTCCCCAGGCCGTAGATGCACGAGACCGACGCCACGATGATCACGTCGTCCCGCTCCATCAGAGAGGACGTCGCGCGCAGGCGAAGCCTTTCGATGTCCTCGTTCCTCGACGAGTCCTTCTCGATGTACGTGTCGGTGGCCGGCACGTAGGCCTCGGGCTGGAAGTAGTCGTAGTACGAGATGAAGTACTCGACGGAGTTGCGCGGGAAGAGCGACTTCAACTCCCCGTAGAGTTGGGCCGCCAGCGTCTTGTTGTGCGACATCACCAGCGTGGGGCGACCGTGATTCGCGATCACATGCGCTATCGTGAACGTCTTGCCCGTTCCCGTCGCACCGAGAAGCGTCTGAAACCGGTCGCCGCCAGCGAGCCCCGCAGTAAGCTCTGCGATGGCCTGGGGCTGATCCCCCTTGGGCTCGTAGGTTGAGACGATTTCGAAGTCGGGCATGGATTCCTGAGGTACAAGAGGCAGCCGGGAACATAACCCTCAAGGAGCCCGCACTCCATTACTCGGGCGGGCTTCTAGGAGCCCGTGATGTCAGCCTCCTCGAGGCTCTCCCGCCGCTGGACCTGAATCACGCCCTTCACCTTCCGCACCGAGGCCACAACCTTGTTGAGGTGGGCCAGATCCTGCACCTCGACGGAGAACTCCGCGACCATTCCGCCGATGACGGCACCCATGTCGGCGTGCTGAATATTGGTACCGGTGTCGGTTATCGCCTTTGACACGTCAGACAGAAGTCCCCGTCGATCCGTTCCCTTGAGGTAGATCTTCACGAAGAATCGATCCCCCTTCTCGGCGGTCCACTCGATCTCCACGCGGCGATCGTGACCGAGGTTCAGGATGTTGGTACAGTCCTGTCGGTGGATTGAAACACCCCGCCCCCTCGTGATGTAGCCGATCACGTCGTCCCCGGGTAATGGCTGACAACACTGCGAGTACCGCACCATGAGGTCGTCGACGCCCTGGATTCGCACACCCCGGTTCGACCGACGAATGCGCTCGGCGATGCGCTCGAGAGCAGAGGGGGTCCGATGCACCACCTCCGACGGCTCTTCGTCTGGGTAGATCGACTTGATGACCGCAGTCGGTCCGACATCCCCTCGCCCGAGCGCCGAGAGCACGTGATCGAAGTCAGCGTATCCCAGCGCCCTCGCCGCGGCGGCCATCTTCTCGGGGGATGGTTTCGCGCGCCGAGCCTTGCGTATCTCCCGATCGAAGAAATCTCGTCCAAGCTTCAGCGCAGAGACATGCTCCTCACGACGAATCCACTGACGGATTCTTCCGCGAGCCCGTGACGTCTTTACAAAGGAGAGCCAGTCCCGGGTCGGTCGTTGCCGAGAATCGGTGACGATGTCGACGGTATCGCCGTTCTTGAGCTTGCGAGACAGGGGAGCGATACGCCCGTTCACGCGCGCACCCGCGCAGTGGTTCCCCACCTCGGTGTGCACCGAGAACGCAAAGTCGATCGGCGTCGCGCCCACCGGCAGTGGCTTCACCTCCCCCTTTGGCGTGAACACGAAGATCTCACCCTGAAAGAGGTCCATGCGAAGGAACTCCATGAACTCCTCAGGCTCGCTGGCATCCTTCTGCCATTCGAGCACCTGGCGAAACCAGGTCAGCGCCTCGTCTGCCTCGTCCGCCGGTCGGCCGGGGTTGGGCCCCTCTCCCTCCTTGTATCGCCAGTGCGCCGCAATCCCCAGCTCGGCGGTGCCGTGCATCTCCTGGGTTCGGATCTGGATCTCGTACCGCCGTCCACCGGGGCCGATCACGGTCGTGTGCAGAGACCGGTACATATTCGACTTCGGAGTAGCGATGAAGTCGTGAAAACGCTCGTGGACCGGGGTCCACAACGAGTGGAGCACACCCAGCGCTGCGTAGCAGTTCTGGACGGTGTCGGTTACGACCCGCATCGCCATCAGATCGTAGATCTCTTCGTACGGGGTGCCGCGATCCGACATCTTTCGGTGGATCGACCACAGGTGCTTGGGCCGGCCCTCGACGTCAGCCGGGACCGACGCCGCCTCGAGAGCCTCCGCCAGGGGACGCTGCATCTCAGAGATCTGCCGCTCCCGCTCCTTGCGGCGCTGACGGACCTTCTTGGAGAGCGCCGCGTAGTCGTCGGGTTCGAGAAACTTGAAGGCCAGATCCTCCAGCTCCCATTTGACCGTCGCGATCCCCAGCCTGTGGGCGAGCGGCGCGTAGATCTCACGCGTCTCGAGGGCGATCCGGTGCCGCTTCCCCTGCGGCAGGTGCTCGAGCGTGCGCATGTTGTGAAGGCGGTCTGCCAACTTCACGAGGATCACGCGGGCATCGCGCGCCATCGAGAGGAGCAGCTTGCGGTAGTTCTCGACCTGCTGCTCGGTGTGCGAGCGGAACTTGACCTTACCCAGCTTCGTTACGCCGTCCACGATCTTTGCAACGCCGGCACCGAAACGGGCGCTGATGTCCGTCACCGTAACAGAGGTGTCTTCGACGGTATCGTGAACCAACCCTGCGATCACCGTGTCGGTGTCGAGCTTGAGCCCAGCGAGGATCGTGGCAACCTCGACGGCATGATCGACGAACTGGTCCCCCGAGGCCCGACGCTGACCCGCGTGCGCCTCCTCTGCCAACGTATAGGCGTCCACAATCCGATCGACGTCCAGCCGATCGGCGTACGCCTCGAGGGCTCGAGCAAGGGGGCGTGGGAGGCCCTTTATGCTCTCGGTTCGGGTTGCCGTACTCATCGGGTTTGCTACCCGCCTAGGTTGGGGCAGTTTCCTGGAAGGCTGTTGAAGAGCCTTCACCCCGCGCCCACGATCGACCGAAACCCTCCGGTAGCCACCACCACGTGGTCGAGTACGGGAACCCCCAACATCCTTCCCGCCTCGGTAAGCTGCTTGGTCACGGCACGGTCCTCCGGCGAGGGCGTAGGGTCTCCCGAGGGGTGATTGTGCACGAGAATCACCCCTGCAGCCCCCTCGTGGATGGCCGGCCGGAACACCTCCCGGGGATGGATCAGCGAGGCATCCAGAATCCCTCGGGTGATCGCGACCTCGCGCAGGACGCGATGCTGGGTAGAGAGCAGGAGGGCGTGAAACTCCTCCTGAGCGAGGTGCCCCAGGCGCGGGCCCATGCGGGCGAACACATCTGCGGGTCCGCGAATGCGGCCCTTCAGGTCGACGGCCTCCACGGCGCAGCGCCGGCCCACTTCGAGCGCGGCGGCGATGCGGCTCGCGGTCGCGGCCCCGACCCCCGGCAACGTCTCGAGCGAGGCCACGCTCATCACCGAGAGCCGTCGCAGCGAGCCCTGGCTCTCTTCGAGGAGCTGCTCTGCAACGTTCACCGCAGACGCACCGGAACGCCCGCTCCCCACCAGGAGCATGAGCAGCTCGCGGAGCGAGAGCGATTCAGGGCCGAGCGCGCGCAGCCGCTCACGCGGGCGCTCCGCCTGCGGCCATTCACGGAGGGGTTGAGGCGTCACCCAACAAAAGAGGCGCCCCGGTTGGGGCGCCTCCATGGTTCAATGGGTCGGTACGGGTCGCTACAGCCCGCTACGCAGCACCCTTACCGTGACACTTCTTGTACTTCTTGCCACTCCCACACGGGCACGCGTCGTTCCGCCCCGGCTCCTTGTCAGAGGTGACCGGCGTCTTGACCCGATCCTCTGAGCCACGATTGGTCGAGAGGGTGCGAGGGTCGGCGCGCGCCGACCGTGCCGACATGCCAAGGTCGTCCCGCCCTGCTTGGCCCTGACCCTGACCAACACCCCCACGTTCTGCAGCGCCCGCGCCGGCGCCCGCGGCTCCCTCCGGCGTGTCCGACGGTCCCGAATACATGAGCCGCTGCCCCTGAGGCGTGAGCCGCGGCGGCTGCGGCGCACCCAGCTGGGCCCGGAACACCGTCGTGGCGATGGTCCGGCGCAGATCTGCGATGAGGTCCACGAACATCTCGAAGGCCTCCCTCTTGTACTCGACGAGCGGGTCCTTCTGACCCCATCCGCGGAATCCAATCGAGGCCTTGAGGTGGTCGAGGTCGTACAGATGGTCCTTCCACTTGGCGTCGATCGTCTGAAGCATGATGTAGCTCAGCAGCGCCTCGACGTGGTCGCCAAAGGACTCCATCTTACGGTGGAATGCTTCGTGCGCCGCCTCGACGCAGTGCTCCTGGACATCCTTTAAGTCGAGCTCGTGCTCGGTATCGTTCTCGTGCGGCAGCTTTTCGGCGTTGGTGAAGAACTCGATCATCAGGTGTCGCCGAAGACCCGCGAGATCCCACTCATCGGGGTGTTCCGCGTCGAGATACTCGGCCACCGCGGCCTTCACCGCATGCTCGACCATCTCCCACATCTCGCCCTTGAGGTCTTCGCCTCCCTCGAGCGCAAACAGGCGCTGGTCGTAGATGACCTCGCGCTGCTGGTTCATCACGTCATCGTAGTCCAACAACCGCTTGCGGGCCTCAAAGTTGTTGCCCTCGACCCGCTTCTGCGCCGTCTCGATCGACTTGGTCACCAGGCCGTGCGTAATGACCTCACCCTCCTCCGCCCCGAGCCGGTCCATCGCATTCGCGAGGCGGTCCCCCACAAACAGACGCATCAGGTCGTCTTCCACCGAGATGAAGAACTGCGTGGCGCCTTCATCACCCTGACGCCCGGCCCGGCCCCGCAGCTGACGGTCGATGCGCCTGGATTCGTGTCGCTCCGACCCGAGGATGTGGAGCCCACCATCCTCGATCTTGAAGTCGTCGGGCTTATCGGTAAGGTCCTGCTCCCTCGTAGGATCGACGGGCACGAGCTTCTCCAGATCGATTCCGCGCTCCCTCGCCCACCCCACCGTACGCGTGGCGGTCACGCCCTCGCCCAGTTTGATGTCGGTTCCCCGCCCCGCCATGTTCGTGGCGATCGTAACCGCACCGGCCTGGCCGGCCTCCATCACGATCTCGGACTCGCGCTTGTGCTGCTTGGCGTTGAGTACGTTGTGCTTGATGCCGCGCCGCTTGAGTACCCGCGACAGCGTCTCGGAAATTTCGACGTTCGTCGTTCCGACCAGCACAGGAAGTTCGAGCATCTGGAGGCGAGCGATCTCGTCCATCAGTCGGTTGTACTTCTCGCGCTTGGTTCGGAAGATCAGGTCGTTCCGGTCATCCCGGACGATGGGCCGATTGGTCGGAATCACGAACACGTCCAACCCGTAGATCGAGAAGAACTCCGTCTCCTCGGTCTCTGCGGTACCCGTCATGCCCGCCAACTTGTCGTACATGCGGAAGTAGTTCTGAATCGTGATCGTGGCGAGCGTCTGCGTCTCTCCCTTGATCTCGACCCCTTCCTTCGCTTCCACGGCCTGATGGAGGCCATCGCTCCACCGGCGGCCAGCCATCTGCCGACCCGTGAACTCGTCTACGATGACGATCTCACCACCCTCGCCCAGGATGTACTGCTCGTCCCTCTGGAAGAGCGTGTAGGCCTTGAGCAGCTGATGGAGGATGTGGATTTTTTCGCTCTTGGCAGCGTACTCCGCCTCGAGGCTGTTCATGAGCTCCCGCCGCTCGTCGACCGAGAGATTCTCGTCCGATTCCACGCGACCGATAGCCTCAGAGAGATCGGGTACGACAAACGCCTCGCTGTCGTTGGGCGACAACTCGTCGAGCCCCCGGTCCGAGAGGTGCACGTTGTGCCCCTTCTCGTCCATCGCGAACATCAGGAGCTCGTCGATCTCGTGCAGGCGCTTTTCGCGCATGTAGTCGCCCTCGACCTTGAGGACGAGCCTCTGCAGGCTCGGCTCCTCGGCAAAGAGCTTGAGCAGCCGCTTGTTCCGTGGCCCCCCGCGTTTGGCCGCAAGAAGCTTTTCGCCGGCCTCGAACTCGTTCCCGTCCTTCAGGTCCTGCTCGGCTTCGGCAATCAAGCCACTGACGATGCCAAGCTGCTTTCGATAGAGGTTCGCAACGAGTGGCGTGTACTGTTTGTACGGTGCGGAGTTGTCGCCACCCACCGGGCCCGAAATGATGAGCGGTGTGCGTGCCTCGTCGATCAGGATCGAGTCCACCTCGTCGATGATCGCGTACGCATAATCCCGCTGCACCCGCTGCGGAAGCTGGTGCACCATGTTGTCGCGCAGGTAGTCGAACCCGAACTCGTTGTTCGTCCCGTACGTGACGTCGGCGTTGTATCCGGCCTGGCGGTCGGGCGAGTGTGGCTCGTACTTGTCGATGCAGTCGACCTCGAGGCCGAGAAACTCGAACACGTACCCCATCCATTGTGCGTCACGTTGGGCGAGGTAGGAGTTCACCGTAATCAGGTGGGCCCCGCGGCCGGCGAGCGCATTGAGGTAGAGCGGCATCGTGGCGACGAGGGTCTTTCCCTCACCGGTGGCCATCTCCGTCACCTTACCCTGATGCAGCCCGATCCCGCCCACGAGCTGCACGTCGTAGGGGACCATGTCCCAGACGAGCTTCTGGCCCATCACATCCATCTCGGTTCCGACCAGCCGCTTGCACACAGACTTCACCGTGGCGAATGCCTCGGGCAGCAGCTCGTCGAGCGCATTTTCGATCGTCTCGAGCAGTTCATCGTCGAGTTCGGCGATCTCCTGCTGGAGCAGCGCGCGCGTGTCGGGGTCTTCGGAGTGCCGCTTCTCGTCCTTGAGCTTGGCAATCCGTTCTTCGAGTTCCCTGGTCGCCTCCCCGAGGCGCACCCGGAACTCATCCGTGTGTGCCCGGAGCTGCTCGTCACTTAGGCTCTCGTACTGCTCGAACAGCTCGTTGATCTCGTCTACAACGGGCTGCAGCTTCTTGGCCTCCCGCCTGTGGCGGTTACCGAGAACCTTCTTGATGGCTGTTTTCAGCATTCGACATCCCTATACAGATTCTCCCGGGCGATGATCTCTGCCACCGACGCCGGTACCATTTCTTCAATCGAGACACCGGCCCTCACACGCTCACGAATCTCGGTGGATGAGACATCCACCCGTGTGACCGCGACCGGGCTCCAGCGCACCGTCCCAACCGGACTCGTGCCGGCTTTTTCCGAACCGTCGCGAGCCATCACGAGTATGTGTGCCAGGCGCGCAACCTCTTCGGGGTCCATCCATGTTTCGAATTCAGCCCATTGGTCAGCGCCAATCACCAGGAAAAGTTCATCCCCTGGGCGCTCCCCCACCAAGCTCCTGAGCGTGTCGACCATATACGACGGTCCGGCACGTTCGACCTCAATATCACTTACCGCGAGTCCGGGGACACCTCTCACGGCAGCGCGTGTCATCTCCAGGCGCAGAGCCGAGCTCGTGACCTGCAGCCCCATCTTGTGCGGCGGCTCTCCTGCGGGAACCAGCAAAATCTCGCCCAGCTGCCGTTCCCGACGCACATCCTCTGCCACCCGCAGGTGACCGAGGTGGGGCGGATCAAAGGTCCCACCGAGTAAACCGGTTCGCCTAGACGCCATCCGATCCCCTAACCGGACTCCCCCGCCTCAGACACGAGCTTCGCGGGCTCAGAGTCGGGATAATCCCTGATCAGCCGTACCTGCAAATCGGTCGCGTCGGAGTCGTATCCGATTTTCTGGAAGGCCTGAATCATCTTGTACATGGCCCACGGAGCCCACTTCGATCCGGGGTATTCATCGATCACGATCTGGAAGTACTCGTTCGCTGAGTCGTACCCCTGCCGCTTGAAGTAATGGAGGCCCACGAGGTAGTCCGATTCGGCGAGACGGTCGTGCATCTCCTGCCGAATCTCCGCTGCCTCGAGCGCCAGGAGTGTGCCGGCGTAGTCTCGGGCCACCTGCGTACATGCAGTCCGCGCCTGTCGCGTAAAGCTCTGGTCCCGCTGCGGAATCATCGCCAAAGCGGCGGTGGACCGGCACACACCGAGGGCTCCATGGGCTGCTACCGTGTCGCCCCCGAACCGATCGAGAACGCGCTGGTACTCAGCCGAGGCCTGGATGAACCGCCCCTGGCGGAAGTTCGCATGCCCCAGGTAGAGTCGAGCTTCGGGGGCCTGTGCAAGCCCCGGAGTCAGGACCGCGCGCTCGAACGCCTGGATCGCATCCTTCCACTTTTCGTTCCGGTATTTCTCGAGACCCTCGTTGTAGATCTCGTCGGCGGTCATGCCCTTGTACGGCACTCCCCCGCCACACGCCGAGAGGGCGAGCAGAATAAGCGGCACGATCACGGTACCGGGCAGGCGTTTATCTATCCACTGGGCCATGGGGCGATTCGTCAAGAAAACGTGGGTCAAGGCAGCCCTAAGGCTCGCCAGAATACGCTCGGAAGGCAACGGGTTTGCGGTCTACTCGTAAAACTCCCGAATCGCGTCGCAGACGAGGGCCACACGGTCCTCACCCAACTCAGGAAACACCGGCAGGCTGATCACCTCTGTGGAGAGCCCCTCAGACACGGGGAGCTCGCCCTCGGCGACGCCCAACGACGCAAAACACTCCTGAAGATGCATCGGCACCGGGTAGTAGACACCCGAGCCGATTCCCGCCTCGGTGAGGTGCCGTCGAAGCTCATCCCGCCGGCGAACACGCATCGTATACAGGTTGTAGACGTGTGTGTTCCCGCTCAACAAGTGAGGCGTGATGACCTCTGCCACGTCTTCGAACGCCTCGTCGTAGAGGGCCGCGTTCCTGCGCCGCGCCGCCGTCCATGCGTCGAGGTGGGGCAGCTTCACTCTAAGTACCGCCGCCTGAAGGGCGTGCAGCCTGGAGTTGGTGCCCACCATCTGGTGATGGTACATCTGCAGCCCGCCGTGCACCCGCAGCTTGCGCACCTGGTCGGCGAGTTCGTCGGAGTCTGTGGTCACGAGCCCGCCCTCCCCGAAGGCGCCGAGGTTCTTTGTGGGGAAGAAGCTGAATGCGGCGGCATCGCCTGCGGCCCCCGCGTGGACCTCCTCGCCGCCGATCTGGCGCGTCGCCCCAATCGCCTGCGCCGCGTCTTCGAGCACTAGGGCCCCGCTTCCCTGCACTGCCTCTCTGATCGCCTCCACAGGCGCCATCTGACCGAAAAGGTGCACCGGGATCACCGCACGGGTACGGTCGCTCAGCACAGACTCCAGCAGCCCCGGCGTCACGTTGAACGTCTCGGCGTCCACATCGCAGAAGACCGGCTTGAAGCCGGCGTTCCAGACCGCTCCTGCGGTAGCGAAGAAGGTGAATGCGGGGAGCACCACCTCGTCCCCCGGCTCGGCGCGCAGCGACATCAGCGGCAGCAGGAGAGCGTCGGTCCCGCTCGCGCACCCAACGGCGTGGCGCACGCCCAGGTAGGCCGCCAGCTCCGCCTCGAGCGCCTCGACCTCGGGGCCAAGCACAAAGTTCTGCGAACCGACGACTCGAGCGACTGCCTCATCCAGCTCGGCCTTGATCGAGGCGTATTGGGCGGTGAGGTCCAGCAGAGGGACGCCCATTCCCGGTCAGCACCCACCCAGGCTGGGGAAGTCACCGCTCGGCGAGACGAACCGCAGCTCGTCGTAGCGCCACTGCGCCCTCTCTACGAGCGGATTCGTCGGAGTCTGACTCGCCTCGCGCACCGCCAGAAAAGCCTCCATGGCCTCGTCACAACGCCCTGCCGCCGAGAGGATCTCTCCACGCTCGAAGTATGCCTGGGCCTGGATGTTTCGGGGAATCCCGAGCTCCAGCGTGCGTTCGAGATGCGCGAGGGCGTCTTCAGAGTCGCCCTCTGCCCGCAACTCCTGTGCGAGCCGGAACGAGCAGTTGCCGATCTTCCAGTCGACCTCACCTCGCTGCCACCTTCGGAGCATGCTCCGATACTGCTCATAGTGCAGAAGCGCTCTGCGGCAGTCCCCGACCACCTCATACGCACCCGCCACCTCGTAGATGACGTCGGGGATGGAGTCGGTCATCGCCGCCATCGCGGTCTGGTAGTAGGGTAGCGACCGCCCCTGTTCGCCGTTCGCGAAGTAGTGACGAGCCAGCGGGAGCGCCAACTCGCTGGCGCTCACACCGGGCTGAAACTCCATCGCCGCCTCCAGCGCGGACGCGACCCCAAAGAGGTCCTCCCGCTCTGCGGCTGCCCGGGCCAGAAACACCAGATCAGAAGCGGCCTGGTCGGCCATCGTCGAATCGTGCAGAACGGCCTGACGGTAGAAGTTACTCGCCTCCTCCACACGACCCATCTCAACGTAGGTGTGCGCCACACGAGCCAGCGTAACGGGGTCGTCGGAGTCCTGCCGAGCGGCGAGCCGGTACTCGGCGAGCGCTTCGTCCAACTCTCCGCGCGCCGCAGCCTGGTCTCCCCTCAGGAGTACGGACTCATCGTCCTGCCCGGCGATGCATCCGAGCGCCGACAGCGTTACCGCGGCGGCGAAGGAGAGCCTTGTGATCAACGCGAGGTGAGGGTGGCGAGGTACGCCTGCGATCGTGAATCTTCTGGGTTTTCCTGGCTGCATCGCTCCCACGCTGTCCTTGCCCCCTCGTCGTTCCCCAGTCGGTGCAGTACCACGCCCAACCGCATACGCGCGCTCGTAAACCCTGGCTGGGTCTCGAGAATTGAATCCAACTCGGCCTTCGCCTCTTCCAGGCGCCCAAGCTGCAGGTACGCCTCTGCAAGCTTCGTGCGAATGTCCGAGAAGCGTGGCCGCACAGCGAGTCCCGCCTCGTACTCCTGGGCAGCCTTGTGAAACTGCTCGGCCTCGAAGTAGAAGTCGCCCGTCCTGGCGTGCGCGATCGCGAGCCGGATTCCCAACTCCGAGGGGTACACCAGAGACTGCTCGGTATCGATGAGGGTCGCCTCTTCGAAGGCCGCCTCGGCCTCATCGAACCTCCCGAGGTCGTTCAGAACGAGCGAACGGTTGAAGTGCGCCTCTGCGTAGGCCCGGTTCTCATCGAGAGCCAGATCGAACTCGTCGAGTGCCGCCCCCGGTTCGCTCATCATCGCCAGGCATAGCCCTGCCTTGTTCCTGATGTCGGCGAAGTCGGGGTGGTCTTCGAGGATCGCGCGAAAGTTCTCGTAGGCGATCTCGAATTCGTCGCGGTCCCAGGCTGATATTCCCTGAGAGAGAATGTGCTGGAGGGAGTGCTTGGACTCGGTCAGCTGTGCGGACATCTGGTCTCCCGGGCCGGGCGCGCGACCGCACGCCACCTCTTCAACAGCCTTCTGGGGAATTCCTGCTTCTGAACACTAGCAGGAGTGACGTGCGGACCGCAAACTCAGGACATGAACAGACCTCTTCGCATTGGAATCGACCTCGGCGGAACCAAGATCGAGGCGCTGGCGATCGACGCCGACGGACAGGACCACGGCCGCCGAAGAATCGAGACGCCGCGAGGCTACGAGGAGACTCTCGCGGCCATCGCGGAACTCGTGCACGGCATCGAATCGGAGCTCGACGATGAGGCGCGGGCGTCGGTGGGCGTCGGCATGCCGGGTGCGCTGGCTCCGGGTTCGGGGTGCATCCGCAACTCCAACTCCACCTGGCTGAATGGGCAGCCGCTCGATGTAGACCTGGCCCGCGTCCTCGACCGCCCGGTGCGCGTGATGAACGACGCCAACTGCTTTGCGCTCTCCGAGGCCGCCGACGGAGCTGCAGCCGGAGCGCACGTGGTCTTCGGCGTCATCCTGGGGACGGGGGTGGGGGGCGGACTCGTGGTGGGTGGGCAGGTGCTCGCCGGCCATCAGGGCATTGGCGGAGAGTGGGGCCACAACCCGCTCCCCTGGCCCGACGCGTCAGCTTCGGAGCTGCCCGGCCCGCCGTGTCACTGCGGCAAGCGCGGGTGCGTGGAGACCTGGTGCTCGGGCCCGGGCATGGCCGCCGACCACGAACGCGAGACCGGGGTGGCGCTCACCACGCGAGAGATCGTCGAGGCTGCGGGCTCGACCATGGCTGCGGAGGCCACGGTCGAGCGCTACGTGGATCGTCTCGCCCGCTCGCTCGCTACCGTCGTCAACGTCGTGGACCCCGATGTGATCGTGCTCGGCGGCGGGATGTCCAACCTGCCCAGCCTCGCTGAGCGCGTGGGCGCCCGCATGGGCGAGTGGGTCATCTGCGACGACGTGACCACACGCGTGGTCAAGAACCTGCACGGCGACTCGAGCGGGGTCCGCGGTGCGGCCTGGCTCTGGCCTCTTACCTGAACCACTCCACGAATCGGGCCACTCCGTCGGCAAACTCGGTCGTGGGGTCGTAGCCGAAGAGCGTACGTGCTTTTGATACGTCAGCGTACGTACGCACCACATCGCCGGGCTGCATCGGCATGCGATCGATGGTGGGCGTGATGCCCAGAGCCCCGGCCACGGTGTCGATCATCTCGGTGAGCGAGACCGTGCGGCTCTCACCGAGGTTCACGATCTCGAATGCGTCTGGGTGGGCGCCCACATAGCCCAACGCGCCGGTGATGCCATCGAGGATGTCGTCCACATAGGTGTAGTCACGCTCGGTGGTGCCGTCTCCGAACATCGGAATCGACTTTCCGGCGGTGAGCAGCCGCGCGAATTTGTGGATCGCCAGGTCGGGGCGCTGCCGCGGTCCGTACACGGTAAAAAACCGCAGACAGATGATCCCCATCCCGTAGAGGTGGTGAAAGCTGTGGCAGAGCAGCTCCCCGCCCTTCTTGGTGGCCGCATAGGGAGAGATGGGGTGGTCTACTCGGTCGGCCTCCGAGAACGGCACCCGCTCGGCGTTCCCGTACACGCTCGACGACGAGCCAAAGAGCACGCGCGTGATGCCCCGCTCCCGGGCAAACTCGAGCACGTTTGTGGTGCCCAGCAGGTTGACCTCGGTGTAGAGAGCGGGCTGCTCCAGCGAGGGCCTCACCCCCGCTCGCGCCGCCAGATGGATCACCGCGTCGATGCCTTGGGGGAGCGCCCGCAGCGCCTCGACATCGCGGATGTCGCCCCGCACGCTGGTGAACCGGTCTGAATTGCGGGACCAATCGAGGTTGGACTCCTTCACCGCCGGGTCGTAGAAATCGTCGAAGGAGTCGAACGAGACGACGTCGCGTCCGTCCCCGAGCAGGCGCTCGCAAAGGTGCGACCCGATGAATCCGGCTCCCCCGGTAACAAGAATGTTCATGAATCCCACGCTACACCTTTAATCGGCCCGCGCAACGCCCGAGGGGCGGCTGAGCAGGATCTGAGCGGTGCCCGCAATCCGAATCCCCGCCCGCATTGTACATCCACCCGCGCCCCGGTAGATTGGCGGCTGGCCTGTATGATCGCCCCGCCAGCGAGTGCGTGAGCACCCAACAACCTGGACCCCAATTGATCACGTCTGCCATGTACCTGACCTGCCGAAGTCGTGCCGCTCTTCTTTCGCTCCTGGTGTGCGCTGGACTCGCGGGGAACCCGCATTCAGTCCGAGCACAGGATGCCGCCCAGCGGCAGATCCAGCAGCTGACCGGACAGAACTTCACCCAGGAGGAGATTCTCGCGCGACTCCAGCAGTCGGGACTCTCCAGGGACGAAGTGCGGACGCGCCTCACAGGGTTGGGGTACGACCCGACGATCGCCGACGCCTACTTCGACCGGCTCGAGGGCAAGAGCGACCAACTCACGCGCAACGACGACTTCCTCGCCGCGCTCGCCCAGATGGGCGTCCTGGGTTCGCAGGACGCCGGCCAACTGTTCGACTCCCTGGCCGTGCTGGGAACCGACACAGACTCTTTGCCTCCGGGCGTCTTCGATGCGGCCGAGCCTGATTCGGCGATCACGGTGTTCGGTCGCAGCGTCTTTGCAGGGGTGACGAGCCAGTTTCAGCCGGTGACCGCCGCTCCGGTCGACCCGGGATACATCCTCGGGCCCGGAGATCAGGTTCAACTGATCCTCACCGGGGATGTCGAGCTCGCCTATAATCTTGGCGTTACGCGAGACGGGCTAATCGTGATTCCGAATGTTGGTCAGATGTCGGTGAACGGATTGACGCTGGACGGACTACGGGACGCACTCTTCGCGCGGCTCGGGAACGTGTACTCCGGGGTTCGGCGCGGTGCGGACGCGACCACGCGCTTTCACGTCTCGCTCGGCCAACTGCGCACCAACCAGGTGTTCCTCGTGGGTGAGGTCACCACCCCCGGGGCGTACCAACTCAGCGCAGCGAGCACCGTGTTCAATGCGCTGTACAACGCGGGCGGACCGGGGCCCGGCGGATCCATGCGCTCGGTTCAGTTGAATAGAGGGGGCAGCCTCGAGAAAGAGGTAGACCTCTACGACTACCTGATCTCGGGTAACACCTCGGATGACGTGAGGCTCGAGCAGGGCGACCTGGTATTCGTTCCCTTTGCGGGACCCCAGGTGACGATCGAAGGGTTGGTTCGTCGCCCGGCGATC
>JAZDDA010000109.1:0-3221 GCA_036679625.1 Gemmatimonadota bacterium | reverse complement strand
TGAAAAAGGTCCGTAGTGCCGCCAAGCGCTGATTACGTGTCCGGATGTGATTGCCTCGCTCCTGCTCCAGATGCTTCAGGAAGGCCAGCGTGCGGTCCATCGTCAGATCGTCCAGGCGAAGTCGAGTAATCGGTCGCCCCAGATCGGTGGACACGAAGTTCAAGAAGAGGCGCACGGCATCGCGGTAGCTCTGGATCGAGGTAAGGCGCAGCCCTTTTTGAACCGGCAGATGATCCTCGAAGAACGGAACGAGCGGACGGCTTGACCGAGTGTGAGCGTCATAAGGACAAGCCCTCCGCAACCACGGGTTCGGCGAAGGTCTCGAAGCGACGGTTCGCCTCTAGGAGCAGCGAGTGGGTCATCGTCAGATAAGCAGGGTCCCCACGGCGAAGGAGTGCCTCAGGTGATGCAGGCACGGCGCTGAGCATCCCGGCGGAACCACCAACTCGAGTCGGGGCACGAGATGGCGGAACGTCTGACTAACCGTGCCGGGATGGACCGCCCCTCGAGTAGTGAACGAGAAGACCGGTGACTCTGCGCCGTGGCTTGCACCACGTCGAGCTCTCGCCTGTAGGTATTCGTCGAGCAAGGCCGCCATGCGGGGACCAAAAGGCACGAGGCGGCTCTTGTAGAACTTGGTCCGCCGGACGATGAGAAGTTGGCGGTCCAGATCTACGTCCCCGAACTGAAGGCGGCACGCCTCACCCACACGCAGGCCCAGACCATAGAGGATGGCGAACAGCGTGTGGTACGTGGTCCCGCGCATGGGTGCGAGAGGGTTGTCCGGCAACGCGCGTGCGAGGATCAGCAAGCGACGCACCGTCGGTGGATCGAAGATGAACGGGTTCCGATGCGCTGTGACGCGGCGTGGTCCGATCCTGACAGGTGACTGCTCGAGCTCCTCCTGTTGGACGAGCCAATCGAACAGCCGCCGCACGGTGCCGAGCAGGTTGTTGTAGCTCCGCGGACGCACGCGGGGTCGGGAGGCCATGAACGCCGCGATGTGGTCGGGCATTACCTGCTCGAGGCCGAGCACGTTCTGCTCGGCCAGGAATCGATCGAGCAGTGGCAGGGCTTTGGCCTCCGTGTCGTAGCCTCGGCCTAGCGCCCGTTTGTGGGCAACGAATCGCATCATCGGATCGGCCAGCGCGCTGCGGAGCTGCATGTCGCAGGTAGTCACAGGATCTCCTCCCCGTCGCCCATGGCGACTTGCCGTAGCGCCTCGATGGCAACTTTGCTGTAGATCTGCGTGGACGATGGTGAGCGGTGCCCCACGTAGTCGCCGATGACCTTGAGCGTGAACTCAGCATCCACCAGCCGCTGCACGCAGGTGTGGCGTAGCGTATGAGACCCTGGTCGAGGAACCTGCACTCCAGCCTTTCGCAGGTAATGCCCCGCGCGTGATGACACAGCCGCGTGGCCGATGGGCACCAGGGGCGCCATGCTTCGCATGAACACGTGCCGATGCTTGGTCTCGGGGCGTCCGTGTTCGAGGTAGTCGACTATCGCCTCGCCCACTGTCGTGGAGAGCGGATAGGCGGTCGAGTGACCCGCCTTGCGCTCGGGGATCCGGAGCCGGTCGTTCCTCCAGTCGATATGGTCGAGCGTCAGGCCCGCTACCTCGTGCGCTCTCAGGCCATAGGTCACCAGCAGAAGAAGGATCACGTAGTCTCGCTTACCGGTGGGTGAGCGCCGATCCACACACGCCAAGACGCGCTGAACGTCTTGCCAACCGATGGAGCGTGGGATGCCGGAGAGTCGGAACGTCTGGGGAGCCTCGATGGCCTTGCTCAGATCCTTCGGTAGCACCCCTTCGCATCCTTCGGTAGCACCCCTTCGCGGAACAGGTAGCGGAGGAAGACTCGAAGCTCGCCACAGCAGTTGCGCAGACTTGACCAGCCTACCGTGCGGCCGTATTCCGCGACGAAGCCGCTGAGCACGGGCGGCGACAGGTGCGCGATGTCGGTCAGCTCGATGCCCTGTAGGTAGGCGGCGAAGCGGCGTAAATGGTGTGTGTAGTGCTTGATCGTCTCCTGTTTCAGTCCCTTTTCCTGCCTGAGATACTCGAAGAAGTCCGGCGCGCTGTCCTGGAACAGATTCGCTGGCTTATGCGGACGTCCCGAGCCGACATAGCCGGGCACGATCATGCGCAACATCTGCTCGATCGGAGCCCGTACCACCTCGCCGATCTTCTTCCGGTGTGCAGCAGATGCCCTCCGCGGAGCCCGCTTCAGAATCCAGTCATGTACGAACGGCTCGACGTGCGCCGGTAACTCGTCCCATGTCGTTGCGCCCCGATCCTCCGCGAACTGTCCGAAATGCACCAACATCGGAATGCGGCGCAGGATCGTGCGGGTAGCGTATCCGCGGTTCGCGAGCAATGTCACGTAATCCTCCACGGGCTCGCCAACCCATGACGCGCGGATTCGATCGACGGTCGTTGGTCGCTTGTAGTATTGCCCAAGCATGACAACCTCCATTCTAGGGTGGAGATACATCATGCTTCGGCAGCCTCGTTATGTGACCAGTTCTCTCGCCGAGATCACGCCCCCGCCCACCACAAACCCTTCTCGGCCACATAACGAGATCGGCAACATAAGTTCGACAACCCGAAAACGGTGGTGATCCACCCCAAGGCCACCCCCAAGGCCACCCCGATCGTGTGGAACCGGACCCTGGCCCAACTCGCTGTGGACTTCGGCTTCGGGATCGAACTTTGTGAGCCGAGGCGACCCAACCAGAAGGGCTCGATCGAAAACCTGGTCGGCTGGGTCAAAAACAGCTTCTTCAAGGTCCGCCGGTTCCAGGACCGAGCAGACTTGCTCGTCCAACTCGAGGAATGGCTGACCGAGGTCAACGAGGAGCGACCCTGTCGGGCCACGGGTGAGATCCCGAGCGTGCTGCTGCTCGAGGAGCAGAAGCGGCTACGTCCGCTGGCTGTCCCACCTGAGGAGTACGCCCTGCAGTTCGAGGTCCTGGTGGGGCCCACGGGCATGGTCAGCCACAAGGGGATCCGGTACGCCATGCCACCGGAGTCGATCGGCTTCGGCGCCACCCTGCATCTGTACCCGGACCGAGCGCGTATCACCGCGGGCCGGCACGAAGCAAGCCATCCACGCTTCCCGAAGGACGATCTCAGCTATCCACCTGACCTACGGGCCCGGCACCTCGCCTCGGTCTCCGGCGAGCGGGGCCGCCTCTATTTTCAGCGCCAGCGCATC
>JAZDDA010000011.1:0-2220 GCA_036679625.1 Gemmatimonadota bacterium | reverse complement strand
CCAGGGGCTCCGCCCCGGGAGGCGGGCGCTCGTGTGTCCGGGGCCGAGCTCCGGACGCACGAGCGCCTGGCAGCCCTCGGCGGGCCACCAGGCGCAGGTATCCCGCAGGTGTCGCGGGCGGCATGTTGTCGCTGGGGACTGGTCCTCCGTGGTTTGCGGCCTGGTTGGACTGGCCTGAGGGGACCGCCAGGGGCCATTTCCTGGCGGCCCCCTCATTCGTTCACCCGGGGGCGGCGTCAGCCAGGGCCCTCCAGGGAATCGGCTGGAGGAGCGCACCGACGTCGCGGAACATCTGCGCGACGATGTTGATGATCGTGTCGCAGGGGTCCTTCGGAGTTCGGTCGCGCTTGAGTCGCCGGTACACGAAGAGCTGGAGCAGGTTGAAGGCGAACGACCACAGGAGGAGGACCGCCATGAGCGCGTTGGGCGTGTGACGGTAGACCCGCCCCAGGTTCCAGTGCTGGACCCACTGGTTGAAGGCGGTGTTCTCGATGTGCCAGCGCGAGCGGACGAGTTTGAGTGCGGCGCGTAGGCCGACTTTCTGCGCTCGCTTCCCGACTACGCCGAAGCACCAGGTCTTTCGCGTTCCATCCTTCTTGGTGACGACGGCCCGGATCACCCGGACCTTGCCCCGATAGCTCTTGAGGGTGTCGAGGTCGGGGGCGTCCCAGAACTCGATGGACTCCCGCTGGTCCTTCTCCTCGAGCCGGCGGCAGGGAGGGTCGTCTTCCCAGAGGGCCAGGGCCTCTCGGAGCGGCTCGTTGTTGTTCTTCTTGAGGATGATGAAGCCGCCATAGCCGTAGTCGTCGAGCTTCGTCATCACGGGTCCGTTGGCGTAGAGGGCGTCGAGTACGAAGGCGTCGATGAACGTGCCGAAGGTATCGTGGAGGCGGTCGATGAGGCGATGGGAAGCCGTCAGCTCACCTTCGTGTCGCGCGTCCTCCCCGGCGTCACGGCGAGCCTCGTCGTTGCGGACCGGCTCGAGGTCGAGGACGACGTCGAGCGCCGGACCCAGCAGCAGGGCGACGGCGTAGCGGTGGTAGTACTGGTCGGTCTCTTCCACCTTGCCGGTGCTCGAGTTCTTTCGCTTCACCTTGCGCACCAGGCAGTGCGAACAGTGCCGGTCGTAGGAGGCGAAGGGCTCCCATCCGTCGATGGCGACGCAACGCAGCGTCCCGTAGGAGCCCTCGCGGAAGGCCTTGTTGCGCTCCGCCGTCCAGATCACGTCCTCGACTCCATCACGCAGTGAGGCGAGGTCGAGCTTGTCCAGGACGTTGGAGATGACTTCGGCGCTGAATGCCTTGACGTTCGGCTCTGGCTTCAGGCCGAGCATTCTCTGGAAGTCGGCCGTCTTCAGGTCGCCCTCGACGGCATTGATGCTCGGGCGCCGGAGGACGGCGGCCTGGAAGAGGCTGTTGACGACATCAAAGGTCGGTATCGTCGGGCTCCGGCGGCTGTCGATGAAGCTCTGCAGGCGATGCGGCAGGCCGTAGACGTGCACGGAGTACTTCACGAACTGGTGGTACTTGCGGGTCGAGTCGAGGAACCATGCGGGAAGGCGGGCTCCGCGTTCCTCGCGTAGGCGGGCCTCGTCTCGGACCTGGCAGCACCGCTTGTACTTGCGGTGGCTGCCGCAGTGGCACAGCTCGTTACGGCCCAGGCGTTTGCGGAGGACAGCGGGACCAGTGCATGGGGTCTGGGGAGGGCCGCCTTCGCAGTTCACTGGACGTAGGGGACCGGACTCACGAGAAGCCCTCCCGCGGTCGAGCGGGTCACCTGCTCTTCTTCTTCCGCTGCTGCTTCCGCCACAGGGCGAGCAGTTGGGCGTTCGCCGCGAACACCTCAGCGACGGCGTCCTTGTACTCTCGTCCCCGGGCGACCAGCGGCCGGATCTCCTCGACCCACGCGGCCGGGATCGCCTCGACCCTCTTCTTCCCGTCCACCATGAAGGTCAGAGACCACTGCGGGTGCCCTTCGCCCGAGGCGCAGTGGCAGTTGTGCTTGCCGCATTTTCGGTGCGTCAGGGCAAGCGAGCCCGGCAAGACGTGCTCCGGGATCCTGAACCTCCGCAGCAGTTCGTATTTTCGCTGGCGCAGACGGGCCGCTGCGGGCCCCTTGGCATCGAACCACTTCATCTGCGGGTAACTATACACACAGCCCAGCAGAACGGAGCATTCTCCTCGAATTGGGGAATCTGCATGCGTGACTGCTGCCTGAAAC
>JAZDDA010000108.1:0-18485 GCA_036679625.1 Gemmatimonadota bacterium | reverse complement strand
CTCGACTGCCTCGGGGGGCAGGAGAATCCGGAGGGACAGCACGTCCGTGCTGGTAAGCTTCACGTCCGTGACATACACCGTCTCGTAGCCGAGCCGACTGACTACCAGGGCGTACGTCCCGATGTCGACCGCAACAAAAAACCGGCCGGCGTTGTCGGACAGCGCCCGGCTCACCACGTTGCCGGCGGAGTCGGCAAGCACCACCTGGGCGGCGGCTACCGGCACTCCGGCCTCTTCGTCGAAGATCACTCCTAATAGGCCCTGTGCGGTGGCCTGGGTGGGGAGGAGCGCGAGCAGGCTGAGGACTCCCGTTATGCACGCTACACCGAATGCGCAGTACTGGGCTCGCAAGGGTTGGTGGGTCTGATTACGCATCGGACGTCCTCCCGGGCGTGAGTCTCAGGGCTGGCAACCTCAGTGGTATATACGCAACCCCGGTTAGATGTTACGGGAGGGATGGCGAATGGCTGTCAGAGGTGGAGATGCCAACAGAGTCTGTTCCGGGACACGCATGCCGGGGCAGATCCCGGATTACGATGGGCTTCGATTGATGTCGTAGACCACGAGGCGGGCGACATCGAATTCGTCCGTAAACACCGCGCTGAACCGATTCGGCCCCAAGAAAAAGAGCGGGAACGGAGACCCCTCTGGCCATGTGCCAACATAAACTCCCGTGCGATCAAAGACGTCTACCGGCCCATCTGTGGATGACCCGACGACCTTTCGCTGCACCCAGACTTCCCCGGTTGGAGAAACCGCCAACGCGTTCACCCACGGAATGAACTCCGCGAATCCGCGCTTCTCGACCATTTCCCGAGGTGGAATCGTGCAGGGACCGCTCCCAAAGTTGACCCGGTAGCCCTCACCGATCTCCTGAGCTGCAAGGTCACTCGTCGCATTCCGTGCCGGCAATTCCCGTCGAATGCGCTGCACCAACGCCCGGTCTCGGAGTACGTCGACCTCGTAGTCAGCGCTCCGGGCTAGCGCGATACTCGTTTCTTCTGCGGTCCAGGTAAGCTGGGCCTCAAAGATCACAGGAAGGTTGAGCCCTCCTCCACAGTACCGTGCCATCGGAGGTCGGGGGAATGAACGCTGGGCTAGGATGACCGTGTCACGGTCAGACACAAACTGAAGCGCGTAGCGAAACGTGTCTGGTACTTCCGGTGGAAGCATAGTCGCCACCACCATCCCCCCCAGTGTTACGGAGATGTGGCGCCCAGCTCCGGGCCATGGGTAGAACGGAAATGAAGCCACAGCCAGAGTTGCTCCCTCGGCGTCATACCGCACGAGACCGCCCTTGCCGAAGTCGAATACCGACACCGATCCGTCGGGCGCCACAGCGATCGAGTTAGGGGAAGTGAGCTCGCCCGGACCCTCGCCCGGACCACCCATCGTCCGGCGGTAGGAACCGTCGTGGTTGAATACAACGACGTGCTTGGCTCTGAAGTCCAACACGTAAATGCGCCCCGCGTCATCATGTCCAACCGACCCGTGAGTGACCACGTAAAACGATTCTGGTCCTTCTTCCCCCCCGCCGATCCGGAACACCTCTTCACGGCCCCAGTCCAGAAGCCGGTCCTCCCCGCCTGAGGTTATCAACGCGACACCAGCCGAATCAGCCCTGGTTACCAAGGTGGAGTCCGGCTCACCGGCGCATGCATAAAACGCCACACCGATTGTTGCCCACATCGTTACGACGAAGAGTCGGTAGGTCACGCCGTGATGTCCTTTGTTTCGAGCAAACGGTTCCGCGTGTCAGCTGCGCACTCAAGATGCAACCCACAACCAAACGGCGCGAGCCCGTGCGGTGCGGGGTCACTGGAGGTGTGTCACCCCCTTCGCTCGTGGCACTCAGGCTACGTAGTCGCCGCGCCCTATCTACGTCATACGACGTACCGACCCGAGGCCAGCCAATCGCGATAGTTCGTCTGTAACTGATCACTGACTCCGGGAGGTCGAAATGGCTAAGGCACCGAGGAAGTTCGGCGTATTCGCGATGGTTGTGATTCTCTCGGGCTCGAGCGGGGAATGTCAGATGGTCGCTATGCCCACGGCTATCCCCGGCCACCGCAGTACCATGAGTTTGACGGGACAGGTACTCAACCGAGCTGACAGCCTTGGGATCGTGGGTGCCTCGGTGAGTCTGTCTAAGTTCGACCTGTGGGGAGGGGGCGCCACCAGCGACGACGCCGGTCAATTCTCCGTCAGCGGAACGGTACGGAGTGAGGACGATTGCGGGTGGACCATCAGCGTGTTTGCCGAGGGATTTCAGTGGCTCCAGCAAGGGGTCGGATGCGCCTCGCCCCAGGGAAATAATACGACGGTCTATCTCGAGCGCGCCCCAACGACGTAGCGTCCACCGTGCGGGCCTCCAACTGGGTTGAGTTTCGGCTCCGTAAATACGCGTGGCCTGGTGCTTACACTTGCTGACACCGTGCCTATCGAAGGCGCTACTGCGAACCTCCAGCGATGCGCCAGCGCTGGGCGATGCACCCACGTTGGAAGCGCCGTAACTGGTGCTGATGGACAGTTCATCATCAGAGGCACAGCGTCGGCGTGCTCTGCGGGTGGCACCTTTGTCGTTGGAGCGGCCGCAGATGGGTTCCTGCCCGCCATAGTGACTCTCTCTTGCCGCTCCAGCGAATGGGCGAGTTTCAAGCTCGAGAGAAGGCCTGGTCCGTAGCACCCACGTGGATGACATACATAGTCTCGGGTTTCAGCTCCTCCGCCGGGGTGAAGGTGAGTTCCGTACGGTCCTCGGAGAGTACCCATAAGCCATCGACCTCGGGTCCCGTGAGACTGCCCTCGTGAAGTACCGCGAACTCTTCCATCCCCAGCGCGATGGGGTGGTCGGAGCTGATCACCACGGTGGCTCCGACGGTCACGCCCAGGGATCCCGGTGACGGTTCCACGCTCAGGAGGGCGGCGATTTCGGTCCCTCAATCATACATCGTCGCAGACTGCAATGATGTCGGGAATTTCCTGATCGTCCGGCTTGTTTCGTGTATATGATGGTAGTATACTTCTTGCATGCGTGATCCCCAGGCTGCTCTCGACCAATGTTCTGGCTTTGACTGGGATGCGGGGAACTCTGAAAAAAATTGGGTCGCGCACGGTGTAGCCTGTGGAGAAGCAGAAGAAGTGTTCTTCAACGTGCCCCTGGTGCTGGCCGCAGACACGGAACACTCCGAGGTCGAGGATCGGTACTACGGACTGGGCGTAACGAATGCCGGGCGTGCCCTGTTTGTGGTGTCTACGATCAGGGGAGACCTCATACGGGTCATCTCGGCTCGCGACATGAGCCGAAGAGAAAGGCGGAGATATGAGCAAGCGCGACAAGGCTAGGAAGAAGCTCCCACGCTTCGAGTCAGAAGCTGAGGAGCGGGCGTTCTGGGCCAATCATGACTCCGCCGAATATCTCGACTGGAGTGAGGCAAAGCCGAAGGTCTTAGCGAACCTGCGTCCATCTACGTCGACGATTTCGTTGCGCCTCCCCGATTTCATGCTCGAGGAACTCAAGCTCCTGGCCCACCAGCGCGATGTCCCGTATCAGTCGCTGCTAAAAGTGTTCCTCGCTGAACGCCTGCAGACCGAGCGCCGTCGTCGAGATCCGGTCCCAAGCTGATTCCGGCCACCATTAGAAGGACCGGGTCAAGCGGGCGCACGCATCCTGATCGACGAGTCCGCCGCCTTTGATCAGTCGTTCGAGTAATGGAACCCCATGTCCTCGCGGCGCTCCATTTCTTCAAGCTCCACCGCCTCGAGTTCATCCAGAATCGAATCCACATCCGCGAGCCGGGTGTCTTCTTCGTACACACCGCTGAGCTCGCACTCCGGCTGCAACTCTCCGGCCTCGAATAGCGACCAAATTTCGCCGTCATAGCGCGTCGCCAGCAGTTCTGGCGCATACAGACCATAGTACGCCGTGATATTGTTGACATCGCGGGCAAAGAAACGCGCGGCATTATTGTTCGCCGAGGCGTTGATGACCTGCGGCAGGTCGATGATCACCGGACCCTGCTCATCCACCAGTACGTTGAATTCGGACAGGTCGCCGTGCACCAGCCCGGCGCATAGCATGCGCGTTATGTAGCGTATCATTACCGCATGGTCCGCGCGCGCCTGCTCAGCGGACAGCGAAATATCATTCAGTCGCGGAGCCACGTGGCCTTCGCCATCCGTGATCAATTCCATCAGCAGCACACCATCGAAACAGCCGTAGGGCTTTGGCACGCGCACCCCCGCGCTGGCGAGCGTATAAAGCGCATTGACCTCGGTGCTGTGCCAGACCTGCTCCTGCTGGTCACGGCCGAAACGGGACCCCTGTTCCATCGCGCGCGCACGGCGGCTGTTACGCACCTTGCGCCCTTCCTGGTATTGCACCGCCTTCTTGAAGGCGCGCTTACCGGCTTCCTTGTACACCTTGGCACAACAGAGCTCGGCGCCACGGCGCACCACGAAGACGTCGGCCTCCTTGCCACTCATCAGCGGGCGTATGACTTCATCCACGAGTCCGTCGTCGACCAGCGGTTGGATGCGTTTGGGAATTTTCAAGGAGGCCTGTACCCCCACTGGGGTCGGGAACGGGTAGAAAAGGGTCCATGAAGGTCGCACCGCCCGATCATCGTTGGTACCCTTCCGTTCAGAAGGTCCCGGTGAGCTTCGACCCCAGCAAGTGGAGGCCTTTTCTCGAAAGGCTGGGTGACGGGCTCGCGCGCTCCCCTCAAGGACCGCGGGCCGGATCCTGCGCGTCGATCATCTGTATGAACTCCCGCGCGTGCTCGACGGCCTGATCGAGGCTTCTCACAGGCAGGTCCACCTCGTCAGCCAGTCGCGCGAAGGGCTCGTGCCAGGACTCCGGCGGGGTGAACTCGGGCGGCCAACCGTGAGTACCGCGAAGCGCGAAGACCTCGACACAAGCCGCCCTCACACCGCCGAGATCCTCGAGGATCTCTCGTATCATGAGGGCGTCGACGAGATCTCTGAAACGCTCGTTCGGAGCGTCCTCACTTCGGGGCGGAGCTGTCATTGCGTGGATCTTGTGAGCGATATGGTAGCGTAGCGCCAGACAGGGTAGGGCGTCGGGCGTCGCAAGCCCAAAGGGCTCAAGATCGAGAGGTTCGATGAGTTCGACTTCGGTTTGCTCGCCCTCTCTGGGCGACATGTCGACCTGAACGGTGCCCCAGCTCCTCCCCCTGTAGTCGAGTACGACCTCCACTCGGACCGAGTCGTTCGGCATGACGTACTGTACGCCCTTCATACGGAAGGTGAATCCCTGGTATTCACCGGTGAGCGCCTCGTGGAGTGCCTCGGTGAGACTCGCGTCTCCAACGCCGTCTACGATGAAGTCGATGTCTTTGGTAGCACGAGCCTTCGAGGGGATGCGCATCTCGAGTGCAACGGCTCCCTTGATGAAGAAACGTGGACCACCCTCTGACCGGCCCGCCTTTTCCAGGTGGCCCCCGAGCACCATATAGGAGATCCAATCCCGTATTCGCTTGGACGTGAGCCCTCGCTCGCGGGCGAAGACATCGACCCACTTTGTGAGCACTCCGGCAGACCGGGGAGTCTCGATCCACTCGCTCATGGGACGACGTTACGCTGCTCAAGTACTTGGGCGGCGAGGTCCTCCACCGCGCTGGGCGTTAGGAAGCCCTCTCGTTCGGCATCTGTGAGTGCTTGGCGAAGAAGTGCCGGACCGATGTGGGCTCTGTGGCAATCCTCGATCGTCCTTTTCACTGTCGTCACCGGGATCGCCTCGAACATCGTGAAGGTATCGTCGGGGAGGTGCTCATGGTGCACGACCAGGTGGCCGGGCACCTCACGACGGACGCGAAAACTCTGTGGCACGGTGATGTGCACGCGGGAAGGGTTGATGTCTGAGAGGCCGCGGAGCGCCAACGCTGAACCGTGTGAGATCACCCCGCGCACCCCTGCCGGCCAGAGGCTCGCCTCCATGTACTCATCGTACTGTGAGGGCGGGAAAGCCTGCATACGATATACACCTCGTGCCACGCGTTCGAGTGCCCCTCGGGTGGCCATCATTCGAAGAGTATTGGCGGTGACACCTCGCTCGCGTGCCTGGCGTGTCGTTACATAGCCGTATTGCTCCGCAGCTACGTCCATCACTGTTTCAAATGCGCTTCCGGGCATGATCACCTCAGGTGACTAGGTGGACAACACTGCACAAAACGTGCGGTTTTGTCCACATCCTCGCACTGGTGACGAGCGCGCCTGCTGCTGCGGCTTTACTCCGACCACCTCAAGTCGACAGTACCGTCCCGCCTCACCCGCCTCCCGAAAGGCGACGGCCGGGCGTCCAGGGAGCTCCCGCTGCGGCCAGGTCGGCCTCGAGTCGCGCCAGATCTCCATCGAGCAACGAGATCAGGCGGGAGTTGACTCCGTCGAAGGCGCTTTGGGCGATCCGCATATTGCTCCTCTGGGTCGCGGTTGGCTCCTGTCTGGTATTCCAGTGTCCTCCGATCACCTGACCGACTCGCCCCCGGATGCCCGGGATGGTTGCCTCGTTCCGTTGACCCGGTATGGGATCACCGTTCAGCTCCAGCTGCACCGTGTCGAGGGCCCGGGAGAGTCCGTCCATCCGTCCGAAGAGAGAGGCATCGGCTGCAGGCGTCTCGACGAGGGCCGCGCGCATGTGTCGGAGTCGGTTTCGAACGCGGCTAATCTCCGCACCTGATGCGGAGATTAGCCGCATGAGCTCTGAGGCCTCGGCCTGAAAGGCGGCCACGGCCACGAAGTCGGTACCGTCGGGGGCCGTGGGCACGGCCTTTACCGCAAACGTCTGCGGCGTGCCTATGGTCTGAACACCGGCAGCGGACACCATCACGAGGTCGACGCTGTACTCACCCGGCGCCACGAGTGGGCCGTGAGGAGCAGTGACCCAGGGCGGCGCGAACCCGGGTGTCGTGAGGTTCACGGGATCGGGCGCCGGCCGTCGGAGGTCCCAACTCACGCGGTGGAGGCCGTCGCTCGCCGGTGCCGCCAATCGGCGTACCGGAACGCCCATCTGGTCGCTTACCTCCAGAAAGACCATGGGTCCGCTCTCTTCGGACTCGGCTCGCAGGGCCTCCCAGCCCGGGAACATCGCGTCGTCACCGGTATCCGCCAGCGCGCGTTCGGTGTCGCGCCGTGCGGCCTGGGCCGTCGTCGGCACCTCGGGCAACCAGTAGGTGAACACGGCGCCGAAGTCCGGATTCGGGCCTCTCCAGGAGTCGCTCCCAAGCGTCGGCGCTCCCAACGCCTGCGACGGCTGGTTGGGCACGTACCACCAGGCATCGCGAACGCCGAGCAGCGCCCCCGCTCCGGTCAGCGCACCGTCGGCGATCTCCCGTAGTGGGCCGTAGTCGTCCAGGATGTAGAAGCCCCTTCCAAAGGTCGCTCCGACGATGTCGTCGTCTCTCCGCTGCAGCTTCAGGTCGCGGAATGGGATCGGTGGCGCGCCACTCAACTTGTGCCAGTTCTCACCCCGGTTGGACGAGAAGTACATCCCGTACTCGGTCCCGATGAACAGGAGATTCGGGTTGATGTGATCCTGTTGTAGAGCCCACACGATGGTGACGGCGGGAAGGTCGCCCGTGATCGAGCTCCAACTCCGACCGTGGTCGGTACTCTCAAACAGGTAGGGTGAGTAGTCGCCGGTCTTGTGCGCGTCCGCCGCAGCAAAGACGGTCGCGCTGGCGTGCTGGGACGCCTCGACATGGTTGATGAAGGCCCGATCAGGTACGCCGGGCAACGCCGCCGTCCGGGTCCAACTCTGTCCGCCGTCGGTGGTCACGCTGATCAAACCGTCGTCCGTGCCAACATAGATCGTGCCTTCCGAAACGGGCGATTCGCTGATCGCCGTGCTCGTGGCGTACCTCGACATCGCCCCATTGTCGTAGAGCGCATCGATGCTCTGTACGCGTCCCATCACGGGGAGTGTGTATCGGTTCGTGTCCGTCGTCAGATCACCGCTGATGGCCGTCCATGAGTCGCCGCGATTGTCGCTTCTCCAGAGTCGCTGGGACGCGAAGTAGAGGCGGTCAGAATCGTGCGGACTGATGAGAAGGGGGGAGTCCCAGTTCCAACGCTCGGGGGTGTCGTCGTCTGCGGGCTGCGGTTGAATGCTGATGCCTTCTTCGCTGCGCCGATCGTGCCGGTAGATGTCCCCCTGCTGAGTCATGAAGTACAGAATGTCGGGGTCGGTCGGGTCGACCTGCACGCCGTACCCGTCCGCGCCCATGGGCACATACCAGTCCCGGTTTCGGACACCGTCGGTGTTCATCGTGCGAGCGGGCCCATGCAGCGTCCCCAGATCCTGTGCGCCTCCGAGGATGTCGTAGAAGGGCTCTGCGTTGCTCAGCGCGACCTTGTAGAACTGCGAGATGGGCAGGTTGGGGAAGTGCCGGTAGCTGTCTCCCTCGTCGAAGGTCTCATAGAGCCCTGCGTCGGTTCCCACGATCAGGTGATCCCCGTTGTGCGGATCGATCCACATCGCGTGGTTGTCGCTGTGCTTCTCCCTTCCGGTTCCGAGATTGTCGAAGGTGGTGCCGCCATCCCGGGTGACCTGCACGAACACGTCCATCTGATACACCAGGTCGGGATCCACCGGCGAGGCTTCGAGCTCCTGGTAATAGTGCGGCCCGGTGCCTCCAGAGGTGTAGGAGTTCATCCGGGTCCAGCTCTCGCCCTTGTCGTCTGACCTGTAGAAGCCGCTCTCAGCTCCGTTGGCTTCCATGGTGGCGTACACCCGTTCGGGGTCTGCAGGTGTTACCGCCAACCCGATCTTTCCGACGTTGCCGCTGGGCAGGCCGACGGTGATCTCGCGCCAGCTCTCGCCTGCATCGGTCGACTTGTAGATGCCCGACTGCGGCCCTCCGGCCAGGAGTGACCACACCGTACGCCTGCGCTGATACGCTGCGGCGTAGAGCACATCGGGGTTGGTTGGGTCGAACTCCAGATCCGTGATCCCCGTGTCCTCGTCGATGGTGAGCGAGGCACTCCACGTCTTGCCTCCGTCGGTCGTCTTGTAGACCCCTCTGTCGCCGCCGCTCGACCAGAGCGGTCCTTCGGCTGCCGCGTAGACCACGTTACCGTCGCGTGGATCGATGAGGATGCGCCCGATGTGCTCCGACGCCTCGAGTCCCGACCTCGACCAGGTGCGACCGGCGTCACGGCTGAGGTAGATTCCGTCACCCCAACCCACATGGCGCCCGCTGACGTTTTCACCCGTTCCCACCCACACCACGTCGGGGTTGCTCGGGTCGAGGGCGACGATGCCGATGGAGTACGATGGCTGGTCGTCGAAGACCGGTTCCCATGTGATGCCCGCGTTGACGGTCTTCCATAGACCCCCCGACCCGGCGGCGACAAACCAATGGCTGGGTTTGTTCGGATTCACTGCGATGTCGGAGATTCGACCGCCCATAAGCGCGGGGCCAACGCCGCGCAGCGACATGCCCGAAACGGCCTGTGCAATCGTCTCGTTGTCCTGAGCGATCAGTTCATACGTCCCGATCCCGGGAAGGATGAAGAGCAAGGCCAGCGTAGCGGCGGTTCTGAGCGTCCTCATGGAGAATCCTTTTTGTCGCAGGTTGCGTCTGGGACTGCAACCTGCGGGGTAGGGAAGCCTGCCCGCAAGAAACCGACCCGACATACGTCATCTCAGAATTCCATCTACGTCAGACTACGTAGGGATCGAGCCTCACTCCGAGGATATTCTGGTCCCATAGAAGAATGCTCGCATGCGTTCCAGTTGAGCCCTGACAGGGAGTCCCGAGATGAGCTTGCGCCGTTATCGCCCCGTCGCACTCGTGTTAGTCGTACTCCACCTGAATGCCTGCACCAGTTGGCAGCCGATTTCGTTGCAAACTGGCCCGCCCCCCGAGAAGGTTCGCGTCACTACGGAGAACGAGCAGTTCGTCCTCACCGACACTCGTCTCGTCGGCGATACGGCGATTGCAGGGACGTGGAAAGGAGGCCCCTACGGGCCCCGCCCGCCTGCCGGGAGGGTCGTCGACGGCCTCCATATCGTGCGGTTGACCGACGCCTTGCTATTGGAACGGGCGACGTTCAGCCCTCTACGGACATTTGGTTTGGTCGTTGGGATCGGAATCGCGGCGTTCTTCGCTGCGGTGGGGATCGCGTGTGCTGGTGATGATAATTTTTGCTGAGGCCTGCTTCACACCCGCGCGAGTCGGTACTCGACTCGACACCCTTCTCTCCGGACACCTGACAGAGGAGGATCGAGATGAAGACGCGCACTGTGAGACTCGGATGGTTTGTAGCCGCGATCACAATGCTTCTGGTAACGAGCGGGTGCGATTCAAGTCCCACCGGCCTCCATGGGGTCGACAGCCGTTGCCACCTTATGTGTGAGTAGCCCTGCACTTTCCCTCACGACGGCCGCCTCCGAACCATGGGGGTGGCCGTCTTTTGGTGCAGCCCGCAACCGAGCGACACGCGTGCATGCGGTAGGGGTGGGGCCCTTCCTATTGGGCCAATCGCCCGCGAAGAATTGTGGCGAGGTCTCGATTTCCTGCGATCCGCCGCTTGGTGACATCCAGCCGTAGGGTCGTCCAATGGCGATTCATTTGGATCGCGTTCGCAATTTCATCATCGGAACGGAGCTGCGCGATCAGCCGTATCGGGATCACTTGACCCTCTGACTCTTCGGCACGTGAGATCCCCTCGAAGTCGTCTGGGTGCAACCTCTCGGCGAGGAGATCCCAATAGTCGGACTCCTCCCCCTTGTAATACTCCGTGAAGAAGTCGGCGGATTCTATGCTGCGGTAGTAGCCAGATACTTGTCGCCTAAGCCGCTCATCCCGTATCAGACTAAGGCCACCTGCACCCAGGATCTCGCGGTAGGTGTGATCAAGTACCTGGAAGTTGTCGACGAACGCTGCATGGAGGAACCACGTTGCCAGTGAGTCCGCCGGCACGGTCGAGTCTGGATCACGTCTAAGCTCAAGAAGCCGGTCCGCCACCCACATGCCCTGCATCGCGATAGTCTGGCGAACGGCGAGATCTGCGCTATCGCTGCTGAGATCCACCAAGATCCCACGGAGGTAAACCGCCTCCTGGGCGCGCTCCCTTCGACGCTCATTTACGTTGCTTACCGATAGAGCTATGAGGACGCCCACAACGATCACGACGAGTTCTCCGCCGACTCGAAGAAGGAGTGGGGCTCTTGGTTCAGAGGTCATGTAGGGCCCTTGTGTCGCTGCCTCCTAAAGGCGTGCTTCAGCTACGCACCCAACATGCAGCCCGCAACCGAGCAGCGCGAGTCCGTGCTGTGCGCTACGTACTCTTCGCACTCCTTCTACGTAGCGTGACGTATAGGGCAGCACCGTCGACCGGCGCATCTTCCACGTGAACGCATACCGACACGGAAGGAGGATCAAGATGAGCTTACGCCGTTATCGCCCGGTCGCATTTGTTCTGGTCGTGCTTCACCTGAGCGCGTGTACCACGTGGCAAGCAGTACCTCTACGGACCGGGCCCGTTTCGGGAAAGATGCGTATCACGACCCAGAATGAGCTCGTGGTACTCAACGACACGCGGATGGTCGGGGATACGGTGCTCGAAGGTACGTGGGGGAGCGAGCGGGTAGGTATCCCGCGCACCATCCGCCTGACCGAGATCACGCTAATGGAGCGCAGCAAGACCAGTTTCCTCAAGACCTTTTTGCTCGTGTATGTAATCAGCGGTGCCCTCGTGTACGCTATCGCCTGTGGGAATGCACCGTCCGGAGACTACTTCTGTTGATGCCGGTCGCACCCGCCAAGCGCGAGGCTGTGCTGCGCGGGCCGGGAACGAGCCCCGCACTCAACCTGCCTGAATCCTCCTCGCAACCTCCTGAACCTCGTCCAACACCCTGAGCAGGTTGCCGCTCCAGATCATGCCGATCTGCTCCTCGGTATAGCCGCGCCGAACCAGCTCCAGCGTCACATTGAAGGTCTCCGACGCGTCGTTCCAGCCGTCCACACCACCACCGCCATCGAAGTCCGAGCTGATGCCCACATGCTCGAGTCCGATCAGCTTCACGAGGTAGTCGATGTGATCGGCGAAGTCTGCCACGTCCACAGGCGGGGCCACCGCAGTGACCTCGGCCTCCATACGCGGAGCCATGAGCTCCTCGACTCTTGCGAAGCCCTCCTCGTAGGCCGCCCGCTCTTCATCACTCAGCCCGAACCGCTCACGCCGACCGATGATCTCGAACCCGATCTCAGCGCCGATGCTTTCCTGAAGCTTGGTCAGGGCCTCTCGGTTCGCGGTGTTCTTGGCGGAGTTGACGTAGCTTCGGAATGCGACGGTCTGGACCACACCGCCGTTCGCCTTGACCGCCATCAGCTGCTCGTCGTCCAGGTTGCGGCTGACGTCGTTGAGCGAGCGAGCCGAGGAGTGCGACGCGACGACCGGCGCCTCAGACAGCTCCAGCATCTGCATGATGGCCTGCTTGGAGGGATGCGAGATGTCGATCATGATGCCCCACTTGTTCATCTCTGCCACGGCCTGCCTCCCCAGATCGCTCAGGCCGCCATGCAGCCACACGTCGTCCCGCTCGCCAGTGTTGGAGTCAGAGAGCTGGCTGTGCCCGTTGTGCGCCAGCGACATGTAACGACCGCCCAGCTCCTGGAACTTCTGGATGTTGGCGAGATCCGTGCCGACCTGGTACGCGTTCTCGATTGCGATCATCGCGACCTTCTTGCCGCTGGCATGAATCCTCCTGACGTCGTCCGAGGTCAGCGCCAGCTCGATGCGGTCCGGTGCGATCTCCTCGGTGAGCCGGTGGATCGCTGCAAACTTGTCGAGAGCAGACTCGTGGGCCTGAGCGAAACCCTCCTCGGTCAGGGGCCCCTGGCCCACGAAGACGACCATCCATGACACGTCCAGACCGCCCTCCTCCATCTTCGGGAGAGTGATCTGGGTGGATAGGTCCATCGTGTAGTTCCGCTCGGCGGTGAAGTTCGCCGCGTTGATGTCGTTATGGGTGTCGAGGGTAATGACCCTCTCGTGGATGCCTCGGGCTCGTTCGATCAGGTCGGCCTCGGACTCCTGAGCCGGTGGCCCCGAACAGGCGACCAGAGCCAGCGGTGCAAGCGTCAGAGCGAGCTTGAACAGGGGATTTCTGAGCATCGTGATTCGCATGGCCCGGGCTTCCTTCGTGTTCAGGTGAGCCCCGAACATGCGGCCCGCACCCGAACGGCGCGAGTGCGTGCGCGAGGGTCTACGTACTCCTCGGTCCCGTACTAGGTAGCGTGACGTATCCTGCAGCGACTTCACTGGGCGCATCTCCCTCGTACGCGCACATCGCAACGGAGGAAGGTCAAAACGAAGGCGCCCACGCCGAGACTCGGATGGTTCGTAGCCGCGGTCACGATGCCCGTGGTGCAGACCGTGCCCCGCTCGTGAGATTCCGGCATTTGCCTATTTGAGGCACTGTTGCCAAGCAGGGAATCAGTGCCCTACTCTTCTGCAATCCCGGAATCGAACAGGAACCACTTTTCACCCAACCCGCCCGCGATACCCATTCTTTTCCGGGGTTTACTTCGGCACGTTACTCTGACCCCATAACTCTATATGTGGCTTATGCTTCCAGTCCTGTGTGAATATGAGAATGAAGCCGATGAGTGAACAGCCCGCAGCGAGACCTGCTGATTCATTCTGGGCTGAGCTAGCAAGACGCCGCGTGATACGCGTGGTCGTATTCTATGCCATCGGCGGGTGGATCGTGATCGAAGTCGCTTCCACGGTGCTCCCCAACCTGAATCTCCCTTCGTGGACAGTGACCCTGGTCACCGCTCTGGTGGTGCTGGGATTCGTCATTGCGATTATGCTGGCCTGGGCATTCGATATCGAGCCCGGCGGCGTCCACCGCACGGCGCCTTCGACTTCCGTTGATCAACCCACGGCCACGGGCTCTACGGGCGAGGCTGCCGTCCACGAGGAGCCAGAGCCAGAACGGAAATCTCACTCCGACGGTCGCAAGACGATCGCCGTACTTCCGTTCGTAAACATGAGCGGTGACGCAGAAAACGAATATTTTTCCGACGGGGTGGCCGAAGAAATTCTCAACCTGCTCACACGGTTGCCACAGTTACGGGTGTCCTCCAGAAGCTCGTCTTTCGCCTACAAAGGTGAACAGATCAACGTAAAGAAAGTTGCAGATGATCTGGGTGTCAGCACCCTGCTGGAGGGCAGTGTGCGCCGCGCCGGTGATCGCGTGCGAATAACTGCGCAGTTGATCGACACGGCAACCGATTCGCACCTTTGGTCAGAGACTTACGATCGCGAAATGAAGGACGTATTCGCCATCCAGGACGATATTTCCCAGAGTATCGTTGACGCCCTCAAGGTTACCCTGACTCCGAAGGACCGCCGCGCTCTGCAGTACGTGGCGACCTCCGATGCCAAGGCTTATGACTACTACCTGCGAGGGCGGAAATTCTTTTATGCGATGACCAAGCGGGCGTTCCATCACGCGGTAAAGATGTATCGGCAGGCAATCGTAGAGGACCCCAGCTATGCACTGGCCTATGCCGGCATCGCGGACGCTCATTCGTTTCTTTACATGTATGGAGATTCCACTCCCGCCAATGCCGGAAGGGCTCAGGAGGCCAGCAACCGTGCCGTGGAACTTGATCCGGACTCTGCGGAGGCACACGCCTCGCGCGGGATCGCACTGAGCATTTCCAAGCGATACGACGAGGCTCAAGAGGAGTTCGAAGCGGCGATCAGGCTGAACGCCAAGCTCTTCGAGGCACATTATTTCTACGGACGCGATTCCCTAGCACAGGGCAGGTTTGAACGCGCGGCGGAGTCGTTCGCCGAGGCTGCAAGCGTCAACCCGGGCGACTACCAAGCACCGTCTTTTGAGAGCATGGCACTAAAGGAACTTGGGCGTCTCGAAGAAGCCACAGCGGCTTCATTTCGGTCCTACGTTGCCGCCGACAAACACCTGGAGCTGCACCCTGACGATACCCGCGCGATGTACCTCGGATCATGTGCCCTCGTTGAGATCGGAGAAGTTGAAAAGGCGAAGAATTGGGCCGAACGCGCGCTGGACACCGATCGGCACGAACCTGCGGTGCTCTACAATGTCGCCTGTGCCTTCAGCCTTATGGGAGAGGCTGACCGAGCTATCGCACTGCTGGCGGAAGCCATCGATAATGGTTTTGGATACCGTGCCTGGCTGGAAAACGACAACACACTTGAAAACATCCGCGAACACCCCCGCTTCAAGGAATTGCTCGACCGTTTGGATTAGTGCTTCAACCCCAATGACACCTGTCATCACCGTGCACCTGTAGCTCTGGAGGTATCTATGCGCCCCGTGCTCCGGACCCTGTCCCGACTCGCCCTCGTGGCAGCCGTGACATCGGTCATCGCCGCTCCCGCCCAGGCCCAGGACAACGTGCTGTCCCTGGACACCTACCTGGACTGGGAATGGGTTTCCAACCCTCAGGTCTCTCCCGACGGAACCCAGATCATCTACACCCGGCGCTGGGTGGATAAGGTGAACGATCGCCGGGAGTCTTCCATCTGGATCATGAATGTGGATGGAACCCGAAACCGCTTCCTGGTGGACGGGGGTGGCCCGAACTGGTCGCCCTCCGGAGACCGGATCGCATTCACCTCCCAGGGTGAGCCCACGGGCAGCCAGGTGTTCGTCCGTTGGATGGACGCCGAGGGCGCGACCACCCAGATCACCCGGACCGAACACGGCCCAGGCGGAATCGAGTGGTCTCCGGACGGGACGCAGATCGCATTCTCCATGCTGGTGGACTCCAATGAGAAGTGGTCCGTGTCGATGCCCCGGCGCCCCGACGGCGCCAAATGGACGGCCGATCCCAAGATCGTGACGCGGGCGACCTATCGGCGCGATCGACAGGGCTATGTGGACCAGGGGTATCGCCACGTATTCGTAGTACCGGCCGAGGGGGGCACTCCCCGTCAGCTCACCGACGGCGATTGGAACCACAACGGCAATCGCTGGACCCCGGACGGCGAGGAGATCCTCTTCACCGCGAATCGGGTGAACGAAGACGACTTCACCAGCCGGGAGCTGTGGCGGGAGTCAGACATCTACTCCGTGAGCGTTGGCTCCGGAGATATCCGTCAGCTCACGACGCGCAGCGGTCAGGACGGCGGTCCGGTGCCCTCTCCCGACGGGCGATTCATCGCCTACACCGGGCAGGACAAGCACGACGACACCTACAAGAATCCCCACATCTATCTGATGAACCGGGACGGCGGAAGCGTCCGGATGATTTCCGGGGACTTCGATCGCAACCCCAACGGGCTGACTTGGGCGGATAACGGCGAGGGGCTCTACTTCAACGTGAGTGAGATGGGGACCCGAAACGTCTACTTCGTGGACAAAGACGGTGGAGTGCGTCAGGTGACCGAGGGGAACCACCTGCTCTCGTTCTCGACGATGACCGCCGGCGGCCTCATGGTGGGCACGCGGTCGAGCTTCCACGAGCCCGGAGACGTCGTGACCTTCCAGGCCTCGAATGGGGCGGACGGCGACAGCGGCCTCAACGAGATTACCCACGTGAACGATGACGTCCTGGCCGGCGTCGTGCTCGGCGAGGTCGAGGAGGTCTGGTACAAGAGCGTGGAGGACTTCGACATCCAGGGCTGGATCGTCAAGCCACCCGACTTCGATCCCAACAAGACCTACCCCCTGATGCTGGCCATCCACGGCGGGCCCCACGGCATGTACGGAGTGGGCTTCAACTTTGGGTGGCAGGAGCATGCGGCCAACGGATACGTGGTCCTGTACACGAATCCCCGCGGCTCATCGGGCTATGGCAGCGCCTTTGGTAACTCCATCAAGCGTGCCTATCCCGACAAGGACTTCGACGACCTCATGGCCGGCGTGGACCTTGTCCTCGACCAGGGCTACATCGACGATCAGAGGATGTTCGTTTACGGCTGCTCGGGCGGTGGCGTGCTCACCAGCTGGATCGTGGGCCACACCAATCGCTTTGCAGCGGCCAGCGCCAACTGCCCGGTCATCAACTGGCTGAGCTTCGTGGGCAACACCGACGGTATCGGGTGGTACAACAACTTCGACAACTACTTCTGGGACGATCCGTCGGAGCACCTGCGTCGCAGCCCCATCATGTACGTGGGCAACGTGACCACGCCCACCATGCTCATGACCGGCGAGCTGGACCTCAGAACCCCCATGCCTCAGACCGAGGAGTTCTACTCGGCGCTGAAGGTTCTGAAGGTCCCCACCGCCATGGTCCGCTTCAACGGCGAGTGGCACGGTACGAGCAGCCTTCCGTCCAACTTCCTGAGGACGCAGCTCTATCTGAGGAAGTGGTTCGAGGAGCACGCGCCGTCGAGGCCGATTACGTAACGCCACTTTCCTGACGGTACAGGCTACCGGCAGCGGATCTGTCGGCCACAGAACCGGGGCGGCCCCATTCAGGCATGGGGTCGCTCCGAGCAGTGTCGGCACGTAGCGCCGCGCGAGGCTTGGCCTACTGCCCTCCGGGGCGCAAGACGTACGGTGCGTGGTCAAAGACGAGGAACGTCCGTTCAGAAGGAAGCTCGCTCGCTCGAAGGGTGGTGACGTGCCCACCCACGCGCTCGATCCTCTCCCGGCCTTCGAGCCACGGCTCGACCCCACCCAGGGAACTCGGCGAGTCGTCCTCTATCTCGAGGTCCGCAAGCCGGTAGTGCATCGGAATCACAATGCGGGGCGCGAGCGCTTCCAGCGTCACCCGAGTCGCCTCCTCCGAGAGGATATGGTAGTCGGCGTCACCGGCGATCATGAGTACGTCGACGCGCCCCAGCCCAGCGATCATCCGGGGGGTCAGCGGACCGTTGTCGCCGAGGTGGACGATCCGCAGGCCGGCGACCTCGATGACCATGAGTGTGTTGAGCTGGCCGAATTCCTTCCCGTAGGGGTCTGCGTGCTTGCCCTCGACGCCCGTGACCGTGAACGCGCCCAGTGGGTAGCTCCCCGGAGCGTCGACAACGGGGATCTCGGGACTCCACGGAAACGGCTTCTCGATGAAGCGACCCGCATCGTGATCGTAGTGGGGATGCGTGATGAGCACGAAGTCCGGCGCGACCCCGTCGGGCCAATCATAGCCGAGCCAGACCTGGCCGGCGTACGGGTCGATCAGGATCTCCGCGCCACCCGGCGCCCGCACCAGAAATGACGCATGGGCGACGTACTCGATCTCGACGGTGGGCGAGTCACCAGCCTGGGGCGCCGCACTACAGCCGGCGAGCAGAAGGACAGCGCAGACTCGGAGCATGGCTGCGAAGGTACGTGATCCGCCTCGCGGACTCAACGTGACACCGCCTCATAGCGGCTTATCACGGTGCGTTGGAATTCGTCCCGCCAGGTGGCAAAGAAGAAGGACCCATCCGGTCCAAACGCCCGAGGGAATCTGGGGACGGTGTCCACGCTCACTTCGCCACCGGCCAGTGGGATCAGGATGACCTCAACTCCC
>JAZDDA010000107.1:0-2724 GCA_036679625.1 Gemmatimonadota bacterium | reverse complement strand
GAGAACTCACGTTCCAGGACCCAATCGATCCCTCGGTCTTCGCCGTGCGATGTAACAAGTTCAACGCCTGCGGAGTCGCTTCGGGTGGCAGTTACCGGCTCGGACTCGCCCGCGCATCCGACCCCGAGGAGCGTGAGGATACCCAGGGTTGCGAGTCTGCTACGCCGCGTCATCGCGGCACGTACCCAGCTGATGGCCGGAACGAGTACACCACCTCGCCGAGGACGGCTTCTCCGTTGCGCAGAGCCGGGTCGAACTGCAGTTGGGACAGTATGTTCCGAGCGGCCGCTATCGCGACGGAGTCGCCAGCCAGGGGTTCGACGGCCGTCACCGTTCCTTCCCGGTCCAACCGGACCCGGATCGTCGCAGTCGTCTGGGCATTCGCAGCTCCTGGGCGTGGCCGGAATAGGGGCGCCACAAGCCTGAGGATCATTCCGTCCGGGAGTCCGCGGGGGCGCTCTCCACGAACATGCCGGACGTGTGGGGTACACGCCACCGCTGGCGCAACCTCGAGGGTAGGGCGATTCGAGAGCACGGCCACCGTCCTGAACCCCTCCGGTTCGAGCAGACCCGAGATTGCTCGCGCCCTTTCCCTCAGGATGCCTTCGACGTGGAGTGCGCTCGTGGAGTCGAGGCTCGTCTCCCACACGCCCAGGATCCCGGGCTGGCCGTCCCTACTGTAGCGACTGATAAAGTCGAGGGTCCGCCACCTGGGTGTCGGTGAATTTGGGTCCGGAGGGAGCGGCTGGGCGCCAACCGCAGCCAGCTCTTCAGACAGCCCGACGGTGTCGAAGATCTCGTACGCCTGCACGACAGGTCGATCCCCGGTCTGGACTCTGCACACCTGGTCGTAGTGTCGCCGTACCAGACTCCCGGCCTCAGGAGGCGCCGGAGCCGGCGGTAGTGGTTGAGCGTTCGAGCAGGCGGCAAGCAGCACGGTCAACCAGCCCAGGCCCCGCCACGATCGTTTCGAGTCGCGTGCCATCAGTGCGCGAGTCGGTACACGCGCACCATCTCCACATCGTACTCGTCGCGCTCCACGACGATGAGCCGAGACGCCGAGGGCCGTATCAGATTCCAGGACGCCGGGATCGAGACCCTCCCGATGACACCGGTCTCGGGGTCGATGACCTGCCAGACCGCTACCTCTGAGGCGAGAAGGTATTCACGGGCCCAGACGAGACCGTCGTCGTCGATCTGAACCTGATCGAAGAGCGGGAAATGATCTCCACGCGGGGCATCCTTGAGGAATAGCGCCATCGTGTTCGTGGGACTCAACGCCACCCCCCGGATGCTCAGCAAGCCCCTCCCCTCACGGCTCTTGTCGAACGCCGCCATGTCGACGAGCGCGCCCGTGTGATCAAAAAGGTCGAAGTCTGTCGAGTGCGACGACCCAAGTACGACGTGTTCTGACCCCCAGTTGAAGAGGACGAACTCACCCATGGGGAGCGGCAGCGTGGTGCCTCTACCGTCAGCCAATCCCGTTGAGTACACCTTGCCCCCAGGACGCCGGATCGATACCCGCACCTCGCTGCCCTCAAACAAGCGAATGACCAGGTCGTCTTCGTACACACCCTTGCGTCGCCGAATGCCCTCGTTGAACGAGACGTCCTTTGACGCGACCGGGACCAGTCCGTCTACCATCGGGCGGCCGCGACCGAACGCAGGCATCATCGCATCCATCGCATAGGACACGCGCTCCGTACCGATGACCTCCCATTCCATGTCGAACTCGGTGACCCGCCTGTTCCCCCGGTCGTAGACAAGGAGGTGCCCGGAGGGGAGGAGACGAAACCCCACCGGAAACTTGAACTCCCCTGGTCCTTCGCCCTCTCGGCCGACCGTCCGGATGAAGGTGCCGTCTGGCGAGAACACGCGAAGGTCCTTCGTGCCGGCAGAGAGTACCACAAGGCGCCCGTCCTCGAGCAGGACCGCGTCCCGCACCCAGAGGAGCTGATGGCCCTCGTCAGGCCCCTCCCCCACGGACATGGCCCAGGTGGAGTCCACGCTCCACTCCGGAGTCTGAGCCGAGAGGGCACCCGTTGAGGCGCAGGCCAGAAGGGGTAGGGTGAGAAGGCGGGCGAGAGTTCGGTTCATGATGCGGGGAACTCCTGATGGCGTTGAGACCACCTGACGGGTTGCAGTCCTACTGCGGGTAAGAATGCGGATCGACGTAGCAGTACGCAAGCTTAGACGCCATTCACGATTGCTCCGCGGACGCCTACCGATCCAAGCCGCCCCATCGGTCGAATACGACCTCTGACTCAGCGATGTGGTAGAGAAGCCGATACGGCCCGACCAGGAGTTCGCGGACCCTTGGGTCGTCGTACTCGGGCACGATGCGTCCTCGATCAGCCATCGAGCGAAGCGAGTCTGCCGAGGTAAGGATTCCCTCGAGTAAGCGGATGGCGGACTCGCGGGACTCCTCAGCTACGAATCCGATCGCGGCGTGGAGTTCTCGGCTGGCTCCGTCGGTCCAGACTACCCGGCGGCGCCGAGAACCCATTTTCGATGGAGTTCGTCGGCGACCTGTGCATGGGAGATCGTGTTACCCGCCTCCACATCCGCGAGACCCCGGTCCACGGACTGAAGCACGTAGATGTGATATAACACCTCGTCGAGTGAGCAGTCGTCCGGCAAGCGGTCCAATACGTCTTGAACCTTCTCTTTTGTAGTCACGCAGCCTCCTCGCTCAATCAAACGGGGCACCGTGCCGTCTACACC
>JAZDDA010000106.1:0-3054 GCA_036679625.1 Gemmatimonadota bacterium | reverse complement strand
GGGCCGCCTCCACCAGGTGCTTGAGCACGTTCTGGCCGTAGGAGGTCCGATACTTCAGGCGCCCCATGAGGTTGATCAGCTCAGGATGCATCCTCGACACTCCAACCTCCACCAAGGCCCACTCTCCCGCGTCGCGAATGCTCTGCTCCACCTCGGCCTTTGCCTTCTCGAAGGCCTCTTCGATGGAAGCCGGGTGGATACGCCCATCGGCCACCAGCCGTTCCACGGTGATACGCGCCACCTCCCGACGGACTGGATCGAAGGAGCTGACCGACACCGCCTCCGGCGTATCGTCAACGATCAGGTTGGTGCCGGTGACCGATTCCAGGTGACGAATGTTGCGCCCTTCCCGACCGATGATGCGACCCTTCATCTCGTCCGAGGGAAGCTCTATCACCGAGACGGTCGATTCGGTGACCACCTCCGAGGCAAGGCGCTGCACAGCCGTGGCCAGGATCCGGCGAGCCCGGCGATCTGCCTCCTCCCGGGCTTTCACCTCCAGGTCCCGCACCAGGATCATCGCTTCCCGCCGCGCCTCGTCCTCCACCTGGTTCAGCAGCTCGGTCTTCGCGCTCTTGACGTCTATCCCGGCGAGCCTCTCCAGGTGGAACCTCGCCTCCTCTCTGAGGCGCTCCACGTCGGCTCGAGCCTGTTTCAGCTCCTCCTCGCGGTCGATGATCATCTGCTCCCGGTGGGCCAGATTCGAGGCCCTCTGCTCCAGGGTCTCCTCGCGCTGGGTGAGGCGAGCCTCCAGGTTGGCGAGTTCCAGCTTGCGGTGGGCCAGGGCGGCTTCCTCCCGCTCGCGGTAAGCCTCGGCCTTTGCCCTCCCCTCCTCCTCGGCGGAGGCCAGGATTCGCTTGGCGTCGAGACGCGCCTCGGCCACCAGATCTTCGGCCGAAGCCCCGTCCCCGGTACGCCGCTGGGCCATCAGCAGCCGAGCGAGGAGATACCCCAGTGCCGCTCCGATGGCGACCCCCAGGACTGCCAGCCCTATCGCCACGGCAGGTGTCATCGTGGTCCTTCCCCCGGGACCCAGAAGATCTTGGCGGCCAGTGCCCTAGGGCGCGGCACCCAATGTTGCGCTCAACGACTTCGGCTCAATCGACCCTCAGGCTCTTGGCGCTCCTCCTAGTCTCCGTACGGTCCCGTGTTTCAAGTCTGTTTTCGGTTTCTGGACCCGATGCTACCCGCTATTCCTAAAGGCGGAAACACCTAATTCTGGGAGGATCAGTCGTCGACGGACGACGATTCCTCCTCGACTTCGGCGTCATCCTCCATCATTCCAACGGCCTCGAACACCTTGGCCTGGAGCTGCATGGCTACCTCCGGGTTCTCCCGCAGGAATCGCTTGGATTTCTCCCGGCCCTGACCACGAGCAGGCTGCCCTCGCGGGAGATCCCCTGGCCGAACATGATGTCGAACTCCGCCTGGCGGAAGGGAGGGGCCATCTTGTTCTTGACCACCTTGACCCGGGTCCGGTTGCCGATGTTGTCCGCCCCGTCCTTGATGGCCTCGATACGGCGTATGTCCAGCCGGATCGACGCGTAGAACTTGAGCGCCCGACCACCGGGGGTCACCTCAGGTGAGTTGTGCACCATCACACCTGCAGCGAAGTAGTTATGACTCCCTTCGACCTCGATGTCGAAACGATGCGTCCGTCCGTTCTTGGGTGGTGTCCGTTCGATCTTGACAATCGGCACCGGCATCAGCACATGTCTTTCTTCAGCCGCGGTCGGCTCGACAGCAAACCGGTTCCTGAATCGCGGAAGCAGCTTGTAGTCCATCGAAGGATGCACGTATGGGGCGATCAACGTCTGGAGCTTTACAGTCTCGGCTGTCGGGAAGCTCAGGTATGAGATTTTCCTGCTTCCTTTTCGAGCAAGACGTGCCTTAACGCCCCAAGTGTCCGCCAGATATGCTTGAAGTCGTCCGCGGCTCGTCTGCTCAAGCGCCTCCACGCAGATCTCAACCCGACCACTGCCTCCTGCTGTTCGCTCTTGGAGCCCCTCGGAACGAATTGTGAACGTTGCGTCATCCATGTACCAGATAGCGAGGGAGAGCGGTGTAAGACGCTTTAGATAATCCCAACTCAGTACTTTCTTCCCTCCCAGGTACACGGACGACCGAAGCTCCGCCAGTTCGGGAAGCGGAGTCATATCCCAGAAAACAGCTCCCTTCTCGTTGGTTGTCCGGGAGATCTCGACACCGGAAAAGAGAGACGCTTTCCATTCGCCATAGCTCTCCTGATGTCTCCCATGACCCCAGCGAAGGCGGGCCGCAAACCCGTTCTGACTCGGGGACAAGGCAGAGTCCCCCATCAGGCCCCCGAGCACGACCTCCCACTGCTCATCTGACAGGACGTTGGTCACAGTGCTCAGCACCTGATCACCGACTCGCAGATCCTGAGCTTCTTTCCAACCCGTGGGTGTTCGTACCTTGTGGTTAGGAGTGCATTTGAAACTCGGCCTGTTGCCTCGGCCGGAGAGCCGCGCAACGTAGATCTGCAGAAACTCCTCGGTGCGACCATTGTCAAACCAGTTCACGACCTTGCGTGGTACGACCTCACCACGCTCGGCGTCGTATGAAAGAACCTCTACCGGCAAACGCTGATTGACAATCTTCCCGATGAACTCGGTGCTTCCGTCTGCAAGCTGAACCCGTGTGTCCCAAGAGAAGCACCCGAACATCACCCCTATCTTCTCCCGGAGCTGGTTGATGAAGATCGCTGTGGTGCGGGACTTGTTCAGGTTTCCTGCCAGCTTGCGGAGGGCCTGGGACATGAGACGGGCCTGGAGCCCGACGTGGGCATCGCCCATCTCACCTTCGATCTCGGCCCGGGGCACTAGAGCCGCCACCGAATCGATCACCAGGACATCAAGGGCGCCTGAACGGATCAACATGTCGGCGATCTCCAGGGCCTGCTCCCCGGTGTCGGGCTGGGAGATCAACAGCTCGTCGACGTCGACACCGATGGCCTTGGCGTAGGCCGGGTCGAGGGCGTGCTCGGCGTCGATGAAGGCGGCGATGCCACCGTTGCGTTGGGCCTCGGCCACG
>JAZDDA010000105.1:0-5595 GCA_036679625.1 Gemmatimonadota bacterium | reverse complement strand
GTGGGATAGCTCGCTCAAGCGACGATTGAGCTGGCTGACTCTCGTCTCAACAAAGGCCTGTCGCTCTTTGGTCATCTGGTATTCGGCGTTCTCACTCAAATCGCCGTAAGCTCTGGCTTTTTCCAGCTCCTTGGGAATAACGGTGGTCAGCTCAGAGTTGAGTCTCCTAAGCTTGTCGCGAATCCCTTCTATGATTTCCTGCACCCGGCTTTTCAACTCTTCCATTCTTAATGACCCCCGTAGAAACTGCTATGCATTATAGGTCATTGCAGGTCGAAAGTGAATTCTCTCCTTAGTCAGATCAATCTTAGCAGGGTCAGGCGGTTTGGGCGATTTGCCTCTCGGGGGAAGCTCCTTCTAAATGCTCAAGGTGGAATATATGCAACATCACGGGAGACGCTCCAGCCATAGTCCAGCCCAGGTGAAGCTGCCCGAAGGCGGCAGCTCTAACGCCGTCTCATGCCTCGTTACTACTTTTCGGCAGATAAACCCCTCGGGTGCGAGGGATGCCTCCAACCACTCGCCTTCAGGCTCCCGACACCCGCTCAGCACCGAGGCGAGCGCAAGCCACGGCCCGCACGCCTGAACCGCTCCCCACATCGAGCCAACTCCCCCTGAGCTGGCCCGATTGTGCAACCCCGGCGAGTAGCTCCAGGCAGAGGTGGGTCGTTGGATGGGTGGGAGCAAAAGTCCCTCTACGCTAGATAGAGAGTGTTATCCCCCCCCCCTGAGACGGGGGCTTGGTTCGCCGCCCCGGCTTAACAACAGAAATCCTGGTTGGATAAGTAACGGCCGCCACCTTGCACACCAGCTCCTAGCTCTAAGATACCATCCTAATGGTAGCAAAACCGGCCTTACCGCATCAAGTGTTTGTGTCGTCTGAAGGCACGTTTTTCCTCGTAACAATGCTCTGTCTTGAGGCAATGAGCCCATTCTCTCCTGCCGGCGACATCCGACACCTTCACAGCTGATTTGCCTTCTCGTGTGAGGTTGTCACCAGGAGGGCGACGCTTGCCCCCCTTCGAAGCTAAACGGACTTCTCTGGGGTCCCGACTGAAGACCAAAATCGACTCATGTTCACCCTGAATAATTCTTCTCGGTGTCATTTCTCCTTCGCCATCCCGGGACCTCCAAAATCCTCCCCTAAAGCTCGGCAAAAGTAAAAAGTTATAATATTGTAAACAGTATTTCTCAAAAATTACAATTTTGTGAACGAATAATCAAAAAGGGGTGCGTAAAAATGGCCTTCTCGCGCACTTTATATAAATCAAAAAGGGGTGCGTAAAAATGGCCTTCTCGCGCACTTTATATATGAGGGGGTAAATAATCGCCCCCGTCGCTCGTGTCCAGTGGGGTCCGCAGAAGGCGGCCCACTGCATTTAGAAGGAGGTTATATGGAGAAGAAAGTAACGGAGCACGGCCAGGAGCTCCAAGCCCTGCCGGAAGAGCCGATCGTTGAGTCGAAAGCTTCCGCTGAGGTTGAGGCGCTTCGGGCAGAGAACGAACGGTTGTGGCATGCGGTCGAGCAGTATGCGCCCCAGGTTGTCGACATGCTGGTCGAGCAAGAGGATGTGAGACTGCTGGCGGACGTGGCACGGCGGCTGTCTTCCAGCACGGCCCACCAACCGCCTCCGCAGAGCGAGGTGCCTCCGACCGTAGAGCCCTTACAGGATGTAGTAAGCGACCTGGCCAGACAGATGGTCGATTCGCTCTTCGACTCCGGGCCGGTGCAACCCCCAAGCTCCTCCCTCGGCATTGATACCGCCCATCAGCGAGACGAGAGACACATGGAAGAGTACTTCCGTCAGCAAGCCGTAAGGAGGAGCGTTGTGGAGCGGGGAAGTGCTGAGCGGCGGGAGCCTGCCATCGCTCTTGACCCAAAGGGCAAGGAGATCGCAAGGGCCTTTGGCATCTCGGAGGACAAGCTGGCCCAGGCGGCGGCCGAGAGGTTGCGGCGAAAGGGGGTGTTGCGATCATGACGAGGGCCAAGAAAACCGACGCCCATTGGGAGCGACCCGACCTGCTCAGGGTCGAGTCCAAGAGGCCCGAGAAAGAGTACAAGTGGGCTCGTGAGGACAACGTGGAGCGCCTTCAGGACGAGGGTTGGAAAACGTCTCAGGACCCACGCCTCAAGACCGACCGGGTTGAGGGCGACGGCGCTCAACTCGATACAACAGTCCGCCGCCGGGAGCTCGTCCTCATGGAGATGCCCGCCGAGAAGGCCGCCGCCAGGAGGACCTACTGGAGGACGAAGGGAGAGGAACAGCTCAAGGCCATCCGAGAGCGCTTCCAGGAGGAAGCCGAGCGGCGGGGATTCGCAGTTCACCAACACTTTGAACGGAGGTAAAGGACCATGAGCCGAATCGCAGGCGTGGGGGTTAACGCTCCCTCCGGCTTCAAGCCTTCCCAAACGGCCCACGGCGGCCCGCCGAGGCTGACGGTCTACCCGTTCAGCGGCGAGGCTACGGCCATCTACCCCGGCGACCTCGTAGTGCTGGAAGCCGACGGCAAGGTCGCCGTAATCACCGCGGCCGCCGAGGAGCCGCTCCTTGGCGTGGCGGCAAACTACGTGGCGGCATCGTCGGCTGAGGATACCGACGTATACGTCTACGACGACCCGGAGCAGATCTTCGAGGCGCAGGTGGATGACACGCTGCTCGATGACTACGCGGGCGACCTCTGCGACCCGGTGGCGACCTCTGGGGATTCCACTCGACGCATTAGCCAAATGGCGGTCAACCCAGACGCCTCTGTCACATCGAGCTTGCAGATTCTGGCTAAGCACCCGGCCGATGACTTCGGCCAGTACGCCCGCGTGCAGGTTCGAATCGCCAAGCACCACTACACCCAGACGCGCACCTGATGGGGAGGGATTAACGGATGACAACCATCAGCGGCAACATTCCCGAGCTAGTAATGGCTGGCCTCAATACGGTCATTTTCGACAAGTACGATGCCTACCCGGAGCAGTTCTCCACAGCCTACAACGTCTCGAGCAGTACCAAGCAGTATGAGGACGACGTGACTATGACGGGATTGGGCCTCTTCCCGGCCAAGCCCGAGGGCTCGTCCATCCTCTACGACGATCCGATGAGGGGGTTCTCCAAGCGCTATACCCATGTGACCTACGCCCTGGGGTTCCGTGTCACTCACGAGATGATGGCCGACGATCTCTACGGGCCCATGCGCAAGATGGGAAAGGCTCTCGGCCGCTCCGCCCGCCAGACGGTGGAGATTCAGGCGGCCAGCCTCTTCACCAACGGCTTCACCGACACCACGGGCAGCCCGGACGGCAAGTCGCTCTTCGCCGATGACCATCCTCTTGTGGGAGGAGGCACGGCTCGGAACGAGCTTTCGACGCCCGCAGACCTTTCGGTAACGAGCCTGGAGCAGGCCATTAACGACTTCGAGGACACGGTCGACGACAGGGGCCTGCTAATCGCCCTGAAGCCGAAGCTTCTGGTCGTGCCGAGCGAGTTGAAGTGGCAGGCCCATCAGCTCTTGATGAGCCCCCTGCTGCCGGGCAGCGCCGACAACGATGCAAACCCTCTGAAAGGGGAGGGGCTCGACTACTTCGTCTGGAACTACCTGACCGACCCTGACGCCTGGTTCCTGGTGAGTGACCCCGACGATCACGAGGTGAAGTTCTTCTGGCGAGAGCGCTTTAACGTGGAAAGCGCCGAGGACTTCGACACCAAGGACCATAAGATTTCGGGGATGATGCGCTTCAGCTACAGCTGGAGCGACTGGCGGGGCGTGTTCGGAAGCCCCGGCGCATAGTTCGCTATCGAGGATGGCCCGTCCGCCTGCCTTCCTGCAGCGGTCGGAATATCGCTCCTGCTCCTTGCGAAAGACTTCGGTCAACAATGTGAGAGCGTGAAATGCCGACCGGACGGACAGGCGGCGGGCCACACCTTTAGAGCCGACAGGAGGACATCATGGGTCGTTCAACTTTCTCTGGGCCGGTGGCCGGAGCCTACGTGGTGGTGCCCATCGCAGTGCAGGGCACTTTGTCGGCGGGCGACGGAGCCGCCAAGTGGGTGGCGCCCTTTGCATGCCGACTCGCCCACGTAGGAGCCCATCTGCAAAACACAGGCGGCACATCGGGGAACACCTCCGTCCAGGTTTCGGTGGGTGCTACAGACTACCTGAGCGCGACTTTGGATATCGCTTACAACGACGCCGACCGGGTGGCCAGCACGAGTTCATTGGCTGCTCAGTCCATCAGCCGGGACGATGTGGTTGAGATCGACATCGACTCCGTGCCGGGGACGGCCTCTGCAGACCTGACGGTCTGCCTGACCGTCTACTCCACAGAGCACACCGTGGAGAGCTGACATATCCGAGCCCCATTGGGGAATTCTTTGCGCGGGAGGATACACAATGCATGGTGGATATAGATTGAGGGCGGCTGCCTCGACCGACGCTTTGTTGAGCGGGCAGGGCGTCATCCAGGCCGTCACACTTGTGGGAGGCAGCACCGCAGCAACTGTAACTCTCTTCGACGCCTTCACCCAGTCGGGAACGGCCCTGTGGGAGCTCAAGGCTGCGGTCGACGGAGTCGCTTCCATCAGCTTCCCGGCGGGGTTGAAGGTCGGCATCGGTATCAGCTTGACGCTGGCGGGAACAGGGGCGGTGGCCTACGTGTCGCTGGCCTAGGGAGGTTACTGTGGCGGTTACTTTTCAGAACCTTTACACCGACGTGCTGGAGCGGGGGCACCTGAAAACTGATGATTCTCTGGCCCTGCCCATGGTGAAGCGCTGGATTAACCAACGCTACAGACAGGTGGCTCAGGCCAAGGCCTGGCGTTGGCTCATGCAACGGACCGCCCTCACCCTTGTGGAACAATATGCAGACGGAGTGGTTGACGTAACGAAGGGCTCGACATCCGCAAGCGCCGGGAGCAACCCTCCGACCTTTACCGCCGCCATGGTTGGCAGGAGGTTTAAGGTCGACGGGTTCAACGAGGTCTACATCATAAGCACGGTGCCCGATGCCTCCAGCCTAACCCTTGCGGCTCCTTACCAGGGAGAGACGACGAGCGACGCAGGTTACTCCATCGTCCAGACAGACTACGATCTGCCTGCCGACTTCGATCGTCTCGCCGACCCCTACCGCTCTTTCAGCCCCTTGACGCTTGAACCCATGGGGCTACGTGAAATGAACCGTCGATGGGGGCTCGACGTCGCCTACGGCACGCCAACCCACTATACGCTGATCAACGAGCCGACTACGGGGGCGGCCCGGTTGCGAATTCACCCATCGGCTGCCGAGCCCCAGACTCTCCACCTGGATTACCTCATTCAAGTTTCCGACCTTAGCGCCGATGGCGATGAGCCGATTATCCCCGAACTGTATAGAGACATCCTCATATGGGGAGCGCTGGCCGATCTGTTGACTTTTAAAGATGACACCAGGGCCGAAAAAATGGAGGGGCGTTTTGCGGTGCGCCTAGCGGAGATGGCGGGCGACTACGCCCTCACCGACGATGTGGTCCGAACCCAGCCGGTGGATCACTATCGGTCCCACTTCGGCCGGCGCTGAGGCTACGTATCATGACCACGATGCGCGAAATCTACATGTTCCCGCCCGGC
>JAZDDA010000104.1:0-2748 GCA_036679625.1 Gemmatimonadota bacterium | reverse complement strand
ATGGAGGAGATGGGCCTCGCGCACCGGTACGACCCCTTCGCCCCGAACGCCGCCCACCTCGCGGTCGACATCTCGCGGCTTCCCGAGAATGCGCAGAACTATTGCAGACGCTGGTTCAAGATCGGGATCTGGGACTTCAGACAGGGACACGTAGCCTCCTTCGTGCTCGCCAGCATCTTCCTGCTCCTGGCCGCCGTATGGATGTATCCGAGTCCGGTGGAAGGGCGTGGGGTCATGGGCGAGATCGCCGGAATCTTCACCCGGAGCATCGGGCCCCAGATGATGGTCGTCTTCATGGTGGGGGCGTTCGCGGCCACCTTCTCCACGGCCTTCAACTACTTCGACGGCTGGCCTCGGATCGTCGGCGCCTGCTGCCGCAACCTGTTCCCCGGCACGGCGGCGCTACAGGGAATCGACTCCGAGGATCTGACCCCCGAACATCGAAGGACCTGGTACTCCGAGTACAACATCTACCGAATCACGATGATCTACTCGCTGATCGCGTCGGTGGCGATTGTGGCCGGACTCCAACGTCCGGTGTTTCTGGTGCTCGTGGCCTCGGCGCTGGCCTTCTTCATCGCACCGGTGATCTTCTTTCTGAACTTCTACTACTGTCTCACGATCATCCCCAGGAAGGACAAGGCCTTCTACCCGTCGACCTTCGCGCGGTGGTTCGGCGGGTTCAGCCTGTTCGTGTTCACCGGGATGAGCCTGATCCTGATCTTCTGGCGGCTCTGGGTACCGATCTTCGGGAGCTGACCTGCAGGAATCGACCTGCAGGAGCTGACCCGAGGGCCTCAGCCCCCGTACAACCCGGCCACACGGGCCCGCTGCCGAACCAGGGCGAGAATCACATCGATCGTGGGCGTGGGCAGCTCGACTAGACGGCCCATCTCCTGAACGGCGGTAACGAGCGCGTCGATCTCCATCGGTCTCCCGCGTTCGAGGTCCTGTAGCATCGACGTGCGGTGGGCCCCCACCGCCGCGGCACCATCAATCCGCTTCTCGACGTCCACAGGGAACCGGGCACCCAGCTTCTCCCCGATGGCCTGCGCCTCGAGCATCATTGCCTTCGCTACGCCCCGAGTGCCGGCGTCGGTTGCAACATTGTCCAGCGTCTCCAATGTCAGGGCGCTGAGGGGGTTGAACGAGAGGTTGCCCCAGAGCTTGACCCAGAGCTCGTCTCGAATTCGCCGCACGGGCGCCCGGAATCCGGCCGCGATCAGCGCACCGGCGAGCGCACGCACGCGCGCGGTCTTCTCTCCGGACGGCTCACCCAGGGTGAACCGGTTGCCGTTCAGGTGTTGGATGACACCCGGCTCGACCACCTCGGTCGCGGGATACACCACACACCCTATGGCACGCTCGGGCCCGATGCCGTCCCACTGCACACCGCCCGGGTCGACGGACTCCAGGCGATGATCCCGCCACGGCCCCTCGAGCTGGTAGAAGTACCACCACGGCACCCCGTTCACCGCACTGACGACTGCAGTCTCGGGGCCGAGAAGCGGCTGCATCGGAGCCACAACGGCCGGCGCGCTGTGGGCCTTCAGGGTGACGATCACGAAGTCCTGCGGGCCTGCTTCGGAGGGGTCGTCGGTGCAACACGGCCGGGCGACCCGCTCCTCCCCATCGATGAGGAGCCTGAGGCCGTTCTTCTGCATCGCCGCAAGGTGGGGGCCTCTCGCGATGAGCGTCACCTCCTCGCCGGCCAGCGCGAGTTGGGCGCCCAGGTATCCACCGATGGCTCCGGCACCGTAGATGCAGATCTTCAACGGGTGTGCCCTCTCATATGGGTGTGCCCGCACATATGGGTGTGCCCTCTCATGCGAGGCCGAGCTGCTCGGCCAACCCGATCCGCCGAAGCTTGCCGGTGGGTCCAACCGGAATCTCGTCCAGTATCAGCACCGTCCGGGGAACCTTGAAGCTGGCAAGCCGTTCGGCCGCGAACTCGCGAATTTCCAGGGGCTCCGCGTGCGCACCCTCTCGGAGCACAACCGCAGCCGCCACCTCTTCTCCGAGTTTGTCATGGGGCACCGCGAAGGTGACCACCTGCCGGACGGCTGGGTGATCCATGAGCGCGACGTCCACCTCCTTGGGGGAGATTTTCTCTCCGCCCCGGTTGATGATCTCCTTGAGGCGACCCGTGAGGCTGAAGAACCCGTCTGCGTCCATCGCGCCCTGGTCTCCGGTCCGGAACCAGCCATTCGTGAAGGCCTTCGCGTTGGCTTCCGGGTTATTCTCGTAACCCACCGTCACGTTCGGGCCGCGAATCACGATCTCTCCAATCTCACCGGGTTCCAGCAAGTCACCGGCGTCGTTCATGACCGCCACCTCGGGGCCCGAGGCGATCCCAACCGTACCCGCCTTCCGCTCCCCTGGAGGGAGCTGGTTGCAGGTCATCTGGTGGGACGCTTCCGTCATGGCGTACGCCTCGACGACCGGGACTCCAAAGGTCGCCTCCAGCTCCTGCAACACCTGTGGCGGCAGTGACGAAGACGAGGACCGGATCAGGCGAAGCCTTGAGCGCGCGATCGTTTCGGGGTTCCGCGCCGCCCGGGCCAGGATGGCCTGATGCATGGTCGGCACCGCCGAGTACCAGGTCGGCTCCACCTCGTCGAGCCACCCGAAGAACTTCAATGCGTTAAAGCCCGGCGTACACACGACCTCGGCACCGGTCGACAGCGAAGACAGCACCGGCGCCATGAGCCCGTGGATGTGGAAGAGCGGCATCACGTTGAGACACCG
>JAZDDA010000103.1:0-2418 GCA_036679625.1 Gemmatimonadota bacterium | reverse complement strand
TATAGGGTACAACCCTGTACTTTGGTACGGGTCAAGGCCCGAGAATACGGACACGGAAAAGGCCAACATGGCGATCACGGCGATCGTCGCCCGTGGCAACCCACGAGATCGCGTCCGTGACTCAATGCACTAGCCGGGGAGGATCTCCCTTAGCGCCGCGATCAGGTAGCGCACGTTGCGCTCGCTGCAGCTGTATCCCATCAGCCCAATCCGCCACGCCTTTCCCTTGAGCGGGCCGAACCCACCCACGATCTCGATGCCGTACTCCTCGAGCAGGCGCCCGCGAACCGCCGCGTCGTCAACACCCTCGGGAATCATGACGCAGGTGAGCATGGGGAGCCGATGCTCCGGGTTCCCGAACAGCTCCATCCCCAAGCCCTCCAGCTCCGCCTTGAGCAGGTCTCCGCCCGCCTGGTGCCGGGCAAAACGCTCGCTCAGGCCCTCTTCCTGGATGAGCCGCAGTGCCTCTCGGAGGGCGTACACGGCAGGGCCCGGAGCCGTGTGGTGATACGCACGCTCCGCGAACCAGTACTTGCGGATCAGCATCAGGTCCAGATTCCAGGTGTCGACCGGGGTGTTACGGCCTGCGACCACGCTCATCGCCCGGTCGTTGAGGGTGATGGCCGAGATCCCCGCCGGCCCGCCCACGCACTTCTGACCTCCGGTGTAGCAGATGTCGATGAGAAACTCGTCGACGCGGATGTCCGAGCCACCGAGCGAGCATACCGTGTCCACCAGGAACAGCTTGCCGCTGTCTCTGACCAGCTTGCCGATCTCGGCCAGCGGTTGGCCGACGCCGGACGAGGTTTCTCCGTGTACTACACCGACCATCTTCGCGTTTGGGTGCGCCTCGAGAGCCGCCGCGACCTGCTCGGGGGTCACCACCTCGCCGAATTCGACCTCCACCCGGATTGCCGTGCCGCCGTGACGCTCCACGATCTCGGCCATGCGCTGACCGAAGAAGCCGTGGATGCCGATGATGATTTCATCACCCGGTTCGGTGACGTTGCAGATGGCCGCTTCCATGCCCGCCATCCCTGTTCCGGCCAGAGAGATGGTCATCTCGTTCTCGGTCTGGAAGAGGTGCCGCAGCAACGCCATGGTCTCGTCCATGATCACCAGGAACTTCGGGTCCAGGTAACCGAGGATGGGGCTCGTCATCGCCTGGACGACGCGGGGATGCAGATTGCTGGGCCCGGGGCCGAGCAGGACGCGGGGATCGTGCCGCAGCTGTCCGAAGGAGGGTCCGGTCGAAGTCATGGGGTCACCATTGGGAGGAGCAGGGGTCGGAGCTGGCTCCGAGGTTGCGCCTCACCATGATTCCAAGCGCGGCACGGGGCAAGCGCGTCTCTCGACGAGCCCTGCCTTTCGCCTTAGTGTGGTTGCGGTGGCCCACCCCCGTCCTCCGTCACGAAAGCGGCTCATGACCGAACCCAGGACTGTTCGCGCGCTGTTGAATTCCGGTCTTCCGGACGCCCACGCTATCGGCGCTCCGGGGCGCCCGTCACTCACGTTCGAGGGCCTCCGGGAGCACATCGACCGCACGGTTTTGCGCCTGAACGAGATGGGGATCGGCCGCGGGGACCGCGTGGGGATCGTGCTTCCGAACGGGCCAGAGATGGCGTCGGCGTTCGTATCCATTGCGGCAGGTGCGACGACCGCCCCTCTCAACCCAGGGTACCGACGCGCCGAGTACGACTTCTACCTGGGGGACCTGGGTGCCAAGGCGCTCGTGGTGCAGCAGGGAAGTGAGTCCGAGGCCATCGACAGCGCCCGGGAGCTCGGGATCGCCGTAATCGAACTTCGCGTGCCCGAGGGCGCACCCGCCGGTGTGTTCGAGCTGGTGGGGGAGGGCGACTCCACGGGTGGATGCCGAGGCCGACGACGTTGCCCTCGTGCTGCACACCTCGGGCACGACCGCCCGGCCGAAGATCGTCCCGCTTCGGCACCGAAACGTGTGTGCCTCGGCCGGGAACATCCGCACTACATTGCGGCTGACACCCGACGATCGGTGTCTCAACGTGATGCCGCTCTTCCACATCCACGGACTCATGGCGCCGGTGCTCGCTTCGCTGTCGACCGGTGCGGAGGTCGTGTGTACGCCGGGCTTCAACGCTCTGAAGTTCTTCGGGTGGCTCGACGAGGTGGAGCCGACATGGTACTCGGCGGTGCCGACGATGCACCAGGCCATTCTGGCCCGGGCGGCGCGGAACCCCGAGACGGTCGAGCGCTCGAAGCTTCGCCTGATCCGATCCTCCTCTTCGTCCCTACCGCCACAGGTGTTGCAGGAGCTGGAGGCGACCTTCGGAGTCCCGGTCGTGGAGGCGTACGCCATGACGGAGGCGTCTCACCAGATGACGTGCAACCAGCTCCCTCCAGGGGAGCGGAAGGCGGGTACGGTTGGGATCGCCTCGGGCC
>JAZDDA010000102.1:0-5033 GCA_036679625.1 Gemmatimonadota bacterium | reverse complement strand
GTGTGCTAGCGATTCCTCTCGTACATGAGGCTTCTCGGCATAACCTGCCACTCGAAATATCTGGTGAAAATCTGACCATTGTTCACCCGGATATCGGCTCGATTCATCGCCAGAGTCGCGGTGATGCGGGTCCCGAGAAGGTCGTCGTAATCGTTCGTCGAGTCCCCGTCCGTCGGGTCCGCGCCGGCTAGAACGTCGCCGTCGGTGAACACGAGCCAAGTGTCCCAGCCGATCACGCCATACGCCATGGGAGAAGCCTGCAATACCCCCATAGAGTCGAAACTCTGGACACGATAAAGAATCGAGTCCTCCGCGAAATACACCGCGGGCTTGAGCTTCTGGACTGTGTTCTCGCCGACCGATGACGGTGAGGTGCGCTTCCATGAGGCCGCCCGAGTCACGCACCCTACCACTTGCCGCGCCTCCCCCTCGCGAGGGCCGTTGTGTTACCTATCCACGGCTGTGACCAGGCCACGGTCTGGACCGGCAACGCCCACGGGACGCGGTACATCGTGACGGCACCACAACCCCTGGATCAGGTAGGGAGTAGCGGTGGCGTCCGGTAGGTGCATGCCCTTGGCCGTATCCACCGTTTCCGGGTTCGTGCCCGAGTAAGGTTCACCATAGGTCGGCTCACCGCTACAACCCTCCTACACCACCGGACGTACGGTTCCGTATCCGGCGGTTCACAAGGTGCTCGCAAGTCTCTGTTTCTCCTGTCGAAGGCTCACGAGTCCCATCTGGTTCAGCCATCGGGTCGGTACGGCCTGGTTGGTGTGGCTCGCGCCCGCATTCCACCACGGACCTCTGCCGTTGTACGCCGACTGTGCGGCGCGTTCTTCGTCCAGACCCCGTTTGCGTAGCTCCTTGAGTCGAGTCCGTGGTCGCTTCCACTGTCGCCATAGGATCAGGCGCAGCCTTCGGCGGATCCACGCGTCCAACTCTTCGAATACTCCGCTCACGTCCGACAGCCGGTAGTACGCGACCCAACCCCTCAAGATCGGGTTGAGCTCCCCGATGGTGCGCGCGAGACTCCAACCTCGGCCTCGTCGGAACAACTCCTTCAGCTTCTGCTTCAGCCGCTTCACCGACTCCGGTGCCGGCTTCAGCTTCGGCTTCTTGTTCGTCGTGGTCGCGTACCCCAAGAACTTCCGATTCCAGGGCCGGCCCACCGCGCTCTTCTTCCGGTTCACCTTCAGGCGGAGACGCTTGTCCAAGAAGCGCTCCAGTGTCGTCATCACACGCTCGCCCGCTCGCTTCGACTTCACGAAGACTCGGAAGTCATCGGCGTAGCGTACGAAGCAGTGGCCCCTCCGCTCCAACTCCTTGTCCAGATCATCGAGCAAGATGTTGGACAGCAGCGGCGAGAGCGGCCCACCCTGGGGTGTTCCCTCTCGTCGGGGCAATGTCACTCCGCCCTCCGTGGTCCCGGCCCTCAGATAGCAGCCGATCGCACGCAGCACCCGCTTGTCTCTCACGCGCTTCGCCACCCGCACCATCAGCACGTCGTGGTTCACGCGATCGAAGAACTTTTCCAGGTCCAGGTCCACCACCCACCGGTGACCCGCCGCGATGTGCTCGCGTGCACGCTCAACTGCTTGTTGCGCGCTCCGTCCTGGTCGGAAGCCGTAGCTATCCTCACTGAACGTCGGGTCGAAGATCGGGGTGAGTACCTGTAGCAGAGCCTGTTGGATCATCCGGTCCATCACCGTTGGGATACCGAGCACGCGTACGCCGCCCCCTGGCTTCGGGATTTCCACCCTCAGCACCGGACTCGGTTCGTACGTCCCGCTCCGTAGCGCCTCCCGTATCTCGGGCCACTCCTTGCGGATCTGCTCCTTCAGGTCGCCGACACTCCTACTGTCGACCCCTCCAGCGCCTCCGTTACGAAGCACCCGCCGATATGCCACCATCAGGTTCTCACGACGCAACACCTCCTCCATGAGTCCCAGAGCCTCGTCCCCGGCTTGCTCTCCAGATGCCCTGTCCGTTTGACGCGCAGCACCGGTGCTCTCGGCGGTTCCGCCGCCTACCCTCCCGGCCCACTCCGGCCTCTCAGCCTTCTTGCCTGCGTCTCTTTCGTCCATGAACCCTTTGTGCCAGTTCGGCTCCTCATGTTCGGCCCTTCACCGCCGTGCGCCAGCGGCTACTATGGCCTCGGCTGACTTCTCGCTCCACCGACTCGCAGCCTAGCGCAGTGTCGACGTCACCCTTTCAGGCATAAGGCGAGACCTCCCAGGGTAAGGCGCGTGACCTTCGCTCCATCTACCCGCCGCATCTACGTCCGCTCGGTCCGGATGGCTATCGGGCTTCGGGTCTCATGGCCCCCTCACCCACCTCGCCGACGCCTCTATGCGGTTCGTATTCCTCGGGCCAGAGCTTTGCTTGCAGCTTCCTCCCCGCAGCCCCTCGCGAGACCACGCTTGCTGTTCAGCTAGGGGTTCCCAGCCACCAGGGCCCCAAAGGGACTTTCACCCTCAAGTCACTTCCCGATCGGCTTTCGCCTCACGGTTCACTGTCCGCCTCACGGCGGACCGCGCCATGCCTGGCGCACCACGCAAAGACCCCGCTCCCTGAAGAGTGGGGTCTTACCGGTGGCTGTCCTGACCGCTGGACTCATCAAGTAACGGTCGGTGTTTGTTTTGTCTGGTCCGCGTCGTGGCGGCCATCGGCTGCCTCTACAAGTATCGTGCGCAGGCTGATCGGACTTTAGCTCGAGTTGCGCCGCTCGGCCGCGCCTGTTCTCGACGACGAAACCGACGCCGCCCAATTCACGGCCCTCCTCGCACTGTATCGGGGCGGACGAGGAAGGGATGGGCGGCACCTCGGTCAACCAGGAATGAGCCCCAGACCCCGCAACTGTTGTGCAAGACTCGCGCTGCGTATGGGCTTCACGAGATAGCCCGCAGCTCCGGCACTCAGCGCTTCCCGAACCCGCGCGGGATCGCTGTGTGCGGTCGTCATGACCACGTGAACGTTCTGCCAGCCCCGCTCGTCCTCGATGTGGCGTATCGTCTTGAGGACGGTGATCCCGTCCATGTGCGGCATCACAATGTCCAGGAAGATCATGTCGAAAGGCTGCTCTTCCGTCACGGATGCATGGAATGCGCGCAGAGCCTCGCGCCCATCAGAAACTCCGACGCACGTACCGAAACGAGCGAGGCCTGCCCCCAGGACGACGCGGCCGGTCCCGCTGTCGTCGACAATCAAAAATCGTAAGGCCTCGCTGCCGCCTCGTCGGTCCATGCTCTATCGATCTCCGAGTGAGTCAGTCACCCGAGGGCCTCGGATGCGTGACGATCGTGCGCGGGCACGCCGCGCACTCGCTTCTCTGTCTCCACCTGAACGAATCACAGTATCGGCCAGGCCCAATCAAGGCTTTACCCCGGGTCCGCCGGATCGCACGAGACTCAAGTTCGGTGGAAAGATTCCGACACTCCAACAGGTCAGAAACCGTGCGCTAACCCGCTCGGAGCGGCTAGATGGACCCTCCCCCCCCCGACTCGACCTGGAGCTCGGCACGATGTTCAATCCAGCATCCGGCCGGGGCGCACCTCCCCTCAACTGGGTGATCGTGCTCCTGCCGTTACTCATCGGCACCGTGGACCCTCCACAGTTGCGCGAGGCCGGTGACAAAGTTCCCATCAGAGCGCTGTACATTCCCCTGGCCGATCATTATGCGGCACTCGTAGCGTACGAGCTGTATGCCGACGCGATGATCCACGCCGATTTCCAGATCGAGCAGATGCCCAACTGGGATCTCCTTCGCGCGAAATTCAGGTCGGGTCAAGCCGAAATGGCCTTCATGATGAGTCCCCTGGCCATGGATATGTTTCGCGAACAGCCATCGTTCCGGTGGATCGGTCTCATGCATCGGGATGGCAGTGCCCTGGCCGTCAATGACCTGATCGCGGCCAAGCTGGACCTGCCGTCGGAGCGCGCCGACCGCAAGCCGGTCGGTGCCCTTGCAGATGTTCTGAAACACGAGAGTAGCTTCGACGGCGAAGCGACTCAGATCGGGGTCCCCCATCTACTGTCCACGCACACCGTCGTGCTCTATCGCTACCTGAAAGAGCACGACGCGACCCTCACGCTCCGGGCCGGAGGGCAGGCGGACGTCCGGGCAATCGCGGTACCGCCGGCTCGATCACCGGCATTCATCAGGGGCCAGAGCAGCCGAGGTCGTCCTGCAGCCTTCGAGCAGTCGTTGCCCTGGGCCGACGTCGTGGAGACGGGAGGCTTCGGCCGCATCGCGTGGTACTCCAAGGACGTGATGCCCTGGCCCGACGGACACGTCGAATGCCTCGCCCTGGCCACCGACGACGCACTCGACATGAGCACCGCGGCGGTGCAGGAGGTCATGGCCGCGATCCACCGCGCCGGGCGGGACATCGAGGACGCCAGGGCAGTCGGCGCGAACACAACCGCGAGGCGATCATCGCGTCGCTGGATCCGGAGTTGGACGTGATCAACTATCGGAATCTGAACGTCGACAAGGCCGGCCTGACACAGATTATGGACTGGGCAATCGACGGAGGAATCCTGTCCGGCAGAATCGACGTGAATCAATTCGCCGATGTACGCTTCGGGACCGAGCGGTAACCGTGCAATCCGACCGTTCGAAACGGAGCGGGGGCGCCGGCTCGGTCCGCCGCGCCATCCTGGCCTGGTTCCTCGTGCTCGCTGTGGCACCGCTCTCCGTCGTGAGCATGGTCAGCTACTCACAGGCGCGGCAGGGCCTCGTGGAGAGCGCCGGAGCGAGGCTCCAGAGTAGAAGCCGAGACGTCACGGTGTTCGTCGAAGGATGGTTTGAGAACCGATTTCTGGATCTCCGCCGAGAAGCCGAGAGTCGAGATAACGCTGAACTGCTTCGGATCCTGAGCGAACAATGGGCGGCCAGCGGTCGGACATTGCATGAGTTCGTCTCCGACTATGACTGGGCGGTAGCCGTCGACGATCGCCAGAAAAGACTCGCCACTCTGGTCGAGACCTACCCGTACATTTACGACGTGCTCCTCTTTGACGGAGAGGGC
>JAZDDA010000101.1:0-4205 GCA_036679625.1 Gemmatimonadota bacterium | reverse complement strand
ATACGCCGCCATCGTGCACTCGTACCCAGCGAAGGCCGCGACCAGCATGAGCAGCGTGGAGCGGGGCAGGTGGAAGTTGGTGATGAGGGCATCGATCACGCGCAACTCATGAGGCGGGTGAAGGAAGAGGCGCGTGCTGCCACCCCCCGGCTGTACCGTACCGCCCTCGTCCGCAGCCGACTCGAGGGTTCGCACTACCGTGGTTCCGACAGCGACAATGCGTCTGCCCTCTGCCCGGGCACGGTTGATCGCCTCCGCCGTGTCTTCCGAGATCTCATAGCTCTCGGAGTGCATCTCGTGGTCGAGCGGGTCGTCTGCCTCGACCGGACGGAAGGTCCCGACGCCCACATCGAGCGTCACCGCCACCGTCTCGACACCGAGCGCGTCGATCCTCCCCAGGAGCGCATGCGAAAAGTGCAGACCGGCTGTGGGAGCCGCCGCCGAGCCGGGGCAGCGAGCGTACACCGTCTGATAGCGCTCGCGGTCGAGCGCTTCCGCAGACCGATCGAGGTAGGGCGGAAGAGGCATCGTGCCGAATTGCTCGATGGCCTCGAGGGGCGCCAGATCGGTGACGAGCCGCACGATTCGGCCGCCCCCCGGCGCCGAGTCGAGGATCTCGACGTCGAAGCCCGGTCCGACCTCGACGCTGCGACCGGGCTTGAGCTTTCGCCCCGGTCGGACGAGCGCCTCCCAGACCGCATCATCCCCACCGGGAGCTGGCCTGAGGAGGAGGATCTCGGCGGAGGCGCCTGTGGGCTTTCGCCCGAGCAGGCGCGCTGGGAGCACCCGCGTCTCGTTGACCACGAGCAGGTCTCCGGCACGCAGCTGAGCCGGCAGTGCGCTGAATTGGGAGTCGAGGAAGGCACCACCCCCGCGAGGGACCAGCAGCAGGCGGCTCCCGTCGCGGGTCTCCGTTGGGTATCGCGCGATCCTCCCCTCAGGGAGATCGTACTCGTAGTGCGAGACGCGGGACCCGTCCTTCACAAAGCTCATGGCCGGTTCGGTGATGGCGTCAGTCGAAGAGCGCGGGCGGTGGGTCGCCCAGTGCCTCGTCGCCGGGCGCCTCGCCGGCCGCCTCCGGATTACCGTCCGAGGTCGGAACCGGGAATCCGAAGTGCTTGTAGGCCCTGCGCGTGGCAACCCGCCCCCGAGCAGTCCGCATGAGAAAGCCCTCCTGGATCAGGAACGGCTCGTAGACCTCTTCGACGGTCGAGGCATCTTCGCCGATTGCTACTGCAAGCGACTGAACCCCCACCGGGCCACCCTCGAACTTCTCGATCAGCGCCTTCAGCACCCGCGTGTCCATCTCGTCGAGCCCGTACTCGTCCACATCAAGCATCTCGAGTCCTGCCTCCGCCACCTCCAGCGTGATGACGCCGTCCGCCTCTACCTGCGCGTAGTCGCGAATCCTCCGCAGGAGCCGGTTCGCGATCCGGGGCGTGCCGCGAGACCTTCGTGCCAGAACGTCATTCCCCTCTGGAGTCGTTTCTATGCCGATAATCTCGGCACTCCGGCGCAGAATCACCGACAGCTCGCCCGGCGGGTAGAAGTTCAGCCTCTGTATGATGCCAAACCGGGCACGCATCGGAGCGGTGAGCAGCCCAAACCGGGTCGTCGCACCGACGAGCGTGAAGGGCTCCACCTCCATCGTCATCGTCTGAGCTTTCGGCCCGTCCGAGAGCCGGATCTCGATCTTGAAGTCCTCCATGGCTGGATACAGGAACTCTTCGATGATCGGCCGCAGACGATGGATCTCGTCGATGAAGAGGATGTCCCCCTCACGTTGATTGGTCAGGACCCCGACCAGGTCTGCGGGCTTCTCGAGGACCGGGCCGGAGGTGGTCTTGATGTTCACCCCCATCTCCCGCGCGATCAGCGTCGCGAGGGTGGTCTTACCGAGTCCGGGCGGGCCGTGAAAGAGAAGGTGGTCGAGCGGCTCACGCCGCATCTTCGCCGCACGAATCGCGATTGACAGTGCGCGTCTCACCTTCTCCTGTCCGATGAATTCGTCGAGCTGCTGGGGCCGAAGGGTGGGACCGGTCTGTACATCCTCCTCCAGCGCCTCGGGCGTCGTAACCTCGCGTCGTTCCGTCACTTGGCGGCCAGCGCGCGGCGGATGAGGTCTTCAGAGCTGCCGGGCTCTCCGTCTTCGAGCACGGCCCGGACCGCGGTGTCCGCATCGGCGAAGGCGTATCCGAGGGCAACGAGCGCGGCGACCGCCTCCTGTGCTCCGGGAGCAACCGCGATCCCTCCTCCTTCGTCTCCACCGACGAGGTCCTGCACACGGTCGGCCAACTCCAGGGCGATGCGCTCTGCCGTCTTCTTACCCACGCCGCTCACCTGGGTCAGCGCAGTCGTGTCTTTCTCCGCCAGCGCCCTGGCAAGCCTCGTCGCTGTAAAGGTGGACAGCATTGCGAGAGCCACCTTGGGGCCCACCCCCGACGCACCCAGAAGGCGCCTGAAGAGCTCTCGCTCATGTGGGGTGAGAAATCCGTACAGGGTATCGGAGTCTTCGCGGACCACCCGCAAGACCCGGATTTCGAACCCCTCTGCGGGGGGCATCGGAAGTCGCTCCAGGATCGTGAGCGGAATCTCCAGCTCGTACACCACACCCCCCGGGGTCGCGATCTCGATTCGATCGAGATCGCGGGAGATCAAGGTACCTCTGAGTCGACTGATCAAAACACATCCGCACGAAATAAGGGGGAAAGGCAACGCGCCAAAGCTCGGTCGAACGAGTCCGCTCCGCTAGAAGGCTGTTGAAAAAGTGGGGCGAGCCCCGTTACGGGTACATCATCAATATTTGAGCACGCCCCCCATGCAATAGCAAAGCGCCGCCGCAACGCCGTCGGCGGCGTCGGCCGGGGTTGGAACGGTACGGAGCCGGAGTTGCTGCTGTACCATGAAGGCGACCTGCTCCTTGGTCGCCGAACCCGTGCCCGTAACGGCCTTCTTGATTTCCCTTGGCGTGAACTCCGCGATCTCTATATCGCGAAGCGCCGCAGCCAGGAGGATGGCACCGCGGGCGTGGCCCAGGGTGAGCGCGCTTCGCACGTTCTTCCCCTGAAACACATCCTCCACCGAGACCACGGCCGGTCGGAACCGCTCGATGAGTCCCGACACCTCCTCGAAGATTTCGCGAATGCGGTCTGGGAGGGGCGTACCCGCCGAGGTCCGCACCACCCCGCACTCGACCAGCGTGAGGGCACGGTCCTCTCGCCGGACGATTCCGTATCCGGTGACCGCAGTTCCCGGATCGATTCCGAGAATCAGTTCCGGTGCACCGGGCATCGTCACCCCTGACCGCCCCTCTTAGGAAAGAGCCTGCTCAAGGGTCGCCTCGTCTATGTCTCCATTCGATGAGACGGTCTGAACGTCGTCGCAGTCCTCGAGGGCGTCGATCAGCCGGATGAGCTTCTCGGCCTCCTTACCCTCAACGCTGACTTCATTCTGCGGCACCCAGGCGAGCTCAGCCCGTAGTACGTCGATTCCGGTACTCTTGAGTGCTGCCTGAACCTCGTGGAACGACGCCACATCGGTGGTCACGAGGAACTCCCCCCCGTCGTCTACGACATCTTCGGCGCCCCCCTCGATCGCCGCTTCGAAGACCGCATCCTCAGAGTACGAGGATCCATCCACCACGACATGTCCCTTGCGTTCGAACTGCCATCCGACCGATCCCGTGGTCCCGAGGCTCCCGAAGTTCTTGGACAGGATGTGCCGGACATCCGCCACGGTTCGGTTCTGGTTGTCGGTAAGCGTCTCGATAAAGATTGCGACTCCCCCAGGTCCGTAACCCTCGTAGGTGATCTCCTCGTAATTTACGCCCTCCAGTTCACCCGTTCCCTTCTTGATGGCTCGGGCGATGTTCTCCGTCGGCATGTTACCGCCCTTGGCGGTGTCGACGGCCAGGCGAAGCCGGGGGTTGAAGTTGGGATCCCCTCCTCCGTCACGAGCCGCCACCGTGATCTCGCGGATGAGCTTCGTAAAAAGCTTGCCGCGCTTGGAGTCCGTCGCGGCTTTCTTCCGCTTGATCGTGGCCCATTTACTGTGTCCAGACACTCGTGTTTCTCCCTAGAAGGTTGTTGAAAAAGTGGGGCGAGCCGCGTTACGGGCACCGCAGGGCGAGATCCCAGGCGGGCCGCCGAAGAGATAGCCGTAGCTACCTCGAGGTGGTCCAACGACGGAGATCGTGCTGTGCTGCC
>JAZDDA010000100.1:0-2411 GCA_036679625.1 Gemmatimonadota bacterium | reverse complement strand
GCGAGCCGCCGCTTCGGCGAGAAAATCCATCACGAGGCCGTTCAGGGTGGGGTTCAGGAAGTCCGCGTTGAACAGATCGATGCTCCACCAGTCTACGAAGCTGTCCCCCGGATAAAAGTCCATCAGCGGAGGCGTCTGGCCGAGGACGAGCTTGACGTTCCACATATACACGGCATTGGCCACGCCCTGGGCCTGAAACAGAGTCACGATGTGGCGGTAGGCATCGGGGAAGAAGGCTGGATCGTACCCGTTCCAGAAGCCGTTGGCCTCAGACGCGATCCGCAGGAACACGGTTCGGTCGACCCCCTTCACGAGCTCGGCGAGCGCCGTGAGTTCTGAGTCGAAGTCACCCTCCGCGACCTCCTGATCGAGCCCGATAGGTGTGCCGTTGGCGAACTTTTTGTTGAATCCGATCGCGATGAAAGGAAGTCGATCTGACCCTGGATCTGGGCGAGGGTCTGATCGAACGTGAAGCGCGTGTCACCGAGGTTGAGCCCGAGTCGGACCATGAAGGACCTGGTGGTCGGGAAGCCGCTCAGGTATCCGTCGTGTTCCTCGGGATTCCACAGAGGTCCCGAGCAGTGGAGAATCTTGTCGAAGTTGCCACTCTTGAGGTCCGCGAAGGAGATCGTCGGTGCCGGTGGTGGCGGAGGTGGCGGAGGTGGCGCCCCCGGACCCCCGGGAGCGGTGGTGTCACCTCCGCAGGCCGCTATAAGAAGCCCGACGAGGAGGATCGTCAGGCCCGGCGTCAGTCGCGAATCAGCAGACCGTATAGTTCTCATGGGAACCCCTTTCGGCAGTCTCCTGGTGCAAGAGCCATTCCCGTATACCAGTGCCCGTTTGTGGATCTAACGTAAGCGGCTTACGTTAGGCATATGAGCGACTCCGTTCGGGCCTATCTCGCCGACATCGGTCGCCGTGGAGGCCAAAAGAGCAGGCGGACGCTGGATCCCCAGACTGCACGGGACATGGTGCGGGTACGCGAGGCGCGCAGGGCGTACCGACGCTTCCAGACATCGTGCTTCTGGTCGTACCGCCCTGATCTCACGATCGGTCTGCAAGACGTGGACTGGGTGGCGGAGACCCTCATGAAGAACGGGAATCGCGAGGCGTGGCGAATCGGACGACGCTTGTGCCGCTAACCGAGTTTCAGCGGGCGCTTCTTGCCCTCCTGGCCCAGACCCGCACGCCCGAGAGCTACCTGGCCGGCGGGGCGGCGCTCCATTTCGCGCCCAACTCCACCCGATACAGTGACGACCTGGACTTCTTTCACGACTCCGCCCAGCGGGTCGCGAGCGCCTTTGCCGAGGACTCGGTTCTCCTCGAGAGCGGAGGCTATGATATCGAGGTCGAGATCAGTCAGCCCGGTTTCATCCGAGCCACGGTCAAGCACGGCGAGGAAGCCACCCGAATCGATTGGGCCCACGAGTCTCGCTGGCGCTTCATGCCACCGGTTCGCGATTCACTGGGTGGCTACCTCCTGCATGAGATCGACCTCGCGATCAACAAGACGCTCACGCTCGCGGGTCGGGATGAGCCGCGTGACTACGTCGACATCCTGTTCGCGCATGAGCGCGTGCTCCCTTTGGGTGGTCTCGTCTGGGCGGCCGTGGGCAAGGATCTCGGCTTCACACCGCTCTCGCTACTGGAGTTCCTCAGGCGGCGAGGGCGTAACCGACCCGAAGAGATCGCACGCCTGCATCTGGCCGAGCCCTTCGACCCGGTGGCCAGCAAGGAGACGTGGCTTGCCGCGCTTGCTGAGGCGGACTCGTTCATCCGATCGAGGCCCACGGCGGAAACGGGGTGTCTCTACTACTGCGCGAGCGCCGAGGCTTTCGTGATCCCGCGTCCCGACGAGTGCCTCGAAGATCAGGGACTCTCGGTCCATTTCGGAGCTCCGGGGGGCGTGCTGCCTCAGCCCGTGGGCGGTGCTTCGCTTGGTTGAGGCGTGCATAATCATTGAAAATCCCATGTTGACATGAGGATGTTCATGTATTAACGTTCGCTTCATGATCGATCGCCTTCAGTACGAGGCGCGTGTGCGCGAGGTCTTCCGCACACACGCCGTGTGCGCGCTCCTCGGGCCCCGCCAGTGCGGCAAGACGACCCTCGCGCGGCATCTGGCCGAAGACGAGCCGGTGACGTTCTTCGATCTCGAAGACCCGGTGGACCTGCGTCGCCTGGAAGCGCCCCAAATCGCGCTCGAAGGTCTCGACGGCCTGGTGGTTCTCGACGAGATTCAGCGCCGTCCGGAGCTGTTCGAGCTCCTGCGCGTCCTGGTAGACCGGCCGGACAGCGCCGCACGCTTCCTCGTGCTGGGCTCGGCCTCGCTCGACCTCGTGCGCGGCGTCTCCGAGTCCCTGGCGGGGCGGATCGGTTTCGTGGACCTGTCCCCCTTCGGACTTGACGAG
>JAZDDA010000099.1:0-28186 GCA_036679625.1 Gemmatimonadota bacterium | reverse complement strand
GTGGGTTTCGGAAAGCCCTGGGAGAGGTCCCTGCTCTCGCTCGCGGTGGCATGGCCGACTGCGGTGATTCGCCCGATGACCTCCCCGCCGGCGTCCGTCACGCTCACGCAAACCGGTTCCGGACCCGAAACTACGGTCACATTGGACGGCCATTCGAGTTGCTTCGCTCGACCTCGGGGGGTTCCCGGGTCGTGATTCCCGGTGGCGTAGACGACCGGTATGTGAGCGGCGTTCAGGCGTTGAAGTTGCTCGATCAGGAACTGCTCGGTCTGGAAGGTGATGCGGTCCCCGTCAAAGAGGTCGCCCGCCAGAATCACGGCATCGACCTCTTCGGAGAGGGCGAGATCCACCAGGCCACACAAGGCTTCGCGCGATGCGTCCCTGAGTCGGGTGCGCAGCTGGGAGGACCTGCCCGCAAACGGGGTATCGAGATGTACGTCGGCGGCGTGTAGGAAGCGCATGCCCAAAGGTAGCCCTGTGCCGGGCGCGGGCCAGTGAGTGATGAGACGATTATGGAAACCGAATGTGGCCCGGACCGGTTCGCGGAGTGGGGGGCTCCATTACTTGATGAAGAACCGCTGATGAAGAACCGCCCGCGAATACAGCGACGAAATTTCTCGCGGTAGATCCTTGAGGCACCGCACAATGGGATTTACCTTGGCACATGGCGCAAACGAACGTTTTGTATGTCTCTTTTTTCCATTCCGGCGCACGCACGCAACCGCGAACAGGCTTCGCCTGATTTTCTCATGAGCGACACGACCGCAGCGTCAGTCCCGCTGCTCCGGCAGGACTCCCCCACGATTGACGCAATCTGCCGTCAACTCGAACGGCACGTTGCCCCGGATGAGGCTAAGCTGGCTGTCGATTTTGCCAGCATCTTCTTCTCGAAGGCGTCCGGGGATTTCCTTCACGAACGAAGCTCGGATGCCTTGGCGCACATGGCGCTTGGCGCGCTCCGCTTCCTCCAGAAGAGTCAGCCGGGGCGGGTCGATGTCGAGGTCATCAATCCGGATGTAGACAACGAGGGCTGGTACTCGCCGGTGACGGTGCTTCGCACCCACATCTCCGAGCGCCCCTTCATCGTAGACACCATCCGGGAGTTCCTCCACAGCGAGGGGCTGGCAATCGAGCAGATCATCTACCCGGTGCTCCACTTCGAGCGCGACGCGGAAGGGGCCCTTACCGGGGTGCGGGTTGCCGGTGAATCAGAGGCTCGCGAGTCGTTGGTGCACTGTGAGGTCGCCCGCGTAACGGACGAAGAGACACGTCTGCACGTACAGAGGGAGATTGCCTCCCGCCTTCAGGACGTCGTCCGCGCGACGGACGACTTCCACCCGATGGTCGATGCGGTCAACAAGACGGTCGCTTCGCTGGCCGAGCTCGGTCAGGGCCTGCCTGAACGAGCCACTGAGATCCAGGAGATTCAGGAGTTCCTGCGCTGGCTGCGTGACGGTGCGTTCGTGTTTCTCGGGTATCGCGGATACGACGTCGTCGATGTCGGAGACGACCCCGCGATTCTGGTGGAGCCGGGTTCGGGGCTCGGTGTGCTGCGGAACGAGGCAGAGTCGCAGTTTGCTACTCCCATCAAGCTCGCGGCGCTGGAGGAGGGCCTGAGGGTGCGCGTTATCGGCGGGCCGATGCTCATTATCTCCAAGACCAACGCGACCGCGACGGTGCACCGCCTGGCGCGCATGGACTACATCGGCGTGAAGAAGATGTCCGCCGATGGCGAGGTAATCGGGGAGCATCGCTTCGTTGGGCTGTTTACCTCCAAGGCCTACGGGGAGCCCGCAGAGTCGATTCCGATTCTGCGCACCAAGCTCGTGGAGCTTCTGGAGTCCGCCGGCGTCAGCGAGGGGTCGCACGACTACAAAGAGATCAACACGATCTTCAACTCGCTCCCCAAGGAGGAGTTGTTCCTCACCTCGGCTGAGGAGATCGGCGCCGACATCCAACTCGTGCTCCGGTCGTACAACACAGAGGATGTGCGCGTAACGTTGCGACCCGACCCGCTTCATCGCGGTGTGTCGCTCATGGTCATCCTCCCCAAGGAGAAGTTCTCGGGCCAGGCCAGGAGATCCATCGAAGAGGCACTCGTGGAGCGGTTCGGCGCCGAGGTCCTGAACTACCACCTTTCGCTCGGAGCCGGCGACCAGGCTCGGCTGCACTTCTACCTCGCGATCTCACGGAGCCAGCTCAAGACCCTCGCCGCGGTCGATGTCGAAGAGGTCGTGACTGAGCTGATCCGGAGCTGGACGGACCGCGTGCAGGAGGGGCTCGAGCGGGTACGACCCCCCGATGAGGCACGCCGCCTCGCGCGCCGTTATGGGAATGCGACCAGCCCCGAGTATCGAGCGGCCACCGAGCCGGACGTCGCGGTTCTGGACATCCTGGAGCTCGAGGCGATGGCCGCAGATGGGCGTTCTGTGGCGGTGTCGTTTGCGCCGTGTGAGCCCGGCAGCGGACCGCTCGGAGAGGACGAAGTCGGGACGAGCCTCAAGCTCTACCTCCGCGGAGAACGGCTCATCCTCTCGGACTTCATGCCGATCCTCGACAATCTTGGGCTTCGGGTGATCGCTGTGAGCCCGTTCGAAATCGGAGGGGTGGACGAGAACGACGCGGTTATCTACTCGTTCATCGTGCAGGACGCCCAGGGTCAGATCCTCGACATTGCCAATCGGGCGACCCTGCTCGCAAGGACGATCCTTGCGGTTCGGTGCGGGGACGCGACGAATGACTCGCTCAACACGCTGGTGCTCACAGCCGGCCTCGCCTGGCGTGAGGTCGACGTGCTGCGCGGCTATGCGGCATACGCCTTTCAGTTGGGTATCGTGCCCAGCCGTCTCGCCCTCCCAAACGCGCTGAACAGCTCACCCAAGATCGCCTGTGCCCTGTTCGGGATCTTCAGCGCGAAGTTCGATCCAGAGGGCTCCACCGAGCTGCCGGATCGGCGGCGAGCAGTGCGGGAGATTGAGAAGGTCCTGAACGCGCAGCTCAACGACGTGGTTCTGCTCGCAGAAGACCGGGCGCTCAGGCGGCTTGCCCTTCTGATCGAAGCCACCATGCGGACCAACTATTATCGGAACGGTGGCGCCGCGCCGACTCGCCGCTCCGGAGGTGTGCCCTACATCTCGTTCAAGTTCTCGTGCAAGGTCCTGCGAGACATCTCGCCAACCCGCTTCCTCTATGAGGTCTGGGTTCGGTCGTCGCGGATGGAGGGTGTGCACGTGCGCGGTGCCAGGGTCGCTCGCGGTGGGATCCGATGGAGCGATCGCCCCGACGACTTCCGCACCGAAGTGCTCGGGCTGGCAAACACCCAGATGGTCAAGAACGCGGTCATTGTGCCCGCGGGATCCAAGGGCGGATTCGTCCCGTTCAGGCAGTACGCCGATCGGGAGGAGATGATCGAGGAGGGCAAGGAGCAATACCGCACCCTCCAGCGGGGCCTCCTCGACCTGACCGACAACTTCGATGCGGAGGGCGAGATCGTGCCCCCAGAGGCCGTCGTCAGTTGGGACGAGCCGGATCCGTATCTGGTTGTTGCAGCCGACAAGGGCACCGCCAAGTTCTCGGACATCGCGAACGAGATCTCGGCCGAGTACGGGTATTGGCTCGATGACGCCTTCGCCTCGGGTGGTTCCAACGGGTACGACCACAAGGCCGTAGGGATCACCGCGCGGGGTGCCTGGGAGTGCGTGAAGCGACACTTCCTCGAGGTTGGCAAAGACATTCAGGCCGAGCCCTTCACCGCGGTCGGCATCGGCGACATGAGCGGAGACGTCTTCGGAAACGGGATGCTGCTTTCCAAAAATCTGAAGCTGATCGCCGCCTTCGATCATCGGCACATCTTCATCGACCCCGACCCCGATCCTGCCCGTTCGTGGAAGGAACGAAAGCGGATCTTCGACCTGAGTCGGTCTTCGTGGGAGGACTACGACCAGAAGCTGCTCAGCGATGGGGGCATGATCATCCCCCGTGGTGCGAAGGAGGTTCGGCTCACACCGGCCGCGCGAAAGGCGCTCGGGATTCCGGCGAGTATAAGGAAGCTGGACGGGGAGTCGCTCATTCGTGAGGTGTTGAAGGCCCCCGTTGAGTTGTTATGGAACGGGGGGATCGGGACGTACGTGAAGTCCTCGACCGAGACCGACACCGACGTTGGGAATACCTCCAACGACGCGGTGCGGATCGATGCTTCGGAGCTGCGGGCGTCCGTCCTGGGCGAGGGTGGGAATCTTGGATTCACCCAGAAGGCACGGATCGAGTTTGCGCTGCGGGGTGGGCGTCTGAACACCGACGCGCTCGACAACTCGGGTGGCGTCGACCTCTCGGACCGCGAGGTAAACCTCAAGATTCTCCTCGGCGGGGCTGTCGCGTCGGGCGCCATGTCCGACGACGGCCGGAACAAGCTGCTCCGGGAGCTGAAGGATTCGGTTGCCAAACTCGTGTTGCGCGACAGCGAATCCCAGAGTCGAGCAGTGTCTCTGGACCAGGCCCGCGCTACAAAGGGGCTGGACGACTTCCGCGATCTCATGTCGACGCTGGAAAAAGTCGGCCGCCTCGATCGGTTCGCCGAGAAGCTTCCGTCGTGGGAGGACCTCCGTGACCGTGTCGAGGAGACAGGGAACGGGCTGACCCGACCGGAGCTGTCGGTTCTGCTCGCGTATTCCAAGCTGGATCTGATGAGCAACCTGCTCGGCAGTGAGCTCCCCGACGACCCCGCGACCCACGTCTACCTCGAGCGGTATTTTCCCAAGGCCGCTCTCGACGCCTCGGGCGAGGAATGCCTGGTGGCGCACCGTCTTCGGCGTGAGATCATCGCGAGTCAGATGACCAACGACGTGGTCGACCTCATGGGGGCTACCTTCGTGAGGAGGGTCGCCCGCGATACCGGGCGTACGCCGGCGGAGGTCGTGCGGGCCTGGCTCGTTGGCGCGCGCCTGGCCGACTACCGGATCCTCGTGAATCGGCTGGGTAAGGCTGAGCGGGGCCTCGACTTCCCATCCCGCGTCGCCTACCGATGGTTCCGCGGTCTCGCTGGTGTGCTGGAGCGCACCACACGGTGGATCCTTGCGAACGTCGACCCGCATCGCTCGGTGGCGGCTATCATTCGAGACAACAAGAAGAGCCTCCGGCTTCTTCGTGCCGGCTTCGAGGAGTTCGTTACCGGTGACGACAAGAAGGCGTTCGAGATCAGGGTAAAGGAAATCCAGAAGGTGGGCGCCGAACCCGGGTTCGCCCGTGCGCTGATCTCTCTGCGCTTTCTGGATCACCTTCTCGAGATCCTCATGATCGCCAAAGAGACAGGAATCGATCCCATGAAGGTCGGGCGGGCCTACTATCACGTCTCAGAGATGTTCGGTGTGTCGTGGCTGCGAGATCGGATCTTCGTTGTGGTGGGAGATAACCGTTGGGAGCAGCGGGCGGCACAGGTGCTTGGTGAGGAGTTGAGTGGTGCGCACCACCGCCTCGTGACGAGCGTCATCGCCACCTCTGAGGCTGCGGAGGGAGACGTGGAAGAGGCGACAAGTGCGGCGCTTCGTTCCTGTATTCCGGACGTCTCCAGATTCCAGGACATTCTCGACGATCTTCAGGCCGAGACCGAGGTCTCCCTCGCGGGACTCTCCGTCGTGGTCCGCGAACTGGGACTCCTGGCGAGCTGCCTGAATGGACCCTCCTCTTCCTAGGGAGCCTCTGCACCGGTACGGGGTTCAGGTAGAGGTGGTCCTTAGAATATCCCACACGATTCCGTCCTTGAGGCCCGTGTTGGGCACTACGATCTGCTCTACTCCTGCGAGGGTGGCGACGCGCTGATACACGATCGCCGCCGGGAGGACCACATCGGCCCGGTCGGGCTGGAGCCCCAACTGCTCGATTCGCTCCTGGCAGGTGAGATCTGCGAGACGCGAGATCGTGGCTCTGAGCGCGTCCGTCGAGAGCCGCTGCACTCCGCTGGCATCGACCGGGACAGATGCCAACCGCGCCACGGCCTCGATGTTACCGCCGGTGGCGACCAGACCCGCAGGCGACAGTCCCCCGAGTGAGGGTGGCATACGCACCTCATCGAGGTGCGCCTCGAGCACCTCAGCAAAGTGGTGCGGCTCGTCTTCGGCGCCGCTGAGGACCTCGAGGAGGCGCACGGAGCCGATTTTGTGGGACTCGGTCCATAAGATCCGTTCGGCATTGGCGAGCGAGATCTCGAGGCTGCCGCCTCCGAGGTCGGCGAGAACCCAGTCCCCATGAGCCAGGTCGATGCGATGGGCCACAGCCGAATGGACCAGACGTGCCTCTTCTTGAGGCGAAATCACCTCGAGTTGGATGTCGGCATCTCGAGCGATGCGGTCGATGAGGTCGCCGGAATTCTCGGCGGTGCGAACGGCGCTCGTGGCCACGGCGCGAAAGTGTCTCACCTGCAGGGCGTCCAGCGTTCGGCGAAAATCGGCGAATGCCCTTACGGTTGCCCGAATCGCAGCCTCTGTCAGGCGTCCCGAGAGAAACACCTCGTGCCCCAGTCGAATTGGCAGGCGCCGCTCATGGAGCGCGATCTGCGTGTTCGCATCGGGGAATTCGGTGACGAGGAACCGGATCGCGTTCGACCCTGCGTCCACACAGCCAATCCGGATTCTGGGACCTCCGTTCGACTCACTGGAACCCACGTATCCGCCGCTTTCTTCAGCTCTTAGTTGCATTTGAGGCCGGGTCGCCACCGTGCTCCCCGGTACGCCTGAAATCATACAGACTCGCAGGGACTGCCGCACCGCATCCTGCCAGGGAACTTTCCTGTTGGAAGGATTCGTTCCAGCGCCGTATCTTTAAGGACAATGGGAAGCGTTCGCACTGGCGGAGGATATCACGGGTAGTGGATCGACAAGAAGCGGCGAGGGGGTTCACTCTTCTGGAGATGGCCGTCGTCATGCTGTTGGTCGCGATCTCGTTGTCTGTGGCGTCGAGTGCCTTCAACGACTATCAGGCGAGAGCGGCGGCGAGGCAGGCAGCCAAGGTCTTTGCGCGGGACCTGGCTTTTGCCCGGAGTAGCGCTGCCCGGGCTCGTGAGCGCGTTGTGATTCGCTTTGACGAAGCAGGCAAGAGTTATGTGGTGGAAATGGAGTCGGGTGACACGGTGGTAAGTCGTTCATTCGCGGGTGGAGAGAACACGCATGTCGATTCGCTGGACCTTCAGTTTACAGGTGACTCCCTGACCTTCGACCGAAGGGGCGTTGCCGATCTCTCGGGTGGAGGAGGCCCCCTGGGGACGGCTCGGTTCTCGGCAGGCGCGAGCCGGTACGAGGTCAACTTCAACAGTATGGGCGCTTCAAGGGTCGGCGAAGGTACATGACCCGCACGGTTGGGCGAGTCGACGTCGCCCGCTCTGAGGCCGGATTTACCTTGATCGAGGTAGTGGCGGCGCTGGTGATATTTTCTGTTGGCGTGTTGATGGTGATGAGCCTGACGGGCACGCTGAGCCTGCAGATGAAGCGGGCAGCGATCCGGTCTGAGGTGGTCGTGGCGGGGCAGGAGCGGTTGGATTCGATGAAGATGCTGGAGTTCGATTCTCTGACGGTGGGCACAACGCAGTCGTCGGTTGTCATTCGGGGCAGGAGTTACTTGTGGACGGTGACGGTTTCACAGCTGAATCGGGTCCTTATACAGGCCGAGGTTACGCTCTCGCCTGCCGATTCGCTCGGACCGTCGTTTTCGGGGTTGGCGTACGTCGCCGAGAGTTGGTGAACCGAGACGGGTTCACCCTTCTCGAGGCGCTGATCGCTCTCACGCTCTCCACCATCATCGTGGCACTCGTATCCTCGGTGTTCCTGGCGCAGAATAACTTCTTTGCGACGGTTTCCAACCAGAGCACAGTCCAGGACAACGTCCGCACGATGACCTCGGTGCTCGCCTCTGAGATACGCGGAATCTCTCCCGGGGGAGTTCGCCTGGCGGCCGCAGACCGCTTCGCTGTGCGGGTGCCGGTCGCCATCGGGGGGGTTTGCGATCCCCGAGCGTCTGAGGTCCGAGTTCACCTCTCGGGGTTCGCAGATATCGACACCGGTGCCGTCGTTGGATATGCCGTGGGAGGCGGAAGTGGTGCCTGGACGTATCAGACCGCAACGTGGGCCAGCATGTTCTCGTCGAGCGGGGCCACCGACGCGGGCGCCTGCGCGACCAACGGAGCAGACACCGCAGGTGCCACCGCGGACTTTGTGAACCTGAACATCTCCGGTGTGCCGACGGGGGATCTGGTGATGCTCTTTACAGAGGTGGAGTACAGCATTGCTGCATCGGTCCTTCAACCGGGCTCGCTGGCGCTCTACCGAGGTCCCTTCGGTGGAACACTCACCGAGCTTGTCACCGGCCTCACCGCCGACGCCGGCTTCCAATACCGTCGTGGCGACTCGATCTATTACGACGCGGTCGTCGCAGGAGACCTGCCCACGATCGATGGCCTGCGTCTAGCGGCTCTGGGCACGGTGGCAGAGGCGCCCGCAGGGACGGCGTTCACCTTCGGGTGGACGGTCAAGATCCCCATGGAGAGCTCGTTTTGAGTCAGCAGAGCGGCGAGGAGGTCAGCCAGAAGGTCAGCCAGAAGGAGGGTGGGTTCGCTCTCGCGCTGGTGATCCTGCTCCTCTTCGCGATTGGAATCGCAGGCGCTACCGCGTATGAGATCGTGCTGGGAGAGGCGACCCTCGCACTCCAGGATTCCGAGAGCCACAATGCGTTCGTGATCGCGCGCTCCGGGCTGGAGCGGTTCCTCGGGGAGGAGATCGGTGCGTTTCCCGATACGATTACGTACGCGCTCAGCGGGGGGGATGCAGTCGTGATCGCTCGAAAGATCTCGGATCTGAACGAATTCGAGAGTATGTACCTTGTGAGTTCCGAAGGGATCTACTCGGCACCTCAGTCAGGCAGTTCGCCGGCGCGCCGCGTGATTCATCAGTACGCGATCCACCGGGAGACGCCGCTGAACTACATCGCGGCCTACACGCATGCGTCGGGTGACCTCGACGTAGAGGACGATGCCGACATCAGAGGGGTGGACATCTCCACTACGCTGGACTGCCCACAGGGAGGCGGTCCGAGCCTCGTGGGCGTGGCGATGGGTTCAGGTGATCTCGATTTCCGTGCGAGCGACCTGAATGGATGGAAGGACACCGCGAACATCGGGTCGTACGGGGCGGTGCGCGATACCTTGGACGTTGCGTGGGACATCCTCACGGACCCGGCCTTCCCCGTCGATTTCGAAGACACCTGGGCTTCTCCGCTTCCGGCGGACTCCTTTCCGGTCGTGCGCTTCAACAGCAGTGTCGACGGGTTCTTTTGGACCTCAGGCCGGGGGGTGCTGATCGTCAATGGCACCTTCACCCCTCGTTGGGATTTCAGGTGGAATGGGGTGATCCTCGCGAGGGTCTTTAACACACGTACCACCGGTGGGCCTGGGGCCGAGAGGTTCAGGATTCGAGGTCTGGTCGTGGGGGGGCTCCAAGACGACAACCAGAACGTGAACTTCACAAAGCACGGGCGGATCGACTATCACCGCTGCAATGTGCTCGCTGCCGCGCGTTCGCTGAGCCACTTTCGTCCGATCGGCCGGAGCTGGTGGGAGGAACTCTAGTGTACTGAGGCAAGGCGAGTCGTCTCGCAGAACCGCTTCCTGAGACTAGCGGTGCATGCTCTCGGGGTGGTCTCCCATGTCGTGATGTCCGAATCGCGCATCGATGCCGACGCGGATCTGGTCGAGGGTCTGCCCCTCTTTGTACCTGCGGTAGGCCAGCCGACCCTGCCCCTGGCAGATCTCACAGTACTTCGCCATCGACCCCTCCTCATAACAGGTAAGGAGCGACCGGTAGGTGGGGAGGTCCGCGCATCCACAGTGACAGCGGATTCCGTCTGCGATCTGTGGAATCTCCCTAATCCCATCGTAGATCGGCAGAATGTCTTCGAATCCCTGGAGGTCGTCGTCGGTGAGCACATTAGATGCGTCGATCCCCGGACGTGGAGTGGGGTGCTCCCAGATTGTTAGAGTTCTGCGCCTGGGACCCAAGCTCAAACCAGAGAGCGGACGAATGCCCGCAAGGAGTGCGACAAGAGACCCCTGCAGAGTCGCGAGAAACCGACGACGGGAGAATGCGCTCATGGTCCTCTCTACCTTCCTTCAGGGTTAGCTTTGCGTCCGCCCGACCTCCGGTGAAACATGGCAGGGGCGTTACGCACGATGCCTCATTATATAGAGGTTCTGTGACGGGGGAAGTATTTTTTCGTCGATCCTGGGTCATGAGAGGCGGAGGAATTTCCCCACACTGGGGGTGGGAAACCTCCCGATAGCCCGAAGATGGGGCGTGGACCAATTTAGAGCTGTGATTTGCGCATCCTGCGAGACGAGCTCGAACAATCCGCGAAGCGAAAAGGGGGGGACGTTGGCGATGAATTCGATGTCGCCTGACCGGCAGGCGCGGTTTCATGCCCTGCGGCGGCTGGTGGGCAACACTCCGTTGCTCGCGATCGACTATCACTTCCGGGGCAAGTCCGGGCGGGTTTTCGCAAAAAATGAGAACCTGAATCTGACCGGCAGCGTCAAGGACCGAATGGCCCTTCACATCCTCATGCGTGCCTACGAGCGCGGCGCCATCGAGCCCGGTGCGTGGATCATTGAGGCCACGAGTGGCAACACAGGGATATCCTTTGCGGCCATCGGGCGGGCGCTGGGGCACCCCATCGCCATCTTCATGCCAGACTGGATGAGTCCCGAGCGTGTGAATCTGGTTCGCGCCTTTGGAGCCACGATCGAGCCGGTCAGCCACGCGCAGGGAGGATTCCCTGGGGCGATCGACCTCGCAGAGGAGATGGCAAGCCAGCGCCCCGGGGCGTTTCTCCCCCGACAGTTTGCGAACCAGGACAACTGCGAGGCCCACCGGGACACCACGGGCCCCGAGATCTGGGTGCAGCTCAAGACCCACGGACTAACGCCCGACGCCTTCGTTGCCGGAGTCGGCACGGGTGGCACGGTGATGGGTGTGGGCAGCTACCTCAGGGAGATGAACCCAGATGTGAAGGTGCATCCACTCGAGCCCGCGAATTCCCCCACTCTCTCCGAGGGCCACCAGGTGGGGGAACATCGCATTCAGGGTATCTCGGATGAGTTCGTCCCTCCGATCGTAGACCTGTCGAAGCTTGACGATGTTGTATCGGTCGATGATGGGGACGCCATAATCCTCGCGCAGAAGATCGCCGCTGAGCTTGGGATTGGAGTGGGGATTTCTTCTGGAGCGAACCTGCTCGGGGCGATCCTGCTTCACGAACGCATGGGCCCCGATTCGGTGGTGGTGACCGTGTTCCCCGACAGCAACAAGAAATATCTGAGCACCGACCTGTTGCGCACGGAGCCGGTTCTGCCGGGGCACCAGTCGCCCCACATCGAGTTACGGGGCTTTCGAAGCTTCAACCGCGTCTGCGGCATGTGCTACAAACCAGGAGAACTCATGGAGCTCGCCGACGCCGCAAAGCCTGTCCGGGATTTCTTTGTCGCCGCCGGCCACGCGGCGGAGCAACGCTCGCGCTGAGTTGCACATCGAACCAACAGCATCGGGTGAAGGATGAGTCAGGAAGCACGCGCCGGATCGCCTGGGATGCGTTTCGCTCGGTACGATTCACCCGAAAATCGCTCCCCGAGAGTCCGTAACATAGAAAGGCACCCCAATTCAGGGGCGCGAGGTCTTGTCATACCCGCAAAACAACCTTGCACGAGAGGGTTGTGCGGTTCGGCTACATCCCATAAGATGGCGTACCATCCCTTATTAGCTAAAGGAGATACGTCATGCAAGTTCAGCGTTCGAAAGTGTTTCGGACCCTTGCAAGCCTCGCACTCGCCCTGGGCGTAGTTGCGAGTGGGCTGACGGCCCAGCAAGGCACATCAACCGTGACCGGGGTGATCACGGACGCTTCCACGCAGCAGCCCATTCAGGGCGCGCAAGTGGTAGTGGCAGGCACCAACCTCAGTGCTCTCTCGAATGCGAGTGGGCGCTACCTCATTCTCAATGCCCCAGTGGGTGCCCGTGAAATTCGGGTACAGATGCTTGGGTACGCTCCGTTGACTCAGTCGGTGACGCTGACGGCCGGAAGCTCCGCTGTTGCGGACTTCGCGCTGGCGCAGTCGGCGATCGAGCTCGAGGGGCTAACGGTCAACGCGATCACGGGTAAGCAGCAGCGTGCCCGCGAGGTCGGAACCAACAGCGCGATGCTCGAAGTCGCCAATGACATCGTTCCGGCTGCCGTGACCAGTATTTCCGACATTCTGTCGGGTCGGGCGGAAGGGCTCGTCCTTGCGGACATGGGTGGCACGGTCGGCTCGTCGCAGCGGATCAGGATCCGTGGAGCGAACAGCGTCTCGCTGTCCAACGAGCCACTGATCTATGTTGACGGCGTCCGGATGAACTCGGACATCGGTGAGGGCTTCCTGGGTGCGGGCGGACAGGAGCCGTCGCGCCTCAACGACATGAACCCGAACGACATTGCCAGCATCGAGGTCCTCAAGGGACCCGCGGCATCGGCTCTATATGGTACGGCTGCTGCGAACGGTGTTCTGCTGATCACCACCAAGCGTGGATCAGCCGGCGATGCGAAGTGGGACTTCTACGCCGAGTACGGTCAGTTGGAAGACCGGACGGACTATCAGCCGACCTGGGTGTCGAACTCCATCGTAGACGGGAGCGCACCGTTCCTTAACACGAATTCAAGTGGGGATCAGACCTCGATCAACACGGTGGCGTACCCGTACTGCAGCAATCGTAGCGCGGCAGCGGGCACCTGCACGCAGGACCTTACTTCATCGTTCAACCCGCTGTCCGACATTCGCACCTCGCCCTTCTCGAAGGGATACCAGCGGAAGTTCGGGTTGAGTGTCGCGGGCGGTAGCGACCGGATGACGTACTTCATCTCGGGCGAGATCTCAGACGAGCTCGGCGTCATCGACTTCAACACGCAGGACAAGTTCAACGTTCGTGCGAACTTCCAGTCGGCGATTCGTGACGACCTGGATGCGTTCGTGACGTTCGGTTACACCTCGAGCCAGCTCGACTTCAGCTCGAACGACAACAGCATCTTCAGCCCGCTCATCAACGGACTGCTTGGGCAGGGTGTGTTCTTTGCTCCGAGGGCTGACGAGCCGAATCAGGTGAACCGGTCGAATCTAGGATTCGGGTTCAACCAGACGGACCTGAAGAACTGGGTTGCCCAGCAGGACATCGATCGTTTCTCGTTGGGTATGAACTCGAACTATCGTCCGTTGACGTGGCTGTCGGCGAACGTGAACCTTGGGATGGACCTGACGGCGCAGCACGACCACAGGACGCTGCAGCCGGGCCTGCTCCCCATCGCTGCATCATTCGCGATTGGGCGGAGACAGTCGGACCGGACCAACAGCTACCTGTACACGGGTAACGCTTCTCTGACGGCGACGCGCGAGGTGAACGATTGGGTCGTGTCGACCTCGACCGGAGGAATCAGCTACCAGAAGACGCGCCGCAACAGGACCGAGTGCTTCGGCGCCGGCCTGGTGCAGGGGACGGCCTCGTGCGGTACGACGAGCAGCCTGTTCTCCGTGGATGAGGACTTTTTCCAGGACGTAACGGTTGGTGGATTCTTCCAGCAGCAGTTCGCCATGTGGGACCGCCTGTTCGTGTCCGGATCGGTCCGCGGCGACGACAACAGCGCATTCGGTGAGTTGTCGAAGTGGGAGTACTACCCGTCGGCCAGCGTGTCGTGGGTAGTCGGCGAAGAGGACTGGTTCCCCCAGGCGGGTTGGATCGGGGACTTCCGGGTTCGTGGAGCCTTCGGGACATCGGGACTGCGTCCTGGCTTCCGGAGCGCAACAACGCTCTTCAACCCGGTGGCCGTCACGAGAAGTGGCAGCGAAATTTCGGGCGTGTCACTCGGCACGACCGGGAATGCCACCCTGAAGCCTGAGCGGACCACTGAGTATGAGCTTGGCGTGGACGCCGGACTGTTGGGCGACCGGATCGGGTTCCACTACACGTACTTCACCAAGACGTCGAGCGACGCTCTGATCTCGCGTCGGTTGGCGCCGTCACTCGGGCTGACTGGCAGCGTGTTCGAGAACCTTGGCGAGATCAAGAACAAGGGGCACGAGGTTAGCCTGAACCTGGCAGTGATCGACATGCAGGACGTCGGTTTCGACCTGGACATTACGGCGAGCTTCTTCGACAATAAGATCGTGAGCCTTGGTGAGGGCACGCAGGACATCATCTTTGGCTTCAGAGGTACGCAGCGTCACCAGGCGGGTCGCCCGGCTGGGTCGTTCTTCCAGCAGGAAGTCTCCTTCAACGATGCCGACGGCAACGGGAAGTTGACCAACGACGAGGTGAGCGTCGGTGACACGGCGGTCTTCCTCGGCGAAGCGTTACCGACATGGCAGTCGTCGGTGAATGTGGGTATCCGCCTGTTCGACTGGATTCGAGTCTCGTCGCTATTCGAGGGTCGGGGCGGGAACACCCAGTTCAACTTCACTGAGCAGTTCGTTTGCGGATTCCGGAGCACGCGCGGTTGCGCTGCGGTCGGAGACCCGAACGCTTCACTCGAAGCTCAGGCCGCGTACATCGCGTCCCGCTTCCTTGGAAGCTCCGCAGGCTATGCAGAGGACGCCAGCTTCATCCGGTGGCGTGAACTCGCTGTGACTCTCAGAGCTCCGGCGTCGCTCGCACGGGACGTCCCCGGACTCGACGCACTAAGCTTCACCGTCGCAGGACGGAATTTGAATATCTGGACGGACTACACGGGTCTCGACCCCGAGGTAACGAGCGGGGGTGGCAATCAGAACTTCCAGCAGTCGGAGTTCAACACCCAGCCGCCAATTCGGTCGATCGTATTCCGACTGAACTACTCGTTCTAGAGCCAAAGGACTTCTGAAGACAAGGAAATAGACTCATGAGAGTAAATATTAGGAGAGTCGCGGGAGTCGCGGCGGTGGTGGCAGTGATGCTACCGCTCACGGCTTGCGACACCGATAAGCTGTTGGAGATCACCGATCCGGATCGAGTGACGCCGACTACGTTGGCCGACCCGACCCAGATCGGAACGATCGTGGCGGGTGCCATCAGCGAGTTCAACCGGTCGTTCAGCGGCGCGGGTGGGGATGCGTTCACCTCGAGTGTGGCGATCTTCACCGACGAGCTCTTTTCGACCGGCACATTCACCACGCGTACCGCGATGGACCGGCGGAACCTCTTCCAGCCGGACGCGGGTAATACGTCCGATGGTGCGTACAGGAACCTGCAGCGTGCACGGCGGGCTACGAAGGACGCCGCCGCATCGCTCGTAGAGTTCGAGATGCAGTCGGATCCGGACTTCGCGCTGATGAAGGCCCTCGAAGGGTTCACGTATGTGGCCCTTGCCGAGGCGTATTGCGGTCCGATCCCGTTCAGTGATGTTGTGGACGGCGTGCGTGAAGACGGCGTGCCGATCTCGAACACTGAGGCGTTTAACACTGCGATCTCAAAGTTCGATCAGGGCATCTCGAGTGACGTTGCCAAGATGGGTAAGGGACGGGCGTTGTTGATGCTCGGTCAGTACGCCGCCGCAGCCGCAGCGGTCTCGAGTGTGTCAACCGACTTCTTCTTCGAGGTCGAGCACTCGGACAACAGCGGCGGGCAGAACAACCCGATCTGGTCGCTCCAGTCGAACGGGCGGTATTCCGTCTCGGACGGCGAGGGGATCAACGGGCTCAACTTCCGCTCGGGCGAGCAGGTCGGCCTGGTGGGAGACCCGAGGTCAGAGTGGTGGGAGGACCCGAACATGGGGTTCGACCCGGCATTCCCGCTGTATGTGACACGTCGTCACAACAGACGTACTTCCAACGCGATCATCGCCGACGGTATCGACGCTCGTCTGATCGAGGCCGAGGCGGCCCTGAGCTCGGGCGACGTTGCCGGTTGGTTGGCGACGCTGAACACGCTGCGTGCCGATGTCGACAATCTTATGGGTGATCGCGTAGACGATTACGCTTCAGAACAGGGCACGAACCCAGTTGCGCCGGACTTCGTCCTGAACCCTCTCGTGGATCCAGGGACGACAGCCGGACGGGTGGATCTGTTGTTCCAGGAGCGCGGGTACTGGTTGGCCTTCCAGGGGCGTCGCCTCGGTGACCTGCGCCGTATGGTCACACAGTACGGTCGCACCCAGGCCCAGGTGTTCCCCACGGGGGCGTACCACAAGGGTGGACTCCACGGCGATGACGTGGCTTTCAGCCTCGACTTCGACGAAGTCAACAACCTGAACTACGATCCGAACGCTTGTAACACCAAGAGCGCGAGCTTCTAGTTCGATTGCAGGATTACGGGGGGTGCCGGTTTGCCGGCGCCCCCCGTTTTTTTGTACCCACGCGAAGGGTCTTGTTCGGGAGGCAGCCCGCGCCTAACCTGCCTCTGCATGAATTCGAGGACGACGAACGCCACCCGGTAGATAAGGCGCTGGAATGGAAGAATCCCGACCCGCAGAAATCGAGCGCCCCCATGTTGATGTGGTGAGGCGGGAGCTCGCTCCGGAGCTGGAGGTGGTGCGGGTGCTCGGTGAGGGCCAGATGGCCACGGTTCACCTTGCCAAGGACACCGCCCTCGATCGCATGGTAGCCGTAAAGGTCCTGCGACCTGAGGCCGCCAGCGACGAGACCACCAGGCGGCGCTTCGACCGTGAGGCCCGGTCGGCGGCATCGTTCGCACACGACAATGTGGTTTCGGTTCACAGCGTGGGGCGCCTCTCAGATGAGACGCCCTACATGGTGATGCAGTACGTAAAGGGCCGTAGCATGGCAGAGCGGCTGAAGGCCGAGGGACGACTTCGCCCGGAGCTTGCCTGCACGGTGCTTCACGACGTTGCGTCCGCGCTCACCGCAGCCCATTCGCGCGGGATCATCCACCGCGACCTGCGGCCTGAGAACGTGCTCTGGGACGAAGAGGGCGATCGAGCGCTGCTGACGGATTTTGGCATCGCTACGATCACGGATGCTAGCGCAGGTGAGGTGACCCGGCTGACGAATGTCGGAGAGCTCATCGGGAACCCCCGCTATCTGAGTCCCGAGCAGCTTCGCGACGAAGAGCTGACACCTCAGGCGGATATCTATTCCTTCGGGGTGCTTGCGTACGAGCTCCTGACCGGGGAGGGACCGTTTGCGGCAAAGTCCAAGGTGGAGTGGATCACGGCCCACCTCACCATGGAGCCCCGCGATCTTCTTGCCCTGCGGCCCGACTGCGATCCGGCGCTTGGGGATCTACTACGGCGCTGCCTGACCAAGGAACCTCGGCACCGCCCGAGCGCGGCGGATGTGGTGGGAGCCCTGGAGGAGATGGCGGGGTCTGGGCAGTCTGTGGCGGCGAGCGACGGCGGCACAGGGCTGCTTCGCAAGCGGATGCCTCAGATCGTGCTTGTGACTGCAGGTGTTGGGTACGCCGTCCTCCAGGCTGTCGGCCTCCTGACGGAGCAGGGCATCATGCCCTCCATCACGTTCAGGCTTACCCTGATCCTGGTGGTGGCAGGGGTGCTGGCCTCGGCGGTTATCGCCTGGTTCCACGGGGAGAAGGGCCGTCAGAAGGCTCCAAAGGTCGAGTACGGCATCCTCGGGGTCCTCGCACTCGCCTGGCTGGCCGTGAGCGCCTGGGTCCTCGGAAGAGGGTAGAGCGTAGCCTTACGGGGTCACCCTGGCGATCACCACCGAGAGGTTGTCGGTCGACCCCCGTTCGTGGGCCAGGTCGATCAGGCGCGTGCAGCCCTCCTTTGGCGTGACTGAGCGCAGAAGCTCCTCGTGGATCATCTCGGCCGTGACGGACCCGTGTACGCCGTCGGACGAGAGAACCACATCGTAGGGCGGTGTAGGTTGGGCGGTCTCGCCGGCGTGTGGGAAGATGTCCACGTGGAGCGTGTGGCCCAGCGCGTAGGAGAGCAGGTGCTGAAGCGGGCTGTTGGCTGCCTCCTCCTCGGACATCTGCCCCGCCCGGGTGAGATCCGCAACGAGCGTGTGGTCTCCGGTTAGCTGCGTGATCGCCTCGGAGGATACATGGTAGCAGCGGCTGTCTCCGGTGTGCGCGATCGAGAGGTTGCCATCCCAGATCACCGCAACCGCGAGCGTCGTCCCCATCGCCTTGATCGCGTCGCTCTTGGCGGCCTCCTCCTTTATTCGATCGTGCGCCCTGTGGAAGGTCGCCTCGAGCATGGACGCCACGATCGCAGCGTCCAGCTCCGCCTGGGGTCGTGCGCGCAGCCCGTCACCCATACGGGCCACCTCGGCGACGGCAAGCTCGGCGGCGACCTCCCCGGACGCGTGCCCGCCCATGCCGTCGGCGAGCCCGATCACCAGCGGCAGTCCGGGCGCACCCTCCTGGCAGAAGATTCGGTCCTGGTTGGCTGGACGCTTTCCGCGACGACTTTCGCAGCCGACGGTGGGTGTGGGGTGTTCGCCGGCCGTTGGGTTCGCCGTCATCGCTCCACTCCCAGGCGGGCCTTCACGTCGTCGAGCCAATTCACCACGAAGTAGAGATGGCGGTCGGTTGCGCGATTTTCGGCGGTCCCGCTTCGCTTGATGGCCACTACGTGCGTGCCGTCTGGGTGCGGGTCGATTCCGCTATAGGGCCCCGAAAAGAGCGTCTCGTGGGAAACGACCGCGAAGGTGGGATCCGTGCGGACGTTGGCGACCTTGGTCGTGTCGCCGTTCCGGTAGAAGATCCGCTTGCCGTCCGCAGACCACCGCGCGCCGATCCCACCACCCTCCGAGACCTTGATCTCCACTCCCGGGTCGGGGAATGCCCGCACATAGATGGCATTCCTGCCATCCGCATTCGACTCGTACGCCGCCCAACGCCCATCCGGAGCTAGGCTTGCCCAGCCGTCGTTCCACCCGTCTGCTCGAAGATAGGGATCAGGTGTGGGTGCGCTCGATGGATCCGTACCGACCATCCAGATCTCCGAGCCGGTCGAGACGAAATTCTCAAACTCATTATAGACCATATGGGAAGCGTCTGGGGTCCACGCACTGGGAATGATGACGTTCACTGACTCCAGCAGTTGTGTTGCCGGAGAGTCGAGCTTCGCGTCCCGGACGAATATCTGAGTTGCCATACCCGAAGGCGGAGTGGTTGCAAAGGCGAGCTTCGACCCATCGACACTCCACACGGGATTGAATGAGCCCTCTCCGGCAAGCTGATCCTGACTTCCGAGCACAAGGTCACGGATCCAGAGCGCGGTGCCCAGTTCAAAAACGAGGTAGCGTCCGGTAGGATCAAAGCGTGGTGAACTGAAGTCGCCCGCGGGCAGTCCGCGGATGGGGGATTCGTTCCCACTGAGATCGACCGTCACGAGTGTTTCCTCGATCTCGTTGCTCCTGCCAACGGCGTAGACGGCGGTTCCTGTTGCGGCCAGGGTGAAGTGCATCCCTCTGGGAACCGGCCCCGTGGACACGGCGTCGATGATTGGGATCGCCGCTCCCGTGATCTCATGTCGACCCAGATCGAAGGGTGCCGCGACCATCGACCCGCTGGGAGTGGCGTAGATCAGGTAGCCAGCATCGAGATAGCGGGCATCCCTCCCCTGGACGAGCGATTGGACCTCACCCGACTCCAGGTCGAGTACCTTGACCTCGGGCGCGCTGGTATTCGTCGGTTGGTGGGTGAAGAGGACGCCGCTTCCGTCTGGGAGGTGTTTGGGTGAGTGCGCAGAAAACAGCGACGTTGCCAGGATGTGGGTAGCTTCGCCGCCGCCGAACGGTACCCGATAGAGGCCCTGCTGCCCGGCGAAGAGAATCGACCCATCGGCCCCCCACGTGGGTGAGGAGATGATGGGTAAGAGCGTGGTTATGGTCAGAGACGCGCCTCCCTGAGCCGGAATTCGCCTCAGCTCGACCCCGTTGACCACGTACGCGATCCATTCGCCGTCAGGAGAAAAAACCGGGTTCGACCCGTCGCGCGTGTCGGGGATAGGCCGTACGAGCAGGTCGTTGGAGTCGCGCAGGTACAGCCGTGATACTCCACCTGGAGGTTGAGAGGCGAAGACCAACCGAGTGCCATCGGGAGAGAGAGCCACCTGCGAGGGCACCTCCAGGTCACCGAGGTCGACCTCGAAGCGTGTGACCGGCGCTCGCAGCCCTTCGGACCCGTTTCCGTTGGCGCCAGGGAGCATCCCGGCTCCGAGCAGGACGACGGCCCCCACCAAGGCGCCCAGGGCTGCCTTCGAGCGCGTATCGGCAAGCCACGGGTCTGTGCGGGGTGCCTCCCTTCCGCTGGAGCCCGGCTGACCTGCACCCGCGGGGGCGGTGGTGGTGGCCGTCGTGACGTAGGTGAACGCCTCGTCGCCAAGGGCTCGTGCGAACTCCTCGGCAGATTCGAACCGATCGGCCGGCAGCTTCTCGAGCGCCCTGGTGAGCGCACACGCGACGTTCCGTGGCACCGACCTGCGAACGTCGGTGACCGAACGAGGCTCCTCGGTGAGGATGCGCATGAGGATCGATTGCGGCGTGGGCCCGGTGTGTGGTGGATCTCCGGCGAGCATCTCGTAGAGCACGCAAGCGAGCGAGTACACGTCGGAGCGGGCGCTCAGATCGCGGTCGGCGGTGGCCTGCTCGGGGCTCATGTAGTGCGGGGTGCCCAGGCTGAGCCCCGTCTCGGTCATTCGCCCGCCACCCGCCGCAGACACGGCGAGCGCGATCCCGAAGTCGGCGACTACGGGACTCCCTTCGTGCAAGAGGATGTTCTCTGGCTTGATGTCGCGGTGGATCACGTCGTGCCGGTGGGCGTAGTCAAGCGCGCTCGCCACGGCCTCTGCCAGCGCCACGGCTTCTTTGACCGGGAGCTGGCGCTCGCGATCGAGGCGACCGCGAAGCGTCTCTCCCTCCACATAGGGCATTACGTAATACAGAAAGCTGTCGGCCTCGCCCGAGTCGAAGAGCGGCAGAATGTGCGGGTGCTGCAGGTTGGCCGTCGTGGTTATCTCTGTAAGGAAGCGCTCCCCGCCGAGCACCGCCGCCAGCTCCGGCTTGAGGACCTTGACCGCGACATTCCGGTTGTGCTTGAGGTCCTGGGCCAGGTAGACGGTGGCCATCCCGCCGGCCCCGATCTCGCGTTCAATCGAGTAGCGGCCCTCGAGAGCCTTCGATAGTCGTTCCAGGGTATCAGACATGGCGTCCAAGATGGGTACGCAGGGGATGGTGGAACAAGGATTTTATCGACGTTGGTCCTTCTGGCGGCGCGGGCCTCACGGCCTCCGGAGGGGCCGCTTGGCCTCGTTCAGCACCCGGCTCCACAGCTCCGCGCGAAGTTGAGCGACGCCTTCGGAAAACCCCGGGGCCGCGCGCACCGGATCGAAGGCAGCCGATTCAATCACACGTACCTCGATTCCAGAGGGGGAAATCGCCAGTGCTTCGCCGATCCACCTTAGCGCCTCGGTGGCGTTTCCGGTGAATCCATAAAAGACCGCGAGGTCCTCCCTCCGGACCACGTCCGTGAAGGTGCCTGCCTCCTGGGGTTCAGCTGTCGATAGCGAATCTGTTAGCGCTTTCGCTGCGTCCCGATCACCCGACTCCCACATGCAAAGGGCTCGAAGCCCTGTGTGAGCGCCAAGGTCCATCGCAAGACATGCCCGTGCCTGCCCCGAAAGGAGGAGCGATCGACCCTTTATCGCTCGAGCCAGGAGTAGAGTTGGCTCGATTGCGAGCGCGCGGTCCGCGTAGTCGATCGCGGCTGGGAAGTCTCCCTTGTGGTAGGCCTGGACGGCCACGGCGATCTGGCGGCCCGAATGCACGGGGTCGAGCTCGGCAGCCCGGATAGTCGCGATGGTGGCCTCCTCGACCTTCCCCTGCATCGCCAGGACCCGCGACGACCAGCTCGGAACGCTCGGCGAGTTTGGTTGAAGCTTCGCGGCCTGGTCGAAGTCGGAGGCGATGTCCGGTTCCGGGGCGCCCGCGACGGCTCGGATAAACCCACGCGCGGCCCATCCCGCGGCCGAGTTAGGCGCCAGCTCCACTGCACGGTCGGCCAGCGCCGTGGAGAGACCGGCCACGACGTAACCATCGAGGCCGATCTCATATCGGTATGTAAGCGCCATCGCGTACGCCGTGGAGAGGCTCGCATACGCTGGGCCGTAGTCCGGGTCTTCTTCGACCGAACGCCAGAGGAGGTCGATCGAACGCCGGATCCCTTCGGCGGTCCTCCGCCCCAGCCACTCGTTCCCAAGCAGGTAGTTTGCCTGGCCTGGTCCCCGAGCCGGCAAGGCGTCGTCCGTGAACGTGCTCTCCACCCCGATCTCCACGAGGAACTCCTTTGCCACCTCAGTTGCGATTCTCGACTGCTCCGAGAACCAATCCGATAACTGGGCCTCAAAGATGTGCGTATCGGTTTGGGTGTCGGTCTGATCGACGAGCCCCACCGTGATTCGTACGCGGTCGCCCTGAACGAGAATCGTTCCCTGGAGCATATGCTGCACGCCGAGTGTCTCGAGGATTTCAGGGACGGCGAGGTTTGCGCGCTGCAGCGCCATCGCCGAGTAGCGGGGACTCACCTTCAGGGTGGGCACCCGTGTCAGCAGGGCGATGATCTCATCCGCGAGCCCGACGCCGAGGAGGTCGTTCGCTGGGTCTCCGCTGATATTTTCGAGCGGCATCACCGCGGCTGAGTTGAGGTAGACACCGTCCGCGAGCACCACATTGCGGGCTCCACCGCTCCATGGTTGCACGACGGCGACCACTCCAGCGAGCGCAACCGCTGCTGCCAGGGACCCGATCGAGAGCGCTCGCCTCCTCCTGGAGGGACGCCGGTTGGGCCTCGTACGGCCTCGCGTATCACTGACGTCGGTCGAGGCGAAGGCATCCCCGAGAGCGTCGGCGAACTCCTCCACGCTCTGGAATCTGTCCGCCGGGGTCTTCTCGAGTGCGCGCAGAATGACGCCCTCCAACTCCTCTCCCACCGTCTTTCGCAGCGAGAGCAGTGAAGGTACAGAATCAGAAAGATGGCGGGCGAGCGTAGCTTGGGCCGTTCGGCCATGGAACGGTGGTTCCCCCCCGAGCATCTCGTAGAGAAGGCACGCCAACGCGTACTGATCGGCGCGTCCGTCCACACCTGCGGATCCCATCGCCTGCTCAGGTGCCATGTACTCTGGAGTGCCAAGGGTCTGCCCCTCACCCGTCATGCCGACATCCTCAACCTCTTCAAGGGCACGGGCGACTCCGAAGTCAGCGACCAGGGCATGACGCCCCTGAAGGAGCACGTTCCCCGGCTTGATGTCTCGATGAACTACGCCGTTCTGGTGGGCGTAATGAAGCGCCCCCGCCATGTGGAGGGCGATCCGAACTGCGTCTCCGATCGGCAGACGCGCCTCGCGTTCCAGGCGAACCGCGAGCGTTTCTCCCTCAACGAACGGCATCACGTAGTAGAGGGATCCGGCCGCTTCTCCAGCAGCGAAGATCGGCACGATGTGGGGATGGGTCAGCCGGGAGGTGAAGTTGACCTCCTGGAGGAAGCGTTCGCGCCCGAGGTGAGCGGTGACTTGCTCGTCCATAACCTTGATCGCCACCGCTCTGTCTGGGTGCGACTCCCGCGCGAGGTACACGCGTGACATGCCGCCGCGCGCGAGCTCACGCTCGATGCGGTACCGCTCCGGAAGCGCGGCCTGAAGGCTTTCAATCGGGTCGTTCACGAGTCGCGGCCTCGTAATGCTGGGTCGGCGGCGCTGTGCAGATCCAGCCTCCAGGCAGGGGTGATGAGACGGATCATGACGGGCACCATAGTTTGCAAGATCCTGCGGAACCGGCGTTATGCGCAAGGAAAAAAGAGGATTTCTTGCATCTGGAGGTCATTCCTGCAAATTGGCCAGGTTCCCTCGACTTCCCTCATGCAGCTGGAAGGCCCCCCGATGCGACGTTTTTGCTGGTTCCTTTGCGTAGCTCTCCTCTCGATGCTGGGCCTCGTAGTTGGTGGCCCTGCGCAGGCCCAGGCTCAGGCCCAGGTGCCGATCCCACAGGTTGAAGGATTTGAGCCTGGACGGGCGATTCTAAACGATTCTCCCTCGTTCGATCCCTTTCGCGTGATCACGATGGAGTCGTTGTCTGAGGCGCTCGATGAAGGGAGCGTGACTGAAGAGACGCCAATCCTGGTGCTCACGCGTGGTGACTTCCACCTGGCGCTCCTCACCATGCAGATGACGTACCATCACGTTGCCCAGGGGACGCTGCAGGGTGAGCCGTGGATGGTCTCCTTCTGAGTAATCTGCAACACGGGGATCGGTCTGATCCCGAGCGTCGATGGCGAGAGTGCTGATGGCAAAGCGGATCTCTTCAGCGAGAAGGGCCTCTACGACGGGCTCTTCCTACTGAGCGACGAGAGAACCGGCACGTACTGGAACCACCTGACGGGCGAGGCCCTGTACGGCCCGCGCGCGGGCGAGCGCCTGGAGCAGGAGAACGTGCTCCACACCACGGTTGCGCAGGTGCTCGCTGAGGATCCTGGTACGCTGGTCGCGATCTCGGATCACCCCCGGGCAGTACAGCGATCTCAGCAGGGGGGTACGCTCTCTGGGTTGTTGTCCCGCATCCGGAATCTCCCGGGCATGTTCACGGGGACGATTCGTAAAGAGGACGATCGCCGCGAGACGATGGAGATCGGGATCGGAATCTGGAGTGACTCGGGAGCGCGCTATTACTCGATGGAGGTGATCGAGGCGAACGACAAGGCGCTCTTCGACACCTTCGCCGGGCGTCGTGTGCTGCTCTACTTCGATCCGGCTGCGCGGGCGCTCATGGCTCAGTTCACCGAGGCCGAGAGTGCTCGCTGGGATGGGGACGTGCTGCGCTTCTCGAACGGGGATCGCATCGAGAACGGAGTGCGCTTCGCCGAAGATGGAAGCCGAGCAGCGGTCGAGCGGCCGCTCCAGGTGTTCACGCGCTGGTATGGGTTCTCGCTGACGTTTCCTGAGACCGAGGTCTACCAGGAGGGTTCGCCGGAGTGAGGGTAGGCGGCTTATTCGCGGCCTTGTTCGCCGCATCTTCCCTGGCCGCCTGCGCGTCGGCTCCGACTCCGGTTCCCGACCCGCCGGCCATCCACTGGGCTCGTACGGCTGCCGAGCACCGGGCCGTCTATGAGCAGGTGTTCGCCCTGGCGGGCCGGCGAGTCGAGGTGATGGCTCGGGGTAGGGCGCTCGACAGCTGGGCGGTGATCCTCGACGCCGACGAGACGGTGCTCGACAACTCGGAGTACCAGCTGCTCCGGTCGCGACAGGGGTTGGGGTACACCCCGGAGAGTTGGGCGACGTGGGTCCGCGACGAGGCCGCCACGGCGCTTCCTGGTGCCGTGGCCTTCGTAGCCCGTGTGCGGGAGCTGGGGGGGCGCGTTGCGATCGTCACGAATCGCAACGACGAGGTGTGCAACCCCACCCGTCGCAACCTGGCGGCGGTCGGCTTTGAGGTCGACGTCGTGCTCTGCCGGGTGGCGGTAGTCTCGAGTAAGGAGCCGCGCTTCCGGGCCGTGCAGGAGGGCACGACGGGGGCGGACCTCCCGCCGCTCGAGGTGCTCGCCTGGGTCGGTGACAACATTGGAGACTTCCCGGGTGGCTCCCAGGACCTCGCCAACCCGGACGCCAACCCGCGCGAGCTCGCTGAGTTCGGGGTGCGCTACTTCGTGCTTCCCAACCCGATGTACGGTAGCTGGGAGGGCAACGAGCCGAGGGAGCCGCGGGGAGGCTTGGGGGTTCGCCGGGACGGTGCCCCCCCCCGCATATCCCGATGGCATCGTCCGGCGTAGATTGCAGCCGTTACCTGTTGAATCCTTCCGAGGTGCGAATCATGCGTAGCCCCATTTCTTCTCGTGCAGCCACGGCCCTATCGGTGGTGACCCTTTCGGTGGTGACCCTCTCACTGGCCGTCGTCGGCTCTGCTGCTGGTCAGACCTACTCCACCCAGGATCCCGTCTTGCGGCAGATCTGGGAGCAGGCGATGAACCGCTCCCAGATCGAGGCGACCTCTCAGGTGTTCCTCGATTCACTGGGGCCGCGCCTCACGGCGTCTCCTGAGATGGAGCGCTCACAGCAGTGGGTGATCGAGAAGTACGCGAGCTGGGGCATCGACGCCCTGCGCGAGGAATACGGCACCTGGCTCGGCTGGGCCCGCGGCGTGAGCCACATCGACCTCATCGAGCCGCGCATCCGCTCGCTCGAGGGGCGGATCCTGGCGTGGAGCCCCGGTACCGAGGGGCGTCCGGTCGAGGCGGGCGTGGTTGCGCTCCCTCCAATGCACAGCGTGATGGACTTCGAGGCCTTTCTGCCCCGGGTGGCCGGTAAGTTCGTGATGATCTCGTATCCGCAGCCGACCTGCCGTGCGACCGAGCAGTGGAGGGAGTTCGCGACGCCCGCCTCGCTTGAGGCCATGACGGAGGCGCGCCGGGCCGGACAGGCCGACTGGAATACCCGCCTGCAGGCCACCGGGCTGGATCGCCGTGAGCTGCCGAAGCGCCTCGAGCAGGCAGGCGCCCTGGGCGTCGTGAGCTCCACCTGGGCGGGGTCCTACGGCACCAACCGCATCTTCAACGCCTACACCCGCGAGGTGCCGACCTTCGAGCTGGGGTGCGAGGACTACGGCCTGGTATACCGCCTTTCGGCCAACGACCAGGGACCGAAGCTGCGCCTCAGCGCAGAGGCCGAGTTCCGGGGCGAGGTTCCGGTCTACAATGTGATCGCGACCATCCCCGGGAGCGAGCTTCCCGACGAGTACGTCATGCTCTCGGCCCACTTCGACTCGTGGGAGGGCGGCTCAGGCGCCACCGATAACGGTTCGGGCACGATGATGATGATGGAGGCCGCGCGCATTCTCAAGGAGGTCTATCCCAACCCAAAGCGGACGATTCTGGTAGGGCACTGGAGCGGCGAGGAGCAGGGGCTCAACGGCTCGCGCGCCTTTGCCGAAGACCATCCCAAGGTGGTCGCGGGGCTGCAGGTGCTCTTCAACCAGGACAACGGCACCGGCCGCATCACGCGGATGAGCGCTTCGGGCCTCACCGAGGCGGGTGGATCGCTCGCGAGGTGGCTGAGCCAGGTGCCCTCCGAGGTCGCGCGCGGCGTGACGCTGCAGCTCCCTGGTAGCCCGGCGTCGGGCGGGTCCGATCACGCCTCCTTCATCTGTGCTCCCGCGCCGGCGTTCAGCCTGGGGGCTCTCGGCTGGGACTACGGCAGCCACACCTGGCACACGCAGCGTGATACCTTCGACAAACTGGTCTTCGACGATCTGCGGAACAACGTGGTCCTCGCGGCGTCGTTGGCCTACCTGGCCTCCGAGGATCCCGAGCGCGTGAGCCGCGAGACGCGAAGCGAGTTCCCGGTGGGGCGTAACGGCCAGGTGCAGTCGTGGCCCACCTGCGCGCCCGCGGTGCGGAGGTCCTCAGACAGCCCGCGGATGTAGGGAGCCGGCGGCCTCGGAGTGGCCGCGCCTTCAGGAAGGCAGACGGCCTATGGCAGTACCGGGTAGCTCAGGCCACGAGCCGCGAGCAGCAGAGGTGCATTCACCCGCATGCGTTCACGGTCTGCCGCCATGCGCTCGAGAAGCGTGGTCCAGCGTGGGTCGTCTGCGAGCGCGTCGTAGGTGGGATCGATCTCCAACCCCCGGAAGAGATATCCAGCCTCGTAGGCACGGTTCCACTCCTCGAACGCCTCGTCCACCTCGCCCCGAAGCGCGTAGACCGCGGCGAGATCTGCCCTGCGAAGCACGTTCTCGCCGGTAGCGAGGGCACTCCGGAGGGTGGCCTCGGCTCGATCGAGCCACTCGCCTGCCTCGTCGCGGCGCCCCAGGTGGATCAGCGTCGTAGCGGCGTTCAGCGTGGCCAGGTGCCCTGCAGCCGCGGTCTCGTTGGTCTCGGCGGCGGCCTGCGACCACGATAGTGCATCTTCCCAGCCGTGACCGACGAGCGCCCACCACCCGGCGTCCACCAGCCCGGCAGTGGGGAAGCGGTTGAGCAGGCTGTCGCTCAGGGCCGCCACCCAAGCGATGTCCAGATTGGCGTAAGCGTCGGCGCCCCGCCGGGTCCATGTGGATATGTGGTCCGGATAGTTCGCTGCCTGAAGGCGTGACCACGCATCCCCCGCGGCCCGATCCCCTAGTTGGTAATAGGCCGCGGCAACGTTGCTGGCGGCGTTTACATTGTTCCGCCCCAGCTCAACAGAGCGCAGG
>JAZDDA010000010.1:0-6129 GCA_036679625.1 Gemmatimonadota bacterium | reverse complement strand
TTTTTGTTCTCTCATTGCGAGAGTGCCCGCCCTGCTAGCTCAATTGGTAGAGCAACTGACTCTTAATCAGTAGGTTGAAGGTTCGAGTCCTTCGCGGGGCATAGCCGGAAGTCCGCTAACGAAGCGGGCTTCCGGCTTTCTTGTGTCGGTGAGTTAGGGGCCGAAAGTGGGTCGTGCCCCAACGCACGCCCCAAAAACTCCGGTCGCCTCAGGGGAACTGGGCGGCAGAGTGGAGAACTCGGGTGAACTCACGGCTGGGTTCTCACCTACTCGGTCCTTAACGCATCGGACTCGAGGAGATCGCCGGCGGCATCCGGGCTGTCTATTTCGGCCGCGTCCCCCTCGGCTGAATACACATACAAAGAGGAGCCATCCTTGACCATGATGGCTCCTCTTCACGCAACCCAAAACTGTAACCCATCAGAGCTCAGTAACTGTTACCCATCAGGGTTCGAGCTCAGCTCCCAAGTCACTTCCGCCGCTCTACCCGGACGATCACCACGCCTTCCACGAAGACGTGGAGCCACGGGATCTGACGGGTCAACTCCCGCCCATCCGCTCTCGAAGCTCTTCGATCCAGTCCACGATCACGTTGAGCCGTCGAGATCCAGCCGCTCAGGCAGCGTCACCGAATTTGCGCTGGTAGTGACGGGTCCAGATCACGAGCGCTGGAACACCTATCAGCGTCGGAAGAACCCAGGGGACGACAGCCACGAAACCAGTGAGTCCCAGGTCGAACAACCGCCCGAAGCCAAACACCGCGAAAGCGGAATGAAAGGCCACGCCGGTTGAGAGCATGGCACCCATGTGCTCGTAGAACCAAGCCTTTCGTTCTGGCCGTTTGCCGCCGATCGCCCTAAGAATCCCGGCACCCACCAAGACGCCGATGGGCGACAGCGCGAAAAGGATCACCTTAATGGGCGGGTTGAAGTACAGTGTGTAGGCGATCAGCGCGAAGCTGGCAAGGATGGCCAGCTTTGCCACGAGACGGTTCATGGAGGTGTTCATGCGGGCCAGATCCTTGTTCTCCAGCACAGACACCCCGTGGCGCAGGATGATGAATGTCACTACCGCCAGGTAACCCAGGAACATCAAGAAGCCAAAGTCTCCGGAATCCTGCCGCGGCCCCTCGCCGGCGGACAGTGCGATCACGGTGTGCAGCAGAACGGACAACATGGCGCCCATCAGCACCACATAGGCACTGTACTTGAAAATTTTTCCGAATAGCCGGTGACGCTTACCTCCCTTGTGAGTGAACACCGGCACCCAGAAGGCGGCGAGGCCGATGGAGCCGGCGGTGATATGGATCCACCGGATTCCCTCCAATACTTCGTTCATGATGACTCCTGCTTCAGCATCTTCAGAGCGACCTTTCGCTCGTGCTTGATGTCATCCGCGGGTACTGTCAACTTGAGCCGATTCTCGCCCCTTTGGACGGCAGGCCAAGAAAGAAAACGCCGGAATACCGCCATTTCCCGTCATGCGGATCACACGTTTTGCCGCAGATTTCACTCAAGTTGACAATACCCGTGGGGGTGCCCTCCCGTGGGTCCGCCGCGAGACCCTTCCAGGGCGGGTCACCTCACGGCCCCAGGAATGGGGGCGTTGCCTTCATCAGCCAGTTCTACGTAGAGCCGAGGTGCCCATCCCCGAACGCCGCCATCGTAGGACCACACATCCCGGTCTCCACTGTCTGATCCACTGATCAGTAGAACCAGGGCGTTGCCGTGCTGCCAGCCTGGAAGCGTCACCACCTCTTGGACGAGCGCCGAAATGTCAGGAGTACGTACCGCCGCCGAACGTATCCACGGTTCCGGAGACCACTCGACCGAGGCCGTCGTTCTGTTACGCGAAGAGATGTTGCCGCGGCTGTTTTCGAACACGGGCGCATCACCCGCCAGTTCGGCCTCAATCGTGAGATCCGCTGGATCCGAGTCTCGCGACTCTGGGGTGAACTGGAGAAAGGCCTTGGTTATCCGAGCGCCCGGGGGAATCCGAAGATCCGTGAACCGCAGGCCCACCACCTGATCGCCCCCTCTGTCTTCGATCAGCTCGAGGTCAGGGCTGGTCAGCCGGACTCCCCCTAAGCCGATTGGCGCATCGACCCATTCTTGCGCATCGTCCTCGGAGCGGACGATGGAGCGCTCCAGAGCTCGTAGACCGACGAAGAAGGCCACCGCCCCGGACTCCACGACGTTGCCCCGGTCGTCGTAGCCCCTCGCCCACACCTCGTGGCGTCCCTCTCGCGTCTCCTGCAGGTCGTGCTCGAACGGACGCTCCGCATCGACTCCCACCACCAGACTATCCGTCACAAACTCCACCCGAGTTACCTGAGCGCTCGCTGGCCCAGCCATCTCGACCGCGAGCGAGACGGTCTCGCCCGGATCGAAGTAATCCTTGGCTAGGCTCGCGAGTCGGAACCGCATTGGCACCAAGCGGAAGAGATCGGGTGCGGGGGCGCTCACGACGTAGCGGTCTTCCACGCCGAAGAAACGCAGCGGCGTCCGATAGCCCGCCACGTAGAGCGCGCTCGAGCTCGGCGGAATCTCGGATGTGGTACCGGCGTAGCGCAGCACGATGTCGTCGCGAACTCCCAGATCGTGGATCACACCGTGTGTGGCGGCGCCGTAGTACTGCGATGTCCAATACAGGACTCCGTCCGATTCAACGATTTCGTTGATTTGCTCGATCCTCCGCGACAACGCCACGTGCTGATCGAGCCTCAAGTTGTCGAGACGACGCGCTCGGTCGAGGACTGGATCAATGACGTCCTCGTTGAGAGCTCTCAAGCGCGCATGCACAGGTTCGACGTTGTAGTTGAGTGTCAAGAATATGGCGGTACCGAAGTAGGCGCCGAGGACCGCACGCCTAACCCGTCGCGTAGTGCTCAGCATCCCGCTCATGATCGCCACCACGAGGAAGGGAAACACCGGCAAGAAGAAGCGCATGTTGTAGGACGTGCCCGACAATTGCAGGAGCCCCGCCGCGTAGATAGCCGCGAAACACGTGGGGGCCAGCGGCCACGCCCTCCCACTTGCTCGCTTCCTGCGACCGATCCCGAGGAAGAGCAGCGAGAAATGAAAATTCAGGAGGAGAGCGACGGCGACGAGGAGAATCGACGCGACCAGCGTCTCCCACGACGGATTCGTCAGCTGCGCCAGGTACCCGGCCATGCCGCCGCCCCCAAAGCTCAGCGTCGGGTTCCTCCCCAGGAGGGCAAGGACGACTGCCACCCCCAGAACACCGAAGACGAGGACCAGCAACGTGAGCTTCGACCTCAGCCGTGTCCCGTGCTTTAGGAGGGTGCGCAGGTGCAAGAGCAGGTAGAGCGGTACCGCGATGCCCAGGATCAGCCCGTAGAATCTGGCTAGGATCGCTGCATAGATCACGAGGCCCAACAAGAGGATGTGGGGACGGGTATCCCGCTCCGGCTCCGTCACGATCACGTCGGCCAGCACGAAGGCCAGGAGCACTAGGCCGGCGAAGAGGCTGTCCGCATAGGCGGACCAGAACTGGTAGAAGACGAGGGGATTGGAAAAGAGGAGCGCCAGCTCGAGCGGCATGAAGCGTGGGTCGATGCCGACACGCCGGTTCAGCCTGACGAAAAAGAGGTATGCGCCTAACAGGAAGAACGCGGTCCCCAGAAAGGAAGCGACTTTCACCCCGGTATTGGGGCCCCAGAGTGCTACGAACGGGACCGAGAAGAGTGAGAATCCGATCGGCTTTCTGAGAGAGAGAGCCGGATCGCCGGCGACTGGCAGCGGATTGAACCCGTGGTCGATGATGTTCTGCGCGCTCTTGGCATAGGCGAATCCGTTCCTCACGATCGGCAAGTCGAGGTTCGACACGAGGAATAGGAGCCCTACGGTGACGATGGCGGCCATCAGAAGGGCCACGTTTAAGTTGGGGATCGCTGCCCGAGGCGAAACGGATGTGTTCATCAGCGGCAAAGTTTGGACCCTAGCTTCCCAACACCTGCCACAGACTGCGGAGGTGTGGACGTTAGTGCATGGCTCGGGGCCGAGGGCAGACCCCACAGGAAGTGCTCCAAGTGGATCCCAGCGAACTGGGCGTCAACACGCTGAGTGGTGGCTACACCTACGCATAGGGCGGCAGCGACGACAGCAACTGGAATACGAAGTGACACGGATCGCCTCCCGCGTTCTTGGAGTCGGAGTCTCCCTAGTTACAGACCCCTCGGGCCTCATACTGGCGGCAGGTCCCACATTCTTCACGGCCAGACGGTTGTATTTCGTTCCTTCGGTCCACGGGATGGACCTGCTTCCCACTTGGACAGTTTGAGCAGGTGTGATTCATGGGGGGGTCATCGTCAGTCACTGACCAGTAAGCCATGTCTCGTATCTCCGTGACAAGGTGGGCCCCGGGGGGGATGGCACGATTAGCCCGACGACGTGTGGGCGCAAGAATTTTCTCTGGACGGAGCGGTGGTCACCGAGCGTTCGTCTGGCGGCTCACCCACTGGGTTTGCATCTATGGTGCGTAACAGAATCGCATGTCCGTTGATATGGAAGGGCATGTCAAGAAGCGATATCCGAGGGGGGAGGCCGAGGCGTCTGGCTATACCACCGATTCTGCCTGAGCTTCCGCGATGTCGAAGAACTCCTCGCGAAGCGCGGCATCCTCGTCTCCTACGAGACCATCAGGCAGTGATGTCAGAAGTTCGGACCCGAGTACGCACGGAAACTCGGGCGTCGCCAGGGACGGCTGGGCGACGTGTGGGACCTCGACGCGGTAGACGTTGATGGTTGACGCTATCGCAGGGACAGTGCGGCAACGGTCGCCGACTGTCACCGGGCCCTCGGGTACCCCAACACGTACCCCAAACAACTCCCCGAAACTGGTCGAACCTCAGGAGTACTCGAGAGAACAACCGACCCCCTAACGCCCTAACTCGACAGAACTTAGACCACCTCACAGGCACTCAGCGTATATGCTGCGAATAGACTCTTAATCAGTAGGTTGAAGGTTCGAGTCCTTCGCGGGGCATAGCCGGAAGTCCGCTAACGAAGCGGGCTTCCGGCTTTTTTGTGTCGGTGAGTTAGGGTCTGAGAATGGGGTTTGGTACCCCAACGCACGCCCCAAAAACTCCGGTTGCCTCAAGGGAACTGAGCGGCACGGGGGAGAACTCGGGAGAACTCACGGCTGGGTTCTCACCTCCTCGGTCGTGAATACATCGGACTCGAGGAGATCGCCGATGGCGTCTGGGCCGTCTACTTCGGCCCCGTCTCCCTCGGCTGGCTACACATAGAAAAAGGAGCCATCCTTGACCACGATGGCTCCTCTTCTCGTAACCCAAAACTGTAACCCATCAAGGCTCAGTAACTGTTACCCATCAGGGTTCGGGCTCACGCCCTGACGTCCACGTGGGCCGTGAGTCATGAAATCGGCCCGACGTGATCTCACGGGTACGTTCCCCTTCCAGGTCTAGCACGAAGATGCTGTGCTGCCATCCGTCGGCGGGTGCAGCTGATCCGGCGGAGAATGCGATGCGAGTCCCATCGGGCGACCACACCGCTGCAGCTTCGATGACGTCTGCGGTGTGGGTCAGACGGCGAAGCACCGTGCCGTCGAGACCAACCTCGTAAAGATCTACGCCGGCTCCGTCACTTCCACTCACCAGCAGAGCGTCACCGCCAGGGGACCACGACGGGTACGACGTTTCGGCGAGTGTGCCGCCAAGGGGCTTTGCGTCACCAGCGCCCGGGGTCTGCACCCAGACCTGTGAGTCTCGGACGTAGGTGAGACGAGCCCCGTCCGGAGACCAGCTCGGGAACTCCCCGACTCCTAGGTCGTCGATTTCGTCGCTACCGAGGCGGCCTAGGGTCAGCGAGCGCGATCCGCCGACTTCCCGAACATAAATGAACTCTCCGGGATGCTCGGGCCTCAAAGACGGCCACGCTCGACCATTGTTGAAACGGACCATCGCATGCGGGGTCGCTACTCGTTCTTCCCGCGCTCGGGGGTCGAGAGACCACACTGCGCTGCGATGGTCGGCGCCACCTCGGGTGAAGAGAATAAGGGACTCGTCGGGCGCCGACGACGGATCGAGCGAAGCCGGTCGGCCCTCATCGTGAAGCGAGAGCTCGCGTTCAGCCGAGCCGTCGGGTC
>JAZDDA010000001.1:0-2754 GCA_036679625.1 Gemmatimonadota bacterium | reverse complement strand
CTTGCGGAGGCAACACCTGGGGACGAACGAAGTCTACTTCTCGCCGATAGCGGAGGCAGAACCAAAGGTTGCGGACCTACTTCCTGCTGGTGGCGGAGGCGGACCCAGAAAGGATCCCACTCTGTTTCTCACCTAAAGCAGGAATAATGCCTCGAAGGCGCAATGGAGCATCGGTACGCGCTCCATCAACGCATGCGCCCGATTTTCCCCTCATCGAGGACGGGTTGGCCTCGCGAATCACAGGTCAGGGCGGGACGGATTGCGTTGGAGGGGGGTCGCTGCTTATCGCTCGGGAAGCGTGATGCGCCAGGGCAAGAGTTCCGCGTAGTCGAAGGGCTCCTTGGCCGCTGCGAGCAACGTGAACACTTGCTTCAGGTAAGAGAAGGGCTCGATGCCGTTTGCCTTAGCCGTCTCGACGAGGCTGTAGAGGCGCGCGCTGGCGGTTGCCCCACGCGGTGTATCGGCGAAGAGCCACCCTTTTCTTCCGATGACGAAAGGACGGATCGCGCGCTCCACCGCGTTGGTCGACAGATCGATCCTTCCATCATCGAGCACGCGGAAGAGCTTGGGCCACTGATTGTCGAGATAGCCGAGCGCCTTTCCCGTCAGGCTATTCGGCGGGACTCGATCTTTTACCTCGAGGGTCCATTCGCGCAGCTCGGTCAGCTTGGGTCGGAGCTTCTCCTGACGAAGCCGGTACCGCTCTTCGGGTGAGACCCCGCGATACCGACGTTCGATTTTGAATAGGGCGTTGATCTTCGCGAGGCCCTGATCGGCAATGCGCTTCTTGTCACTCTTCGGGCGCCCCTTCTTCGGCTTGCCTTGCCCGCGCATCGCTTCGTCAAACTTCCGCCGCGCGTGCGCGAAGCACCCAACGAGCACGACACCCTCCACGTGCTCGAAGCCATCGTAGCCCGAGTAACCGTCGGCATGCAGATACCCCTGGAACCCCTTCAGAAGGCGGCGCGCGACGTCGCCACCGCGCGAGGGATCGTACGCGTAGTAGAGCAGCGGACGATCGGGATCTTCTCTGCGAAGCGCCCAGAGGTACGACTTGCTCTGCGCCGTCTTCCCCTCCTCTTTCAGCACCTGGAAAGTCGTCTCGTCGGCGAGCACGTAGCCGCTGTTGCGAATCTCCTCGAGGATCCACTCGAGGAGCGGCGACACGAGTTCACCGCAGCGCATCATCCACGACGCCAGGGTCGATCTCGGCAGATCGATCCCAAGCCGCGCGAACATCTTTTCTTGCCGGGCCAGCGGCATCCCGTCGACGAACTTGCTCGTAGCGATCTGGGCCAGGAGCGAGGGCGTTGCCATGCTCTTCGGAATCGGGGAAGGAACACGCGGTGCGCACTGAATCCCCTCCTTGCACAAAGGGCAAGCGTACTCCGGGCGGACGTGGCGCTCGACCTCGATCTTGGCGGGTTCGTACACGAGCCGCTCACACGTCCGCTCGCCGATGCGAACGAGCGCGTGGCTCGGATCGTTCGGGCACACCTTCTCGTGCGCTGCGAGGTCGTGGACGATCTCGGTGCGGGGCAGAGCCTCGGGCAGCGGCTTTCGCTTCCCTCGGCGGCGTGTGTGGGTGGGGACTTCGATCTCGTCCTCGACGTCCTCACCGTCGTTTTCGTCCTCGCTCTCCTCGCCAGCGAGTACCTCGGCCTCGTTGAACAGGCCGAGCTGGGAGGCGACGTGGCTTCGCTCACTCGAGTTGCCAAAGCGCTTGCTCTTGAGCAAGCGGACGTATTCGGCCAGTCGGTTGTTCTCGGCCTTGTACTCATCCAGCGTCTTGATCAGCGCCTGGTTCTGGGCGGCGCGCGTCTCGACCTCCGACTGCTGCAGAAACACCAACGCCCGCAGTCCCTCGACCGTTTCGGGAAGGGTTGCGGGCGTCGTTGAGGCCATGAAGGCCACAGTACATAATGCTCTTGAATTTACAACACACTCTCGTAGGAAAGGACATCATGCGGCTTCATCGCGAAGACATCCATGCCGTCGAGTAGCCAGTTCAACTCACGACCTGAAAGCTCCACCACCTCTTGATTCCCAGCACGGGGCCAAGGGAACTTGTCTGTCTCGAGCTTCTTCTGCCACATCGCAAAACCGTTGCGCTCCCAGTACAACAGCCGCACGTGATCGCGACGACGGTTGCAGAAGGCGAACAGGTGGGAGCTGAACGGATCAAGCTCGAGTTCCTCCTGAACGAGCACCGAGAGACCCCGCATTTGCTTACGGAAGTCCACAACATCGCGACACAGATGAACACGGACCTCTTCGCCGGGTCGGATCATGAGAGCCTCCCCAGCGATTCAATCAAACGAAGTGCGACTTCTACATCAAGAGGCGTGTTGCTCTCTAGAACCTCGCCGCCTGCGAAGCGCACACGCCATGCCGCAGACGGTGGGCGCGAACCCACTACGGCGGTCGCTTCGACGAACTGCGGAGGACGGACCGCCTTCGTAAAAGATTTTGGCGCCTTCTGGCTGCGGTGAGGCGGCAGCAAACCATTCTGTCGTGCCAGCTTTTTCGCCTGGTAAAGTGAATGAACGGAAATCCCTCGTCGGGTGGCGTACGCCTTCAGCGACTCGCCGGAATCCTCGCAAGACTGAATCTCAGCCAATCGTTTGCGCAGCGTAGGCGACCCTGCCGCTCTCCATGTTCTCTGGTTTCCCATCTCAAACCTCCTTCAAATAGTGAAAGAGGCAACTTCACGGATCAGGGCCGAATTGAAACATGGGTTCGTGGAGCGCGTAC